>CALWYZ010000011.1 GCA_944385895.1 uncultured Clostridia bacterium
TACAATTAACGGGTCCTTCTTTTGATGCTGTTTAATTTTCAATGTTCATTCGCGCCTGCTTCTCGGCGCCGCACCCCCTTTTTTGGGTGCCTGTCTATAATACCACACACTACCTCCTTTGTCAACACCTTTTTTCATCTTTTTATCCTTTTTAATAAAATCAATCAATCTCTTCAGGAACGTAACTACCTCCAAAATATTCAGCACAAAGCTCCTTCAATTCGGTAAGATAATCTCCTTCAATGATAAAATACGATATACCATCCTTTTCCATATCATTATATGTTCCCGGGGTCTCATAACATTCGATCTGATCACCGCCCGTTATAAGCTGAAATACAGAAGTGTTATACAGTATATCCTTAAGACTTACATTTGTATCGACTTTTTCACTCAAAATTTTATAAATATCATTTATCTTTGTCGCATACTTAATATTAAGTTTCTGTTCAAAAAGGGCTTTGAAAAATTTCTGCTGGCTTTGAGTACGCGTGATATCTCCCATAACATATGAGCGATATCTGCAGTATTGTTCTGCCTGATCTCCGTTAAGTACCTGAAGGCCCTTGTCCAGATCTATATACAAATCCTGCACAGGGTCGGAATATCTCATATTCTGTTCCACATCATACTCAACGCCGCCAAGGCAGTCAACGATTTCCGCCAAAGTGCCTGGCTGTATCATGGCATAATAATTGATTTCGATTTCCGTCAGCTCTTTTATTTTCTCAAACAGCAAGTCCAAGCCGCCAATATAATAACAAGCGTTGATTTTATGATTTCTTCCGTTTACCTTAACACGTGTATCACGGGGTATTGAAAGCATCCTTATCTTTTTATTTTCCTTATCGACATGAACAATCATAAGTGCATCAGTATTATAGCCCTCGGCATCAGTACCTATGAGCAAAGCGTTGAATGACTTATCATCCGCTGTGGTTATATTAGTTATAGCGCTGTTTTTCGTTATTCCGGAATCAAACAACGGTTCAGACATCATTTCATACAATTTAAATATTACAACACCGACAGCGCAAAGTACAAGCAGTGACATAATAATTATCAGCGTCAGCCGACGTTTTTTCAATTTTGACATATTAGTATTCCTCCGTTGTTATTATGCTCTTTCATCAAATTTTAAACACGGTTTATGACTTTTTTACGCAAATCAAAATAAAAAATAACGCACAAAATTATAGACACTGCCTCAGCAATTGGAAATGCCCACCAAACTGCACTCACATCGCCTGTCAAAGACAACAAGTATGCTACAGGAAGAATAACAATTATTTGACGGGCAATTGATACAAACATTGACCGGAAAGCATGTCCGAGTGCCTGAAACACAGATGACAGAACAATGCTGATACCCGCAATAACAAAATGCAAGCTTATTATTCTAAGTGCAGTCACTCCCAAATTCATAAGGTTTTCGGAAGCATTGAAGATCATAAGTATCTGTCTTGGCAGAAATTGCAAAACCAACAGACCGACGGTCATTATGCAAACTGCGTATATGCAGGCACAGCGTATCGCCTTTTTAATCCTGTCACGTTTTCCCGCGCCATAATTATAGCTGATTATAGGTACCATACCGTTATTCAATCCGAATACAGGCATAAATACAAAGCTTTGAAGTTTAAAATAAACTCCGAAAACGGTAGCGGCAGTCTCTGTAAAGCGTATCAGAATTTTGTTCATGCCGAAAACCATAATAGAACCTATCGACTGCATGATAATAGACGGCAGGGCAACAGCGTAAATATCACGAATGGCTTTTGAACAAGGTCTGAGCTGGCGCCAGCCCACACGCAGTTCTTTATTAAATTTGTGATGGAAAAACATTGTCAAAAACATAGCACATATCTGTCCGATTACCGTAGCGACTGCAGCACCTGCTACACCCATTTTCGGCGCACCGAAATATCCGAATATAAAAATCGGATCAAGAATGATATTAATCACTGCTCCGAGTCCCTGACAATACATTATATACACGGTTTTTCCGGTAGACTGCATAAATCTTTCAAACATGACCTGAAAGAACATTCCGAAAGAAAAGCACATGCATATAGAAAGATATTCAACACCGCCATCTACAATAGACTGTACGTTTGTCTGTATGGAAAAAAACCATCTGACAGTAGTCAATCCAAGCAAAAGAAAAACAACATAACTACATGCCGCAAGAAAAAGGCCGTTGTTTGCTATTTTATTTGCGCCTTCAAAATCCTTAGCTCCCAATCGCCTTGAAGTCAGAGCATTAACTCCTACTCCAGTACCGATAGCCACAGCTATCATAAGACTCTGTGCGGGAAAGGCAAGTGATACGGCAGTAAGCGCATCCTCACTTACCCATGACACAAAAATACTGTCTACAATATTATATAGCGCCTGTACAAACATAGAGGCCATCATTGGCAACGACATTGTTAAAAGCAATTTGTTTACGGGCATTACACCCATTTTATTTTCTTTTATTTCACTATTCGACAACAAAATACTCCTCATTCCACAAAAAATCGTATCATAAATTATATCATTTATAACAGACATTGTCAATCAATTAAAAAGTCTAAAAAATGCATATTGACAAAAGTTTAAAAATGTCATATACTTAACAACGCACGGAGAGATGGCTGAGCTGGTCTAAGGCGCACGATTGGAAATCGTGTAGGCGTTAATAGCGTCTCAGGGGTTCGAATCCCCTTCTCTCCGCCAGTATCTTGCCGAATTCCTTTTTTGGATTCGGCTTTTTTTATTGAAATATTTTAGTTATCATTTTATTGTAAAATTTACTCCGGTTATATAAAACGCGAGATATATAAAGCATAAAGCCACAAGTACGGGTAAAAATAATATAAATTAATTTTGTTTTTAAAGGAGATTATTTTGAAATCGGTATGGTCTGATTCAACAAATTTACCCGAATTTCCCAAGCTTGACAGTGACAAAAAAACCGATGTGCTTATAATCGGCGGGGGCATCGGAGGTATACTTTGTGCATATTTTTTACACATGGCAGGTATTGACTATATTCTTACCGAGGCTGAAACAATATGTCACTCAACGACAAAAAATACAACAGCGAAGATAACCGCACAGCACGGATTTATTTACAGTAAACTGATACGGCTCATGGGAGTATACAAAGCAGAAAAATACCTTAATGCAAATATTGAAGCGCTTGATAAATATCGTCACATATGCAAAAATATCGACTGTGACTTTGAAAGTAAAATCAACGGAGTATATTCTCTTTTTGACAAGAATAAAATACGCGAAGAATTAGAAGCTCTAAAGCGTTTAAATTTTCATGCGGAATATGAAGCCGATCCAGACATTCCGGTAAAAACAGCCGGAGCTGTTATTTTTAATAATCAAGCTCAGTTCAATCCGCTTAAATTCATTTCTGCAATATCGGCAAATCTAAACATTTTTGAGCATACGCGTGTAACTTCAATTTCCTCAAAAACAGCTTTTACAGACTGTTATAAGATATCAGCGAAAAGAATAATTGTTGCCACTCATTTTCCTTTTATCAACCGCCATGGAA
This sequence comes from uncultured Clostridia bacterium, assembly GCA_944385895.1. GTDB lineage: Bacteria > Bacillota > Clostridia > Oscillospirales > QAKW01 > RGIG9041. Next base: position 3,557 of record CALWYZ010000011.1, read on the forward strand.
GCTATTTTTTGAAAATGTATCAGCATCGTTCATATGTTATTGCCTACTCAAATACTCCCAATATTAACGGCATGTATACTGACGGCTCCGGAAGCGGTATGTCTTTCAGAAATTACAAGGATTTGCTTTTGATCGGAGCGGGCGGACATCGCACCGGTATGCAGGGAGGAAATTTTAATGATATCGAAAAATTTACAAAGGATCACTTTCCGCAAGCAATACAGAGATATCGGTGGGCGACTCAAGACTGTATGACACTTGATAGCGCACCTTATATAGGTAAATACTCGGCTTTGACTCCAAATCTTTTTGTCACAACAGGATATAATAAATGGGGCATGACACAAGCTATGGTATCCGCCCTGCTGCTCACCGATCTTATGCTGGGCAAAGACAATATATATTCCGGTGTTTTTTCACCGTCAAGAAGTATTTTACGCAAACAGACAATAATTAACTTGGCAACTGCATTAACGGGTATACTATCATTTTCTGAAAAGAGATGCCCCCACATGGGATGTGTTTTGAAGAGAAACAAAGCTGAGCACACATGGGATTGCCCGTGTCACGGATCCAGATTTACAGACAGCGGACAGGTTATAAACAACCCTGCCACTAAAAATTTAAAGCATAAATCTTAATATTTTAATACAATCCATACAGCAAGAGTTGTTACAAATAAAAAATTGACGGATAAGTCCGTCAATTTTTTATTTCATCAAATCCCCCAGTGTAATTGAGTCGAAAAAGTTTTTTATCATCTCATCAAGCTTTTTCCACATAGGAAGTGTGCGGCAATTTTCTTGCATAGGACATGCTGGCTGTGAGCATTCAAGACAGGATACCGGTGCAAGCGTTCCCTCGGTAAGCCGAAGTATATCCCCCACAGAACAACTTTCCGGCTTTTTTTCAAGCCGATAACCGCCGCCTTTGCCGTGCAGAGCCGCTACATATCCGTTTTTTACAAGCACAGGCATTATTCTTTCAATATATTTAAGTGATATCTGCTGCCTTTTTGCCACATCTCTCAAAGGTATATATCCACCGTTTTCGTGTTCGGCAAGATCGATCAGCACTCTGAGGGCATACCTGCCGCGCGTTGAAATCATCATAAAACTATTATCCTTTTAATCGGCAAAAAGCGCGGTGGAAAGATATCTGTCTCCGGTATCGGGCATGAGCACAACAATATTTTTAGAAAAGTTTTGTGATTCACGCGCCAGTCTGACTGCCGCATCCAGAGCGGCACCCGATGAAATACCTACAAGCACACCGTCGCACTGCCCTACAAGCCTTCCCATTTTAAATGCATCCTCGTCTTTTACCGTCATTATCCGGTCATATATTTGCCTGTCAAGTGCATCGGGAACAAATCCGGCTCCTATCCCCTGGATTTTATGCGCACCGGACACACCTTTTGAAAGTACGGGTGACGACTCGGGTTCTACAGCAACAATCTGTATACTGCTGTTTTTAGATTTGAGGTATCTCCCCACACCGCTGATGGTGCCGCCCGTTCCGACTCCGGCGACAAATATATCCACCTTGCCGTCAGTATCTGAATATATTTCAGGACCTGTTGTTTCAAAATGCGCCTGAGGATTTGCCGGATTTTCAAACTGACCGGGAATAAAGCTGTCCGGTATTGATGAGGCAAGCTCATTTGCTTTTTCTATTGCGCCTGTCATGCCTTTTGCGCCGTCTGTCAGCACAAGCTCTGCACCATACGCCTTCATAAGCTGTCTGCGTTCTACCGACATGCTGTCGGGCATCACAATAATAAGACGGTATCCGCGGGCTGCGGCTACACATGCAAGGCCTATACCGGTATTTCCGCTTGTAGGCTCGATTATGACAGAGTTTGGAGTCAGCCTACCGGTTTTTTCAGCATCATCCAGCATCGCTTTTGCAACACGGTCCTTTACCGAACCGGCCGGGTTAAAGTATTCGAGCTTAGCCAATATTTTAGCCTTAAGTCCCAGCTTTTTTTCTGTATTTGTCAACTCCATAAGCGGAGTTTTGCCGATCAGCTGATCAGCTGAGGTATAAATTTTTGGCATTTTGCAAACTCCTTAAATGATCACTTGTTTTTCAGTCTTTTATCCGATCTTACAGCGGCACGAGTGCCGATGCTCTGAAAGGCCTGAACCAGTATTATAAGTAAAATAACAGCGGCAATCATTATAAGATACTTATAACGGTAATACCCGTAATTCATCGCGATTTTGCCAAGTCCTCCACCGCCTATGATACCGCTCATTGCAGAATAGCCCAAAATCGTGGTTATTGCAATAGTTATATTTGACAAAAGCGACGGAAAGCTTTCGGGAATCATTACTTTGACTATTATTTGTAAAGGAGAAGCGCCCATACTCTGCGCCATCTCTATTATGTTCGGATTCACCTCTCGCATACTGCTTTCAACCAGCCGTGCGACAAACGGGAAGCCCGCTATCACCAACGGCACGATGGATGCCACAGTACCTACAACAGTACCGACAATAAGCCGCGTCAGGGGAAATACCAACACCATTAAAATCAAAAACGGCACTGAGCGCAATAAGTTTATTACTACATTAAGTATATGCATAAGCCATGCCGGCAAAGGTAAAACGCCGTTTCTTTCTCCGGCGACAAGCAACACACCCAAAGGCAAACCTATAACTACCGAAAAAGCTGTAGCAAGTATTGTTACATACACAGTTTCCCATATTGCCTGCGGAAACTGCGTACTTATTACCTGCCATGCCTCGGCAAGTGTTTCTGATGAGAAAAGTTTATCTATCATTCAAAGACACCTCCTGGACAAATATATCCGGAGTTTTTTGCAGGTACTGTATAGCGCCCCGGACCTTATCATCTCCGCCCGTAATACCAAGAAGCATTGAGCCGTATGCTTTTTCTCCTATGCTTTTGGTCGATGCATAGGCAATGCTTGCCTCTATTCCTTCCTCTACCGCCATTCTGGCAATAAGCGGGGTACCGGTGGCATTCGCGCCGTTAAAGACTACACGGATAAAGCGTTCATCTGAGCTGTTTACTACAACCGCAGCTCCTTCTCCCTCAGGAAATACAAGGCGCCTTGCAGCGGCAGACTGAGGATGCGCAAACACCTCTCCTACCTCTCCGCTTTCAACTACTTCGCCTTCGTCCAGTATTGCTACATGCTTGCAGATGCTCTCAACAACACTCATTTGATGAGTTATTATTATTACTGTTATCCCGAGTTTCCTGTTTATATCACCGATAAGTTCCAGCACGGAATGTGTTGTAGTCGGATCAAGAGCACTTGTAGCTTCATCGCACAGCAATACCTTGGGGTTTGTAGCAAGCGCTCTTGCTATTGCTATACGCTGCTGCTGACCGCCTGAAAGCTGAGCGGGATATGCCTTCGCTTTTTCAGAGAGGCCTACCAGTTCCAGAAGCTCATACGCACGTTTGCGGGCGTCTGCACGCTTTATGCCTTCAAGCTCAAGCGGAAAGCAAATATTGCCCAGACAATTTCTCTGCATAAGAAGGTTAAAGCCCTGAAAAATCATTGTGATTTTTCTGCGCTCGTGACGCAGCTGTTTCTTGGTAAGAGAACCGATGTCGCAGCCGTCTATACACACGCTGCCTGAGTTTGGCCTCTCCAGCATATTGATACAGCGTACAAGCGTGCTTTTACCGGCTCCGCTCATTCCGATTATACCGTAGATATCGCCGTCTTCTATTCTCAAAGACACATTTTTAAGAGCCTCAACAGATCCATCTGCGGTTGTAAATGTCTTTGTCAGGTTTGTTATTTCTATCATAAAAATCTTCTATTTCTTGATAGCGTCAAGACTTGTCTGTTTGCCGCCGTATATTCCCAAAGGCTCCACGTGTATAGTCGATACGGACACTATATGAGTACCGTTTTCTTTATTGAAGTCCTCAAGATAGGGATAGTGCTGGAAATAGTTGGCATCAACTTCTCCGCTCTCAACAACGTTGTTGGGCTGAACATAATCTGTAAACTCCTCGATTTTTAAAGTAATATTCTTTTCAGCCAGTATTTCCTTTGCAACGGCAAGGATCTCTGCGTGTGGTGCAGGGCTTGCGGCAACCGTCACGGTACTTCCTGCCAAGGCTTCATAATCGACATCGGCAGCAAATCCGTCTGTAGGATTATCCACAACAGAGATTACTGCTCCGCCGTATTTTGAGGTTATAAAATCAGCTACTTTTTTGCTTTCAAGAGCGGCTTTCAGAGCCTTGATAATATCCGAATTCTCGTTTCCTTCTTTAACAGCAAGGATATTGCCGTATGCCGAAGATGAGCCCTCAAGATCAAGGGCGTCCTTCATCGGATCCAAGCCTGCAGAAATCGCGTAATTTGAGTTTATTACTGCATAGTCCACATCAGGCAGTACATTTGGAAGCTGAGCCGCCTCAACCTCATTGAATTCAATATTATAGGGATTTTCCTCGATATCAAGAATCGTAGCTGTAATGCCTGCGCCGTCCTTAAGCTTTATATATCCCAGGTCTTCAAGCAAAAGCAGGGCACGTGCTTCATTAGTGGTGTCATTGGGTATAGCGATGGTGATTTTTTTTGAGCTGCACGAAGAGAGTGCGATAATACTTGTAAATACCAAAACAACTGAAAGTATAATTGATATTGTTTTTTTCATAACTATTTTCTCCTTAAAAATATTAATTAATTTTAGTTGAAACAGCGCTGAAGTCACATTCGTCCAAACCTGAAATTTGCCCTTACAAGCATTTCAAAATAATTGAAACATTTTCTCATAGCATTACCTACCGTTCAAGTATGTTGGTCGAATTATAACACTGTGCAAAGGTTTTGTCAATAGAAAAGCCAAAAATATCCTGCGGCAATAGCCGCAGGATATTTTATCTTTTACCTGATAACAAGATTTAAAAGCTTGCCTTTGACATAAATTGATTTTACTATTTGTTTTCCTTCCAGCAGCGAGCTAATACGCTCATTGCTTTTGGCCGCCTCAAGTACAAAAGACTCGTCTGCGTCTACCGGTACGGTAAGTTTGCCTTTCACCTTGCCCATTATCTGGACTGCTATTTCGACCTGGTCAAGCTTTGTCTTGTTCTGGTCATAAACAGGCCATTTTGCATATGTCATATCTCCTTCAAAGCCGGCAAGCTGCCACAACTCTTCACAGATATGAGGTGCAAAGGGGCAAAGCAATGTTATAAAGGTCTTAAATTCGGTTTTATTAATAGAATTCTTATCGTAAATTTCATTGATAAGTGTCATCATTGACGCAAGCGCAGTATTAAATTTGAGCGCCTCGATATCCTCTGTAACCTTTTTTATTGTGATATGGAAAGAGCGTTCCAGTTCCTTGGAGTAGCCCTGACCTTCAGTAAGGATATCCATAAGAGACATGACACGTTCAAGAAAGCGCTTACAGCCCTTGATACTCGAGGTATTCCACGGCGCACTTTTTTCAAAGTCGCCTATAAACATCTCGTACAACCGCATCGTATCTGCACCGTACTGCTCTATGATATCATCCGGGTTTATGACATTGCCGCGTGACTTACTCATTTTTTCGCCGTTCTCTCCCAGTATCATACCGTGAGATGTACGCTTAGCATACGGTTCCTTTGTCGGCACAACGCCTATATCATACAAGAACTTATGCCAGAATCTTGAATAAAGCAGATGCAGTGTTGTATGCTCCATACCTCCGTTATACCAGTCGACCGGGCTCCAGTATTCAAGAGCCTCTTTTGAGGCAAGTTCCTTATCGTTATGCGGATCCATATATCTGAGAAAATACCAGGATGAGCCCGCCCACTGAGGCATTGTATCAGTCTCGCGCTTAGCGGGGCCCGAGCATTTGGGACATGTAGTATTTACAAAGCTGTCCATTGCCGCAAGCGGGCTTTCCCCGTTATCGGTCGGTTCATAGCTGTCAACATCGGGAAGCATAAGCGGAAGCTCGCTTTCGGGCAGCGGAACATATCCGCATTTTTCACAGTATACAATAGGTATCGGCTCGCCCCAATAACGCTGGCGTGAAAATACCCAGTCACGCAGCTTATAGTTCACCTTGGACTCACCGCAGCCCTTTTCTTCGAGGTATTGAATGATTTTCTTTTTGGCCTCATCTACGCTAAGACCGTTCAGAAATCCGCTGTTGACCATTGTACCGGTTTCAACATCGGTATATGCCTGATTCTGTACATCGCCGCCTGCGACTACCTCTATTATAGGAAGATCAAACTTCTTTGCAAACTCCCAGTCTCGTGTATCGTGCGCAGGGACCGCCATAATAGCGCCGGTTCCGTATGACATCAGCACATAGTCGGAAATATAGATCGGTATTTGTTTGCCGTTTACAGGATTTATTCCGTCAATACCCTCTAAACGCACACCTGTCTTTTCCTTTGCAAGTTCCGTGCGCTCAAAATCACTCTTAGCTGCTGCGGTTTTTCTGTATTCGAGAACCTGATCTATATTTTTTATAATATCAGAATACTGTTCTATAATCGGATGCTCTGGAGATATGACCATATATGTCGCACCGAACAAAGTGTCCGGACGGGTTGTATACACCTCAAGCTGACTGCCGGCTGTCGTTTTAAATCTAACAGAGGCGCCGGTAGACCTGCCTATCCAGTTTTTCTGCTGGATTTTTACACGGTCTATAAAATCAAGATCGTCAAGATCGTCTATAAGACGCTGTGCATATTCGGTGATCTTCAGCATCCACTGGCTCTTTACTTTATGTATCACATCACTGTGACAGCGCTCACACTTGCCGTTTACAACCTCTTCGTTTGCAAGTACCACCTTACATGATGTGCACCAGTTTACATTCATTTCCTTTTTGTATGCCAGACCATGCTTGAACATCTGCAGAAATATCCACTGAGTCCATTTATAATACGACGGGTCTGTTGTATTTATCTCGCGCGACCAGTCAAACGACAATCCCAGTGCCTTAAGCTGAGACTTAAAGCGCTTTATATTGTTTTCTGTAACCGTCTTAGGATGTATTTTATTTTTTATTGCAAAATTTTCGGTAGGCAGTCCGAAAGCGTCCCAGCCCATGGGATATAAAACATTATAGCCCTGCATGCGTTTTGCTCTTGATACTATATCAAGAGCTGTATATGATCTGGGATGTCCCACATGAAGGCCCTGGCCCGATGGATACGGAAATTCCACAAGAGCATAAAACTTCGGCTTTGTTCTGTCGATTTCTACCTTAAAGGACTCATTGTCGTCCCAATACTTCTGCCACTTTTTTTCCACCTGTTTAAAATCATATCTCATCAGCTTGTTCCCCCTCGGTTTTTACATATTCCGAAACCGGAATTTCCTTTGCGTCCGCCCACAGCCGTTCAAGTTTATAATACTCACGCGCATCTTTATAAAATACATGAATTATAACACTGCCGTAATCAAGAAGCACCCATGTCGAATTGCCGTAGCCCTCTATGTGCAGCGGCTCTATTCCATGCTTTGACAGCTCGTATTCCACATCACCCGCAAGCGCTTTTACCTGCGTGTTTGACATACCGGTGCATATGATGAAATAATCAGCCATCACCGTTATATCCTCAACTTTCAAAATCTGTATTTCTCTGCCTTTTTTCTTAAATATAGTATTTACGGCAATATCCAAAATTTGTTCCGTCTGAGTCATTGTACATTCCTTTCTCAAATAGTCACGCGCCTCTAAGGTCTGCTCATTCATATTGAGTCCGCGCTGTTTTATATACTCTATCAGTCTGTCAAAAGACATAAGAAGTGCTTTGTCAATATTAATCTGTGCTGCCTTACGGATAGCCTCGACCTGAGGATAAGTGCGGCGCGGCTCGATAGAATCAGCAAGACATATCAGTTTTTCCAGTCTGCTCATGCCCGCTCTGCCGGTAGTATGATAACGCACTGCGTTGAGGATATCCTGATCTTCTATATTAAATTGATGCTTTGCAAAATGCGCTCCGCTTATCTGGTGATAAATTTTAGGCGTTTCAAATTCGCTTTTTGTAAGTTTGATATCGTTTTTTTCAAAATACTCAAGCTGCTGACTGTCATTCATATATTTTGTACAGTCGTGTGCAAGTGCGGCAATATACGCTTTAAACGGATCGACCCCATGAATAGCTGCAAGCTTTAAAGCATAATCTGCTACACTGTTAACATGTTCATATCTGTCTGAGCTGAGATTATTTTTGTTATGTGTGTCTATCGCTTTTACAAGCGGTGAGCGAAGCTGAGAAGATGACAGTTCTATAACGTCTATATCATATATTATAATACTGCAATTATATTTTTTTTCAAGATAATCTTTATATTCATGGATTTTACCGATATCTTCTTTTGACCTTGCAGCGCTTATAATAACGGCCCGTCTCAGAATCTCTTCAAAATCACGCCACCGTTCTATTGACAGCAGCATATCGCTTCCGACAAGCAGATACAATTTTTCATCAGGATACATCTCGTTCAGAATACGCAGAGTATCCACTGTATAGCTTTTGCCTTCGCGTCTGTTCTCTATATCAGATACAGTAACATTTTTCATGTCGGAAAACATTTTTTTGACAAGTTCAAACCGTTGCTTGAAATCATCGCCGTCGATATCCCGCACCTTATGCGGCGGAATCTTTGCGGGGATCACTACAGCTCTGTCATAACCATGCTGCATCACACATTGAAGCAGATGCTTATGTCCCTGATGCGGAGGGTCAAACGTACCGCCGAAAACAACAGTCTTTATCATAATCCGAGCAGATTGTCATCTGATCTGCGATAAAGTACAGCTTTACTTCCGATTACTGTCACGACCTGAGCTCCGATTTCCGACGCGACGGTATCCGCCGCATCTTTTACGCTTATAAGCGCGTTTTCAAGCACCTTAAACTTTACAATTTCACGCGCCGCCACCGCGGTATCGACCGCTTTTATAAAGCTGTCGGTTATTCCGTCCTTGCCAAGCTGTAAAATCGTATCCTCTTTTGATGCAACACCCTTAAGATATGCTCTTTGTTTACTTGTAAGACTCATAATTTCTCCTTGATTTTCTCGGAAAATTTTTCAAGCGCTCTTGCACGGTGAGATACCGCGTCTTTTTCAGCCGCGCTCATTTGGCCGAAGGTCTGTGTATATCCCTGCGGGATAAAAGCCGGGTCGTATCCGAAGCCCTCATTTCCTGCGGGTTTGTCGGAAATTGTGCCGTTTACCGTTCCTGTCACTGTAAAACTGTCATCGTCTGACATGACACAAGCTATAGCGCATACAAATCTTGCTGTACGTACTGTTTTGTCACGCATATTTTCAAGCAAAAGTTCCAGCCGCGATTTATCATCAGGCATATCTCCGTAACGTGCGGAGTATATTCCCGGTGCTCCGTCGAGCGCGTCAACGCAAAGGCCGCTGTCATCAGCTACTGTCGGTATTTTGGCTGTATCGTAAAACGCTTTTGCTTTTATTAGCGCATTCTGTTCAAAGCTGTCGCCGTTTTCATCCGGCTGACAGTTTATACCCAGTTCGTTGGGTGTGACAAGTGACAAACCGTGCTTTTCAAAAATACGCTTAAACTCGTCAACCTTATGCGAGTTGTTTGTTGCTATAAGAAACATTTTATTTTTGTTTTCAGAAAGAGCAACGGACTGGGCGGCAAAAAGCCTTTGCATTTTACGCTCCGCCAGGTCCAACATAATTTCCGTTTCTTTGCGTGTGAGTTCTCTTCCCTCTGCAGTGCCCTGTATTTCCACAAAACCGCCGGTTGATGTCATAATAACATTCATATCCGTTTGGGCAGAGCTGTCCTCTTTATAACACAGATCACACAAGATTGCATCATCGACAATACCCACCGACAGTGCCGCCACCTGCTTTGTTATAGGATTTTCTTTGAGCACGCCCTCAGCCATAAGCTTTCTGACGGCAAGCGCCAAAGCTACAAATCCGCCCGTTATAGACGCACAGCGGGTGCCGCCGTCTGCCTGTATGACATCACAGTCAACAACTATACTGCGCTCACCCAGTTTTTCAAGATCAACAGCACCGCGCAAGGCTCTGGCAATCAGACGCTGGATCTCCGTACTGCGCGGCGAAAGCTTCAGTCTGGATATATCACGCGGGTTTCTTGTTGAAGTAGCTCTGGGCAGCATGGAATATTCAGCTGTGACCCAGCCTTTCCCCGTGCCAAGCACATGAGGAGGGACTCTGTCCTCCACACTCGCGTTACACAGTACCACCGTATTGCCCTGGCGGTACAAAACGCTGCCCTCGGCATATAAGGTATAATTTGTTTTTATTTCAATTTCACGGACATCATCATTTGTCCTTCCGTCAATTCGCATTTATACTCCCCCCGTATCAGTCAAACAGTGCGTCGGCAAACTGACGTGCCGAAAATTCCTGCATATCATCCATCTGCTCTCCGACTCCTATGAACTTTATCGGCAGGTCATACTCACACATAAGCGCTATCGCCATTCCGCCCTTTGCCGTACCGTCCAGCTTAGTAAGCACAGCGCCTGTAAGATCTGCCGCCTTGTTAAATTCACGTGCCTGATTTAAAGCGTTTTGTCCGGTCGTGGCGTCCAGCACAAGCAAAGACTCAATATCACATCCCTGCATCTGAGTTGAAATGACCTTATATATTTTTTTCAGCTCGTTCATAAGATTTACCTTATTATGCAGACGACCCGCTGTATCACAGATGATTATATCTGCACCTCTGGCCTTGGCAGCGCTTATGGTATCAAATACGACAGCTGCCGGATCCGCACCCTGAACGGATTTTATGATGTCTGCACCGACTCTGTCAGCCCATGTTTCAAGCTGCTCTCCCGCCGCTGCACGGAAAGTATCCGCCGCGCCGAAAATAACCTTTTTGCCGCGGCTGATATACAAATGTGCAAGCTTTGCCGCAGTAGTGGTTTTTCCGACGCCGTTTACTCCTATCAGCAGAATTATACTCGGTTTGGTGTTAAGGTTTACCGTGCTCTGACGGCTTTCAAGCATCTCGCTTATAACCGACTTCAATTCATCACGCACCGCTGCCGGGTCCTTTATCTTTTTTTCTTTTACGTTTTGCTTGACACGGTCTATGATTTTAAGAGCTGTCTCAACTCCTATATCCGCCATTATAAGCGCTTCTTCAAGCTCCTCATACAGATCATCACTTATCACGCCGAATGCCGACAAGACATTATCAAGCGTACCGCCCAGTGCAGATTTTGTCTTTGACAAGCCGTTTTTTATCTTTTCAAAAAATCCCATTAAAGTTTAAGCTGCCTTTCCATTTCATTTACATCGATTGTCAAAAGTTTTGAAATACCTTTTTCCTGCATTGTCACTCCGTACAGAACATCGGCAGACTCCATGGTGCCGCGCCGGTGAGTGATAACAATAAACTGTGTCTTATCGCAGAAATCGCGAAGTTTATATGCAAACTTATTTACATTAACGTCGTCAAGCGCCGCTTCTATCTCGTCCATGATACAAAACGGAGTCGGTCGTATGCGCAGTATTGCAAAATACAGCGCGATCGCGGTAAACGCCTGCTCACCGCCCGAAAGCGAAACTATGTTTTTAATTATTTTTCCCGGAGGCGCGACGCGTATGTCTATGCCGCAGCCCAGGACATCGTCCGGATCAAGCAATATAAGCTCAGCCTTACCGCCTCCGAACATTTCGGAAAATGTGCGGGAAAATTCGTTGTTCAATCTGGTAAAGTTTTCGGTGAATATTTGAGTCATCTGACTGAGCAGTTCTCGGATTATTTTTTGAAGCTGTGACTTTGAATTTTTCAAATCCGTCATCTGTCCGTCCAGAAAATCAAAACGTTCTTTCACCTTGTCATATTCTTCAATGGCATCTGTATTGACACTTCCCAGAGCACGTATAGCATTTTTCAGCTCGGTTACACGCCTGCGTGCCTCTGCCTGATTTTCAAGCGGCTTTGCAAGTTCGCCCGCCTCTGTGACTGTAAGCTCATACTCGGACAGACGATCGATAATCCTTCCGTTTTGTTCAGAAATGCCGGCTATCTGATTTTCCAGGCGAGTGACCTCCTGAAGAAGTCTTTCCTTTGTTGCAAGACTGTCTTTTTGTCGTGAACGAAACGCAGTCTGTTCTGTTTCTGACGCATTTCTCTTGTCTATAAGTTCACTTATTTTAGTATTTCCGTCCGACTGCATTTTTTCCATGTCGGCGCTGTCCTGATTAAGCTGTTCTATCTCTCTTTGATTTTTCTCAATATTTTGGCGTGCTGTATTCAGCTGAGCCTCTCTGTCCTGGTTTTGGCTTCCGTATGACAGCAGCTGACTCTCAAGCTGTTCTATAACCTGTTTTTCCGTTTCTATGTCCTTAAATATACCCATTTTACGCATATCATTTTCAGATATTTTGGCAGACAGCTTTTCCACACGCATATTTTCCTCTTCCGTCTTACCGGAAAGAGAGCCCAGAGAACTGTCGATTTCTCCTATTTTAAGGTTAAGCTTTAACATTTGGCCGTCAAGAGAATTTAAAAGTTCATCATCAGAATCAATAGACTCATTTAAAGATGCAAGTTCTTTTTCACAGCCTGAAATAAGTTCGTTATACGAATCTATAACAACTTTCTTACTGTCACGCAGATCATTTATACGATTAAGTTCTTCATCCAGCACGCGGACCTCTGATTCCACACCTTCCAGGCGTGCGGCGAGCTCATTTCGCTCCGACTCGGATTTTGCAAACCCGGTTTCAAAATCCGCAAGCCTTTCACGTTCTATACGCAGCTGTTCTTTCAGACGCTCTATTTCATGCATACGCGAAAGCAGTCCGGTACTCTTGGCAGTAGAGCCGCCTGTCATGGACCCGCCCGCATTGACAATCTGCCCATCAAGCGTGACCGCCTTGTATTTGGCGTTCATCCTGCGCGATACTTCTACGGCATCATCGATTGTTTCACAAACAATCGTCCTGCCAAGAAGAAACTGCGCAACTTTTTTGCCGGCGCTGTCTGAGGTCTCAACAAGCTCGTGAGCGATTCCTACAATACCGCTGCCCTCAAGCTCAGTCCTGCTAATGGGACGCGGCTTGATTTCGGTGAGAGGAAGAAACGTGGCACGTCCGGCACGGCTGTTTTTGAGAAGCAGCATGGCGTCTTTTGCGCTTTTTGCATTATCCGTGACAATATTTTGTATCGCATTTCCCAGCGCAGTCTCGATGGCAATTATGTATTTTTCATCAACTCTGATGAGCTGGGAGACTGTGCCCAAAACCCCGTGCAATGTTTTACGCCTGCTGTTTTCCAGTACCGTCTTTACACTGCCTGCAAATCCGTCAAGATGTTTTTCCATATCGGACAGTATTTTAAGGTTTTGCTCTTTTGCGTATATTTGACCGTTAAGTTTATCAAGCTGTATTTTTTTCTCGTCATAATGTCTCTGCTTTATTTCAAGCATCTTTTTGTATCCAGAGACAGTGTTTTCAAGAGCTGATTTACCGGCCGTCTTGCTTTCATACTCCTTGTCAAGCAACTCTGCCTGTGATAAAAGCTCACTGTTTGAGCCGCGCCGCGTTTCAAGCTCTTTTTCCAGATCCGATCGCCGCAAAAGCTTTGCATCCTTGCCGGCCTGGCAAGAAATACGTTGTATATTCAAAGCATTATACTGCTGGGACATTGAAAGCCTGCTCTCACTGAGAGTATCTATTCTGTTACGGACGTCCTGTCCGCTTTTATTTATCAGCTCAAGCTCTTCATTAAGTTCGGCAGTCTCCTTTTCTATCTGAGCTATTGACTGTGTTTTCTGGGATATAGAGCTGTTGCGCTCGTTTATACGCGCGCGTAAATCTTCCTCTCTGCGGTTTGCCGCACTCAGTTCATTTTCTATCTTACCGATATTTTCCCGTTCAAAGCCTATACCCGTTTCAAGCACGGCTATACGAGAAGCAATAGCGCTTTTTTTCTCTTCAAACTCCGACAGCTTTGAACGAATCTGTTCTATTTCCACATTTATTTGCCTATTTCGTTCAAAAACCGAGTTTATTTCCGATTCCAGATTATTGATTTCAACAGTTACATCCTCAAGATTGCCCTTGGCTATATTAAACTTATCTTCAAGATTTTTAGCATTCTGGTGTATTTTTTCCAGTTCGGATATCCAAAGAGAAATTTCAAGACTTTTTTTCTCGTCATACATGACAAGAAATTTTTTTGCCTTATTACTCTGGTTTTCAAGTGACGGCAGACGTGATTCAAGCTCCGACACAATATCCTGAAGACGCAAAAGATTTTCTTCCGTGGCGTCAAGCTTGCGCTGTGCCTCGTTTTTACGGTAACGGTATTTGGATATACCCGCCACCTCTTCTATTATCTGACGGCGGTCCTCACTTTTATGGGACAGTATCTCTGCTATCCTGCCCTGACCTATTATGGAATACCCGTCCCGTCCGATTCCGGTATCCATGAAAAGCTCATGGATATCCTTAAGTCTTGTCGGAGTTTTATTAATAAAGTACTCGCTTTCTCCGCTGCGGTAATAGCGTCTTGTGATTGTAACCTCGCTGTAATCCACGTCAAGCGCCATATCGCTGTTATCAATAGTCAAGCTCACCTGAGCAAAGCCCTGAGGCTTGCGCTTAGTTGTACCGGTAAATATTACATCTTCCATTTTTGAACTGCGCAGCGTCTTATTTGACTGTTCTCCCAGCACCCATCGTATAGCGTCGGAGACATTGCTTTTTCCCGAACCGTTCGGGCCTACGATAGCGGTAATGCCGCTGCCGAACTCAATTTTTATTTTATCCGGGAAGGATTTAAAGCCCTGAAGCTCAAGACTTTTTAAAATCAAATTTTTCACATCCTAACAGTGGTTATATGAATCCATATGCTGTGGGTATTATACCTTATTTACTGTCTGTTTTCAACTTCTTTTTCAAGATAAGCACACAGTAGTTCTACAGCAGCCCGGATATCTTTTTTTGCCGCGGTTTCTGCTCCGGTATGAACATTTCTGACAGCTACGCTCACACCGCCGACAATCACACCCCTTCCGCACATCTGAACTGCGCCTATATCAGTTCCGCCGGCGGTCAGGACATCTCTCTGATAAGGAATTTGTCTTTCAGCCGCGATATTTTCAAGCTCATCTACCAGAGCTTTATTGCATATTGCTGAGGAATCTCGTACCTTTATCCCGGCGCCTCCCCCGAGCTTGCAGCCATAATCATCACAGCCCGGTGTATCAGCCGCAATCGTCACGTCAACTGCAATAGCAATATCGGGATTAATGTCAAAGCCAGATACTTTAGCACCTCGAAGTCCGACTTCTTCCTGAGATGAAAAAACAAAATACACCTCATTGTCTGTTGCTTTCATTTTTTTAAGCGTCTCCATAAGTATATAGCAGCCCAGACGATCATCAAGCGCACCTGATACTATAACATTCTCGTTATCATAAAATCCGCAGTCAAACTTGGCGGTCATACCTATATCTATTTTTGAAAGTGTTTCATCGCGTGAGCAGCTGCCTATATCTACATAGCAGTCCTGAATTTTTCCATCTTTTTTTTCACAGACAAACACACCCTTTATTCCGTTTTCAAACGCAACATGGCAGTTGTTGAAGTTATGAGGATCAACGCCGCCCACAGAGGACACTCTTATAAAGCCCTTTTCATCAACAAAAGTACATACTATGCCTATCTGGTCTGTATGCGCCATGAGCATTATACGTTTTCCGCCGCCGCGCTTTACCGCCACCAGATTGCCCAAAACATCGGTATATACCTTATCGGAATAAGAAAGTATCTGAGATTTTATATATTCACAAACATTTTTTTCGTTACCGGAAACACCGTTTATAGATACAAGATTTTTTATGCTTTCTGTCATTACTAAGCCCTCCTTATACGTTGAGCATTTTATTTAGCAGCGCAAAAACCAGCCGCTCTGTATTGTCTATATCCTTAAGCGAAGCCACACCGGTAACGGTATGCAAATAGCGTACCGCAACGCTTATCGCAAGTGCAGACGCGCCTGAAGCGGTCCGCTGTATCCTACCGGAATCGTTACCGCCGGCCACAGCCTGCTTCATCTGATACGGTATTGAGCGCTGTCGGGCGGCATTGCAGGCAAGTTTTATAAAATCACGGTCGTAAATAGTACTGCTGTCCATAAAGGATATGACAGGTCCACTTCCCACCCGACATACGCTTGTTTTATCTTTATTGTCTGAAATATCGGCGGCAGTCGTTGCCTCCACCACAATAGAATAGTCCGGTTTTATTTCAAAAGCGGCGCATCCCGCTCCTATACAGCCTATTTCCTCCATTACCGTGAAGGCAAAATACATATCAAACGGCAGTTCCTCTTTTATAAGGTTGGTCAATATCTGACAGCCTATTCTGTCGTCCAACGCCTTGGCACGTACAAGACCGTCTCCGAACTCCGCATAATCGGACCTAAAGCCTATCACATCGCCTTGTGCGACATATTTAAGTGCGTCTTCCTTATCGGCGGCGCCGATATCTATATACAAATCTTCTGTCTTTTTTACAGTATCCCTGTCGGATTTTTTCATTAAATGGGGCGCCATCTGTCCGATAACCCCGGGTATTTTACGGCGGCCTATCGCCACATGCTTTCCACACAGAGTACGTGTATCAATACCGCCAATAGTGTCAAACCTGATATATCCCTGATCGGTGACATCAGTAAGAATCATTCCCACCTCGTCCATATGCGCCGACAGCATCACCGTAGCGGGAGGTTCGTACTTGCCTTTTTTGAACGCTATGATATTGCCTAATTTATCTACTTTTGTGTCGGCATAAGAGGATATCTCGTTCAAAATGGCACGGCGGATATCCCCCTCGCTTCCGGAAGTGCCGAAAAGAGATGTATAATAGCTGAGTAATTTATTCAATTCGGTTCCCTCCTCTGTATTCGATATATGAAAGTATAAGCCTGACGGCATTTTTCATATCATGCAGCGAGACAATCTCGCCGGCGGAATGCATATATCTTAGCGGCAATGACAAAAGCGTACACGGCACACCGTCGCGTGCCGACACAATATTATCCGCATTAGTACCGGTCCTGCCGCTCATCACCTCGATCTGGTACGGAATAGAATGAGCACGCGCAGTACCTATAATAGATTCCGTCATATGCGTATCGAGCAAAGGTGAAATGCCGACAGCACAGCCTTTTGAAAGCTCTTTTCCCTTGTAGCTGTCCGTATAGGGCGAAATACCGAATGTAGTATCAACAACAATAGCACTATGCGGCTCTATATTATATGCGGCAGTATGGGCACCGTATCCGTTAAACTCCTCCGCAGCAGAAAAAACGATATATACATCATATCTGGGACGCACGCTGCACAGCATTGACAGCACCCGCACAAGAACGGCACAAGATGCGCGGTTATCAAAGCTTTTACCCAACACAAGCCCGTTTTGCAAATCAGTGCATGTACTGCGCAGTGTTATGAAATCCCCGACTTTAACAAGCTCTCTTGCAGTTTTTGCGTCAAAACCTATATCTATAACCATATCCTTAGCTTTTATTTTCTTATCGCTGTCAGCATCCTTAAGCAGGTGCGGCGGGAGAGTGGCGACAACTCCTGTTAAATTTCTTGAGGCCAATACCGTAACATAAGATGACGGAAGTATTTTATCGTCGATCCCACAGTGGTTTGCAAAATGGATAAATCCATTATCGTCAATTCCGGTAACGACAAGCCCCACCTCATCGGCATGGGCATCAAGCATAATTTTTTCAGCACCCGGGATTTTACTGTACTTTACAGCCACCAGGTTGCCCGCTCTGTCTCTGTACAGCTTATCAGCAGACGGGCGCACCAGACGTTCAAGGCAGGTCAGCAGTTCCTCTCTGCCGCTGGGAGCGTATTCGGAACACAGTTCAAAAAGATAGTTCTTGAGATTTTCCAATTTATTTTCCTCTCTTAAAGGTTATTTACGACTGACACGAATCTGTCACCGCGCTGTTCAAAATTTTTAAACTTGTCAAAGCTTGCACACGCAGGAGAAAGCAGGACAATATCTCCCTGTCTTGCTGACGCCGCCGCGGCGCGCACTGCATCGTCAAAATCTTCTATTACCGAAATGGGAAGCTCTTTTTCATCATACCCCTTGGCTGCCAAAACAGCTTTTTTTATAGACATGGCCGTAGCGCCGGTCAAAAACAGTTTTTTTACATGCTTTACAATTTCATCTCCCAGCTTATCAAACGGCAGGTGTTTATCATATCCGCCGGCAATAAGTATAACCTTTGAATCAAAAGATCTGAGAGTAGCTGTCGTGCGGGTCGGAGATGAGCCGATAGAGTCGTTATAGTAATTTACACCGTCTTTTTGACGTACAAGCTCTATCCTGTGCCGTACGCCTTTAAAGGTCCTGGCTACACAGAGTATATCATCGTCGCTGCAAAGGCCGTGTACTGCAAGCGCCGCAGCCATGAAATTTTCAACATTATGGTCGCCCCTAAGCAGTATGTCATTTCTGTCTGCCAGCTTTTGGAGCTTGCCGTCAAACACTGTATACACCGCACCGTCCTCATAATATGCGCCGGATGAATCGGGTTTGCCTTTAAAAGAAAATTTCAGAACCTTGCCCTTTGCAATGCTTTCAAAACCGTTTGTGATTTCATTATCGGCGTTTATTACAAGTACGTCATCTGATGACTGATATTTAAATATGTTTGTTTTTGCCTCAATATATTCCTGCATGGATTTATGAACATCAAGATGATTGGGAGATAAATTGGTAACAACGGCAATATCGGGACTTTTTTTCATAGTATGGAGCTGAAAGCTTGAGAGCTCTACAACAACTATATCGTCCGGACGCATATCCGGCACACGTGAAAGCAAAGGAGTTCCGATGTTTCCGCCAAGATGTACTTTATACCCTGCATGTTTTAGCATCTCGTAAATGAGACTTGTAGTGGTGGTTTTGCCGTCAGAGCCGGTTATTCCTATTATTTTGCATGGACAGCAGTCAAAAAATATCTCCATTTCGCTTGTTATAACAGCACCTTTTTCAGCCGCGTCAAGCAGAGCCGGATTATCGTAACGCATACCCGGAGTCTTTATTATCAGTTCCCCGTCAAGGCTGTCCAGATAATTACTGCCGCAAATAAGCGTTACTCCCAGAGAGCGCAGCCTGTATGCTATATCGCCAAGCTTCGACTCATCGTTTTTGTCATAAGCCTTGACTTTAGCCCCGGCTTTTACAAGCATCTCTATAACAGGCGTATTGGAAATTCCTATACCGACAACCGATACATTTTTATTCTTCACGCTCTCTAAAAACTCGTTAAATTTTTCCGACATGAAAACAAGCCTCCGAAAAGTAAAATTTTACATATGCCTATTAAATTATTATATATTATACGCTTTGATTTATCAAGGAATTTAAAAAAGATTTGCATTTTTATTGTACTGATGTTAAAATACACAGGTAACGAGTAAATCAGGCAGTCGCCGTATAGTTTATACGGAGGAAAGTCCGAGCATCACAGAACAGGATAATGGATAACGTCCACCGGGGGTGACCCCAGGGAGAGTGCAACAGAGATATACCGCCCGCTTTTTGCGGGTAAGGGTGGAAAGGCGAGGTAAGAGCTCACCGACTCGCATGGTGACATACGAGTCCTGTAAACCCTATCCGATGCAACACCGACAGAAGCGATGGGCTGTTCGTCCGCTTGAGCTTTAACAGGTGGCTAGAGGAATATGGCAACATATTTCCCAGACAGATGATTGCCCTTGACAGAACTCGGCTTACAGATTTACTCGTTACACCTCATTTTTTAATGCTTCCCGTAATATAATGTTTTAGCGTCGGTAATACAAACGCAAAACACAAGGGGATCTGAATATGAGTAAATCAAAAATGTTAAAACCACCGGTAACGGCAATCCTGACTGTGGCTTTAGTCGCTGCGATAATTGCCTGTGCGGTGATTTTTTTAATTATGAACAACAGGATAAGGGCTCTTAACGATATGCTTGTCAAATCGCAGGCCTACAGCGCTCAAATCGACGGTCAGCTAAACGACCTGAAAAAAGAATATGAAACTCTAAAAGACGATTATGCAGAGTTGGAAAGAACCAAAGCAGAGCAGAAAAACGCTAAGGTCGTATATCTTACGTTTGACGACGGGCCGTCCCAAAACACAGAAAAAATTCTTGATATTCTCGACTCTTATAATATTAAAGCGACATTTTTTGTGATAGGAAAAGAGGGAGGATATGCCGCCGAAATATGCAGGAGAATAATCACAGACGGACATGTCGCTGGCAATCACACCTACTCACACAAATATGAAGAAATCTATTCCTCACCAGATGCATTTTGGAATCAGTATCAAAAAAATGATGACGTTTTTTTTGAAATTACGGGCAGGCACCTGAGCATACTGAGATTTCCCGGTGGCTCCAACAACACCGTCAGTCAGCGATACTGCAACGGAATCATGGACGTGCTTACAAAACAAGCTCAGCAAAAGGGGATCGTATACTTTGACTGGAATGTCTCAAGTCTGGACGCCGAAAAAAAGGTGCAGGACACCCAAGTTATAATAAATTCGGTTTTATCGGGAGTTAAGGACAAACAGACCTCAATTGTTCTTATGCATGATAACAACACAAAGAAAACCACAGTAGAGGCGCTTCCTGTAATTATAGAGCAGCTGAAAAGCCAGGGATATATTTTCAAAACTCTTGATGAAAATACCCCGCCCATTCAATTTTTGAAATAATAGATGTTTTTTATAGATAAATCCGTAAAAACGACGCAAAAAACGCCGCAGCTGCAAGTTCTGCAATAATTTGGAATATATCTGCTGTTTGTATCGGGACACAGTCTCTATACCTAAGCATTCAGCAAGCACAAAAGGACGCTTGTAACATCCGTTTGCGTTGGATGCGATAAAAATATAATAATAATAAAAAATAAAACGCAAACTTGGGGCGCCCTTCTTTATATAGGGCGCCCCAAGTATTATATTTCTCCATTTTGGGATCGCAGGTGTCACAATTCGATGTCCGCTATTCCTGCAGGCTTACTGTTGCTTGCGATCACTTATCTTTTTATAATCATCAATACGCCTTCTGCTCCAACCCTGTTTTCAGGTTCTGCAAGTAGATCTTCGTTGATACATTCCTCTATTGTTTTTGCCAATATTCTGACGCCTGCAATAAGGTTCGTATAAATTTGATACTCGTTCATCAGGTGTTCAGGGATATGAGTTTTCATAAATACTGAAAGTTCTTCGGCAATTTGCTCGATAACCGTTCCCATATCGTTATTGAAATCAAAAGAAAGGTTATAGAAGTCCATATCATTCTTTCTGTCAATCACGATTATTTTGGGTTCTATAATATTACCCTTCTTGCGAAGATACCCACATTCAAGAGCTTTAGCTGCGATTTCTTTTTCATTTTCTGACAGTTTATCAATCTCAATTCCTCCAATGGCTCTGAGTACCATTAAGAGCTTGGGATCGTGAGACAGGTTGTGTCCGCAATGGAAGTGCCTATCAATACGCTTACCATAAATATTGGATACAAATACCGATTTATACCCGCCAATTGAATTTGCATCAATACCGTCGCTGCCATAGAAATCAAATTCAGGATATTGTTCATCTGTATAGGCGACTGCAACGCACGAAAAAGCTCTTTTAATTGGTTCGATATCAGAAAAGTATTTTTCTGCAAGAACTTTATTGATTCTTTCTTCAAAATCCCAAACCGTTCTTGAGATCAAAGACCACATAATAAAACGTAAATCATTCTGTTCGCTTAAGTAAGGGAATGAAAGTATTTTTTCTTCATTCTGTTTCAGCGTATTTTGATAATTTCGCAAAATTTCAGGTAAATGCTTTTCGTAAATCTTATTGGCTTGGTCGTACTCATCATAATCTACCAAATGAATATTTACTGCATACCTGCCGTTATCAAGTTTGCGGAGCATACCATATTTCCCGTTTTCACCGTGACATTGAATTTCCAATTCTTCTTCAATATAAGGCATGGGTACGCAAAGTTCTTCAGATAGTTCTTTTGCTGACTTTGGTTTGTGTTTGCACAAATATATTAAGTTTTGAGAAAACATCCTTTCGGTTTTAGAACGAGGATCGTTGCCGCAAGGATTTCCGGTTCCTGAAACAGCCAATTTGATAGGCTTTAATACATATGTTCTTTCACTCATAGTTTCAACCTCTTTTCTAACTGAATTTCTTGCAGAAAACAAACGTTGCTTTACAGTGGTTTCATTGATGTTAAGTCTTGTTGAAATCTCTTTCACCTTCAACTCATCAATGTAGAACATTACCATTACTTCTCGGTATGCCTTTGACAAAAAAGAAATTTCTTTGAAAATTCTACTTATTTGTTCTTGTTCGGCTGTTTCCTCAACAAATTCTTCTATTTCATTTTCTTTAGATCCTGACATCAAGTCGCTGTTTTCAATGCTGGATACTTGGCGCTCCGCATTTCTTTTTTCACAATAATCAGCATAAACTCTGCGAGCAATGGTCCATACAAAGGCGTAAAAATTCTCAATACGTTCTTGTTTATGTATGGCTGATATTATTGCAAGAACTATATCCGAGCATAGATCCTCAGCTTCAAAAGATGTATTGCACCTATGGTAAGAAAAATAATATATCTTATCCAGTAAGTCTTTGTCATCAAGTAATTTTAGCGTTTCGTTTGTTTTCATCTTATACCTTTTTGTTTCAATCATGATCGTTACGCTTATATAGTCGGAACAAATTGAGATTGGTTAGGCGATTTTTCCAGATAAAATTCTGTTTTCCATTTTGCAATCCTTCAATGTATTGATTTTTTAGGAATACGATAATTACGGCTGACTGCAAAGTTAAAAGGAGAGGCAGCTTTCCTATAGTGCCTCTCCTTGTGCGTTTTATTTTTTAAATCAGTCTTCGTAATCTGATTTGTTTTTAAAGAAATTAAGCAAACCGAGTGAAAGATCCTCATCATCTCCGGCATCTTCTTCAGCAGGATTTTCTTCAACGTTGTCCTTGGCAGCAATCACAGTATTTTTACCGCCGTCAAAGCCGGTGGCAATAACTGTAACTATCATTTCGTCTTCAAGATCGTTGTTAAACGCAGCGCCCCAGATTATATTTGCATCAGGATGAATGGATTCTGTGATTTTTTGTGCTGCGATATCGACCTCGTCAAGCCCTATATCAGGAGAACCGGTGATGTTGATAATAACACCCGTAGCGCCGTCAATCGTTGTTTCAAGCAGCGGGCTGGAAATCGCCATCTGTGCTGCCGCCTCCGCCTTATCCTTACCGGATGCACGGCCGACACCCATATGCGCGTTGCCGGCATCTTTCATGATTTTATGTACATCAGCAAAATCCAGATTTACAATTCCGGGTATCAGGATAAGATCAGAAATGCTTTGAACGCCCTGTCTTAAAACATCGTCCGCTATCTGGAAAGCGTTAAGCAGTGTTATTCGCTCCGCAGATGCAAATTTCAGCTTTTCATTTGGGATAACTATAAGACTGTCGACATTCTGTCTGAGCTTGGCAATTCCTTCTTCAGCAACACGCATTTTCTGTCTGCCTTCAAAATTAAAAGGCTTTGTAACAATAGCAACTGTGAGTATGCCAAGATCTTTTGCTATCTGGGCTATAACGGGTGCGGAACCTGTTCCTGTGCCACCGCCCATACCGGCAGCAATAAACACCATGTCCGTGCCGCGCAGGATCTCCTCTATCTCCTCACGGCTTTCCAACGCCGAATCCTCTCCTGTTTTGGGATCAGATCCCGCACCCTGACCCTTTGTAAGCTTTGCGCCTATCTGTATTTTTTTATCCGCCCTGGAAATATCGATAACAGGACGGTCAGTATTTACCGCAATAAATTCAACACCTTTCGTTCCGTTTGCAATCATTCTGTTTACGGCATTACAGCCGCCGCCACCCGTACCGATGACTTTTATATTAACAACACCTTCGGTGCTTTCAGCAAGTTCAAATCCGGCCATTTCAACGTCTCCTCAATTAATATTTGACTATCAATTATATTTTATGTTATTTAATATAGTTTTTCAAGAGCTTTTTTGAAAAAAGCAATATTTTCTTATTCATTTTCTGATGCCTGTTCATTTTCCTCTACTGACACTGCGCGATAATACGCTTTTGTGCCGGATGATACGTCTATCTGCGCGTGTTCTTTAGACTCATTTTCATCAAGAACATACTTTGTAAGTTTAATCTTTTCATCCATGCGTTCAGAGCTGCCCAGCAAAACAGTCACTCTGCTGTCATAAACAAAGCTCAGGTCATAAATATCGCTGATTTTTATAGAGGTTATATTTTCAGTTCCAATATTATCGCTTATAGACCTTGTAATCTTTACAAGCGTCTGTTCCTTGCCGTCGGCATCAGCAACAAGCTGACCCGGTTGCGGTGATACGGGCTCTATACCCTCAATTTCTGCCAGACCCTCCGGCTGAATTTCAGACGCCTCAAGCAGCTTGAGGTCTTTATCCATTATGTAAAAATACCCCTGCCATGCCAAATAGCAAAACGGACTGGTCTCGGTGACTGAAATAACCATTGTCGAGGGCAGGTTTCTGTTTATCGTAACATCTGACAGATAAGGCAGTGACTGCTTTATCCGGTCTATGACATCAAATTTATTCAGCCGGAACATATTCTGCCCTTTTTCAAGCCCGGACGCATGAATTATTTCATCGGTACTATAATGAGAATTCCCCTCTACAGTGAACTCGTTTATATTAAAAAACACAGTCAGGGACAACACTGCTATTATCAAAACCATAAACACCGTAAGCAATGTATAAAACATCAGTTTTCTGCGTTTTTTACGGCGTTTTTTATTCTTATAGTATCGGGCAAGAGTTGAGTTTTCAGGCAGATTTTCCATTTTATCAATCCTTTAGTTTTATTATCTCAGCACCCAGACTTTTCAGCTTTTTATCAAAACCGTTATAGCCCCGTTCAATATGGGAGATATTCTTGACCACGCTTTCTCCCTGAGCAGACAGCGCTGCTATCACAAGAGCTGCGCCGGAACGCAAATCTCCTGCAAAAACGCGCGCGCCGTAAAGCCGCTCTGTACCGTGAACGTATGCAGTCCTACCGGAAACGGTGATATCCGCGCCCATTTTTATAAACTCGGAGCTGACTCTGAGTCTGTCATCAAAGACACCCTCGTGTATCTGTGTCGTACCTGCCGCACGCAGCAGCATTGCCATGATTATTGACTGCGCATCGGTCGGAAATCCCGGATAAGGAGATGTTTCTATCCTGCCGGGCGAAAGAATAAACTGACCTGCGCGCGAAACTGTTATACTATCGTTTTTACGGCAAACAGAGCCTCCGGAATTCACTATAAGATCCGTCACTGCCATCAGATGTGACGGACACACGCCCTTTACGGTTATCTCCCCGTCTGTCGCAATCGCGGCGGCAAGATAAGTTGCCGCTTCAATACGGTCTCCGATTATATTATAATTAACTCCGTGAAGTTTTTCAACACCCTCTATAATTATTATGCCGCTGCCCGCACCGCAGATTTTACCGCCCATCGCGTTTATGAAATTCTGAAGGTCTTCTATTTCAGGCTCACGTGCCGCGTTGGTCACCGTTACAATACCTCTGCCCCGACATGCAGCAAGCATTATATTTTCCGTCGTGCCGACACTCGGATAGCGCAAAAATATGTCCGTGCCGTGCGCACAACCCGAACACTCCACGACATTTCCCGTATCTGAAACTGATAGCCCCATTTTTACAAATGAGGACAGATGCAGATCAATAGGCCTGCTGCCAAGCTCACAGCCTCCCGGACGACATTGCGCCGCCATACAGAATCTGCCGATCGCAGCGCCTAAAAACAGCGCCGCAGAGCGCATTCGGCTTACAAGATCACACGGTATTTCGCGAAAGCTCACATTCTGCGCATCGACATGTATTTGTCCGTCCTCAAAGGACGTTTCACAACCAAACAGCTTTAATATTTCCAGTGTATATTGAACGTCTGTTATATGAGGACAGTTTGTCAGCGTCACCTGACCATCATCGCACAAAAGACATGCGCAAAGTATCGGCAATACCGAATTTTTGGCACCGTCTACCGTGACCTGCCCTACAAGCGGTCTGCCGCCGCTTATTATGTATTCAGACATAAGAAACCTCCCGATAAGATTACAGTTTATCATATGTCTTATCGGGAAGGCGGGTTACTTTTTGATCAGATCATACATTCCGCGGTAAATAACCTCTGCAGCCCGCAGCTGCGCCATTGCCCGCGCATTGTCACCTATTGTTTTTGCAAGTGCGGGATCGTTTTTTATATTGAGAATCATGGAATACAGTTTGTCAGCTGTGGCGTCCTTTTCCTGAAGCATCATTGCCGCACCGTTTTCTACCAGTGACATGGCATTATAGTACTGATGATTATGTGTCACATTCGGTGACGGGATCAGTACAGACGGTTTGCCCTGAGCCATGATCTCGCCCAGAGTTATTGCTCCGGCACGGGATACCACGGCATCGCATGCCGCAAGCTGAATAGGCATATCGTATATGTATTCAACAACCTTGATATGCGTATTTTTATTGATATCAAACCCGCGCTCCGATAGCTGCTGCGGCATCCATTTGAAACCGAACGAGCCGGTGGCATGGGTATGCATAAAATCGTTATATTTAGAATTTTTAAGAATAAAATCAACAAACAGCTTGTTTATCTCCCGCGCCCCGAGCGAGCCGGCAAATGAAACAAGATAAAACGCGCTTTCAGGAATACCAAGTTTTTGTCTGGCGCTGCGCTTATCTGAAAAAAGAAAAGACTGGTCGATGGGATTTCCGGACAGAACTATTTTTTTTGCCCTGCGAAAATATTTGCGCGAGCTTTCAAAACTTATAAACACACAGTCCGCATAGCGCGACAGAAATTTACTTGTAATACCCGGATAAGCATTTTGCTCGTGTATGCATGTCTTTATTCCAAGAATATGCGCCGCATATACCGCAGGACCGCTTACGTAACCGCCGGTGCCGACAACAATGTCCGCCTTGAAATCGCGTATTATCCTTTTGCAGTCCGACACCGCGTGCAAAAACATACGCAGTGTTTTAATATTTTTAAGACTAACCGTGCGGCGCAAACCTTCAACCTTGATAAATTCAATATCAAATCCGCTGTTTTTAACCAGCTTTTCCTCAAGCGAGCCGCTGTTGCCGATAAAAAGTATTTTACTTTTGGGATTTTTATCTCTTACTGTTTTAGCTATGGTAAGCGCCGGATTTATATGCCCCGCAGTACCGCCGCCGGCAAGAATGACATTCATAATTTCACCTACGATTTATCTATATAACTGAAACGCGAAACAGACAATACGACTCCCATTTCAAACAGCAGCATTAAAAGAGCAGTGCCGCCGCAGCTGAAAAACGGAAGGGTTATTCCGGTTGACGGCAAAGCGTTTGTGACAACGCCTATATTCAATATTGTCTGAACACCGACACGCGCGATTATGCCTACAACCAGCATGGAACCGAATTTATCACGAGCATTAAGAGCTATATAGAATCCCCGCCACACAAGCATTACAAACAGCAAAATCAAAAACAAAGCTCCGATAAATCCTAACTCCTCTGCGGTTATTGAGAATATATAATCAGTTTCCGCCTCGGGAAGATAAAGATGTTTTTGGCGGGACTGGCCTAAACCCAAACCCAAAAGACCACCTGAGCCTATGGCATATAGCGACTGTACCAGCTGATAGCCCGAACCGCTTATGTTTTCAAACGGATCAAGCCATGTTTTTATACGCATCTGCATATAATCGGTAAACAATACAATAACGGCAAGTCCCAGACTGCCTATTCCGATAGCTCCCACAAAATACCGCATCTGAACGCCGCCTACAAACATCATTATAACGCCTATAGCCATTATTACGATAGCGCCTGAAAGATGCGTTTCTACTGCGACAAGTCCAACGACCGTTCCCAGCATTATTATAAGAGGCAGGACTCCGACTTTGAACTTGTTCATATTTTTGTAGTTGGCGGAAATATAAGAAGCAAAACTGATTATTATTGCAAACTTACCTATTTCAGACGGCTGAAAACGTATGCCGAAATCGAGCCATCGCCGTGCATCTCCGACTGTTTTGCCTATACCCGGAATCAATACGAGAATAAGAAGCACGACAGATATACAAAGAAGAGGAAATGCATATTTGCGAAGTCTGTGATAATCAAAAAACGCCATTGCAAACATTACCACTATACCCACAGCCGCAAAAATCAGCTGGCGCTTTATATAGTAATAGCTGTCGCCATATTCGTAATAGCCATAAACATAGCTTGACGATGCAACCATAATAAGTCCGAACACAACAAGTATAAGCACCAGCATCAAAAAAGGAATATCCACTCTTCCTATACTGCCGCCTTTTGCCCTGACTACCTTTGGTTTTTCATTTAATTTTCCGACATTCTGTTGTGCCATAATACCTCAAATTTACTTAAATATAATACAAAGCCTGATAGATTATTCCCCATAATGCTGCCGCGCATGCAACCGCGGATACTAATGTAAACACCAGCACTATTGTGACCTCTTTCCATTTACACATTTCAAAGTGATGATGAATGGGCGTCATTTTGAAAATTCTTTTTCCGTGTGTCAGCTTAAAATATGCAACCTGCAGCACAACTGACAGACCCTCTATTAAATATACTATACCGCCCAGCAGTATAAAATACGGAAGATCATACGACATTGCAAGCGCAACGACAAGTCCTCCCAAGAAAAGCGAGCCGGTATCGCCCATAAAAACCTTTGCGGGATGAAAATTATATATCAGAAACGCAAGCAGTCCGCCAACCGTTGACGACGCAAGCACCGCAAGACCGGTATTGCCTTTTCCTGCCGCATTGAAGACAAGCGCCACTATTACAAACGATATCGCATACGGCAATGTGACACATGTGGCAAGTCCGTCAAGACCATCTGTAAGATTGACCGAGTTTACAAAGAAAAATACAAACGGGATGATTATTATGAAATAAAAATATGACAAATGAAGCGTGACGCTGAAAAAAGGAATATATATATCAGTTGTTATATAGCCTGTAAAATACATTGCCGCGATATATAAGGTAATCACCGCTGCAAGCAATATAGTCTTTTGACGTACGTTTAAACCTTTGTTGTGCTTTTGAGTG
This sequence comes from uncultured Clostridia bacterium, assembly GCA_944385895.1. GTDB lineage: Bacteria > Bacillota > Clostridia > Oscillospirales > QAKW01 > RGIG9041. Next base: position 32,811 of record CALWYZ010000011.1, read on the forward strand.
ATCTTTATATAATCGTCCACAAAACCCACAGCCGCACACAGCATAATAAACACAATGGCATACAGCAGACGGTAGTCGTCCGAAAATATGGTTGAAACGCCAAGAATCAGCGTAATCAGTATTATCGGGAGTATGAAAATTATACCTCCCGCAGTAGGAGTGCCCTGCTTTGACTTATGCCATGACGGACCTATTTCAAGTATGCTCTGACCGAATTTGAGTTTTCTGAGCCACGGCAGCACCAACGGTCCGATAACGGCACCAAGAACAAATGTCAGCGTCATTGACATGATAATAACAGTACTCATTTATTCCACACCCCTTTAAAATCATCAAGCAGACCCGCCACATTCATGCTCTGCGAGCCTTTAAACAGTATATTATCTCCCGGCCGTACGCATTTAACAAGAACATCAAGCGCCTCTGAGTTATCTGTGCAGTAATGAGCGCTGATATCCCCAAGTTCATTAAAGAGATGCTTCATCTCAGTGCCTATGCATATAACCTCGTTTGCTCCCAGCTTTTTTATATCATGCGCGAGCTGACGGTGCGCCTGCTTTGAATAGCTTCCCAACTCAAGCATATCCGCCAATGCAAGCACTTTTCTTCCCTCATACCCGCTCATAACCTGCATTGCCGCTGACATTGAGGCGGGAGAGGCGTTATAGGTATCATCAAATATACGCAATCCTTTATATTCATATATATTCTGACGCTTGCCGTCACCTGAAAATGACTCTATTCCGCAAATCAGCCTGTCGATATCACAGCCAAGAGCTATGCCGACTGCCGCTGCAGCAAGCGCGTTGTATATATTATGTCTTCCGCAAACGGACAGCTCTACATGTCTTACCTGGTCTGCATATACCAGATCGAAAGTATTATTGACAATATTTCGTGCCAGTATATCGCAGGATTTATTTTCAATACCGAAACGAAATGTTTTCTTATCGAGTGAAAGCGTTTGCAGCATATCGTCATCTCCGTTGATGACAGCAACACCATCATATGCAAGCGCATCTATAATCTCGCTTTTGGCCTTTAATATATTTTCACGAGAGCCGAGAAGTTCGATATGGGATATGCCTATGTTTGTGATTACAGCCACATCTGGCCGTGCAATTTGACACAGATATTTTATCTGTCCAAATCCGCGCATACCCATTTCAAGCACAACGGCATCGTCTGATTCAGATGTCTCCAGTACGCTTAAAGGCAGACCCAGTTCATTGTTATGATTGCCTTTGGAATACTGTACCCTCATGCACTGCGCCAACGCACTCGCTATAAAGTCTTTTGTAGTAGTCTTGCCGACGCTGCCTGTCACTGCTATTTTTTTGACATGCAGCGTATCAAGGTGCAAAGCGGCAATATCCCCCACCGCACGCAGTACATCCGGCACTATTATATAAGGATTTACAGCGTCCAAAACAGGTCTGTCGGTAAGGTATGCAATACCGGGCATAACGTCAAGCTCGGCAATAAAATCAAAGCCGTCAGCTCGCGCGCCTTTTATCGCTGCGAATATACATCCGGTTTCAACCTGACGTGAGTCGGTAACAAGTCTTGTCACTGTCATATCCGGACCGTGAAGAACACCGCCCGTTTTATCGGCTATCTGTTTTAGCGTAAGTTTCATTTACCTAACTCTTTCATTATTTCAAGGGCTGTTTGTGCGTCATCAAAGTCTATAACGCCCGTATTTAAAATTTGATACTTTTCATGGCCTTTGCCCGCTATTACAATAAAATCATCCGGCCGGGCAATTTCGATGGCATGTCTTATAGCAGCTGCACGGTTTTCTATGGCGGCGTAAGGTGTCTTTTGCTTTTTGACACCCGGGAGTATCTGGTTGATTATATCCACAGGCGGCTCAGAACGCGGATTATCCGAGGTTACTATGACATACGCCGAATTGCGCGCCGCAATCTGACCCATTATCGGACGCTTTAGCTTGTCACGGTCTCCGCCGCATCCGAACACTGTTATGATCCTGCCCTGAGTACAGCTTCTGACCGAAGACAGAATATTTTCAAGTGCATCGGGAGTATGCGCATAATCAATCATGACCGTATACGGACGGTCACCGCTTATTACCTGCGCTCTGCCAGGAACTGCGTTGAGTGACAGCCTGTTTTCTACAATATCGCAAAATTCAAAGCCAAGCGCACACACCGCACCTATTGCTGCTATCGCGTTATACACCGTAAACATACCGGTCGATGCTATACTTACTTTGCCGATACCGCCCTTTGTCACTGCAAGAAAGCTTATACCGGACGGCTTTTGCTTTATATCCTTTGCCACAAAATCTGCAAAATTATATATAGCGGAATATGTGTATTTTTTATTTTTATACTGTTTAGACAGCATAGCGCCCGACTCATCGTCGATATTTATAACCGCAGATTTGGCGTTTTCAAAAAGTTTGAATTTTGCACGTCGGTAATTATCCATAGTCTTATGATAATCAAGATGGTCCTGAGTAAGGTTTGTAAACACCGCTGTGTCAAAGGTTATGCCGCACACACGTTTCTGAACTATGGAATGAGACGATACCTCCATGACAACATACTCCACTTTTTCCTGCACCATTTGTGAAAGCAGGCTGCAAAGAGCATACGGTTCGGGCGTTGTCGCATTTGACGGCAGTGTTTTATCTCCTATCATATTGGCAATAGTACCGATTAAACCTGTCTTTTTCCCGAGCGTATCCAGAATATTTTTTATATAATAAACCGTAGATGTCTTACCATTGGTACCGGTCACGCCAATAAATTTAAGCTTTTTTTCAGGGTGGCCAAACCATGCGCTTGAAACATCAAACATAGCACGTCTTGTATCATCGGTCAGTATATGCGGCAGCGTGCTGTCGGTAGGGTGTGCAGCGATGATTGCCGCAGCACCGTTTTGCTGAGCGGACAACGCAAAGTCATGACCGTTTGCGCTTTCGCCCTCAAGGCATACAAACAAACTTCCGTCTGTCACCTTGCGCGAGTCATATACTATACCGCTTATTTCTATATCTGCATATGATTTATCATACTTGAGCTCTGTATCAGAGAGCAATTCAGATAGTCTCATATCTCCTCCGTTAATTAGCTACATCATTATAATTTTTATAATATGCCGTAACGACCGTACCCGCCTCGACTACTGTACCGGCCGCCGGCTCCTGGGACGTTATGAGCGCTGTGCTCTTGGTGCTTTCGTTACCTACGGTTCGTAAGTTCAATCCATAATTGGTTATCATTTTCTGTGCCCCCGCAACACTCATCTGGGTTATATCCGGAACAGTTATTGTAGCAGACGGTTCTTTGCCGTTTGTATACAGCACAACAGTGCCGGTACGCGGTATAGATGTAGCGCTTTTCGGTATCTGATATTCAACAGTTCCCTCTCCGCCTATTATTTTATATGACAAACCACTGTCTTTGATGGCAGCTATTGCCTCGTCGGTTGAAAGTCCCGAAACTGCGGGGACTGAGGTATCAAGTGTTTCAAGCTCTTCCTCTGTATACTGTGGGGTTATCTCAAGGTACGGCAGTACATCCGCAAGTATCTTACCTGCAGTGGGAGCCGCAGTAAGACCACCGAAATATTCAGAACCGTTTGGCTCATCAAGCATTACAAGTATGGCAATCTGGGGATCGTCTGCCGGCGCAAAGCCTATGAATGATGCAATATATTCCTCTTCACCTGTTGAGCTTTCCGTCGCCAGCTTTTCGGAAGTTCCCGTTTTTCCCGCCACACGATAACCTTTTACATACGCGTTTTTACCTGATCCGAATGTTACGACATCTGCAAGAAGTGCACACATTTTTTCAGATGTCTCCTTTGAAATCACCTGTCTTTTGACTCCGCTGTCAATACTTTTGACGACTGTTGTTTTTCCGTTTTCGTCAGTAGATGTGATTTCCTTAACTATATGCGGAGTGATCAGCGATCCGCCGTTTGCCACGGCGGCTACGGCAGTTATCATCTGAATTGGTGTGATTTTAAAGCGCTGACCGAATGAAGCTGTGGCAAGCTCGACTTCGTTAAAGCTGGAATCACTGTGAAAAATGCCGGAAGCCTCACCCACAAGATCAACACCTGTTTTTTCCGTAAGTCCGAAATTTTCAAAATAGCTTTTAAAAGTAGTATTGCCTATTTTGGCGCCTATCATCATAAACGCCGGATTGCAGGAATTCTGTATCGCCTGTGCAAAATTCTGAGAACCATGACCGCCGTGCTTCCAGCACGATATTCTCCTGTTGCCGACAACATAATAGCCCGGACAATAAAATGAATCACTGTCGCTTATAAGATTTTCCTCCACCGCCATTGAAGCGGTAAGGATTTTAAATGTCGAGCCGGGCTCATATGTATCTACAATCAGCTTATTACGGCGCATAAGATTTGTAAGCTCAGTCTTTTTTTCACTCGGAGTCATAGATGAATCCTGCTCCTGAGAATCCTCGCCGTCCTCATTTGTGCCACCGTCCTGCTCTTCTTGCTCCTGCGCGCCGCCGCTTTCAAAAAGCTCCAGTTCCTGCAGCAGCAGGCTGTCGGTGATCTGCTGGTAATTGTTAAGATCGTAATCGGGTTTGGACGTAATACCAAGTATACCTCCGGTATTGACATCAATGATTATACCCGCCGCGCCGTTTAAGCACTTATAATCCTCTCGCGCCTGCTCTATATGCTTTTCAAGGTAATACTGGATCGTAGTGTCTATTGTAAGTTTGATATCGTTGCCGTCTTTTGCTGGAACATACGTTTCATATTCGACAGGCAGCTCGCTGCCGGCATTGTTTTTTGCTGTTATCAGTTTTCCGTTTGTGCCCTGAAGGTAGCTGTTGTATACAAGCTCGATTCCGTCAAGCCCGACATTATCGGTGCCGACAAACCCCAAAACGTGCGATGCCAGATTGTTATACGGATAATACCGCTTTGTATCGTCAATAAGATGTATGCCTGACACTTTACTTTCTGATATATATTGACGCACCTGATCGACTACATCGCTTTCTATTTTCCTTTTTACGATTTCATAGTAGTTATTTTTTTGAGTCTTTTCATATACCGTGTCATAGTCAACACCCAATATTTCAGATAGATTGAGAGCGATATCGCGTGCCTGTGCCTCATCATCAATATCATTAGGAGAAATATAAACAGTTTTTACGGACGACGATACCGCAAGCTCGACGCCGTTGCAGTCGGTGATCGTACCGCGGTTGGCATTGATTGTAGTGTTCATAGTCTGCTGAGCTATCGCCTTGGACTGATAGACGTCGTAGTTTATGATCTGGTAATATACAAGATATCCGATAATCACACACACGGCGACAGAAAACAAACCCATTACTATAATGGATCTGTTTTTCATTTTTTTAGTAGGTGTTTTCGCCATAAGTTCGCCGTCTTTCCTAAGTTGTTTTAATTAAAACAAGAGCGGGCAGTAATTTTTAAAAAGAACCTCCCGCTCTAATAATATTTATTACACGTCAGTTCAAATATTCATAAAGAATATTGAAGCTGTTTACGACTCCGTCCAAAAATGTGTTTTTTTCCTTTTCAGGAGAAATTTCGACAGAATCATCTTCAGCAAGGTTTACTGTGTGTATACGAAAAGATTCAAGTTTTACCATGCCGAGCTGTTCTGTTGCTATTTCCTCAATGCTTGCAAGAGAATTCTTGCGGTCTATCTGTACATTTAATACGGATATCCGACTTTGAAGTTCCTCAAGCTCGTTCTTCTTCTTCTCCGACTGAAGGGTAAGTTCGTTTAATGAAATATAGCTGTTTAGCACAAATCCAACAAGCAGCACACACACCACGGACATGCAGAATGTAAACGGTGATATCAGTTTTCTTTTATTTTTCCTTGTTTTTTTCATCTATCCTTTTTCCCCTTCAGATTTTTTGAGCAACTCTGAGCTTTGCGGGTTTTGAACGATTATTCTGTTCAAGTTCCGATTCATCAGCAGTCACCGGTCTGTGAGTAATAAGCTTAATCTTTGCCGTTCTGCCGCAGACGCATACAGGAATGTTTTTATTGCAGATACATCCTGTAGCAAGATCGCGCAGCGTGTTTTTCACGATCCTGTCCTCAAGCGAATGAAATGTTATAACTGCGAGCCTGCCGCCCTCTTCAAGCATACATACCGCGTCACGGATTGCTTTTTCAAGTATTTTCAGTTCACCGTTGACCTCGATGCGTATCGCCTGATAAGTACGCTTAGACGGATGCTTTGCCCCGTAGCGTTCAGAAGGCGGAAACGCGCGTTTTATTATCTCATTTAATTCAAAGGTGGTGTTGATCGGGCTTTTTGCACGCTGTCTGCAGATATTCGCGGCGATCTTTGCCGCATAACGCTCCTGACCGTATTCAGATATTATACGTGCAAGATCCTGCTGACTGTATTCGTTTACAATATCCCTTGCCGTAAGTTTGTCCTGACGCGACATTCGCATATCAAGCGGAGCATCAAAGCGGTAAGAAAATCCGCGTTCTGAGTTGTCCAGCTGATAACTGGATACTCCCAAATCAAACAGTATTCCGCTGACCCGCTCGATTTTCATTTCATAGAGTATCTGTTTAAGGTCAGCAAAATTGCCGCGTACCAGCCGTACTGTATTGCCGTATTTTTTCAGCCGCAGTGACGATGCTTTTATAGCGTCCTCATCTCTGTCAATGCCGATAAGAAGCCCGTCCTTGAGCCGCATTGCTATCTGCTCGCTGTGTCCTCCGCCGCCGAGCGTACAGTCAACGTATATGCCGCCGGGTTTTATATCAAGCGCCTGAATACACTGCTCAAGCATAACGCTGTAATGTGAAAATTCCATATCAGAGCACCAGCTCATCCATACAGGCTACTATACTGTCACTGTCAAGCATTTTCTGAGATGCCTCCCAGCGTTCAGGTGTCCAGATCTCCACCATATCGCCGTTTCCCACCAGAACGACCTCTGTCTCTATACCTATTTTCTGCCTGAGCTGCTGTGGTATTTGCATCCTGCCCTGTTTGTCGGTAGTGACCTCATGCATATTACCCAAAAAGAAACGCTTTATCCATCTGATTTTAGACGGAGGCGCGCTGTCAAACCTGGAAAGAAACTTTTCCCATTCCTGATTAGACATGACCATCAGTGTATCGTCATATCCGGCGGTTATTACAAACTCCAGCCCGAGTTCCTTTTTGAATTTGACCGGTATTATAACCCGGCCCTTATCATCTACATTATGATTGTATGTTCCCCCGAGCAAAGTTTTTCACCGCCTTTCTTTTGGACATTCGACTACCATTTAGTCACCACTTCGTTACCACTTTGATTTTATTATATCATTTCTTATGGGTTTGTCAACAAGTTTACCGATTTTTTAATATAAAAAAATGCGCCAATTTTCACCAAAAAAGACAAACAGACAGATACAAACTAAATATTACATTGAATATAAGTTTAAACAGCTTTAATCGACACATAATATACGGATTTTTATTACAAGACTTGACAATTTTAAAGTAAATGTATAGTATTAAACCGATTTGATTGAAATAGTACTTTTAAAACACAAACTATTGTAAAGATTAGGATGCTGAGAATTAATAAATCATACACATATATTTTTTATTCTGAAAGGATAAAGGTCGTGAAAATACACGCCATATACGCCAATACCGAACTTGAGAGAAAGGCAATAACTCCTCAAATCACTGAAAGAAAACAAGCAAATCTTACTGCTGCATTAATAAATTACAAAAGCGATATGCCTTTGAATAAATTTTTCGCGATTGAAATTCTGTTGGATACACAAGGAATAACAGAATTTACAGCTATCAGCCGACACAGTGAATATTGGTGCAAGCCGGTATTCTGCAAATCGGCAAGTGACATACCCGAAAATACTCAGTGTTTATTATGGCAAGGCGGGTGTTTGCTTCCTGTATGCGATAAAGAGTATTTAAGCATGATATCCGGAACAGAAGATGGTTATATAAAAATTACCCTGAATACATTTTGTGGGAATATATATAAGTGCGATACTCTTGCATACGTTTTGGGCACGGGAAAAGATACATATAAACTTATTAAAGATTGTACAGAATTTGCATTGGAAATCATGTGCTCTGATATTCCTCTTAGAGAACAAAGAGAATATCCTCAAATATTCGAATATCTTGGCTGGTGCAGCTGGGATGCATTTATGACCGGAGTATCCGAAAAAAAACTTATTCAAAAATGCACAGAATTTAAGGAAAAAAACATCCCTGTAAAATGGGCATTAATAGATGATATGTGGGCAGACTGTCCGGGACTAGATGAATCAGTAAATAAAGAGCGCAAAGAAATGATTGCAATCATGCACAAATGTAAGTTAAATTCCTTCAAAGCTGACGCCAAGCGTTTTCCCGATGGGCTTGAAGGATGTATAAAAAAGCTGCATGAAATGGGTATAAAGGTAGGAATATGGCATCCTACGACAGGATATTGGGGCGGAATAACGGAAAACGGTGAAATAGACAAAACAATTCACAAAGCACTTATACATTCCCAAAAATACAGCAGCAGAAGAAACGATTACTCAAAAGAAAAATATCTCATCCATGCCCCTGATTACAAAAGTGCATATACATTTTATAATTCTTTTCACCGGTATCTTAAAAAATGCGGTGCCGACTTTGTCAAAGTGGATAACCAAAGTTTTACGCATATGTACTATCATGACATATTACCTATAGGAACTGCGGCAAAAAATATTCAAAAAGCCATTGACCGATCTGCTCAGAAACATTTCAACGGAGCTTTAATAAACTGCATGGGAGCATCGTCGGAAAATATGTGGAACAGACCGTCAAGCTCTATAACCAGATGCAGCGATGATTTTCTGCCGGAAAATCGCGACTGGTTTACAAAACATATTCTGCAATGTGCTTTTAACAGTATGATACAGGGAGTTTTTTATGTCTGCGACTGGGATATGTGGTGGACAGATGACTCACAGGCAGTAAAAAATTCAGTCCTCAGAGCGATAAGCGGGGGGCCTATATATACAAGTGATATGTTAGGCCGCAGCAGGCAGGAAATACTTTCACCCTTGTGTCTGTCAGACGGTAGAATACTGAGATGCGACCATCCCGCCGTACCTCTGGAAAAATGCGTTTACAGCGACCCGGAAATCAACAAGCATCCATTTATGCTGCAAAATACTGCTGATGGTCGAATATATGTAGCTGCATTTAATCTTGATAAAGATAACAATATTGTCAAAGATACATTATCAGTTGATGATACAAATCATACAGAACAAAACAGTTTTGTATTATACGAATACTTCAATAAAACAGCAAAAATTATAAATACGAACGAAAAGACAGACATAGAATTAACCGACCGCGATGATTTTCGTCTATACAGTATTATTCCAAAAAGAAATATTACATTTATAGGACTCATAGATAAAATGATTCCTTCTCGCACTATCGAAGGTGAGACTGAAAGCAGTGTGATCCTCAAAGAAGGCGGAAAGCTCGCATTTGTAAGTGAAAACGATATAAATGCAGTGTTTTCAAACGGAATGCAGGTACCGTTTGAAAAAAGCGGTATTCTTTATACCGTTAATGTTGAAGGCGGTGAAATTACTGTAAAATAAATCAGTTGTTTTATAGTTTAAATATGCTGGTTTATATTGCAACAAACACAATATATAATAAAACCGGCTGATGAAAATATTTTTATCAGCCGGTTTTGTTTATATCATAATTACTGTATATTTTATAAATATAATCTTTAAATTCCTGTCTGACATCGGACGGTGATATAATTTTTATTTTATCACAAAGCCCGCACAGCCACGCAAAAAACTGAGGACTCACCTGTACATTCACGGTAAAAGTAAAGCTGTCACCATTGGAAAATGTCATTATATCCGCACCGAAACGGTCTATCACAGCTCCTGCGAGCACATTTTTACAGCTTAGCGTCACCTTTTCCTTTCTGCCGCCAAACATTCCGAACAAGCTTTTGGAGTACACCGCTGTATCAAAGCCGTCACAGCCTTCCATCCCCTCTCGCGGTCTGTCGGTACAACATATGTCAAGCATTTTATCCACGCGGTAATGTCTTATCTGGTGTTCGTTTGCGTCTAAAGCTATCAGATAATAGTTTTCGTTATCCCAACTTAGCGCAAGCGGGCTTGCCGTATACAGTGCACCGTTGCGGCGGAGTCTTTTTTTACAGTCGGATGTCCATTCAAAATATCTAAAGCTTATCATGCGATTTTGAACAATACCCTCGTTTACCGCATCGACATTATAATAAATTGTTTCATTCATTGTCTTTATACGGCCGTGCACATATACCTGCCCCTGAAGTCCCCTGGCCTCATGCACACTGGCAAGTGATTCCAGTTTTTGTATCAGCTCGTCGGTCTTTTTCTGCGTTATGAATTTAGAGGATTGTACAGCATCAACCAGAAGTTTGAGCTCCGGAAGCTCAAAATCACGGGACAGAAGACGGTAACTGCTGTCGCCGGCAGATCTTGTCACGCCTATATCTGCGCCGTACACATCACGGAGAAGAGCAATATCCTCATAAATGGTTTTTCTCTCCGCTTTTATATCATATGACTGCAGATTCTTCAGTATCTGACGCATTGTAATACCGTGATCCTGATCGGTATGCCGCTTTAATATATTATACAAGTACAAAATTTTCAGCTTTTGATTGCGCGATTTGGACATTGCTTCACATCCTTTGAATATTTAAACAAATTCTACATTGTCAAAAGTCCCAAGTCAACAGCAATATTAACAAATAACTGTTGATATTTAATAAAATATATGTTATGATGCTTTTCAAATTCATAAAAATCGGAGATGATCTGTTAATGGACGATGGTCCTGTGCGATTATTTGCATTCATAATTTTATTTTTACTCAGCGCCTATTTTTCCGGCTCGGAAATATCATTGGCGTCGGTAAATAAAATACGTATTGCAAAACACGCTCAAAACGGCGATAAAGCCGCAAAGAGAGTTCTTTACCTGCTCGATAATTTTGATAAAGCGCTCTCAACGCTTCTCATAGGCAACAACGTTGTAAATACCGGTATTGCGACGCTCTCAACGGTAGTTACCTATGATATTTTCAAAAACTCAACTAAAATACCGGAATACGCTGTGCCGCTGTGCACGATTGTTACGACAATCGCCGTTTTCTTTCTCGGCGAAATGATTCCCAAATGCTTTGCAAAAGCATGCAATGAAAAATTTGCAAAAGTGATTTCGGGATCACTTATCTTTTTAATGAAAGTGATGACTCCGATAAGCTTTTTCTTTTCTTTTCTCAGCCGGATAGCAAGCAAACCCTTTAAACGCAAAGCCACTCAAACCCCTACCGTAACGGAAGATGAGCTCTATGATATAATAGAAACCTACGTCGAGGAAAATGATATTGGCAAAGACACGGAAGAACTTGTCCAAAATGCTATTGAATTTTCCGAATCGACTGTCAAAGACGTTATGACACCATGGGATAAAGTCATAAGCATAAGCATAGACACGCCTGCGGATACCGTTGCGCAGATATTGCGCGATTGCGGTCACTCCCGACTGCCTGTCACCGATTCACACGGACAAGTGATAGGAACGCTCGGTTTGCGTAAATTTTTAAAAAGATATATTCGGGATAAAAGTCTTGCAGACATACGTAAGCTTATGGATAAGCCGGAATTTATACCGGTGTCGACTCCTGTGGACGATCTGCTTTCCGCTTTGTCTCAAAAGCGCACTCATCTTGCATATATAACATCTGAAAATAAAACACTCGGCATTATCACCATCGAAGATATACTCGAAGAACTTGTAGGCGAAATATACGATGAGGAAGATACGGTCGCACAAGAGGATACGATCGGGGGTGGTGTCGTTGTTTAATTATATATTGATAATAATATTTGTTATTTGTTCGGCATTTTTCTCAGCATCAGAGATATCTTTTGCCTCGGCAAGCGAGGTCAGGCTGAAAAATAAAGCCGAAAACAATAATACCCTTGCCTCAAAACTTGCATATAAAATATATTCAAACTACGAAAGCGTACTTGCCTCCGTTCTTATCGGAAACAATCTTGTCAATATTGCCTCGTCTTCGGTTGCAACGGTCATTATAATCGACCTGCTGGGCGAAAGCAATGCCTGGGTTGCAACTCTGGCAATGACAATTATTCTTCTTATTTTCGGAGAAATTCTGCCCAAGGTCGCTGCCAAGACGATACCCGATGAGGCTGCAGCATTTTTTGCAATACCGCTTTACGGGTTTACGGTCATTACAAAACCTCTTGTTTTTGTTGTCGATAAGATACTGGGGCTCGTTTCAAGACTATGGAAAAACCAGATTGACGACTCACCTGCTGTAACAGACGATGAGCTGGAAAGCATAATCGATACAGTCGAGGACGAAGGCGTAATTGATGAAGAAAAATGTGATCTCATACAGAGCGTATTCGATTTTGAGGACGTTCAGGCATATGAAGTGATTACTCCCAGAGTCGATATGCTTGCAATCGACGTTGACAGCTCAAGACAAGAAATGCTCGAGATTATCTGTTCTTCCAGCTTTTCGCGCATACCTGTTTACAGAGACACCATTGACAATATCATAGGCGTTTTGCATGTTAACCGAGTTTTAAAGGAATTATCAGCTGATATGAATTACAATATTTTATCAGCTCTTATGCCCGCTACTTTTGTATACAAAACAATGCCTCTTGACGATGTCCTAAAGCAGATGCAAAAGCAGAAAAATCATATGGCGATAGTCACTGACGAGTACGGCGGAGTTATGGGTATACTTACAATGGAAGATGTGTTAGAACAGCTTGTCGGAGATATCTGGGACGAAAGTGATACCATTGAACCGGAGATAGTACAGCTTGACAACGGAGAGTACGAAGTCGACGGCGACATGAGAATAGAAGACCTGTTTGACGAGCTCAACTTCAGCGATAAGGATTTTGACGACGATAATGCGACTGTAGGCGGGTTTGTAGTGGAGCTTTTGGAGCGCTACGCCCGCAAAAACGATGTAGCTTATTATAAAAACATCATGTTTACCGTACTCAAAACAAAAAAACACCGCGTCACTAAAATAAAAGTCACGATTTTACCCGCAGAAGATGAAGAAACAGAAAACTAAATAAAAAATTCCGCAAAGGCTTCTCCTTTGCGGAATTTTTATATCAGCTTATTTAATCAAAAATTATATATCATTAATGATTATTTATGCGATTCAAAGAACTGGCTTGAATAATACTTGCCCGTCTCCATCTCTGTTTCAAATCTATATTTCATAAGTTCACTTACCGTTACAAGCTGATATCCGTTTTCTATCAGCCATGGCACCAATTCCTCAACAGCTTGTGCAGTGGATTTATAAATGGAGTGCATAAGTATGACATCTCCGTCAAGATCACCCTCTGATTTGACCGAAGCGACAACCTTGTCTTTATCTCTGTTTTTCCAGTCGAGCGTGTCCACTGACCAGCCAATAAGATATTTGTCACAGTTTTCCTTAAGATCCGAACCCACAGCGCCGTACGGAGGTCTGAGCAGTGTCGGCTTATACCCAAGTATCTCTTCAAAAACAGCATCCGTACTGGAAATCTCTTCTTTTATTTTGTCCACAGACGCGGTCTTTAAATTTTTATGAGAATAAGAATGACTTCCCATTTCACAGCCAAGCTGTGAGGCGCGCTGCATTGCCTGGGGAGCATTGTTCATTATACTGCCCAGGTCAAAGAAAGTCGCCACCGAATTATATGCCTCAAGAACGTCTAATATTTCATTTGTATAGGTCTTATTCGGACCGTCGTCAAATGTAAGCGCGACAAGCTTTTTCGTTATATCCACAGTACGTACGCTGTCGTCCTGCGCAACAACTGCTTTTATACTGTCCGGAAGCGCAAAGCGTATTTTGGAATAAGGCACCTGTACAGTTATCTGCTCATCCAATGCAGATGTCAAAGCTTTGGAATCATATATAACGTCTATTCCCGTATCAGTATAAAGCAACTGATAATCCTCACTGCTTCTAAGAGCATTTTTGTCTACAACTGAGCTGTACTGCTGATCTGCCATAATTAAATCCCTTGCGTTTATCAAAGTAATACGGCGCAGAGTATCAGCTATTTCAATAAGACCATTTGAATCAATGTTGAATGTTTTTATGTATCCGGTCTTATTTCCGCCAAGGATTTGCTGACAGTTAACCTCTATTCCGGTTATATCGTCAGATGCCTTATAAGACTTATAGCTTATAAACAGCTTGTCCTGATCGCTCATGGCTTTGGCGCGAAACTCGCTTTTCATCTTATCATAATATGCGGAAACAGACAAGTCTGCATCCACGATCGCTATTGACGGTTTGGAAACGGCAACAGATCCGGTTTTTGAATACTCATAGGTAACCTTGGATTTTACGACGCTCTGAGCATCGGAGAATGTGTCAAACCATTGATCAGCCTCCTGCTCAAAAACATCCTGCGGCTTGGGTGCACATCCGAAAACACACGTTGCAAACAGCGACATTACCATAATAAAGCTTAAATATTTTTTAAATAAAGTTTTAATATGCATCTCCTCCTTATTATTTTAAAAACAATTATACACCTATTGAAGCAATTTTTAAATACCTTTTTATATAAAAAACGGGCATAATGCCCGTTTTTTCTAATTGTCAGTCGTTTCAGACAAAATTATTGTTATCTGAATTTCTCTTGCATTTCTGTATACAGTCAATGTAATACTGTCGCCAGGCTTATAGTTGTTCTTTTCCTCATCAAGCTCTGCCATGTTAGTTATTTCAACACCGTTTACAGCTGTGATTATATCACCTTTTTTTAGACCCTGCTTATATGCGTCACACTCAGGATCGACATATTGTACGTATACGCCCTGAGGGATATCATACAGCTGAGCATAGGTTGCATCAAGATCACTGCCCTGAATGCCTATATACGGTCTGTCTTTAATATATCCGTACTTTATAAGCTCTTCAATAATATCAGTAGCACTGGTTATAGGTATTGCAAATCCTATGCCCTCATAGCCTGTAGTTACGATTTTAGATGAGGTTATACCAATTACCTGTCCGTATGAATTTACAAGAGGACCACCTGAATTTCCGGGATTTATAGACGCATCTGTTTGGATAAGCGTCATATATACATTTTCGATTGCGATACGCCGATTCAAAGCCGAGACTATACCTGAAGTAACAGTTCCTGCAAGTTCGAGTCCATAAGGATTACCAATTGCAACTACAGTTTCTCCAACAACAAGTGAATCGCTGTCTCCGAATTCCGCAGGCTGAAGACCTGTCTCCTCAATTTTAAGCACAGCAAGATCTGTTCTTGTATCACTGCCAACCAGCTCTGCTGTATATTCCCGCTCATCTGCCAAAACCACCTTGATTGCAGCTGCATTTTCGACAACGTGTGCATTTGTTGCTATATAACCGTCTTCACTCAGTATTATTCCGGTACCGGAGCCCTGACCTATCTGTGATCCGTTGGTGATAGTAACTATAATTCCCACAACGGAATCCTTCACCTTTGTATATATCTGAGGTACGGTAAGCATGTCATTGGAAGGCTGCTGCGTCTCAAGTGACGGAACATTCAGATTTTCCTCCCGCTGATCATTTGTATCATTGTTATTGTTATCCACAACATTATTTTCATTTCCTGTATCCACAGGATCTTCATTTCCAACGTATATAGAAGTGAACATAACTATTACGGCAAGAAAAAGAACAAATGCGACACTTGACACGCCTATAAGAGCAACTGTGACTCCACTCAGTTTAGTTTTTGTCTTTTTCGGCTTTGATTTCGGTTTCGGCTTTTTCTCAAAGCCGGTATACCCAGTATAGCCGCTGTTATACGGATTTGGATTCTGCCAGGTATAAGAGCCGTCATCGTTATAATTCATTTTGCTGTTTTCAGAATTCTGATAATCAGTAGCCTTTGCATATTCTCTGGTATTTTCATTTGCTCTGTAAACATTGGTCTGCTCAGCTCGGTCAGATACAGGCTGCGTATCATTTTGCATACTGCCAGTATCCGTCTGGTACACCTGATCCGCCATTTCCGGCTCAGACCCGTCTGATAAAGGCTGCGTGTCATTTCCCGTGCTGCCTGTATCTGCCTGGTGCACCTGATCCGCCATTTCCGGCTTAACTGCATCTGCCTGAGTAAGGTTATTATCATTGCGATCAGTTTCAGCACCGTCAGCAGTATTGTTTAAATTGTTTTCATTTTCTTTGTACTGTTCCATAGTAGCACTCCTAATCTTTATAAAGCGGCAGAGAAAACATGAACTTTGCATATTCTCCTTCCTTGGAAGTGAGAATTATATCCTCGCCGTGCTCTTCTATTATATTTTTCACAAGATACAAGCCGATTCCCGTTCCCTTTTTATTAATACTACGGCTTTTATCTGCCTTGTAAAATCTTTCAAATATATGTGCGGCATCTTCTTTCGATATACCGCAGCCGGTATTTCTGACATAAATATTGGCTTTTTGAGAGGTGACCTCTATACCGCATCTGATTTCCCCGCCTTTTGGCGTAAACTTCACAGCATTATCCATTAGGTTGTACAAAACCCGATAAATGGCATCCTCATCGCCTTTTACGATTACAGGGTCATCTGGAAAATACGCTGTCAGAATAATTTCTCCCTGTTTTATTTTATCTTCAAAAGCAAACAGGGCTTTGCCTGCCGTTTTTACTATATCAAACGGTTTCATTACATACGTCATCTGCCCGGATTGTATACGCGCGACATCAAGAAAGGATGATACCATCCTTGATACACGCCTTGCCTCCTCGGATACAATAGTAAGATATTTATTATACTGCTCCGGAGGTATAGTTCCGTCCAGCATACCGTCCACAAACCCCGAAATAGTGGTCAACGGCGTACGCAGCTCATGTGATACATCGGTAATAAACGAGCGGCGGACCTGCTCAAGATTATCAATACCGTCTGCCATTGAATTGAACGCTACCGCCAACGGCGCATATTCATTAGCATGGTCTACATCCAGGCGCTTTGAAAAATCACCGCGTGCATAACATCGCGCGACCGAACTCATTTCATAAAGAGGACGCATCATGCGCTTTGTAAGAAAGAAAATTATTATAAACGCCACTACAAGCACAATAAATCCGCAAAACAGAAATACAAACAGCGTAGCTGCTATAATCGAGCCGACATTCATCTCGGATGTTGTCACAAAAACTGCACCGCTTATTCCGTTATCGCCTATTATTACGGGTACTCCCACCGTGTACCCGACAGATGGCTTGTTTGTGGCAAAAGAGCATCTTGCTCTATATACGTTTCCCTCCAGTACAGTCCGAAGAACCGCCGCAGAGGGAAGACGGCTGTCCACACTTTTTATGTCAACAGTAGATATCTCGAGAATTCCGGAATCATTATAGACCAAAACCTCACTGCGCGTTGTTTCCTTTACGGCTGATATTGATGCTCCGAAAATATTGCCTGCAATAATATAATAATTTTCCGGCATATCAGCAACGGTTTTGGCAATTTTATTTGCCGCACGCTCCATACTTTCGATCTGATTATTGAAAGTCCTCAGCCCTATAACAAAACTTGCGACAAATCCCAACACTGCAACCGTTATAAAGACTATCAGCGCACATACACTGTAATACCTTAAAAATATCCTTTTATGCATAAAATCAATAAGTTTCGAATTTGTATCCCACGCCCCAGACTGTCTTTATAGTCCACTTATCCGAAACGCCCTCCAGCTTTTCACGTATTCTTTTTATATGAACGTCAACCGTTCTTGAATCCCCGAAATACTTAAATCCCCAGATCTCATCCAGAAGCTGATCACGCGTAAACACACGGTTGGGGTTTTTAGCCAGATGATACAACAGTTCTATTTCCTTGGGCGGTGCGTCAATATCCTTTCCGCATACTCTCAACTTATAGTTTGTAAGTGAAACATACAGGTTTTCATATTCAACTTCCTGTTTGTCCGAAGGTGCCGCGTCAGCCGAAAGTTCTTTTGTGCGTCTTATCACACTTTTTATACGAGCCACAAGCTCTTTGCTGTCAAACGGTTTTGTGACATAATCGTCAGCACCAAGCTCAAGCCCCAGCACTTTATCAAACGTCTCACCCTTTGCAGACAGCATTATTATCGGAACATTGGAAGATTTACGTATTTCACGACAAACTTCCCAGCCGTCCTTACCCGGAAGCATGATATCCAAAAGCACAAGATCAAATTTACCTTCCGAGAACTTATTTATTGCCTCCGTTCCGTCAAAGGCACATTCTACCTCATAGCCTTCTTTGACAAGATACAGACTTAAAAGATCGCAAATATTCCTCTCGTCATCTACAACTAAAATCCTACTCATAACTGCCTCCTTTTTATTATCTGCAATTTACACATACAGTATAACAGCTCTTACAAAAAATGGTTTAATAAAATGTGAACAAATTTTCTACTTTTATTTAAAACTGTCAAATCCGCACGAAATACGGCGGATTGCAAGCCTGCCGCAGAAAATATCGGCAAGCTCTGTTTGGATTTTTTCAAGCTGTTCTTTCATAACAGTGATGACAAGACATACATTTTGCCCGAAATCACACGACACACGGTTATATGTTATGTTTTCCAAATATTTTTCAGCTTTAGAATAGCTTTTATACTCAAAGGTCAGCTCCAAAGTAACACTTTCAAGTCTAAGTGCAGTTTTAGCTTTTGCCAGAGTCTGCGCGACACTGCGGCTGTATGCACGTATCAGTCCTCCTGCGCCCAGCAGTATGCCGCCAAAGTATCTTGTCACAACGACACATGTATTATATACATCCTCTTTTTTAAGCACCTCAAGCATGGGCATTCCGGCTGTACCGGAAGGTTCGCCGTCATCCGAAAAACGCTCGGTAC
Source organism: uncultured Clostridia bacterium (assembly GCA_944385895.1). GTDB lineage: Bacteria > Bacillota > Clostridia > Oscillospirales > QAKW01 > RGIG9041. The sequence goes on from CALWYZ010000011.1 coordinate 51,794, forward strand.
GAGGACTCCATAAACGGTATGCTGTACAATTATGTGTTGCGTCATTATGGGCGGTCCTTATCTCATTTATAAAATCCTGCGCGTCTTTCTCTGTCTCAACATATTTAATATGACATATAAACCTGCTTTTCTTTTCAATAAATTCAGTCGTACAGTCGCACGCAGTCACTTTATATCCGTTTTCCATTGACTTTTCCTTTCTCTTATTATATAAATATAGTATTATAATATAGTTATTTTTTCAAGAAAATATTTTGAAGGAAGGTAATAATCGTATGCAAAAAGGTGCTTTTTTCTGGCAGCTTAATAAAGCGGTCATGAACGGAGAGGCTGATAATATAGGCAGTGTTTTAGAAAAGCTTATACCGCTCGGTTTGTCTTTTGTAGACGTCGGCAGCGTCGATATCAATGAAAAACGCGGACCGAAAGAATTACTTTTTGAATTGAACAAATACGGAATTTATATAGCATCGTTATATTATATTACAAATTTTGACGATGACAGCATTGATTTAAAAGAGCTAAACAAGCGCATGCTGGATTTATGCGCCAATCTTGACTGCAAGTTATTAATGCCGGTACCGAGAGTAAAAAATCCAAACAAAAGCGATGTACAGCGCCAGTACTGGCAAGACAAAATAATAGATTACCTTTGTGAGACTATATCCCAGTCTGATGAATACGGTATAAATATCACATTAGAGAATTTTTCTGATTTAAATACTCCGTTTTCTACTATTGACGATATAAAATATATTCTGGATAAACTACCCGGCATTTCCTACACACTGGACACAGGAAATTTCTGGTTTGCCGGAAATGATGCTGTTGTGGCGGCAAAAAAGTTTTCTGAGAGGATCTCACATGTACATTTAAAAGACATTTTACCAAAAAGCAACGGATTTTTAAATATAAACGGCAAAAGCTGTGACAGTGTGGCGATCGGAGACGGCAAAATTTCCTTTCCCGATATATTCAACGTTTTGAAAAAAAACGGATTTGATAAAACCTTCAGTATAGAAATAAACAGCAATACTGATCTGCTTGAAAAAACAATAAAATCATTGATGCAACTTCAATATTATAAATAACGGTTTTGCTGCATATCTAAAACTTTGAAATACCATCAAAACGTATATATAAAATCTTATTTGAATACGTTTTTTAAAAAAACAGCACTCTTTAAAGAGTGCTGTTTTAATTTACAATATATAACCAGGATATTTTCATTCAATTTTGTCAGTTTGATCAGCCGTGATCTGTGTATTGTCCTTAGGAAGTCTGCGAAAGAATAAAATTAAAAAAACTATTGCGACCGACATTGCAACCATATCAGCAATAGGAGTGGCCCATACGATGCCGTTAACTCCTGCAAAATGATTGAGTAAAAACATAAACGGAATATCCAGTCCGCCCTTACGCAGCAACGACAGCACAGCAGGCTGAATTTTTTTGCCCACAGACTGAAATGCCGTAATTACAAGCATTGTAACAGAGATACAAGGCCCTGTGATACATATGATCCGCTGGAACAACTGCCCGTAACTTACCGTCTGAGGATCGTCAATGAAAGCACGTACAATGGGACCTGCACAAGTAAAAAGAAAAACTGTGGAAATCACGGAAATGACCAAGCTCATAAAAAAATCCACTTTTAAAGCCGACTTCATACGCTTTATATTACGTGCAGAATAATTATATGCGATCAGTGGCAGAGCTCCCTGAGACATGCCCGTAGCGATGGCAAACGTCATCATATCAATCTTTTTAGCGACGCCGATACCTGCTATTGCAGCATTGGAGTACCCTGACATAAGCTTATTGATAGTGATGTTGGACAGCACACCCATAAGATTCATCATGCAACTGGGCAAGCCTACCAAAAATATCTCCTTTGGGATCTTCTGACCCCATGTATAGTTGCGTAAATCAAAGGAAATTTCAGTGGAATTTCGTTTTTTGATCAATAGAACGATATAATATACGGTTGCGATAGCATTAGAGAGCATCGTTGCAATTGCCGCTCCGGCAATTGCAAGCCGAAATCCAAATATAAACAGCGGATCAAGCAAAATATTCAGTATTCCGCCCATTGCCACGCCAAAGCTGGCCTGAGATGAATGGCCCTCAGATCTAACCAGATGGGCCAAAGTCTGATTAAGAACTGTCGGCAATGCACCAACAGTAATTGTCCAGAAAGCATACTGACAACAAAACTCATAGGTTTGCTCATCAGCGCCTATTGCGGGAAGCAGTGACGCACGCATCAGAAAAACACCCAGTCCGTACAGCAGTGATACCGCTACGGCAGTCCAGATGCTGAAAGCAGCTGCCTTTCTGGCTCGCTGATTATCGCCTGAGCCCAGGCTACGTGCCATCAGGCTGGAGCCGCCTATTCCGAATAAGTTTGCAAAACCGGTAAGGAAAATAAACAACGGCATGCACAGCGATACTGCCGCCACCTGATTTGAGTCCCCTATCTGCCCTATAAAAAACGTATCCGCCATATTATAGATCACAGTAATAAGCTGGCTTATAACAGTCGGTACTATAAGCGACAGCAGGGCTCTGCCTACCGGTACGTCTTCAAATAAAACTTGTTCTTTGGTTTTCATTCTCTATCCCCATATTATCACGCCATTGACTGTACACACAATTCAATATCAGACAGACTGTCGATTTGCATACACAAGCTGAAGCTTGCTTGTAGCTTTCTGCTTTTTATATACAAACGCGTTTATTATCTTCCGGAACGCGTTTATTATCTTCCGGCTACCGGCCGGACAACTTTTTTAATTGATAAAATTTTGTGTCATTCAGTAAATGTACATTTTTATACATCAGAGTTGGCTGAAAGAATTCATTTTTCACAGCTTATATACCGACAATTATATTTTATGGTAAACTTATTTTTCTGGTTTGTCAAGCGCTCAGCAAACCATCAGATATAATACTTCAGAAAGCATACAACTGTAAAATATACTAAAGACATTACAGTCACAATACATACCTTCCCTGTCACGGAAAATTTGTCGAAAATATTTTTTAGTAAAGACAAAGCCTAAACTTGGAATAAATATTTTTCAAAAAAATAAAAAAACTATTTACAAAAAGATGTGGACAGTATATAATACTTAGTATGTTTAACTATACTCGGAGTCAGGCATATCACCTGCGGGTTCTGGGTATAGCCGGACAAATACAAAGAAAGGTGATAAAGCAATGATCAAAAAAGAGATAAAGACCTCTGTTATCGAACAGAACAGACTTCACGACACCGATACAGGTTCGCCCGAGGTGCAGATAGCTATACTCACAGCAAGAATCAACGAGCTGACAGAGCATCTGAAGAAAAACCCCAACGACCACCACTCAAGACGCGGTCTGCTTAAAATGGTCGGTAACAGACGTAACCTTCTTAATTATCTGATTAAAAAGGATATCACAAGATACCGTGCGATTATTGAGAAACTCAATATAAGAAAGTAAACTGTTATAGGCGAAATTTCTACAAATTTCGCCTATATCCATTTTAAATTGTCAAATACCGGAACGGCGGCAGTTTAGCAGTCAAATGTATGCTTTAAGGTAAAGCGTATATTTCAGTGTTAAACAGCGGCCTTACCGGAAGAATAAATCAGGAGGTACTTAAATGTACGAAAATCACAGAATTTTTGAAACGGAAATCGCCGGCCGCAAACTTATAGTGGAAACCGGCAAGTATGCAGAGCTTGCAAACGGCTCGGCTCTTGTACGCTATGGTGATACGGTTATTCTTGCAACCGCTACTGCCTCAAAAAAACCCCGAGACGGCATAGACTTTTTCCCGCTTTCGGTTGATTTTGAAGAACGGCTATACGCTGTCGGAAAAATACCCGGAAGTTTTCTTCGCCGTGAAGGACGTCCGAGCGAAAAGGCCATACTCAGCTCAAGAGTTATCGACCGCTCTATCCGTCCGCTTTTCCCAAAGGATATGCGCAATGATGTAAATGTCAATATCACCGTTCTGGCAGTAGACCAGGACAATATACCTGAAATTGTAGGAATGATCGGCGCGTCAATAGCACTGTCAATATCAGATATACCGTTCAATGGTCCGATAAGCGGAGTTTCGGTAGGATATGTCGATAACCAGATCGTATTCAACCCTACAGCCCAGCAGCGCGAAAAGTCTCAAATGGCTGTAACCGTGGCATCAACCGCATATAAGGTTACCATGATAGAGGCCGGAGCTAATGAAATTCCTGATGACATCATGTATGATGGAATTATGAAGGGTCACGAGGAAAACCAGAAAACAGTCGAATTTATTAATAACATAGTAGCCCAGATAGGCAAGCCCAAATTCTCTTTTGAATCCTGTGAAGTAGACCATGAGCTGTTTGACAGCATAAAAGATTTTGCTCAAGAGGATATGAAAACCGCACTTGATTCCAACGATAAAGAAAAAAGAGATCAGGATATTGCAAAAGTCTATGAAAAAGTACACACTCAATTTGATGCGGATAACGAAGATCGTATTTCGATGATAGACGAATGTCTGTACAAACTTCAAAAATATATCGTACGCACTTGGCTGTCTGAAGAAGGGAAACGTGTAGACGGAAGAGGCATTGACGATCTGCGTCCACTATATGCAGAGGTAGGACTTTTGCCCAAGGTTCATGGCTGCGGTCTGTTTGCGCGTGGGAAAACTCAGGTTTTGACTGTCGCCACTCTCGGTATGATATCCGAAGAACAGGTACTTGACGGTCTTGATGACGTTGAGACAAAAAGATATATCCATCATTATAACATGCCGGGCTTTACAGTCGGTGACGCAAAACCTTCCAGAAGCCCTGGCAGACGCGAAATAGGTCACGGCGCACTTGCAGAGCGCGCATTGGAACCGGTAATCCCTTCAGTAGACAAATTTCCTTATACAATCCGGCTTGTGTCTGACGTTCTTACCTCAAACGGTTCAACCTCACAGGGCTCAATATGCGGCTCTACCCTTGCTCTCATGGACGCCGGAGTGCCGATAAAAGCCCCGGTTGCAGGTATTTCCTGCGGTCTTATTACCCGTGATGACGGCAGCTTTATGACAATGGTTGATATCCAGGGCATAGAAGACTTTTTCGGTGATATGGACTTCAAGGTAGCCGGTACAAAAGCAGGAATAACTGCTATACAGATGGATATCAAGGTTGACGGGCTTACCGGAGATATAATTAAAGAGGCTATTGAAAAAACAAGAAAAGCCAGATACTATATCATTGATGAAGTTATACTCAAGACTATTGCAAAACCACGCGATGATGTAAAAGAATGGGCACCTAAAGTCATAACTTACAGCATAAATCCTGAAAAAATACGCGATGTAATCGGTACCGGAGGTAAAGTTGTTCAGAAAATAGTAGCCGATACAGGAGCAAAAATCGATATCGAGGACGACGGATCGGTATTTATTTCCGCAACCGAAAAATCAGCTGCTGACAAAGCCCTTGAAATTATTAAAGGAATCGTGTTCGAGCCGGAAATAGGAGCTATTTACAGAGCGAAAGTCGTAAAACTTATGCAATTCGGTGCGTTTGTTGAATTTGCTCCCGGTAAAGAGGGGCTTGTTCACATTTCTAAGCTTGACACCAAACGCGTCGAAAAAGTAGAGGACCTGCTTTCTGTGGGCGACGAAATATATGTCAAATTTATGGAAATTGACGATAAGGGCAGATATAACCTGTCCAGAAAAGACGCACTTATCGATATGCAAAACGGTGCAACCGTTCAATAACTGCAATGCGGCGTATTTCTACGCCGCATTATTATTTTAAGTTGTCTTTACATTTTTTTATATTAATTGTATAATTATAATACCGTGGAGGTGAATATCGAAATGAAATTTTACGATAATCTGAGAAAATATGTATTTGACACACTCTGGTTCAAAATACTTACCTACTGCAGCATTCCTTTTTATACTTTTCTTTGCCTTTGCTATATAGAATATATGAATTACGGACAGGTAAGGCTGGTGCATGCCCTGTGGGTACGAAATCCCGGTGCGTTTATATTGGCATTTTCAATCCTTATAATAATTTCCGCAATACTGATCTTACTTTGCCGCAAAATATGGATTTATGCTGTTGTATTTGGTTCGGTTTCAGTAATCGTAGGTATCATCAACTGCGTCAAGCATGCTGTAAACGGCGACTATTTTTTTCCGTGGGATATAAGTATGGCGGGAAATATGGGACAGCTTATTAGTTTTGCACGTTTTGATCTTCCTCCGTATTTCTGGCTTTTGCTGCCTATGATTATAATTGCATGTGTGATTTACGCATTGTCCAAAACCGAAATACCTGTCAAATGGTATATCAGAGTCCCGTCCGCTATTGCTTTGAGCTTGATTTTTGTGTTTCTTTACAACAGCCCGAAAACGACTGAACGCATGCTTAACAAATTCAATATGACATTTAACGACAATATACTTCAGGCTTCCAACTATTATGCCAACGGATTTGTAAACGCTTTTGCAATAAACTGTTTTGCTCTTAAAGTCGTAGAGCCGGAAGGCTACACACAGCAGCAGATTCAAGAGTATCTGAGCGGATATTCAAATTCATCCGAAATCACAAACACTGACGATGCACCCGATGTTATTGTAATTCTTTCAGAAGCGTTTTTTGATATAACAAAGCTTAATAATACTGAATTCTCTCAGGATCCCCTTAAAAATTTCAGAGAGATTTCCGCAAGAGACAACGCGTATTCTGGAGAGCTTATTTCCTCTGCGCTCGGAGGAGGCACTATAAGAACAGAGTTTGAGATACTGACAGGACTTACCGTAGATTATCTTACAAACGGTACAAGCCCATATATCTATATAACAGAAAATCTTGAGACATATGTATCAAATTATAAGGATCAGGGCTATTATACAAAAGCTATACACACATACAACCGCGATTTTTATATGAGAGACACTGCATATCCCTATTTAGGTTTTGACGAATTTGTAGCAGAGGATGAAATCGCCCAGCGTGAAGACGCACAATGGAGACGCAGATATTTAACCGACCAGACTCTTGTCAATGAAATTACAGATACTCTTGATGAGAATACAGATAATCCCAATTTTATTTTTGCAATAACTATGGAAAATCACCAAAGCTACGGCAAGACAGACCCGAAGGATATTGTCATAGAAGTCAAAAACGACAGACTTGACAGCGATACGCTCGATGCGGTGACAACATATACTCAAGGTGCATATTATGCCGATTTGTCTCTTGCATCTCTTGTAGATTATATAGACAACCGCGAAAAGGAAACAATTCTTCTGTTTTTCGGAGATCATCTGCCTACTCTCGGATCAAATCAGTCAGCTTACAGGCAAGCGGGGAATATTGATCAACCTGAAAGCGATCCGCAGCAAGACAGAATGTTTCTTTACAGTACTCCGTTTCTCTTCTATTCAAACTATGACATCGATTATGATGCGACTATGCAAGAACATCATTATGTCTCAACCTACTATATGCTCTCTCTTCTGGCTGATATGACAGGTACTCAAAAAACCGCATATATGAACTATCTTTTGGATCATTATAATGATTTACCGTATTATAATGTAAGAGTTGCCAATCCGTTAACAGACGCACAGGCAGAATTTATCAATTCGCTCAAGCTGATAACTTTTGACAGAGTACGGGGCGCCGGATACTCTGTCAGCGCAAAGGCGTCTGTATCGTCTGATGACACAAATACAAAAAGCTCACCGTGATACACGGTGAGCTTTTTATTATACTCTTTTCAGTACGGATCTTGCTATCTGCTGACTGCTGCCGCCTGACGGTGACAGGAATGTAACAAATTCAATTGAATATAAATTACAAACCGTATATGTATCGGCACGGTCATCATATAAAACTATATAGCTTACACCGACAAGATACAGTATACCCTCTTTACGAACGATATTTGATGATCCTACAAGAAAATCCACAACAACTCTGTTGCCGGTGTTTGATGCAAGCATTTGCTGCAAAGAGCCCTGATATCCGCTGTTTATAGCGTCATTCAAAGTACTTTGGTCTCCTGATATTGTACCGTTTGAACAATTTTGAGATCCGTTTAAAGGTAATTGCATATCCTGTTCTGCCATAATGTTTTCCTCCTATGTATAATAATATAAGTCGGTCGGATTGTAAAAGCAATGTTTACCGAGAGTCGTAAAATAATAGCCCACTTCACTTGGAAATGTCTGGCGGCAGCCGGCAGAATACGGATTGTAAAACCATAGCGCCTGACCGAAATCCGGAAGTCTTTGGCCGGATATAGCCATATCCGCAATATCATAATGTATCTGTGCAGGATTCATATTATATATATTCTGAGGATTATACCGTCCGTTTTCAGTCTCACTTGCGCATACAAACTGACCCGGCTGGAAGATTATATTTCGTATGCTCCCCTTACCTACCCTGTTATACTCACCGGCCGGAGCATTGACTCTGTTCATCACCACCCCCGCAACAGCCATCATACCTTCAAATCCCTCGCCTCCCGCCTCGCACTGTATAAGCCTTGCAAGCAGTTCTCTGTCACTGTACATTTTACCACCCTCTCGTAAAATCATATGCCAAGATCCAGGCTAAAATGACTTAAGAAATTACAAAAACACAATAGCTATCGTATTTGCATTACCGCAAAAATATTAAAAAACCGGAAGGCAGCAAATGCCTTCCGGTAATTTTTATACAAGTATAATTATTTAGCTGTATTATCAGTCTGCTGTGCCAAGCCCGCGTCCTCGTTTGGTTTCAAAAGCTTTATCAGGTTGGTATTATATACTATCTGGGCAAACTCGGCACGAGTAATATATCCCTTAGGATCAAACGTGTTATCATTTCGTCCGTTAACAATGCCTCCACGCTGCATGCGAAGTACAGCTTCCAAAGCCCATTTGCCAATTTTATCCTCATCGGCAAAGCTTTGGACCGGAGTGTTTCTAGTTGACAGTCCGCAAAAATCAAAGAAATTTGATAAAATCACGCATACCTGCTCTCGCGTCATAAAGTCATCAGGACAAAACTCTGTTTCAGTCATGCCATGGACTATTCCGTTTTGTTTTGCCCAAGCAACATGCACGCCGTAATACTTGTCAATATCCACATCGGTAAACGCCGTGTGGGTAAACCCGCTCACATCCGCTCCATAAATTCTTGACAGTATCGTAACAGCCATACCACGTGTAAGCTCAGTTTCCGGAGCAAACTCCAGGTCCGCAACGCCTATCATAACATCGTTTGAGCTGACGTATTTTACCGCGTCATAAAACCAATCCGATGCAAAAACATCGTTGTATTGTCTGTCGGTTTGTGCGTACACCATAAAGTTTGAAAACATGAGCACAACCAATATCAATATAACTGTAAGCCGTTTCTTCATAATATGACTTCCTTATAAACTACAAAATACAATTAAAGTATACTGCTTAAAACAACCTTTGTCAAATTTATATTTTTTTAAGATGCCATATGCGTTTTGCGTATTCCTCAACAGATCTGTCGGAAGAGAATATGCCTGCTTTTGCTATATTTACAAGAGACATTTTATTCCATTTATTAATATCTTTGTAAACTGAATCGGCTTTTTGCTGCGCAGATTTGTAACTGTCAAAATCGGCAAGCGTCATATATGGATCTGAATCAGTGAGATAGTGTACAATACTGTCAAAATTCTTGCCGCTGACACCGCCTTTTGAGACAAAAGATATTATTTCTTTAAGATCCGGATTTGAATCCAGCACCTGAGAGGGGCGGTATGTCTTGCGTCTTTCATTCACCTCATCTGTATGCATGCCGAACAGGAAAATATTCTCGTCTCCCACCTGCTGATGTATTTCAACATTGGCGCCGTCAAGAGTGCCTATTGTTATAGCGCCGTTTATCATAAATTTCATATTGCCTGTACCTGAGGCTTCTTTACCGGCAAGAGATATCTGCTCAGACAGCTCTGCCGCCGGCATCATGATCTCAGCAAGCGATACCCTGTAATCGGGTATGAAAACAGCTTTTAAGCAACTGTTTGTTTTGGTATCGCCGTTTACCGTATCAGCAACTGCACATATAAAGCGTATTATTTCCTTTGCCATCACATAGCCTGAAGAAGCTTTGGCACCGAATATGAATGTATGAGGATTAATATCGGTGCGTCCGTTTTTCAGGTCTTTGTAAAGATCCAAAATGTACAGTGCACATAACAACTGACGCTTATACTCGTGCAGTCGTTTTGCCTGGATGTCAAAAATGGATTCGGCATTTACCGATACGCCGCAGTTCTTTGCAATATAATCCGCAAGTCTATGCTTATTTTCAAGTTTTATTTGGGCAAGCCTTGCAAGCACGCTGCTGTCGTCTTTATAGCTTAAAAACTTTTCCAGTTCCATCGAGTTTTTAACAAAACCGTCTCCGATAGTCTCACAAAGAAGCCTTGTAAGAAGCGGATTTGCCTGACAAAGCCAGCGGCGATGAACTATACCGTTTGTGACGTTTGTAAGCTTGCCGGGGAAAATATCGTTATAATCACGAAATAGGTCGTTTTTGAGTATCTCACTGTGGAGAGCAGATACACCATTTACACAAAAACAGCTTGCCACACATAAATTAGCCATTTTTACCATACCGCGTGATATAATGGCAATATCATCAATACGTGAACGCTTGTCAGGATGATCTGCATATACCATCTCACAAAAACGGCGATTGATTTCTTTAACTATTGAGTATATACGCGGTAGAATAGACTTGAACATTGTCACATTCCACTGCTCAAGCGCCTCACTCATTACAGTATGATTGGTATACGCAAGAGTCTTGGTACAAATATTCCATGCATCATCCCATGTATATCCATGTTCATCCATTAATATACGCATAAGCTCGGGTATACAAAGTGCTGGATGAGTATCATTTATATGAATTATAACTTTATCGGCAAGATTTTCAAGAGTATCATATAATGACATGTGTTCTTTTATAATATTTTTAAGTGATGCACTTACAAAAAAGTACTGTTGGCGCAGACGCAGACGCTTACCGGTCTCATGATCGTCCGCCGGATAAAGGACTTTTGATATTGCCTCACTCTGAGCCTCATTTTCAACACTTTTCAAATATTCACCGCGCGAAAAAAGAGACATATTGAAATTATCAAGACTTTTCGCGCCCCAGATTCTAAGCTTGTTGACAATATCTGCGTCACCCGAAATAAGAATATCATAAGGCACGGCAAGCACGCGCGTATAGTCTTTGTGAACCGTCTGAAGACCTTTTTCGCTCCAGTTTTCCTCTACATATCCGTCAAAATATACCTCTTCGCTCTCATCGGGCCTGGGTACAAGCCACGCTCCGCCCAGCTCCAGCCAGTTGTCCGGATATTCAACCTGCCAGCCATCCATTATGACCTGCTTAAAAATTCCGAATTCATATCTTATCGAGAATCCTGTGGCAGGATAGTCAAGACCTGTAAGCGAATCCAAATAACATGCTGCAAGACGGCCAAGTCCGCCGTTGCCTAGTCCCGCATCAGGCTCCATGTCATACAGCTTTTCAAGGTCTGAGCCCAGCTCTGCGAGCGCCTTTTTCATGTCATTTTCATAACCAAGGTTATACAAGTTGTTTTTTAAAGAGCGGCCAATGAGAAATTCCATTGACATATAGTAAACCTTTTTTGCGTGTTGTTCCTTTTCAAGCTGCGCACTTTTGGCTCTTTTTTTCTGAAGTATCGCACGGGTTATGCCGACAACTGCTTCATACATCTGCCTGTCAGTGGCATCATTATAAGAAACCGCAAAACGCTCTGTAAGTTCATCGATGATTGCCTGTTTAAAATCCAATTTTTATCCTCCTCTGATACATCTGTGACGGAGCCGTGCAATAACCGGCACCGAAGCTTATCAATTATTCAATATTGTTTTATACAGCTGTTCATACTGCTTTGCAGACTTGCTCCAGCTGTTGTCTTTAAGCATTGCGTTTTTCTTTACAGTTGAAAACTGCTTTTTATCCTTATACAGTTCTAAAGCACGCCAAACAGCGTTAGCCATATCACCGTCATCAAACTGTTCAAAGTTTATGCCGTCACCCTCTCCGGTCTGAGGATTAAAAGGAATTACCGTATCGGCAAGACCTCCGGTTTTACGTACTATCGGCACGGTACCGTAACGCATCGCTATCATCTGCGCCAGACCGCAAGGCTCATACTCTGACGGCATTAAGAAAAAATCAGCTCCGGCATAGATCCGTCTTGCAAGCATACCATCAAAACCTATCACAGCACACATTTTATCGGAATGAGACGCGGCAATCTGAGACAGATATTGCTCATAGTTATAATCTCCGCTTCCAAGTATTACAAACTGTATATCAAGTGTCATCAGCCACTCAAGACGCCTGCATAAAATATCCAGTCCCTTCTGATGGGTCAGGCGTGTTACCATTCCTATAATCGGAACATCACTGCGCCGTTTGAGCCCCAATTCATCCTGCAGAGCAAATTTATTATGAAATTTATTATTTCTAGTATTGATTGAATAGTTGGTCTTTATTGCGCTGTCCGTCTCGGGGTTGTATGACTCAGTATCGATTCCGTTTACTATCCCGGAAAGCTTAAACTGCCTTGCGCGCAGTATATGCTCCAGACCGAACGCATATTTGGCATCAAGTATCTCACCCGCATATGTCGGAGACACAGTATTGACACGGTCAGAACACTCAATTGCGCCTTTTACAAGGTTTATGCAGTCTCCGTAATAAAGCAGCGGCAGTTTATCTTCAGGCAGACCAAACACATTTCCCAGTATATAAGCGTCAAATTTGCCCTGAAACTCTATATTATGAATGGTAAACAGCGTTTTTATCATTGCATAACCGGGTCTGTCTCTATACTGACAGTCCAGCAGAACCGGAATTATGGCAGTATGCCAGTCATTGCAGTGGAGTATATCCGGAATAAAATCAATGACCGTAAGCATTTCCAGCACAGCTCGCGAAAAAAACGCAACGCGCTCGCCGTCGTCATATTCACCGTATACATTCGGACGATAAAAATAAAACTGATTATCTATAAGATAGTATGTCAAGTTATTTTCTTTATACTCAAAAATGCCGCAATACTGTTTGCGCCATGAATTATTTATATAAAAATGCGTAAGGTAGCTGCACTTATCTTTCATAGGGCCGATTGCAGAATACATCGGAATTACAACCCTGATATCATGTCCCAAAGCTGTGATCGCTTTGGGCAAAGCCCCCGCAACATCTCCTAGTCCGCCTACCTTTATAAACGGTGCAGCCTCACCCGCTGCATACAGTATTTTCATTTTTTATCCTCCTAAATTTTTGTATTTTTGATAAACACATACGGATATTCCGGTGCACCTTGAAGCAGCTTATAATCAGAAACATGAATGTTTTTATCAAGTATGACATAATTCATTGAACAATTTTTACCTATCATTGAATTTTGCATTATGACTGAATTTTCAATCACAGCGCCGGATTCAATGGTGACATTACGAAAAATTATTGAATTTTTCACAGTACCGTCTATCCTGCAGCCGTCAGCTATAAGACAGTTTTCAACGCTTGCATTATACTTATATAGAACAGGTACTGTGTCCATGACCCTTGTCATTATCGGGCTGTCCTGACGAAATACCTGCTTTCGGATATCCTCACTTAGCATCTGCATGCTTAGATCGTAATAATCCTTTACGGTGTGTATAATACCTGCAAAGCTTTTGTGTTCATATCCCATTATTTTTAAAGTTTCAGTATTTTTTATAAGACCGTATTTTTCGAAACTGTAATAATCATGCTCATCGGCATGATGTATTATATCAAGAAGCAAAGACCTCTTCATGATATATATTCCCAGTGCGGTATCTCTTTGCTTTTCCTGCTCGTCCACAGCGTATGTCAGCTCAGTAATCCTTCCGCTGACGTCTGTCTTTACAAGCAAATCCGAAAGAGAACGCGAACATATATGCGAATAAACAGCAGTTATATCCGCGCCGCTTTGAGTATGGAATTCAAAAACGCTGTCAAAATCTATGTTGGCAATTATATTGGCGTTTGTCAAAACAACATATTCTTCTTTAAGGTTCTTTATATATGGCTGAACTGAACGCAAAGCATCAAGCTTACCTCGGGCCATAAAAACTTCTGTGTTATTTTCCGTCCTGTAAAACGGAGACAGTATCCGCAGCCCCGATGAACGGTGATCAAGATCCCAATAACGTCCGCCGCCTAAATGGTCCTCAAGCGACGCGTAATTGCGCTTTGTAACCACAGCGACATTATCCACATACGAATTGACAAGCGATGACAATATGAAATCAATTGTTCTGAAACGTCCGCAGAACGGAATAGACGCCAGAGTCCTGTGCTCGGCAAGCATATTATGGTTTCCGCTGTATGCATCCGAAAAAATAATACCCGCAAATAAATTCATGATATTTCCCCCTTTTATCTGCCGCTGTACGGCTCTATCATTTGTTTTGGCCGTACCACCTGACCTGATTTGACAACAGCGCCTTTTCCTATGACTGCTATACCCCAATCGGAAGGATCACTGCAGTTTTCCGGCAAATCACCTATTACTGCCCCGTCCTCTATTACAGCGTCGTCTGCTATTATCGCGTACTTTATATCTGCATTTTTGCCGATTTTGCTATTTGACATAACAACGCTTGAATTAAGTCTTGCTCCGCTCTCTACCTGTACGCCGGAAAAAAGAACAGTATACCACAGCTTTCCGTCTATCCTGCAATTTTCCGTCACAAGACTTTCTATTATCTGCGCGTTTTTGCCTATATATTGCGGTAGCATAGCCTCAAAGCGGGAGTATATCTTCCAGTTGGGATCTGACAGATTCAGAGGGATCTTTGGATTCAGCAGGTCCATATTTGCCTCCCAGAGGCTGTCTATAGTCCCCACATCCTTCCAGTATCCATCAAACCGGTAAGCCATCATTTTTTCGCCTTTTTTTATCATGGTAGGCAAAATATCCGCACCAAAATCATGCTTGCTGTCAGGGTCGTTTTCATCAGCTATAAGATATTCCAAAAGCTTTTTCCAGGTGAAGATATATATCCCCATCGATGCATTATTGCATTTTGGATGTTCCGGCTTTTCCTCAAACTCGTAAATCCTGTCGTTTTCATCGGTGTTCATGATTCCAAACCTTGAAGCTTCCTCAATAGGTACCGGAAGCGCGGCAATAGTACATGCAGCGCCTGTGCTCTTATGATAATCGGCCAGTTTTGAGTAATCCATTTTATAAATATGGTCTCCGGAAAGTACAAGCACATACTCAGGATCGTATTTTTCTATAAATCGGATATTCTGGTAAACCGCGTTTGCTGTTCCTTTATACCATTCTCCGCTTTTTGCCTTGACATAAGGCGGCAAAATACTGACTCCGCCGTTGATCCTGTTTAAGTCCCACGGCATTCCGTTGCCTATATAGGAATTCAGCTCAAGCGGCTGGTACTGTGTCAGCACTCCTACGGTATCAATACCCGAATTTATACAGTTGGACAAAGTAAAATCAATTATACGATATTTGCCGCCGAATGGGATGGCAGGTTTGGCGGTGTTTTTTGTCAGAACATGCAGTCTTGAGCCTTGACCGCCGGCCAGAAGCATAGCTACAATTTCCTTGTTTTTCTTAAACATTGGCTTTCTCCTTGACAATTTATTTTTGTTTTTTCAGTCTTTGAACGGATTTTTTATACAAAGCTGCGCTGAACGGGGCAAGTTTGAGTCTTGCACTGTATTCAAGACCGTGGAGCGGAAGAGGATCGGCAGTAAAATAGCTTAAATGCCTGTCAAAACCGCCGTACTGTGTACTGTCACTGGACAGAACCATCCTGTATCTGCCGGGATATGGCATTCCCAGGCTGTAATCCTCCAGAAAATACGGAGAAAAATTAAATACCGCTATTATCTCATTGCCCGACGCATCTATTCTTCTGTACGCGTACACGGAATTTTTGCTGTCATCTGCCGATATCCAGCAAAAACCGTTATACCCGCTGTCACATTCATACAGACACTTTTCTTTTTTATATAAATTATTTAAAGCCCGCATATATTCCCTGAAACTGCTGTGAGCAGGAAATTCAAGCAGCATCCAGTCTAGATCCGTCGCTTCGTCCCACTCTCTAAAATGTGCAAACTCATCTCCCATGAATATCATTTTTTTGCCCGGATGTGTATACATATAGCCCATGTATGCTCTCAGGTTGGCAAATTTGTCGTCATAAAATCCGGGCATTTTCTCAATAAGAGAGCATTTGCCGTGGACCACCTCATCATGAGACAGAGGCAGAATAAAGTTTTCGGAAAAAGCATAGGAGGTAGAAAAGCTCATCATGTTCTGCATATCATGTCTGCCTTCATGCGGAGTGGACATATATTTCAGGGTGTCATTCATCCAGCCCATATTCCATTTAAAGTCAAATCCCAAACCTCCGTCATTTACCGGAGCGGTTACAAGCGGCCATGCCGTAGACTCTTCGGCTATTGTGAAAATACCGGGTCTGTCTTTATGCACGATCGTGTTAAACAGCTTAAGAAATTCCACCGCCTCAAGATTACCGTTTCCGCCGTACTCGTTTTGACGCCACTGCCCGTCCCGCTTTCCGTAGTCAAGATACAGCATTGACGCCACAGCGTCTACCCTTAAACCGTCTATATGGTATTTATCAAACCAATAACAGGCGCTGGAAATCAGAAAAGAGGCAACTTCTCTTTTTGAATAGTCAAAAATCCGCGTGCCCCAGTCAGGATGCTCTCGCTTCAGTTCATCCTCGTACTCATAAAGACATTTGCCGTCATACTCGTAAAGCCCCATTTCATCCTTAGGAAAATGCGCCGGAACCCAGTCCATTATAACTCCTATTCCGCGTTTATGACAGCGGTTTATGAAATCCATAAAATCAAACGGCGTACCATAACGGGATGTTGGCGCAAAATATCCGGTGACCTGATAGCCCCAGGATCTGTCAAAAGGATACTCGGTCAGCGGCATCAGTTCAATATGAGTATACCCCATCTCTACAACATAATCAAACAGCTTATCTCCCAGCGCCGCATATGACAGTTTCCTTCCAAGCTCATCATGTTTCCATGATCCGGCATGTATTTCATAGATATTCATCGGACTGTTAAACTTATCGTTTTTACACCGTTTTTTCATCCAGCTGGTATCGCTCCACTTATATCCGTTTATATCAAACAGTTTTGATGCGGTGCCCGGACGAGTTTCAAAATGATACCCATACATATCCGATTTATATATAATCCGTCCGTCTGATGTCTCAATCGCATATTTATAGCTGTCAAAAGTATTAAGTCCCTTTATTTCCAGCTCCCAAACACCATTGTCACTGACTCTTTTCATAATATTCGCATGCGTATCCCAGCCGCAAAAGTCGCCCGTTACGCTGACAGAGACGGCATGAGGTGCCCATACACGGAATATCCAGCCATCAGAAGTTTTATGCGCACCCAAGTACTCATAAGCTTTACAATCAACGCTTTGCCATAACGGAAGGTCGGAATTTATTTTATCAAATCTCATTTTTTTCACTTCTTTCCTAAAAACACCGTCAATTTTTTTGTTTTTTTATTTACTTCTACTAATATTTTTATTATACTATAACTATAATATATTCGCAATAAAAATTTTAATAAATTTTGCCGTCAAATCCAAAATTAAACAGGAGCAATATAAAAAAAATAAGCATGATTAAATTTGATTGTTACGATAAAAAATATAAATCTGAATACGGAGCAATTCGCTGCAATCATCCCATACGTTTTTGCGTACACGCAGATAAATGTCTTGAGACAGAGCATATAAACATGATAGTAAGAGGAAAAAACAGCACCTCTAACTTCAGGCTGGAAAAATGCGGGTGCGAGGACGGCTTTGATATTTTTGGCAATGAAGTTATACTCGGCACCCCAGGCTTTTACCGTTACAGATTTGAGCTTGTAAAACCGTCTGGAATAATGTACTTTGCAGGGACAAAGGATGGGCACACGGCGGTGATCGGAGACTGGCTGCCGGAATGGAAGGTATACGCCTACGACAGCGGATTTACCACACCGGACCATCCCGGCTGCGTGATGTATCAGATTTTCCCGGACAGGTTTTTCAAATCCGAAGATTTTAAGCCACTGCCGGCAAAAAATGAGCGTATTATACACCAGAGCTGGAACGATAAACCGCACTGCTGTTATGACTATGCCGGCTTTAAATGTAACGATTTTTTCTGCGGAAACCTTTTAGGTATACAACAAAAGCTTGAGTATATAAAATCTCTCGGCGTTACTCATATTTATCTTAATCCGATATTTGAAAGCGCGGAAAATCACCGCTATTCGACGTCCGATTACATGAATATAGATCCGTTTTTGGGAAGTAACTCCGATTTTATAAGTTTATGCAAAAAAGCACGTGAGTATGACATAAAAATAATTCTTGACGGAGTTTTTTCTCATACAGGTGACGACAGTATTTATTTTAACAAGTACCGACACTACGATTCAGTAGGCGCATATAACGACAAAAGTTCTAAATACTTTGGATGGTATAATTTTTCTCAGTACCCGGACAATTATGACTGCTGGTGGGGATTCAAAACGCTGCCGAACGTAAATGAGACAAACAAGGATTATATGGAATTTATCACCTCGAAAGACGGAGTGCTCAGACACTGGATGAAGCTGGGAGCTTACGGCTGGAGACTTGATGTGGCAGATGAACTTCCGGACGAATTTCTAAATGCTGTCAGATGTGCTGTCAAAGCAGAAAATCCGGATGCGCTCATCATAGGAGAGGTTTGGGAGAATGCGGTTACAAAATGCAGCTACGGCGCACAGCGCAGATTCCTCGAAGGCTTTCAGTGCGATTCTGTCATGAACTACCCGTTTTCAAACGCCATATGTGATTTTCTTAAAACAAAAGACGCTGATAAATTCTATAATTCGGTTATGGAAATAATCAATGATTATCCGGCGCCTGCCGTCAGATGGCTTATGAACATGCTGTCAACTCATGACACCGCCCGTATAATAAACCGTCTGGCTCTTGACAGCATGCCCGACAGAAGCCGACAGTCGTCCGCTCAGCTTTCACAACAGCAGCGCAGCTGCGGTATTGAGCTGATGAAAATCGCTGTCTTTATTCAATACACCCTGCCCGGAATCCCATGCGTGTTTTACGGAGATGAGGTGGGGCTTGACGGATTTGAGGATCCGTTTTGTCGTGCGCCTTTTCCATGGGACAATCAAGAAAAAACACTGTTGAATTTACACCGCAGACTTGGTATAATCAGAAAAGAATACAGTCAGGAATTTCTGAAAGATATAGAGTTTTTATGTCATAGCGAAAATGTTATCAGCTATATGCGGGGTGAACTTAAAATCATTATAAATCTTTCAGAACGTGATCTGCCCATAGGGCAGTTTATTCCAATCGCTTCCCATAATTGTAAAAACGGTCTTATTAACAGCGGCGGTGCCGCAATTTTGAGGAGAATGGAAAATGGAAAAGATACTTTTAATATATAATCCAAACGCCGGCAAAAAGAACATTGCAGTACATCTGGATAAATTAATCGATATTTTTACTGCGCAAAACAAGCTCATAACTTTATTTCGAATAGGTGAAAAAAATCAGCTAAAGCTGGAAGATATAATAAAAAACGGTGACTTTAACGGCGTTGTGGTATGCGGAGGAGACGGAAGCGTAAACTCAGTTGCAAAAATTATTCTTGACAGCGGCGTTGATATTCCGCTGGGGGTTATTCCAAACGGAACCTGCAATGATTTTTCGCGATCATTAGGAATGCCAAATGACATAATGCGCTGTGCGCGTCTGATAGCGCAGGGAAACATAACACAGACAGATATAGGCTATATAAACGGCGGCTCTTCAATATTTGTTAATGAGCTTGCAGGAGGAGTACTGGTAACCGCATCCTTTTCAACAGACCAGAACATGAAAAAGCTGTTCGGGCCGCTGGCTTATTACATGACTGGAATTGGTGAACTGGCAAATATCAAACCATTCAGCTTGACTATACAAACCCCGGACAGGACGTATACAGAGCAAGCCCTTGTATTTCTTGTACTTAACGGAACAGACATATCAGGATTTTCAAATGTTATAAAGGAAGCTCTGATGCAGGACGGAGAAATGGACATACTTATTTTCAAAAATACCAATCCGCTGGAGATAACAGATACCCTGTTCAAATTTGTAACAGGAGGAAATTTCCGCGATGAAAACGTGGTCAGAATAAGAACACACAGCTGCAAAATAACATGCCAATCCGATATAAAAACTACAGTGGACGGTGAAAAAGGACCGGAATTTCCGCTGGAGCTTGAGATGAAACAAAAAGCTTTAAAAATATACTATTAAAAAAACCGTACGCAGTTGCGTACGGTTTTTATATATGTTCTGTCACATATTTTATTATGCTGTCACGGTTATTTTCCAGGCGCTGCTCTATCACCATTTCAAGTACTTCTTCAAGAAGCACACCTATTCTTTTGCCACTGCAGCCCAAGGCCTTAAGGTCGTTACCGTTTATTTCAAGCTGTGCTATACTGTAAGGCTCATGCTTATCCATTATATCATTGACGATAGCTAAAACCTTTTTTACTGCATCACATCTATTTTTGTCCTCCATAACCCTGAATACTGCAAGCCGTAATTCAAGCAGCTGAATGTAAAACTGCGCACCAAAAGAAAACATCAATTTTTTGACACCGACTCGATCGCGGGGCTCCTCGGTATCAAAATGCGTCAAAAGCCTATTTGTATTTTGCACCGTTGCAGATCTTAGCCTCAGACTGCTTGTCATCTTTTTCACGATTTCAGTATCCACAGGACCTATGCTATGATTCAAAATATCTATCGGACAGGAATTTATCAAAATAAAAGCAGCGACACGGATATCTGTTTCATCCGCAAGGACATCAAATATTTTGCACAGATTCTCACCGTTTTTAACGTCAAAGCCGGTTTTCAAATGCCCGCTTACATAAAGAATTATTTGGCTGTATTTTCTGATAATGCGTGAGGCGCCCTTTCCGGACAACAGTTTTATCAACTCCTCGGTAATCCGTTCCTTTGCAACATTTCGCAAAAGCGGATACTTTTTAAGAATTGACTGTTCCGTTTTTTGCTCAATTTCAAAATCGAGCACAGAGGCAAACCGAAGCGCACGCAATATTCTCAGCGAATCCTCCATGAAACGTGTATCGGCATCGCCCACAGCACGTATGGTTTTTGACTTTATATCGTCAATCCCGCAAAAAATATCAATAAGACCTTCCGACGGATTATATGCCATAGCATTTACGGTAAAATCCCTTCGTGCCAAATCTGTATATATATCCGTCACAAAACTTACGCTGTCAGGACGCCTGTTGTCTGAATACTTGCCGTCAGACCTAAATGTTGTTATCTCATATGCTCTGCCGCCTGCTATAGCCGTCACCGTTCCGTGCTGTATCCCGGTTTCAATGTATCTTATATTGTTTTTATCAAGAATTTTTTTTGTATTATCCGGCGTACATGAAACTGCAAGGTCAATGTCCGAAACCGGCCTGCCCGATAAACTGTCTCTCACGCATCCGCCAACAGCATATGCGGACACACCAATGCTTTCAAATAAAGATATTAGCTTTAACGACACGCTGTCAAGCTTTATTTCAAAATTCATAGTTGCTTTTCTGCAAAAATGCGCGTGTTTTTTCACTCTGCGCGTCTGAAAAGATCTGCTGCGGAGTGCCGATTTCTTCTATTATGCCGTCAGACATGTATATGACCCTGTCCGCAACATTTTTCGCAAATTCCATTTCGTGGGTTACCACTATCATGGTACGCCCGGCGTCTCTTAGCGATTTGATCGCTTTGAGCACCTCGCCGGTAAGTTCCGGATCAAGTGCAGAGGTCGGCTCGTCAAAACATAATATCTGCGGCTTCATGGCGAGTGCCCGAGCGATCGCCACGCGCTGCTGCTGTCCGCCCGAAAGCTCACAGGGATATGCTCCCGCTTTTTCCGAAAGGCCTACTGTTTTCAAAAGCTCGTATGCCTCTTCCTTTATCTGTCTGCGTATATTTTTCTTCTCAGTATCAGGCATTTTCCTTTTTATCTGCATAAGCTCGGGTGCCAAAGTTATATTTTTCAGCACATCATACTGCGGAAAAAGGTTGAATGACTGAAATACCATGCCGAAATTCAGCCTGCTTTTTCGTATATAGTTGTCGCTGTACTGATCTCTTTTTTCTGCGTTATAAATTTCTGTGCCGTTTACTGTTATCGAGCCTGTATCACATTTTTCCAAAAAGTTTATGCACCGCAAAAGCGTCGTTTTCCCGCTTCCTGATGAGCCGATTATTGCTATGACCTCGCCTTTTTCCATCTCAAAGCTGATACCGCGAAGCACCTTTGTATCACCGAATTTTTTTGTTATATTTTTAATTTCAAGACATGTCATGACTCAACCTCTGTAATAATCAAGTTTTTTCTCGATATATCCGAAAACAACAGTCAAAAGTCCGTTGAACAGCAGATAGTAAATGCCTGTGAAAAAGAGCGGCCATATTGCGCCTGAGCTCTTTATAAAAGACTGTCCGGCCCATATAATCTCATATACCAGTATTATTCTTGCAAGAGATGTATCCTTTACAAGCGTTATTATTTCATTTGACATCGGCGGTATTATTCGCTTTACAACCTGCATCAGTATAACTTTAAAAAAGACCTGTGACTTTGTCATGCCAAGGACCTGTCCGGCTTCATACTGCCCGCGAGGTATGCTTTCTATTCCGCCGCGGTATATCTCGGAAAAATAGCATGCGTAATTTATAATGAACGCCACACATACCGCTACATTTCTTCCTATATCACCGGTGCCCCAGATGTTGAACTGCGTACCGAAAATCTTGCCCGGTCCGTAAAAAATTATCAGCAGCTGAAGCATGAGCGGCGTGCCGCGCACCACCCAGACTATTGTTTTTACAAACCATTTTACAGGCCTGAACCGGCTCATCGAACCAAAGGATATTATAAGCCCCAGCGGCAGCGCGCCTAACAGCGTAAGAAAAAATATTTCGAGTGTTTTCAAAAATCCCTCGTTAAGGGACATTATTACTGTCTGAAACATCCGTTTCCTCAAACTTTCTCAAGGCAGGAAGCAAATACTTCCTGCCTTGATATATTTTTTAATAATATTACTGTGCAATTACCGATTCCTGCACACCGTAGGTTTGTGCAAGCTTCATCATGGATCCGTCTGCATAACTGTCCTTAAAGAACTGATTGAGCTTTTCGGCAAGGTCGCTGCCCTTTCTGAAACCTACGCCGTATTCCTCTTCCGTGAGTGATACTGTATATGCAAGATCTGAATAATCAGTACCCTCTCCTATCATAGCTCCTGCCATAAGCAGATCTATTATACTTGCCTGAGACGTGCCGGATGAAACCTCAAGCAGTGTATCTGCCTGTGTCTCAGCCTCTCTGTATGTAAGACCGTTTGCCTCTGCTGTCTTTTTGCCGGCAGACCCAGCCTCAACAACAAAGCTCAGTTCCTTTATGCTGTCAAGCGTCTGATAATTTTCAGCGTCCTGGGCCTTTACTACAACAACCTGAGCGTTTTTGCAGTAAGCGTTTGAAACCTCCATCCCGGCAAGTACCTCGTCGCCTATTGTCATACCGTTCCATACACAGTCGATTCCCTTTGCATCAAGTTCTGATATTTTATAATCCCAATTTATTACCTTGAATTCCACTGATACACCCAGACTTTCGGCAAAAGCCTTTGCCATATCTGCATCAAAGCCTATCCATTCGCCGTTTTCGTCTTTGTAATCCATCGGTGCAAAATCAGTGATTCCCACAACAAGAGTTCCCTTATCCTGTACGTACTCTGAATCTGTCATGTTGGGATCTTCTTTAGAACATCCGCTCATAACTCCCAATGCAAGTACAAGAATCGCCAAAACAGAAATGATTTTTTTCATTGTTTTTCTCCCATCTTTTACTTTAATATGCTAATGTGATAATATAATATCATGTTATTTCTGATTTTTCAATAGTTTTTTTAAAAGGATAATTTAATTTTGCAGCAAAAAAACCTCCGTAATTTTACGGAGGTTTTGATATTGACAGATTTCAAAATTATATAGACAGCACAGTTTTTTTAAGCTGCTCAACAATGCTGTTTTCCGTTTCAAGCGACATTATTTTATCAGCTATTTCATCTGCCTGTTCTTTTGTCCATCTGGAGATCTCTCTGCGCGTAGACAACACTGAAGATGCCGAAACACTGTATTCATCCAAGCCAAAAGAAATTAGAAGAGGTATAAGCAAAGGATCGGCTGCAGCCTCTCCGCACATTCCGACAGGTATATTTGCCTTTTTTGCCTCAGTTATAACATGTTTTATCGTACGCAGCACAGCCGGAGAAAAAACCGAGTACAGATATGCTACATTTGCGTTGCCGCGGTCTACTGCAAGCGTATATCCGGTCAAATCATTTGTACCTATACTGAAAAAATCAGCTTCTTTTGCAAGCAAATCAGCAATAATGGCAGCCGACGGAGTTTCTATCATAACACCCAGTTTTAAATTCTTATCATACGGAATATTTGAAGTATCAAACTCCTGCATGATTTCAACAACTTTTTTCTTTACACTTCTGAATTCTTCTGTTCCTGTCACAAGAGGGATCATTACAGAAAGATTGCCGTAGCTGCTAGCGCGAACTAAAGCTCTAAGCTGAGTATCAAAAATTTCTTCGTGCCCGAGACAATACCGTATAGCTCTAAAGCCTAAAAACGGGTTTTCCTCTTTTTCAAGACCTAAATAAGGAATATCTTTATCCCCTCCTATATCAAGAGTACGGATAATGACCTGCTTGCCTTTCATTGTAAGCAGTACCTTTTTATAGGCTTCAAGCTGCTCATTTTCATCAGGTGCAGCAGATCTGTCCATAAAAAGAAATTCAGTTCTGAATAGGCCTATACCCTCGCCATCCTGACTAATGACTTTTTCCGCCTCTTGAGGAGTGCCTATGTTTCCCAACAGCTCGACCCGGCGGCCGTCCGCAGTACAGGTAGGACGACCTACAAACTCACGCAGCCGACTGCGGCGTTCAATATATTCATCACGCTTGGAAATATATACATTTTTTTCCTTATCGGACGGACTGACAATAACAGTTCCTGTTACTCCGTCTACTATAACCTCATCACCGTGTTTAATCTGCTCCAAAGCATTTTCAACGCTCAGAACCGCCGGAATTTCCATAGCGCGTGCCAGAATCGCTGCATGAGAGGTTTTTGAGCCCGTCTCGGTGATTATACCGACTACGTTCTCTTTATTTATACAAGCGGTCATGGAAGGTGTAAGCTCACGGGCTACAATAACCGTATCCTTATCAAGCTTTGACAGATCCACTCGTTTGACACCTGTCAGAATACTCAGTATTTCTGTGCGGATATCCTCTATATCCGCCGCTCTTTGTTTTGTCATTTCATCATCAACAGCAGAAAACATGGCGATAAATGTATTGCATACGCTGTCCAAAGCAGCCTCGGCACAGTTGCCTTTGTCAATGCTTTTTTCAATTTCTGAGCGCATATACGGATCCTGCATCATCATGATATGACCGAGAATTATTTCGCTTTCCTTCTGCCCTACAGTACGGCTGACCTGCTCGGCAAGCTCGCTATTATTGTCGGTAAATATTTTCAGGGCATTTTCAAATCTTAAGCGCTCACTTTTACTGTCACAGTCCGTTTTGGGGACATATTTGATCTCGGGCATGACCGCCGCTGCCGCTCTTCCTATCCCGTATCCTTCGGAAACACCTATTCCTTTCAGCATGTAAATACCTCCGTATAAAGATATGCAGCCGGACTGCGGTTTATGGTGCAGTCCGGCTGCGAACCGTATTATTATTCTCCGAATCCGCTTTCTATCATTTCCACGGCCGCGTCAAGAGCTTCATTTTCCTGCTGACCGTCACAAACAACTTCTATTTCCGTCCCGCATTTGATGCAGGCGGCGATTATATTCATTATACTCTTTCCATCAGTAGAGGACCCGTTGGCTTTTATCAACACATCACACGGAAATTTAGCCATTGCATTGGCAAATGCCATTGCAGGACGCATATGAAAGCCTTGAGAATTGGTCACGGTAATCTTTTTTGAAACCATCTATGTTTATCTCCTTAATCCTTTACTTTTTTCTTGAATAATCCCAGCAAGATCATTCCTACTACAGAGCCGACTGCCAGTGATACAAGATACATAGGCCAGTTACCTACAACAGCGAATACGAAAATACCGCCGTGCGGAGCCATAAGCGTGCACTTGAACAGCATCGACAGTCCGCCCGCTATTCCCGAACCTATCATACATGCCGGTATTACTCTAAGCGGATCGCTTGCCGCATAAGGAATAGCACCTTCTGTTATAAAGCTGAGCCCCATTATATAGTTGACAGGACCGCTTTTTCTCTCTTCTTGTGTAAATTTTGTTTTAAAGAAAGTAGTTGCAAGAGCAATTGCTATCGGAGGAACCATGCCGCCTACCATAACAGCAGCCATGATATCATAGTTGCCGGATGTTATCGCAGCGGTACCGAATACATACGCGGCCTTATTGAACGGACCGCCCATATCTATCGACATCATCGCACCCAAAACTATACCCAAAAGCACCTTACTTGTGTCGCCCATAGAATTGAGCATATTGGTAAGACCGGTGTTTATAAGTCCCATTATCGGATTAACAGCACACATGATCACTGAAATCATTGCAAGCCCTGCAATCGGATAAATCAAAACGGGTTTTATTCCCTCAAGCGCATTTGGCAGCTTGTCACAAACCTTTCTGAGTCCGAGCATCAGATATCCGCCGACAAAGCCTGCAAACAGAGCGCCCAAAAATCCCGACGGAATATCGCCGCCCACATTTGAGAATGTCGCACCGGTAGTTGCAAGATAGCCGCCTACAAAACCGACAAGCAGTCCGGGACGGTCGGCTATCGATTTACCGATATATCCGGCAAGGATAGGTATCATAAAGTTAAACGCAACGTTACCGATTGTCTTAAAGAAAGCGGCAACAGGTGTATTAGTACCAAATCCGGAATCCTGCGGCGCTCCGAGAATAGTATCTATCAAGAATGCAAGAGCGATAAATATACCACCGCCAACAACAAACGGAAGCATATTTGAAACGCCGTTCATCAGATGCTTATACACCTTACGTCCAAAGCTCTCATCAGTTTGAGAGGATACTACATGTTTCGTGCCGCTGTAATGATATACAGGTGTCTCATCTGAAAGCGCACGGTTTATAAGCTCCTGAGGCATTTTAATACCGTCGGATACCTTTACGCTTATTAGCTTTTTGCCGTCAAATCTGTCAGTTTCAACGGTTTTGTCCGCCGCTATTATTATTGCCTCTGCATTTGCTATTTCTTCAGCAGTAAGCACATTTTTTGCGCCGCCCGAGCCGTTTGTCTCGACTTTTATCGTCACACCAAGCTCTTTGCCTGCTTTTTCCAGAGCCTCTGCTGCCATGTATGTATGCGCGATTCCGGTAGGACATGCGGTCACGGCGAGAACTCTGTATCCTGTGCTTGAAGGAGTTTTAGCAGCCTGCTCATCGGGATACTTTGCCTTTTCTGCGCGGTCTATCGCATCTATAAACTGCTGTTTATCAGAGGCTAAGAGAAGTTGATTTCTGAAGTCCTGATCCATCAAAAGCACCATGAGACGCGACAGCACCTCCAAATGGAAGTCTCCGTCATTGGGAGCGGCAATCATGAACAAAATGTTTGATGCCTTACCGTCCAGTGCCTGATAATCAACACCCGAAGGGACAGTAACCGCTGCAAGCCCCGGCTTTTTAACAGCCTCTGACTTTGCGTGAGGGATTGCCACCCCGTCACCGATAGCAGTTGAACCCTGGGCTTCGCGTGCAAGGATATCCTCACGGAACTTATCCTTATCGCTGAGATTGCCTGCCTTCTCATGAAGACTGATCAATGTTTCAATTGCCTCAGATTTCGAATTGAGTTCCAATCCGAGTGAAATGCTTTCCAGGTTGAGTAAATCTGAAATTTTCATTTGCTGTTCCTCCTGTTTTATTATTTTCACATTTTTTTAAGAATTGAATTTATAGTATCTATATCAGCCAGACCTTCACTAAACGCCGTGGCGCTGCCAGAGGCGGTACCCACTTTCATCGCGTATTCAAAATCCCGGGTCTTTTCATATCCGGCAATAAATCCCGCAACCATTGAGTCACCGGCTCCTACGGTATTCACGACATTACCTTCAAACGCTTGCATATAATGCTTCCTGCCTGTCTGATCCAGCAAAAATGCTCCGTCTGCACCCATAGACACAAGTACGTTGCGCGCACCTTTTTCCTGCAGACGCAGGGCATACTTTGCTGCGTCTTCCACCGTTTCCACTTTGGTGGAAAAAATTTCTCCCAGCTCGTCAGTATTAGGTTTAATAAGAAACGGACGATATTTAAGAGCGTTGACAAGTAGCTCTCCCGCAGCATCAACTACAAAATTTATCTTTTTATCGCTAAGCGAAGCCATTATTTTTTCATAGGTATCCTTGGGAAGCGTTCCGGGTATACTGCCAGCTAACACCAATATATCGCCATCCTTCAGCTTTTTGAGCTTTTCTGAAAGAATTTTAAAATCAGTATCGCTTATTTTAGGACCGATACCGTTTATGTCTGTCTCCTGATCAGAACGGATTTTTATGTTTATGCGGGTAAAACCTTTTTCAAGATATACAAAATCATTTTGTATCCCTTTCTGTGTCAGACCGTCCTCTATCGCCTTTCCCGTAAATCCGGCTAAAAAACCCATTGCCACCGACTGTATGCCGTGTTCGTGCAGAACAGCGGAAACGTTTATTCCTTTTCCGCCAAAAAACACGTTTTCATTATTGCTTCTTAAAATATTTCCTACTTTGAGTTTTTCTACATGCGTTACATAATCAACAGCCGGATTCAGCGTCAGAGTATAAATCATCTGCAGACCTCCTTTATTACTGTATATGAACTATATTTATTATTTTTAACATAATCTGTTATAATACAAGCTTTTGAAATTTCTGCAAAGCTTACGGCTGCTATCCTGTCAAATTTACTGTGATCGGCAAGAATAAAAGAAACATATCCTCTTTCAACCGCGACACGTTTAACGCTTGCCTCATCAATATTGTGAGTGGTATATCCACGCTCCGCAGATATCCCGTTTGTACCTAAAAAGCATTTTGTAAAATTATAGCTTTTGAGCATTTCAATACATGAAGCACCTACAATCGCTTCAGTGGTATGCTTAACCTCGCCTCCGACAAGGTACACCCTGAATCCCCGCTTTGCAAGCAGACGCGCGTGGTTAAAACCGTTTGTTACAAATGTGGCTGATTTCTCGGTTATATACTCAATCATTTTTTCAGTAGTTGTGCCCGCGTCCAGATACACAAAATCATTCTTTTTGATTGTTTGTGCGGCATATCGTGAAATTTTTTCTTTTTCTTCTGTAAACAGCTTTTCTTTTTCCGTTATATTCGGTTCATTTAATATCATTCCGCTGTCAAGCTTTACCGCACCGCCGTGAACCTTTCTGAGCCTTCCGTTATGGTCCAGCGTTGCAAGATCTCGCCGTATTGTCGATTCAGATGTGTTGAGCATATTAACAAGCTCCAGCACCGTAAGAGTTCCTTTTTCCTCCAGCGCATTCAAAATAAGCGAATGTCTTTCTTCCGTCAGCATTTTTTCTCCTTTGCGTTTGACGCATAATGACTGTTTCTTATTTTCGACTATATAATATCACGCGTTTCAGTCAATGTCAAGTATTTTCTTTCAAATTCTATCAAAAATTTTCAATTTCAATAATTTTCATTTAATTTCAAGATATATTATTCCAAAAATGAGAAAAATCAGTCAGTATTTGTAGGGATATTCTTACTCAATAAATAATAAGAGCAGTACATAGAATTTTGAAAATTTATTTTATAATTAAAATGACTCTGTTTAAAAAGCCAGAAGATATAATTTTTAAAAATATAAAAAATCGCCGGTTTTGAAAACCGGTGATTCGGACAGAACATATATTTATTTAAAATTTGGCTTATATCATCATAGTTGCGTGTAAGACCATACCTGTATTTTTGATGTCTTTTCATAAACAGAGGCGATGTATGTTTAAATCATATTACCCGATATGCAGAGACTGTCGGCGATCTGCTCAACGCCGTCCTGAATCGAAAGG
This sequence comes from uncultured Clostridia bacterium, assembly GCA_944385895.1. Classification (GTDB taxonomy): domain Bacteria; phylum Bacillota; class Clostridia; order Oscillospirales; family QAKW01; genus RGIG9041. The sequence continues at coordinate 82,188 of CALWYZ010000011.1, forward strand.
GACAGTCTCGGGCAACAGAATATGTCATTAAACAGTGCAAAAAGAAAAACAAAAAAGTGACGGTCATGAAACCCGTCACTTTTAAAAGGCCTGAATAAAAAATATTTTTGTCAGGACAAAAATAAGACACCCCGCAATGGACGCCTTACTTGATTTCCTGTTCTAAATTTTCAAATACTTTCGATGAGAAGAACTCAACAACTGAAATATCTAATCCGTCGCATAGCTTTTTAATGGTTGCTATTGTTGTGCTGTTGTTCCGACCGCTTACAATGTTGTTGATGGTAGACTGCGTGACCCCGCTCATAGTACCCAGCTTATTTATTGTAATGTTCCGCTGCGTACATAACTCTAAAATTCGTTCTTTTACCGCTTCTCCAATATTCATAGGATCGCTCCATTTTTAATTTTATAAAAACAGTCTAACCATTTTGAGTTGATAAGATTACCTCAATTGAGTTGATTTTTATTTTATATAGCTATATAATTAACTCAATATAGTTAATTGCGAGGTATATATATGAAAATAGCAGTAATCGGTTCAAGAGGATTGAAAGTGGACAACTTAGAAAAGTATCTGCCCGAAGAAACCACAG
>CALWYZ010000012.1 GCA_944385895.1 uncultured Clostridia bacterium
TTGCATGCACTGAGTGTTATTACCATTACTGTTAATATTATTATTGCCGTAATTCTTTTCATTTCATTCTCCCTCCTATCTTGTTTATTTGTGTATGTTCTTTATCTATATTTGTAATAACTGAGCCAAAATGTTGCAATTTTTTTAAAATTTGTAATATTGCTTAAAAACAGGGATTTTAGCAAAATAAAAAACGGATTTATTTGTTCATTATATACAAAAAAGCCCGCCTTTTTAAAGACGGGCTTTTTGATACATAACAGTTTACAGTATGCTGAAATTTATTACAAGAGCTGCAAAAACTATGGATACCATAGAAAGCAGTTTAATAAGAATATTTATAGAAGGTCCGGAAGTATCTTTAAATGGGTCTCCCACTGTATCCCCAACGACCGCAGCTTTATGCTGATCGCTGCCTTTGCCGCCATACACTCCGCTTTCAATATATTTTTTGGCATTGTCCCACGCTCCGCCCGAATTTGACATGAATATTGCCAGCAAAAATCCGGTTACGGTAGCACCTGCAAGCAGGCCGACAACACCGTTAACACCGAGTATCAAGCCGCAGACAACAGGACACACAATAGCTATGACTGTAGGCAGTATCATTTCCTTAAGACTGGCTTTAGTACACAAATCGACGCACTTTGCATAATCCGCCTCAGCATTGCCTTCCATAAGGCCTTTTATTTCTTTAAACTGTCTGCGCACTTCCACTACTACCGACTGTGCAGCTTTTCCGACCGACTGCATTGTAAGCGCCGCAAATACAAAAGGCAGACATGCTCCGACAAAAAGTCCTATAAGCACAGACGGATTCATTACACTCAAATCAAATGAAAAATCCGGGCTTACCGATTTTACCTTATCAATATATGAAGCCATAAGCGCAAGAGCAGTAAGTGCGGCAGAGCCTATTGCAAATCCCTTGCCTGTAGCAGCAGTGGTATTTCCAAGAGAATCCAGCGCATCTGTACGCTGACGCACGTTATCCTCAAGTCCTGCCATCTCGGCTATTCCTCCCGCATTATCGGCGACAGGACCGTAAGCGTCCGTTGCAAGCGTGATACCTAAGGTTGACAGCATACCAACTGCTGCAAGAGCAATACCGTAAAGGCCGAGTCCCGAATCCGAAGCTCCGCCTGATACAAAATAAGAAACAAGAACACATACAGATATAATCAAAATCGGAAGTACTGTAGAAAACATGCCAAGTGAAAGACCACCGATAATAATAGTCGCAGAACCTGTCTGAGAAGTTTCAGCCAGCTTTTTTGTCGGTTTATACGAATCGGACGTAAAATATTCAGTAGACTGACCTATAAGCACACCGGCAATGAGACCGGATAAAATTGAAAAATAAAGACCGACATGTGAAAAGTCGCTGATGCTTTCACCCAATATTACATTCACAAGAGGCAGCGCCGCAATAGCAATAACAATTGCAGAAAAATTCGTGCCGCGGCCCAGTGCTCTTAAAAGCGATTTTTGATCGGCATTTTCCTTTGTCTTAACCAAAAATGTGCCGATTAAAGAGCATACAATTCCAATCGCCGCCAAAAGCATAGGCAGCGCCATTGCGTTTATTGTACCGAAAGCCGCAACACCCAGCGCGGACGAGGATATAATCGATCCTACATATGACTCGTACAAATCTGCACCCATACCGGCCACATCTCCGACATTGTCTCCCACGTTATCCGCAATAACCGCAGGATTTCTGGGATCGTCCTCGGGTATCCCTGCCTCAACTTTCCCGACAAGATCCGCACCTACATCCGCGGCTTTTGTAAATATTCCGCCGCCGACTCTTGCAAAAAGTGCCATTGATGACGCACCCATACCAAACGTTATCATTGATGCAGTTATCTGTGCCGCCTCAAGACGAAAAACATATTTAAGAAGCGTAAACCAAATGGATATATCCAAAAGCCCAAGTCCTACAACTGTAAATCCCATTACTGAACCTGCAGAAAAGGCAATGCGCAGACCTTTATTAAGACCTTCACGGCATGCGTTTGCAGTGCGCGCATTGGATGCTGTAGCTATCTTCATACCTATAAATCCGGATAGCCCGGAAAAGAATCCGCCGCTTATAAACGCAAACGGCACATACCATGTAAGCATACCAAATGCCGCCATAACTACCAGCACAACAAGCATTATAGCAAAAAACGCAGCTACAACAGAATACTGTCTTTTAAGATATGCGTTTGCTCCGGCACGCACAGATTGTGATATTTTTTTCATTTTTTCCGTACCTTCCGAAAAGCCCAAAACCTTTTTAGCTGTAAATACAGCAAAAAGCAGTGCCAAGGCGGAACTCAAAAAAGTAAAAACGACCAAATAATTATTCATATTTTACCTTCTCTCATTAATTATGTATATTATAATACACCACAAATGAAAGTTTGTCAATCAAGATATTCATTTTTACCCATTTACTAATTATTTTAAATTCCATAATAGCAAAAAATGAATGAATTCTTGCAATTTCCGTTTTTGGTGTAAGTAAGAATAATATTAATTTATGCAACAAAGCTGACAATATCCGCCAAGTTAAAAACCGCACAGTTATGCTGTGCGGTATAGTCATATTCTGCCAAGTACTTTTAAAAGCGGAACGGGATCATTTGCAGTTATCAATGATGCGCCATTTTGTATTGCGCTTCTAACCGTCTTCTCATCATCGGCACAATAATAATGAATGGGCAAGCCCTTTTTTAGGTATATATCAAGTATTTCAGAATTCAAAAATTTTGTATCCAAACCTATTTCATCATAATATTTATAAGAATCCGGCTCAAACTCTTTCATTTGAAAGTCGGGATAACCCATAGTTGTGCCGTTGTAACGAGTTTTGATATACTTTATTATTCTTGCGTTAAAACAATAAAACCAACAATTATGAAATAATCCGTATTCTTTTAGCATAGAAACGGAAATGTCAACGCAATTTTCTTCATAAGATTTAAATTCTACGCCAAGTTTAAATTCAGGATTTTTAGATTTGACAAGCGCCAGAACCTCTTTTAGCGTTGGTATGCGAGTACCGGCAAAATCTTCTCCGTATAATTTTTTGCCTATGTCAAGCTCTTTCAGCCTGCTGAGTGTTGATTCTTCAATAACTACATGTTCTCCTGACACGCGATATGTATCGGAATCATGCATAATAACAGGGACTCCGTCTTTTGACATTCGTATATCAAATTCAAAAGCGTCCACACCCAGATCCATGGCGGCTTCAAATGATACAAGAGAATTTTCGGGATATTTGCTTCTGTAACCTCTATGGCCTTCAACAATTATTGTATTCATATTTGTTTTCCCCCTGTTTTATTTAATAAATAATGTATACAAAACAAATAAAAAAGCAAAGTCCCTGCATAAAGCAAAGACTTTGCAAAAATAATTATCTCTTGGAGAACTGGGGCGCACGACGGGCTGCTTTGAGACCGTACTTTTTACGCTCTTTCATTCTCGGATCACGGGTGATAAATCCTGCTTTTTTAAGAATCGGCTTCATTGTCTCATCCGACTCGACAAGTGCTCTGGCTATACCATGTCTGATAGCTCCCGCCTGACCTGTAACGCCTCCGCCGTTGACATTGACAATAACATCGAATTTTGATGTTGTCTCGGTAAGCTCAAGCGGCTGACGCACGATAAGCTTAAGTGTTTCAAGGCCGAAATAATCGTCTATATCTCTGCCGTTGATTGTTATTGAACCGCTGCCCGGAAGAAGTCTTACTCTTGCAACAGATGATTTTCTTCTGCCGGTGCCGTAAAAATACGCATCATTATTATACATTCGTAAAACCTCCTTACTTTACAAATACTTCGGGCTTCTGTGCCTGCTGTGAATGGCTGTCGCCGGAATATACTCTTAATCTTGTTATAGCGGCGGATGCTATCTTATTCTTGGGAAGCATTCCTTTAACTGCAATATTTACAAGCTTTTCGGGGTTCTTTTCAAGCAGCTCACCGTAAGAAACCTCTTTAAGACCGCCTATATGACCTGTATGATGTCTGTAAAACTTATCAGACGCCTTTTTACCGGTAAGCACAGCCTTAGCGGCGTTAACAACAATAACGCAGTCGCCGCAATCTACGTGCGGTGTATAATCAGGGCGATGTTTTCCCATAAGGATTGTTGCTGCCTGAGCGGCAACCTTACCAAGCGGCTTGTCTGCTGCGTCGACAATATACCACTTTCTCTCTACGTCCTGAGGATTTTTCATAAATGTAGACATAATCTATTCCTCTCGTTATATTTATTTTACCGTGACATTATAATATGCATAAACAATTTTGTCAAGAGGCTTTTTTGATTTTTTTAATTTGCCGCAGCATCACTCTTATTTTCTTTGATTTTCTTCTTTTTTCTTTAAAATACTAACTTTCAAAATACGATTTCACTTATTGACAACAATATGCCCGAATAATAAAATGTTATCATCAAACATGAAGGAGTTTAAAGTGCAGCAGGTTATTGGACGGCTTAGAAAAGCCATTGATGATTATAATATGATTGAACAGGACGAAAAAATAACGGTGGCTCTGTCGGGCGGTAAGGACTCTGCTTTGCTTCTTCGGGGCATGGCAAAATTATCCGAGTTTCATCCAAAAAGATTCAGCGTGTGTGCGGTTTACATAGATTTGGGATTTGGGAATACAGATATTGACGCTATCATACGTCTTTGCAATGATGCAAAAACCGAGCTGAACATAAAGCGCACCGAAATAGGAAAAATCATATTTGAGCACCGCCGTGAGAAAAATCCGTGCGCCCTATGTGCCAAGATGCGAAGAGGCGCAATACATAACGCCGCCCTTGAAATGGGCTCGCATAAAATTGCTCTGGGACATCATATGGACGATGCCGTAGAAACATTTATGATGAATCTTATTTACGAAGGCCGTATCGGCTGTTTCCAGCCTGTGACCTATCTTTCTCGTAAAGATGTAACTGTAATACGTCCTATGATATACTTAAATGAACGTGAGATAAAAGGAGCAGTAAAGCGCCTGAATATCCCTGTTATGAAAAGTCCCTGTCCTGCTGACGGCGCCACAAAAAGAGAAGACACAAAAAATCTTCTGAGAGAACTTTCAAAAACACATCCCGATATCAAAGACAATATTTTCGGCGCTATACAAAGATCCGGCATTGACTGCTGGAAAATATGCGATTGATACAGCGTTTCATCATTTTTTATAATAAATAGTTGCTTTTTTATTTATTTTATGTTAAAATACATATAGTAATATTGAGCGGGCAAATATATCCAGATTGAAAGGAGCTGTTGAAATATGCCGCCGATATGCATGTCTGTTAAGTTTTGTCAATAACAGTCTAAGGAGGGGAAAATATTTATGAAACCAAGATCTCTATTGACCTTAATTGGCAATATTCTTTTAATGGCTTTTGTGCTCACATTAAACCTCTTTGCACTGACCGCCTCGACCCCGGACATTGAGGCAGAAACTATCAACGATAAATTTGAGCTGTATGACGCAGAAGATATCCAGACAGATTTAGAGCTTTATCAAGCGAAAGGCACGGCAAGCGCCGGTCTTGAAAAAATACTTTTGGAGCCGTCGCTTGACATTGAAGTTCCTAATATAAACCTGTCTAAAGTCAAAAGTCCCACAAAGATAGCCGATCTTGCGGCAAAAGACGAATTTTACAAGCAGCTTGACGATCACGGCGTGCAATACGATCCGGATACGATAACCTACTCTGAATACTGCGCGATCGAGAGTACCTGGACGGTCGACGCCGATACCGCGGCTCAAATACGCCTGCTTTATCCGGAGCTTGAAAACACAAGCAATAATGAATTGACTTACGGCGATTATCTGGAATATCAAATTTCAAAAGACAAGCAGGATTTCTCAGCAAAATGGTTTACACAGGAGCAGCTGGACGAGCTGGAGGAACGCGATATCCGGCTTGACGACGCAGCCTTTCTTTTAAAGGAATTTCACAATGCAGAAGTTATACTGCGCCAGTCTGACGCAGTGCTCAAGCAAATTATTACAGATTTCTATAACATAAAACTTAACAGCGTGCAGCAATATGCGCAAATGCAGGTACAATCTGCTGCTAAAAACACCTAAGCTGACAATTCATTTTAAAAAGTATACCTCTGAATTTAACATGCGCAACATTTTCTTTTGTTTTCCGGATTGCCGAAATATACAAGAATTTTAAAATACTGCTTTACCGGAATACAGCGGCAGAAAATAGATACATAAGGACACCATGTTCATTTTGAGGTGTATAATTAAATTACGCCTAATTTATATTTAGGCAGCAACGATATTTTGGGATCGATTTCTCCGTACAGACTGACACAGTACATCGGAGAAGGGGATCCACTTCCCGGAGAGGAGCAATACTGGTGAAAAAACCGATAAAAATAATCTGCATTTTAACAGCGACAGTACTGATACTAAGCATGTCATCATGTTCCGGCACATCAAAAAAGGACCCGATAAACGAAAGCGCCGTTGACGCTGAACAGACGGGCAAAGAGACAGACGCTCTGCAAAACGACAGTCTTACCGACACCGAAAAAACCGAGCAGGGCGGCTACGATCTATACGGCGATTTAAAAATGCTGGCATCTTCACATGACGGATACAATCTGACACCACAGGACAGCGAAAAGCTGTTTGATGTCGCATGGGATTTCTGCTTTACAAATATCCGGGACTTTTCGGACGGAAAGCCGCCGCTCTTGTCTTTTGCGTTCTATATGGCAACGGTTTTTGACGGAAAATACAAGCAGTACGATAATGAAAAGCTAATCACATATATAAACGCGGACGACCTTGACGCATTTGCCGAACAATATTTCGGATTCAGCTATGATCTGCCCAAAGGTGACAGAGTAGAGCTAACGATAGGTGCGCTTGCAATCCCTCCGTTTTTGGACGTTATCAGGTATGAAACAGAGCAAACGGACCAGGGCATAAAAGTAACTGTTATCGGCAGAGACGCTAATTTATGGCAATATGATCCTTTATCATCATACAGGGAAATTAATCCGTCAGATCATCTCAATGTCGACGGCAAAACCAAACAGCTGATTTCATACATGTATGAAAACAATCTGACGGATATATACCAGACTCAAAAGGATCTGATAACAAGCGGCGACGGCGAAATGCTTTATTCCAATGAAGACATTGCGGTGCGTATAACCTACCTTTCAGATGACGGGTATACGCCGAAAAAATTTCTGTCTTATGAATCCTACCGTTCAGGCTGGGAATAAATCAGATTTGACCCGACCGTGCTGAATTGTATGCAATTGCTTTTCGGACAGTGCCCTAAACAGGGCGCTGTTTTTATGTATACGATTTTTGTGACCGACCAGACGGCGCTGAAATGTGTTTTGGACTGTTGACAAAAATAAAAAGCCGAGTTATAATCAGTAAAAGCGATGAGAAAGAGGTCGCGCTCGGGACGTATCAGAGAGACGGCGGTCGGTGAAAGCCGTTTACAGATTGTGCGCGATGTAGCTTTTGAGCCGGAGGAAAGAAAGGCAAAAAGCCCGGTAGAATCCTCCCGTCTGCCTCGTTACGGCATTTGAGCGGCAGTTATAAATTATTATTTTACTGCAATTTGAGTGGTACCGCGGATATTCATATTCGTCTCAAGGCGTTTGCTTTGAGACGATTTTTTATTTTAAGGAGAGAAAACAATGTCAAAAGAGCTTGCCAAGGTTTACAAACCCTCGGAATTTGAAAAAGATGTTTATCAGATGTGGCTTGACAGAAAATATTTTCATGCCGAGCCGGACAGCAAAAAAGAGCCGTTTACGATAGTGATCCCCCCTCCCAACGTCACAGGTCAGCTGCATATGGGTCACGCACTTGACGAAACGCTTCAGGATATTCTGATACGCTACAAGCGCATGCAGGGCTACAACGCGCTGTGGATACCGGGAACGGATCACGCAGGGATCGCGACCCAAATAAAAGTCGAGCAGGTGCTTCGAGAGCAGGAGGGCATTTCACGCTATGACCTGGGCCGTGAAAAATTCCTGGAACGTGTATGGGACTGGAAAGCACATTACGGAGACAGGATCGTAAATCAGCTCAAAAAGCTGGGGTCTTCATGCGACTGGGACAGAGAGCGCTTCACGATGGACGAGGGCTGTTCCAAGGCGGTCAAGGAGGTATTTGTAAGCCTTTATAACAAAGGACTCATATACCGCGGCAACCGGATCATAAACTGGTGCCCCAAGTGCGTAACCGCTCTGTCCGATGCAGAGGTGGAATATTCTGAAGAGGCCGGATTTTTCTGGCATATCCGTTATCCGGTCAAGGACAGCGACAACGAGTTTGTAGAAATAGCGACCACACGTCCCGAGACTATGCTGGGCGACACTGCAGTCGCGGTAAATCCGAACGACAAAAGATACACTCACCTTGTAGGCAAAACATTGATACTTCCGCTTGTCGGACGTGAGATACCGGTGGTGGCCGACGACTATGTCGATATGGAATTCGGAACAGGCTGCGTCAAAATAACGCCCTGCCACGATCCCAACGACTTTGAAGTCGGAAAACGCCACGGGCTTGAAGAGATACTCATACTCGACGATAACGCAAAAATCAACTCAAACGGCGGAAAATACGAAGGCCTTGACAGATACGAGGCAAGAAAAAGAATCGTCGATGATCTAAAAGCAGGCGGTTACCTTGTCAAGGTCGTTGACCATGTTCACAATGTAGGAAAATGCTACCGCTGCGGTACTACTGTTGAACCTATTGCATCAAAGCAGTGGTTTGTAAAAATGAAGCCGCTTGCAAAGCGCGCAATCGAAGCTGTTAAAAACAGAGAGACGGAATTTGTTCCGGACAGGTTCCAAAAAACCTATCTTAACTGGATGGAAAACGTGCGCGACTGGTGTATTTCACGTCAGCTGTGGTGGGGACACCGTATTCCTGCATATTATTGCAAAGACTGCGGGCATATGGAGATCTCAAAAACCGATGTCACTGTATGTCCCAAATGCGGCAGCAAAAATATATCTCAGGAAGAGGATGTGCTTGACACCTGGTTTTCATCGGCTCTCTGGCCGTTTTCTACTCTCGGCTGGCCTGAAAAAACCAAGGATCTGGAATATTTTTATCCCACAAGCGTCCTTGTAACCGGCTATGATATCATATTTTTCTGGGTCGCCAGAATGATGTTTTCAGGGCTTGAGCACACAGGACAGGTACCATTTAAGCACGTGCTTATCCACGGTCTTGTCCGCGACAGTCAGGGGCGTAAAATGTCAAAGTCACTGGGCAACGGAATAGACCCGCTCGAAATTATAGAACAATACGGTGCGGATGCACTGCGTTTTACACTTGCCACAGGCAACGCACCCGGAAACGACATGAGATTCCATACCGAACGTGTTGAAGCATCGCGTAATTTTGCAAACAAAGTCTGGAATGCAGCAAGATTTATTCTGATGTATGTGCAAAGCGACGATCCCGATGACTATAAAATCGATATGTCCCGCCTTGCCGACGAGGACAAATGGATACTTCACAGCTGCAACGAGCTTGCACGCCAAGTGACGGAAAATCTCGATAAGTTTGAAATCGGTATGGCGCTTCAGAAATTGTATGATTTTATTTATGACAGCTTCTGCGACTGGTATATCGAGCTTGTAAAACCGAGACTTTATGACGCAGGCGACAGCGCAAAAGACGCCATGTCGGTACTCATCACCGTATTTTCATCAATACTTCGTATGCTGCATCCTTTTATGCCGTTTATAACCGAAGAAATATGGCAGGCACTTCCCGTAAACGGCGAATCTATCATGATAGCTCCATATCCTGAATATGACGGGTCGATAGATTTTAAAGACGAATGTCAGAAGCTTAAAGATATAATGGAAACAATAACCGCTGTACGCAACCGCCGTGCTGAGATGAACGTACCTATGTCAAAAAAAGCAAAGCTGTATATTGACAGCCGCTGTGAACACGGGTTTAAGAGAAGTGAAAAATTCTACCTAAAGCTTGCCGGTGCAAGTCAGGTCGTCTTCGGCAGATGTCCTGACGACGGGGCGGTTGAAATAATTACGCATGCAGCTAATATTTATATCCCGTTTGCCGAGCTTGTAAATATCGAAGAAGAACGCGCAAGACTGCAAAAAGAATTGAAAAAAGCCGAAGATGAACTTAAAAGAGTTGAAGGAAAGCTTTCAAACCAAGGGTTTGTCTCAAAAGCTCCCGCACCGCTCATAGAAGCTGAACGCGAAAAGCTTACAAAATACCGCTCACTTGTAACGACAATTAAAAATTCGCTTGAAAATCTGTGATTTAAGAGGTGATAGCATGAATTATGACCAGGCGTTGGATTTTATCCACAAAAAGCATAATTTCTCCGCTGTCCCGGGGCTTGACAGAATGGATAACCTGTGCCGCGAATTGGGCGATCCTCAAAACGGACTTAAATTTATACATGTCGCCGGTACAAACGGCAAAGGCTCAACAGTAACAATGATAGCATGTGCTCTTGAAGATGCAGGCTACACAGTAGGCAAATACACCTCTCCGTATATTTACGACTTCAGAGAACGTATTGAAGTCAACGGTAAAATGATAGAAAAAAACGAGCTTTCATACTTAGCCGATAAAGTGCAAAAGGCATGTATTAATTTGCAAGAACAGCCAACTGAATTTGAAATAGTTACAGCTATTGCTTTTATGTACTTTAAAAACCGTAATTGCGACTATGTCGTGCTGGAGGTGGGACTTGGCGGACGATTTGATGCCACTAATATCATCAAAGAGCCTTTGGTATCAGTGATTTGTTCCATTTCCCTTGATCACACTTCGGTTTTGGGAAATACCGAAGAAAAAATCGCTTACGAAAAAGCCGGCATTATAAAGCAAAACTGTCCATGCGTGTTGTATCCTGTCAACAGTGATTCTGTTACCGATATTTTTAAAGATATCTGCAAAAGACGCAATAGCAGTGTTTATATCCCTGCACTGTCAAAGCTTACAGTAAAAAGCACCGTAAATAATAAAAACGTTTTTGATTATAAAGGCATACGCTTCTGCCCAACTATGCTTGGAAAACACCAGATTTATAATGCGGTCACCGCAATTACGGCGCTGGAAGTCATAGGTATAAATACAGACAGTATAGTAAGCGGCATTGACAGAGCCCGTGCTCACGGCAGATATGAAATAATATCCGAGAGCCCTAGGATCATTCTTGATGTAGGACATAATCGCAGCGGTATAGAATGCCTTATGAAATCTATTAAAAACGATAAAAAAATAAAAGGGCTTACCGTCATTTTCGGTATGATGGAAGATAAGGACTATCCGTTTGCCATTCGCCAGATTGCATCAGCGGCAAATAAAATGATTTGTATATCTCCTGACAGTCCGCGTGCGCTTGATGCAGTCAAAGCAAAACAGCTCTGTGAGCTGTTCTGTGAGCAGTGCTATGCATGCGACGATATAAGAGACGCTGTGCAAAGAGCACTTTCCGGGCTGGGCAAAGGCACTATTCTGGTATGTGGTTCGTTTTATATAATAGACAAAGCGGTAAAAGAACTCAGAGCACAGTGCAAATAACATACGGCAGATTACAATAAACGACAAAAAAATATAAGACTTTCTGTTAATATTACAGAAAGTCTTTTTTATTTCGGAGGAAATTATGAGCGCCCAATTCAAAATTGAAAACAGCACTCTGCGGGTCTTACTTTGCGGAGAAATAGATCACCACACAGCGCGAAGCCTATGCGAAAGCATAGACCTTAAAACAACTTCCGTAAAACCTCAGACCGTATTGCTGGATTTTTCTCGCGTATCGTTTATGGACAGCTCGGGACTTGCTGTGGTTGCCGGCAGAAAGCGGTTCTGTGATAAACTCGGTATAAAAATATACATCGTAAATATAAGCGGTTATCCCGAAAAAATCCTGAGGATGTCAGGAGCGGACAGGCTTATAGAATTTAAGGAGGATAAAAATGAAAACTGATAACTCTATCAAACTCGAATTTCCGTCAAAATCCTCAAACGAAGGGTTTTCCCGCGTAGCAATAGCGGCGCTGGCATCACAGCTTGATCCGACGCTTGAACAGATAAATGAAATCAAAACAGCGGTAAGCGAGGCTGTTACCAATGCTATTGTACACGGCTACAAGGACAGTATCGGCACCATATACATAACGGCCAAAATACGTGGTAATAAACTGATCGTGACTGTCAGGGACAAAGGGTGCGGCATAGCTGATATCGAACAGGCGCGCCAGCCGTTATTCACGACAGGCAACGAAAATGAAAGAAGCGGTATGGGTTTTACTATAATGGAATCGTTTATGGACAAAGTTCGGGTGCGTTCAGTTGTGGGCGGAGGAACAAAAGTTACGCTTGAAAAACAGCTGGATATCAAGGAATAGCGGAGGTATTCATATGCCTTCGGTAATTGATGAGGATAAGCTTGTCACTGAAAATATGGGGCTTATAAACATGGCCGTAAAAAAATATGTGAATTTCGGCGTGGATTATGAAGACTTATTCCAGATAGGCGCCGTAGGACTGATAAAAGCGGCAAGAGGTTTTGATCCGGATAAAAATCTCAAATTTTCAACTTACGCTGTAGCCAAAATAATAGGCGAAATAAAAACTTACCTGCGAGACAACGGAGAAATAAAAGTTCCCCGCAGTGTGAAAGAACAAAAATTCAAGATAGAACGCACCCACACCGAGCTTATACGCGAATTGGGACGAGAGCCTAAACTCTCCGAAATCTCCCAGCGATGCAATATTCCAGTCGATGATATTATATACGCATTGGACGCCACTCAGTGCACACTATCTCTGGATCTGCCGGCTGATGAAGGCGGAGTGACTGTCGGAACCGGAACTTTTGAAGAGGAAAAAACCCTTGACCGGGTCATGATAGCACAGCTGCTTTCAACATTAAGCGCCGATGAGCGCCGAATCATTGTACTGAGATTTTTCGGCGACAGAACACAGGCAGAGATTTCAAAAGAGCTGGGGATGTCTCAAGTAGCTGTATCACGTATGGAAAAAAAGATATTGAAAAAGCTCAAAGAAAAAGCTTCTACTTGATTTTTTAAAAATATTGATTTTTTGGTTTAATTTGGTTATAATTTAAAAAGGAGGTGCTAAAAATGAAAGAATTAAAAGGCAGCAAAACTGAAGCAAATCTCATGACCGCTTTTGCGGGGGAATCACAGGCACGTAATAAATACACTTATTATGCCAGCAAAGCAAAAAAAGACGGTTATGTCCAAATAGCCAAAATTTTTGAGGAAACCGCAGCTAACGAAAAAGAGCATGCAAAAATCTGGTTCAAGCTGCTTCAAGGCGGAGAAATCGCTGATACCGCGGCAAATTTGCTTGATGCGGCTAAAGGCGAGAACTATGAGTGGACCGATATGTACAAGAATTTTGCAATCGAAGCTAAGGAAGAGGGCTTTGATCATATCGCTTTTCTCTTCGAAGAAGTGGCAAAGATCGAAAAAGAGCACGAGGAGCGTTACAGGAAACTGTTAAGCAATGTTGAAAACGGCCTTGTATTTTCAAAAGACGGGGACGCTATATGGCAGTGTTCAAACTGCGGGCATATCGTCATCGGCAAAAACGCACCCGAAATTTGTCCGGTTTGCGCGCATCCGAAGGCTTACTTTGAAATCAAAGCCGAAAATTATTAATTTTAAAAAACTCTTGACATTGTATTGGTCAGATGATAAAGTATACTAAACCGATGAGGAAAAGTGAGTAGGATACATGTTCTTGTCACAGAGAGCCGCAGGCTGGTGAAATGCGGTACAATGGGCTGTATTTGAATGGATTTCCGAGGGCAAGCTGAAATTTTTGAGTATGCAAGCCGGAGTCAGCACTCCGTTATAAAATGCCGGCGCGTGAACGCGCGCTGTGAGAGGACGTAGATTTACGTCAAGCCGGGTGGCACCGCAGGAGTTTTTTGCTCTTGTCCCTGCAATAATTTTATTTATTGGGGACAGGAGCTTTTTTATTTTTAATCCTTCCCCCTATCGAAAGGAGAACCTATTATGAAAGAAATCCCTTACAAAATCTATCTTGACGAAAAAGAGCTGCCAAAACAATGGTACAACCTCAGAGCGGACATGAAAAATAAACCCGCTCCCCTGCTCAATCCCGCGACTATGAAGCCTATGACCGAAAAGGAACTTGACGGAGTATTCTGTGAGGAACTGGTAAAACAGGAACTGGATGACAAGACTGCATATTTTGATATACCTGAACAGATCATTGACTTCTACAAAATGTACAGACCGTCTCCGTTGGTAAGAGCATACTGTCTTGAAAAAAAGCTGGATACTCCGGCTGAAATCTATTATAAATTTGAAGGAAACAACACAAGCGGCAGCCATAAACTCAACAGCGCCATAGCACAGGCATACTATGCCAAAAAGCAAGGACTGAAAGGCGTGACTACAGAAACAGGCGCCGGACAATGGGGCACTGCGCTGAGCATGGCAACCGCCTATTTTGGCTTGGATTGCAGGGTATACATGGTCAAAGTTTCATATGAGCAGAAACCTTTCAGACGCGAAGTTATGCGTACATACGGCGCGTCAGTTACACCAAGTCCGAGCACCCTGACAAAAGTCGGACGCAAAATACTTGAACAGCATCCCGGAACAACAGGCAGTCTGGGATGTGCAATAAGCGAAGCCGTCGAGGATGCTACAACCCACGAAGGATATCGTTATGTATTGGGCAGTGTTCTCAATCAAGTGCTTTTACATCAGAGCATAATAGGTCTTGAAACAAAAACGGCTCTTGATAAATACGGCATAAAACCCGATATAATTATCGGCTGCGCAGGAGGAGGCAGCAATCTGGGCGGCCTTATAGCCCCGTTTATGCGTGAAAAACTGCGCGGTGAAGCGGATTATAGAATTATAGCTGTCGAACCCGCCTCCTGCCCCAGCTTTACACGAGGTAAATTCGCGTATGATTTCTGCGACACCGGTATGGTATGCCCTCTTGCAAAAATGTATACTTTAGGAAGCAATTTCATTCCCTCGGCAAATCACGCCGGCGGACTGAGGTATCACGGAATGAGCAGCACTTTAAGCCAGCTTTATCACGACGGACTTATGGAGGCTGTAAGCGTCGAACAAACAAGTGTATTTGAAGCGGCAGAATATTTTGCCCGAACCGAAGGTATTCTCCCAGCTCCCGAAAGCAGTCACGCCATACGTGTTGCGATTGACCAAGCTCTCAGATGTAAAGAGACCGGTGATAAAAAAGTTATTGTTTTCGGACTTACCGGAACAGGATATTTTGATATGGCAGCCTACGAAAAATTTCATAACGGTCAGATGCAGGATTACATTCCCACTGACGCCGATTTACAAAAGGGATTTGACGGTATCCCGCCCCAGCCTGAAGAATAAAAAAGTTATTTTTACTTAATTTCAGCTGTATACCATACCGTTTCGGTAAATAATTTTAGGCAATGCCTTTAGACAATACATCGCAAGCCAAATTAGCACTCTTTGAAATAGAGTGCTAATTTTAATTTTGTTGTAACAATTTATTCATAATATATACATAATTATAGTTTACACTATTTGAAAAGCAATGAAAGGAGAATTATTATGAATTTAAATAAATATACCGAAAAATCAGTTGAAGCTATACAGGACGCGCAGCAAATAGCAAGAGAAAACGGCAATCAGCAGCTTACGCAGCAGCATATTCTTCTTGCGTTGCTAAGAGCCAAAGGGCTGATAACACAGCTTTTGATAAAACTGGGCTGCAATGAACAGCAGACTGAAGCGGACACACTTGCGGCTGTTGAGAATCTGCCGCGTGTCAGCGGCGGAGAACTATACGCTGCCAACGATACTGTGAACACACTTGAAAGCGCTGAAAGAATCGCTCAGAATATGAAAGATGAATATACATCTGTTGAGCATATTTTCCTTGCACTGCTGAGCAATCCAAACGATCAGGTCAAAAAAATATTTACAAATAACGGAATAACAAAAGATGCCGTTATGAAAGCACTTGTAGGAATACGTGGCAATACCAGGGTCACAGGTACCAATCCCGAAGACACCTACGATGCTCTGAAAAAGTACGGTACCGATCTTGTTGAGCGTGCACGAGCGCAAAAGCTGGATCCGGTAATCGGACGTGACAGCGAAATACGTAATGTCATACGCATACTTTCAAGGAAAACTAAAAACAACCCGGTACTGATAGGTGAGCCAGGTGTCGGCAAAACCGCAATTGCCGAAGGTCTTGCACAGAGAATCGTAAGAAACGATGTGCCGACCAGTCTTAAAAACAAGACTATATTTTCTCTTGATATGGGTTCACTTATCGCCGGCGCTAAATATCGCGGCGAATTTGAAGACAGACTTAAGGCTGTTTTACAGGAAGTCAAAAAGAGCGAAGGAAACATCATACTTTTTATCGATGAACTTCACACGATAGTCGGTGCGGGAAAGACAGAAGGCGCTATGGATGCGGGCAATATTTTAAAACCGATGCTCGCTAGAGGTGAGTTGCACTGCATAGGCGCTACAACTCTTGATGAATATCGTATGTACATCGAAAAAGATCCGGCGCTCGAGCGCAGATTCCAGCCGGTAATGATTAATCAACCTACGGTAGAGGATACTATTGCTATTCTTCGCGGACTTAAAGAACGGTATGAAGTCTTTCACGGCGTCAAAATACAGGACAACGCCCTTATTGCTGCAGCTACCCTTTCAGACAGATATATTACAGACAGGTTTTTGCCTGATAAGGCCATTGACCTTGTTGATGAAGCGTGTGCTCTTATCCGCTGCGAAATCGACTCGATGCCGACTGAGCTGGATATAATCCAACGAAAAATAATGCAGCTGGAAATCGAAGAACAGGCTGTAAAAAAAGACAGCGAGGCAACTGCAAGACTTGAAGAGATCCAAAAAGAGCTTGCAGAACTCAGGGACAAATTTTCCGAAATGAAAGCAAAATGGGACAACGAAAAACGGGAAATCGGAGAATTATCAGGACTGAGAAAGCAGATAAACGATCTGAATGCACAGATAGAGACCGCAGAGCAACAGCATGATCTTGAAAAAGCTGCTAAGCTCAAATACGGCAAGCTCCCTCAGCTTACAGCACGGCTTGAGAAACTTGAAGCCAGCGCGGCAGAGCATAAAAAGGAAACCAGCCTTTTAAGAGACAAGGTCACCGATGAAGAAATTGCAAAAATAGTAGAAAGATGGACTGGTATTCCCGTATCGCGTCTGGTTCAGAGCGAACGTGAAAAACTTCTGTCACTTTCTGACATATTGCACAAGCGTGTAATCGGGCAGGACGATGCCGTTTCGCGTGTTTGTGACGCCATAATACGTTCACGTGCCGGTATTCAGGACAAAAACAGACCGATAGGCTCATTTATGTTTTTAGGACCTACAGGCGTCGGCAAGACAGAACTCGCAAAAGCACTTGCCGAATCGTTGTTTGATGATGAGAAAAACATAATAAGACTGGATATGTCCGAATATATGGAAAAGTTCTCTGTTTCACGGCTTATCGGAGCGCCTCCCGGTTATGTGGGATACGAAGAAGGCGGACAGCTGACAGAGGCAGTAAGACGCAAACCGTACTCAGTAGTACTGTTTGACGAGGTGGAAAAAGCACATCCGGATGTTTTCAATATTCTTTTGCAGGTACTGGATGACGGAAGAATCACCGATTCTCAGGGACGCGTTGTGGATTTTAAAAATACCATCATAATCCTGACCTCCAATCTGGGTTCTCAAATTCTTCTTGACGGTATAGACAAAAACGGACAAATAACCGAATCCGCACAGACTCAGCTCAACGAACTGCTGTCAAAATCTTTCAGACCGGAATTTTTGAACAGACTTGACGAGATAGTCTTCTACAAACCGCTTACCAAATCAGATATTGCAAAAATAATTGATCTTATGATAAATTCACTTAACAAACGTCTTGCAGAACACGATATAAAATGTGTTCTTACCGACAGCGCAAAGCAATATATTATCGACAGCGGATATGATCCGATTTACGGTGCGCGTCCGCTCAGGCGTTTTATCCAAAAACATGTAGAGACACTCATCAGCCGTCAGATAATCGCACAGACGATAAAGCCACACTCTTCAGTAACTGTGGACTTCAACGGCAGCGAGCTTGTGATACGCTGATACAACAGATTAGACCGTACACCAAAAGTGTACGGTCTTATTTTTTACCCGCGGTTATAATATTACTTTTGTCCGAATATCATTTTAAAAAAAGGAGGTATCATCATGCAGCAGCAGGAGAAACAGCAGACGCGTATGCAAAAACCGCACAATGTACTTATGGAAAACAGAAAAAAAATAGCCCTGACAGGAGTTCTTGACATAGACAGTTTCAATGAACAGGGCATTATTGTTTTAACTGAGTTGGGTGTGCTTATAGTAAAAGGCGAGGACCTTCATATCAACAAGCTTAACGTAGACAGCGGTGATGTAAGTATAGAAGGCAACATAGCATCGCTGACATACACCGACATACACGATAAGAAAACAGGCTCGATAATAAAGAGTCTCTTTAAATAAACCGTGGAGATCAGCTTACAAAACCAGGCGGTTATATTCCTTGCCGCAGTATGCACTGGTGCGCTGCTTAGTCTTATCTTTGATATTTTCCGTATAATTCGTATAGCAATACCTCATAAATCCTTCATAACCGCATTTGAGGATATATTATTTTCGCTGTGCGCTCTTTCGGTTATTCTGGCGTTCTTATTTATATTTAACAACGGGACTTTCAGGCTGTATATCCTAACCGGCATACTGTCAGGATTTGTACTGTGCCATTTTACCGTAAGTGCCTTTGTCATTTTTCAGGCAAGACTCATAATAAAAATACTTACTGCAATAATAAAAATCGTTTTAACGCCATTCCGACTGCTTTTCAGGCTCATTTGTAAATTTTTTAATAAATTTCTTGTTTTTTTAAAAAAGCCCTTTATTTTTTTGAAAAACCGAGTTATTATAATATTGAGTGGTTTTATCAGGGCTGTCAAAAAAGCAGGAGGTTTACTGAATAGTGGCAAGAACAAAAAAGACAAATTTAATAATAAAATTAGTCTTGGCAGCAGCGGCTGCGTACCTGCTTTATGTATTTGTAGGTCTTCAGGTAAAAATAAACACAAAAAAGCAACAAATAAGCGAAAGCGACACTCAAATCGCTCAGGCATCGGAAGAACATGAACGGCTGTCAGGAATTCTTGACGCAGAAATCGATGAAGAATATGTCGAAAAAGTCGCCCGAGATATGGGTTATGTCAATCAGGACGAAAAAGTATACGAGAGCATTGAAGATTAAATAATGCCGCAGCATGGCTGCGGCATTTATTTATGTGCGAACTGTTAACCGTTTATTTAATTTTTATAAAAAATGGTAATTATAACTTTATTTTTTTATATTAATGTGCTATAATAAATATAACGATAAAATATTAATTATCGATTTTAAAAAACGGAGGCAAAAACGATGAAAAGTGTATTTAATCTGAGAAAAGTTGAAATAACAGAGCGTGAAAAAAACATTATCGATAAAAAACTTACACGCCTGGATAAATTTTTCAGCGACGACGCGATTGCCACAATAACAATATCAAAAACAAGAGAAAACATGAATGTTGAAGTAACCGTATCGGAAAAAGGTATGTACTTTCGCGCAGAGCGTACAGATAAAAGTATTACAGCATGTGTTGATGAAATCATAGATCTTCTTATCAGGCAGATACGCAAAAACAAAACAAGGCTCGAAAAACGTCTGTATCAGGGCGTTTCAATGAACTTTGATAACGAATATATAGATGAGGACACTTATGAGATTATCAAGCACAAAAAGGTTTATTTAAAACCAATGGACGCTGAGGAAGCTATACTTGAAATGAATATGCTCGGACATACATTTTTTATGTTTCTTAATGAAGAAACCGGTAATATCTGTGTCGCATACAGAAGATATGACGGAGATTATGGTATACTGGAATCAGAGGTACTTTAAAATTATTATAAACAGCCCTGACATTTGTCAGGGCTGTTTTATTTTTTTGCAGACAATAAAGATGCTACCGGCAATAAAACACCTGAAATAACAGAGACAGCAGCGGCTGCTAAAATGAGGCCTGAAAACAACCACAGCATTCCTGCCGCTGCAAACATTGACAGCATTATAAACACAGTATATTTTTTACCCCATATATCGACTGCTGCTTTTATACCGATTGCCGCTTTTATTGCATTCAATATAAAAAACGCACATACTCCCATCACCTCAAAACTGTTGAGAAATGAGGATATAAATGTAGAACGCCACAGAGTCAGCCATGGCATATCAGACATTGAAAAAACATTTTCAGTGAGTACCGATATTGCCAAAAATGTCATTGCAACGCCGTACAAATGAGTAATTCCACCGATTTTAAACAGCATTGACGGTTTTCCCTTATGCAGCGGCAGTACCAGTATCACATCGCACACAGAAAACGCAGTCAGAAGCAGCAGTGTCTCAGGCTGAGGTGATGTTATTTTCGGCAGTGAAAAGTCTGTGCGAAGCATACATAAAAACATAAGCACCAACAAAACTAATGCCGCCGTCAATCCAATTATAAACGACACATACACCGTACAATCCCTTTTTGTCATTCCGAAGCAGACCGCAAACAGACCGGTAAGCAATAGAATAAGCAGATAAAATTTTTTATTCATAACCGAACTTTCTATAATCAAAGACGTGCTCAGCGTTATTGACACAGCGGACGAAACCACAGCATAAATCCCCGTCAGCGCGCCTATCGGCTTATTTATGCGGTAGTCAATATTTACCTTTGACAAAATATACCCGCAAAATATAAAAAACAAGACCGCCATACCAAGTGATATAAGGCTCGTAAGTAAATTTACACTGTGCAGAATATATATCGACATTCCTCCCGCACATACGCAAAACGCGGGACCGGATTCAGTTATTTTATGCATTTTCAGCCCTCCATAAACGGTGTTTCATCGGGAGACACCGTTATAGCCGTGCTTCCTTTAAGGTACTCAGTTACCCGGGGTGACGGCAGATGATTATCGGAACAATATCTGCTGAGTTTCTTTGCCATAGTAAGACTTCTAGCGCGTGAATTCTCATCGTCTCTGTTTTTACTCAGCGTATCCTCAGCCATTCCTACTGCATATACGGTTACGGCTCTGAGATTTATATTATCCTGCATGAAATAATCGCGCAGCTGTTGTTTCCCTTTTGCATTTTCTCCGATAATATAAAGTTGATTGCAGTCTGTATATAAAATATTTGAGCTTCTTTTCTGAGCGTCCTCAAATGCGTTATCGATTGTATCGCCTTTACCGTTGACATAAATACTACCGCTGCCAAAGTCATTATCAGCAGATGGCACGCATATTTCACAGCATACAAGCCAGTTCTCATTATCAAAATCGATTGCTATGCCGCTCACTATGTCATAGTCTGAAACCTCTTTATAGCTGCCCAGACTTGCAAATATTATAGCAAGAATGACCGCAGCAGCAGCCGCTATTCTGTTTACTGCTTTCATACCCTGCCCTGCCTCCTTAAATTCTCACTGAATTTAGACTGACGGTAATTCATTTTATAAATGGGAGCGCGCAAAAACGTATCGTTTTTACCATCAACAGAAAGAGGTGAGCTTACATACATTATCGGGACTCCCAGAGATGTCATGCTGTAAAGAAGGGCCAGAAACAGCGTAAACCCCATTAAAACTCCCGGAAGCCCTGCGCATGCTCCAAGGACTATAAGCGCCGCTCTTACATAAAACACAGTTCCTTTAAGATCATAAACCATAAGCCCCATAACTCCCGAAAAAGCAACAACTATAACCATAGGCGCGGATACCAGCTTTGCTTCCACCGCGGACTGACCCAGTATTATCGCTCCAACAACATTAAGCGCCAAGCCAATACTGGACGGCATCCTGGCTCCTGTCTCACGCAATACTTCAAACACCGCAAAAAGTAATACTATTTCCATTACAGATGTAAGCGGCACGCCGTTTTGGGAAACACTTATACTGTAAAGCCACTCTGGAGGCAACAGCGACTGATGATGCATTATAGCGGCTATATATACCGCAGGCAGCAAAAAAGAAATATAAAACCCCAGAAGGCGCAGTACTCTTCCGATATTGGCGTAATAGCAGTTGATATAATAATCGTCGGGCGTCTGAAAATTTTCAATAAAAAGATGCGGTAGAGTTATGGCTGTAGGCGAGCCGTTCAAAATGATGCCTATTCTACCCTCCATAAGTTTTGCTGCAAAAACATCCGGCCGGCTTGTCTTGCCGTACGTTTTTACAAATGAACTTTTGTTGTCGCGTATAATTTCGGCGATATAATTTGTGTCGCCTATATAGTCCGTGTCTATTTTGGCAAGTCTTTGCTTAAGCTCTTCCACAAGCTCCTTACGCACTATACCGTCAATATAGCAAACACAGAATTTTGAATTGCTCTGAGTTCCCGCCTGCATAAATTCATTTTTAAGGTTATTGCTCATAATTTTGCGCTTTACAAGCGACAGGTTTGTCATTATGTTTTCATTGAAGCCCTCAGAAGGTCCGGTTATTGTCATTTCACTTTCCGGTGCATCAACACCTCGTTGTGCCATACCTTTGGTATCTATTGTTATAACCTGTGCGTTATCCGCAACGATAACAGCACAGTCACCGGACGCCACACTGATTATCGCAGCGTCAGCATCGGTCTGAATCTGAGTGCTGTGGGCGAATATGCCCTCTTTTTCAATACTCTCTATATTGTCTTGGGTAAAGTGCATTTTAGACAGAGGAGAAATAATATCGCGATCAACTACATCATTACTCACCATACAGTTTACAACAGCAATTGCTATCTTAAGATGCGGATTATACTCGTTTTTTATATGTTTTATTACAAATGTATCGTCTCTGTCAAACGCGTCCTTGAACAGTTTTATATTATTGTCAAAACTATCAAAAAAGTTCAATTAAATGCCTCCGTACATCTTTTTTATTAGTATTGCCTTTATATTTTAAAAAACACATATAGTATAGACTTTTTAATGCATATATGTTACAATACAAATCAAGTAAAATTAATTTACAAGAGGTGTTGATATGATTAAAGTAACTGTATGGAATGAATTTGAACATGAAAAAACAAATCCGCAAGTCGGCTCAATATATCCTAACGGCATACATACAGCCATTAAAGATTTTTTGGATATATATGATGATATTGAGGTTAAAACATCTACACTGGATCTTGATGACTGTGGAATAAGTCAACAGCTTCTGGATGATACGGATGTTCTTATATGGTGGGGACACTGCGCCCATAACAAGGTTTCCGATCATGCCGCAGAACTTGTACAAAATGCTGTGCTTTCCGGCATGGGTTTTATAGCTCTTCACTCCGCTCACCATTCAAAACCGTTTAAGCGTCTGATGGGTACCACCTGCAATCTGAGCTGGCGCGAAGATGGTGATAAGGAACGTATCTGGGTAATAAAACCCGGACACCCAATAGCATGCGGAATAGACAGATATTTTGAGCTTGAACATGAAGAGACATATTCTGAGCCGTTTGACATTCCTGAGCCGGATGAACTTGTATTTGGCGGTTGGTATGAAGGCGGAGAAATCTTCAGATCCGGTTGCTGTTTTTACAGAGGCAACGGCAAAATATTCTATTTTCAGCCCGGTCATGAAACCTTTCCGATATTTAAAGATAAAAATGTGCAGATGATAATTAAAAATGCTGTGTACTGGGCGGCGCCTACATGCAGAGTTAAGCTTGAATGTCCGCATGTAAAAAAAATCGATACCGATAAATAAGATTCCTAAAATAAAAAAGAGTGATATTATTAATAAAAAATCAGTCTCCGATTTTAATAATCGGAGACTGATTTTGATTTATGCAAGTTTTTTCTGAACTCTTTAAAAATATATCATGCCAAATTTACTCAGCGTCAATATAGATAAAGAACAATAATGACAGCATAATTTCCTAGGGGGATTTTATTTCATCAAAGTTATAACAGGACTTTTTAAAATACCGAACTTTTTCAGATTGTATTCGTAGCTCCAGTCGTCACTGCCTGTACGCCATACATTTGGTCCGAACCAGCGCTGTGACGTATTTACACTGTGAAGAGCGCCGAAGCTGTTATGGCGGTTTCCGAATATTGTAAGTTCAAGTTTATGCTTACCCTTTGTCACATTTTCAATAATACAGTCATACGGAGGAAGAACTATGCTTCCCACACGCTCACCGTCAATGCTTACTCCTATCAGAGACCCCCGGTAATCTGATGCGTGTACCTTTACCGCACCGTCACAAGGCATTTCGATTTCGGTGATATATGTCACATTGGCGCCATAAAAAGGCAAGCCTTGTGAAGTTATATCCCCAAAGCCTATTTTTGGGGATAAAGCCGCAATAATACTCTCACATCCGCAAACATGAACTCCGAAATCGCCCAGGATATAACACCATTCGACATTTGTCCGCTTACCGAACGGCAAATCAAGGACCAATATATTTTTTCCGGGCTTTATTTCAGGAAGTTTTACAGTTTTAATAGACCGGTCGGTAAAATATCCTATCACATTGTTTGGCACGGTCTGACCGTTAAGATGTATAGTTACTTTTTCGGCATCTTCCAACGCAAGCAGTGCATTTTTTACTGAAATTTCGCTTTCAAACTGATAACGCAGATGCAAAATATGCGTCTCCGGCTCCTTTTTCATCGTATATGGCTGAGCCAGAGCACCGGTACGACCGGGGTAATCCAGAAGCTTTCTGAATTTGTTGTCAATTCTCAGCACATCCTCTTTAGGCTGATAATCACCATTGTCAAATGCGTATTCTGCAATATCAAGCAACAAAACATTTTTTTCGCTTAACTTATAATCCACAGCAGACTTTATATCATACTTGTCAAGTTCAACAAATTCTTTTTTATGAGGTATGACAGTATCGCAATACGACACAAGTTTTATAAGCAGACTGTCAAGACAATTCAGTTCTCTTGAAATAACAGTATTACCGTTTTCATATGTACTTTTAATCGGACGTATATCGCCTGTCATTGTATCATACTCAATCGGTGTAAACTTGCCTTTAACAGATATTATAACGCTATCTGCAGAAACGACATCATATTGCGTGCCCACGGCATGTCTGCCGCTTTCAGGTTTTTTGCAGTGCGCAACAAACAGCCATCTGCAATCTGTATCCTGGCGGTAATTATAAATAAGATTACTTGCTTCATTTCCATTTTTAAAGCTTAAACCGACAGTTCTGAACTTAGCAAGCGCATCGCAAATAGATGCCCTGTCAAAGCTTACATTAGTACTATTATCAAACAACGTTTTGCAGCCGCTGCTTTTTACACCGTCAATATATTCCGGACAGCTGCCTGCAAATATAACCTTTCCGCCTGCCGCGGCAAAGGCTTCCAAATATTTCACAGTGGATTTTCTGAGTGTCAGACAGCCCGGTATAACTATAGCGTCATAACTCATTTTTCCTACTGATTTTGGATTTGCAGAATCTGACATTACCGGCAGCTGTGATTCGCATATATAATCAAAATCCAAGTGTGATTCAAGAAGCCATGATGTGATATTTTCAAAACCGGATTCAAGAGCGTTAACCTGAACGGACATCTGTGAGTTAGGACCGGCACAAATCCAGTAGCTTTCAACCGGATGAATAACACCGATCTTAACGATAGGAACACCACGTGTAAGTGCTGTATTGATACGTGCAAAGTGGTTTTCTATAATGGGATATTCCTTATACCAAGGCGACTGATATCCGATGGCTGCCGGATAATCACGTTTTGCCTCTCCCGCCATTGAAAGCCATGCCAGATGCGGCACTCGCACAGTAACCCCCAGCGCCGCCTGCCAGTCACCCTGAAATTTATGACCCCTGAAGTCAAAATCCCAATTAGTAACTCCGTAAAGCTCAGATAGCATACCCTCTTTTCCGTATTGATGTACAGCTGACTGGGTCTGCTTTGCAGTCGTAAGCTCAATTTCATCACATAGCATATCAATTCCCGGTATG
Organism: uncultured Clostridia bacterium; assembly: GCA_944385895.1. GTDB lineage: Bacteria > Bacillota > Clostridia > Oscillospirales > QAKW01 > RGIG9041. The sequence goes on from CALWYZ010000012.1 coordinate 26,193, forward strand.
CCGAACTTTCCGTAACTGCGCATGGTTTCTCCGCATGTTATAGACTGGCTCTCAAGACCGGGCTCTCGCAGAAGATGGCCGGTAAACGATATTTTATGGCTGTCGCACCACTGCCCGATCTGGCCGCAGAAATTAACAGAAAACTGCTCTGCAGCAAAATCAAAGTAGTTATATTTTATAATAGAATCGCTTCTGTCACGCGTTATCCAGAAAAGCTTGGCAAGCTCATCCAATATATCATAACCGTAAGCCTTTTTGAAGTTTTCCTCAAAAAATCTTGTCCATCCGGTTATTATTCTGCCCTTATAATCGGGTGTCGGAATTGTGCAGCTGTCCTCATGATTCAAATTAGGCTCATCGGTAAATATCGCAGGTACACTTTTGTCAAATCGGTCACCTATCACATCGTTATAGCGGCTGTGCGTAACATTTATAAACTCCTGTATCGCCTCAGCATCCATTGCATCAACATATGTCTGTCCGTTGAACCATGTAGACTCTTTTTCGTTTACTGCATACGCATACCATTTTGTGCCTACGGCTTTATCATTTATTCCTATTCTATTTCCGCTTAACAGATAACCGTCATTATCAAGAACTATATCATAACATGCAAGCAGATACGGCTCTCCTGTTTCAATCGCCTGAGCTTTAGGTGTATTCCAGCCCTTATCCTCAGTAAACAACGCAAGACGCTTGCGACGAAACTTTTTATTTACAGTGACTTTTCCGCCGGCAGGTCCTGATGACCAGCGGTCCTCATCATACAGCCATGCAAGCATTTCTTCCTGTTCTGCTTTGTCACAGCATGCTTTGATCATTTCCATAAACTCATCACCCAGATACTCGGTATCAAGACCTGTGCGTGTATGCATATGGAATCCGCCAAAGCCCATATCTTTGAAGTGCTCGATCTGTTCCATAAGCTGATTCTTTTCAAGCTTTGTATTCCATGACCAGAACGGCGCCGCACGGTATTCGGATGTAGGATGTCTGAACAGCTGTTCAGACAAGACTTTTTCAATGTTTTTCTTATACAGCATGACTTGTTCCTCCGATCTATATATTGACTTTATTATATTCAGTAGTTTATAATAAAACAAGAGTCTTTTTTTCTTCTTTATGGGGTGATTTTGATATGACTTACAGATTTGAAGAGCTTGCCGCAAATAAATTTCACATATCCATAGCAGCAAGTCAGGAATGTGCAATGCACGGGCATGATTTTTTGGAATTCTCTTATGTAAAAAGCGGAAAAATAGAACATAATATTGACGGTAACACTTCCATTGTAAATGCGGGAGAGTACTTTATCGTCGACTACGGCACGATGCATGAGTATAAATCGATATCGGACAAACCGCTTGTTATAATAAACATTCTATTCTATCCTGAATTTATTGACAGGGTACTCACAGGCTACCGCAGTTTCAAAGATGTGGTCAACTCCTATCTGATACGCTTCAGTTATAAAACACTTAAGTTTTCACCCACCGGCAAGACATTTACAGACAAGGACGGCAAAATACTGAAAATAGTTTCTGAGCTTACGGAAGAGTACAACGAAAAGAAGTACGGATATATTGAGTATATACGATGTCTGGTTGTCGAAATGCTTATTTTAACAATGCGTAAAATCGGCAAAAACAATAAACAAAGCGGTAAAAGCGATGTGGTAATTGAAATAACAGAATATATAAAAAACCATTACATGAATAAGATACGTCTATCTGACATTGCAAAAAGATACAACTACTCTCTATCACACATATCACGTAAATTTTCACAAGAAATGGGTATGAGTTTTGCGGAATATCTACAGCGTACCCGCATTGAACAAAGTTGTCACATGCTGGAAAACAGTGATAAAAAAATTAATGAGATCGCTTCACTATGCGGTTATGATAATATCAAATTTTTTAACAAAGTATTTAAGAGCACTCTTAAAATTACCCCTCGCGAGTTTAAAAACCTATACAAGTAAAAAGGCACTGTGTAAAGAATCATAGCTTTACACAATGCTTTTTTTATATCTCTATCTCGCCGTCAAATACAAATTCAGCCGGTCCGGTCATAAAAATTTCGGATTTTAGAGTTATCTCCAGGCTGCCGCCCTTCAAAAAAACAGTAACAGGCGTGCCAGCCTGACATTTTCCCTGTTCAATCGCTGCCGCCACACAGGCACATGCTCCCGTTCCGCAAGCCATGGTCTCTCCGCTGCCGCGTTCCCATACCCGCATCCGCAATGTACGGCTATCAATTATCTCTGCAAATTCAACATTTGTTCGGTCTGGAAAAAGATGCGTCATATTTTCAATCCGCCTGCCTACTCCCGCTACATCAAAGTTTAAAACATCTTTTATAAATATAACACAGTGCGGATTTCCCATTGAAATGTCAGTATAGCAGTACCTTACACCTGAAATCGGTTCTGTCTCTCCTTTGCCGCGTATAACAGGCTTTCCCATGTTAACAGTCACCGATTCAACCCTTCCATCGGATACCGACAAGTCAAGCTGCTTTACACCTGATAAAGTTTCGATATTCAATCGGGTTTTAGCGGTAAGCTTACGGTCATATACATATTTACCTACACACCGGATTGCATTACCACACATAGCACCTTCAGAACCATCAGCATTAAACATACGCATTTTGAAATCAGCTATATCCGATTTACATATCAAGACAATACCGTCACCGCCAATACCGGTGTGTCTGTCAGAAAGAGAAACAGCAAGCTGCGGTATATTTCCCGGTTGTTTGGCCGTACAATCAATATAAATATAATCGTTTGCACAGCCGTGCATTTTGGTAAACTTCATACTTTCTCCTGTAAAGAGGTTATTGCCTCTGTTTAATCACATTTCAATATACTGTTCACGCTCAGGGCCTACGGAAATGTACTTTATAGGGCACTCCATTTTATCCTGAATATATTTTATGTATTTTTTGGCATTTTCAGGCAGTTCTTCAAAGTTACGGCAGCCAGAAATATCAGTCATCCAGCCATCAAAATATTGATAAACAGGTTTTGCTATATCAAGATCTTGTCCTGTTGGAAATTTTTCAGTCTTTACCCCGTTTATATCATATGACACACAGACAGGAATTTTTTCAAGATATGAGAGTATATCAAGTTTAGTAAGAGCAAGGCATGTTGCACCTTGAATCAATGTCCCGTAGCGTGATGCAACAACATCAAATCCGCCAACACGTCTGGGGCGTCCTGTAGCAGCGCCGTATTCTCCTCCTGCTTTACGGAGTTTGTCACCGTCCTGACCGAATAATTCACATGTAAAAGGACCTTCTCCTACACAGCTTGAGTATGCTTTTATAATACCTATGCTCTCATCAAGTCTCATATACGGTATACCGGCTCCGATAGGCGCGTATGCCGCTATAACCGATGAAGATGAGGTGTACGGATATATTCCGAAATCTATATCTCTAAGTGCACCGAGCTGAGCTTCAAACATTATCTTTTTACCGTCATGAGCCGCACTGCCTAGAAACTCAGTAGTGTTGCATATATAATCCCTGAACGGCATCGCATATGTCTCTATCCAGGAAATCATTTCATCGGCTGAAATAGGCTCATGATGATATCCACCCTCTACGGTAAGATTTTTCCATTCAACAATATCGACTAATTTTTGTTTCATATAATCAGGATGTAAAAGATCGCCCATTCTAATTGTTTTTTTCATATATTTATCAGAATATACAGGTGCTATACCGCGTCTGGTAGAGCCGAATTTTTTGTCGGCAAGTCTGTCTTCCTCAAGGCAGTCAAGCAGCTTATGATATGGCATACAAATCGTTGCCATATGGCTGATTTTCAAATGTTGGGGTGTTATGGTAATACCACCCTTGCGAAGATTCTCAACCTCATGGAAAAGATGCTCAACATCTATTACCATACCTGGGCCCATTACATTTATAGTACTATCACGAAGGATTCCTGACGGCAAAAGATTCAGGATAAACTTTCCGCGTTCATTTACCACAGTATGACCTGCATTATTTCCGCCCTGATAACGGCAAACAATATCATATTTTTCGGACAGAAGATCGACCATACGGCCTTTTCCTTCATCTCCCCAGTTAATTCCTACTATTGCTGTCAACATATTTTATTACTCTCCTTAAACTTATTTACTGGTTTTTTCAAGCGCGGTTTTTACAAGTTCTCTGAAAAGCGGATGCGCCTTATTTGGTCTGCTTTTAAACTCAGGATGGAATTGAACCCCGACAAAAAAATCATTTTGCGGTATTTCAACTGTTTCCACTATATAATCATCAGGCGACGTACCGCTGATAACAAGACCTGCGTTTTCAAGCTCGTCACGAAAGTCATTATTGAATTCATACCTGTGTCTATGCCGTTCAGATATGAGTTCTTTATTATAACATCGATACATCTGGGTATCAGGTTTTATTTTACAAGGATATGCACCCAAACGCAATGTACCGCCTTTATCAATATTTGCGTGCTGATCCGGCAGAAAATCTATTACCTTATGTTTTGACAATTCATCAAACTCACCTGAATTTGCATCAGTCATTCCACATACATTTCTTGCAAATTCTATAACTGAAATTTGCATGCCCAAGCATATACCCAAAAACGGAATGTTGTTTTCACGACAATATTTTGCAGTTTCAATCTTGCCTTCAATACCTCGGTTGCCGAAACCGCCAGGCACTATAATACCATTGCATTTTCCTATGATCTGAGCAACATTATCTTTTGTAACCGTCTCAGAATCTATCCATTCTATATGTGTACGAGCACCGTTTTCATATCCTGCATGCCGAATTGCCTCAGCGACCGACAAATAAGCATCGTGGAGTTGAACATATTTGCCCACAAGCCCTATAGTAACCTCTTTATCTCTGTTTTTTATCCGTTTAAGCATCTCGTTCCAATCAGAAAGATCCGGAGCGGGCGCATCAATTTTCAATTCACGGCAAACGATATCGGAAAAGTTACTGCTTTCAAGCATAATAGGAGCTTCATACAGCACGGGAAGCGTTCTGTTTTCTATTACACAGTCAGGTTTCACATTGCAAAACAATGAAATTTTTTTAAAAATAGACTCTTCAAGCGGTTCATCACATCTGAGCACAATAATATTAGGAGTTATCCCCATCCCCTGAAGTTCCTTTACTGAGTGCTGTGTCGGCTTTGATTTATGCTCTTCGGATCCACGTATATAGGGCACAAGCGTAACATGAATAAACAGACTGTTTTCTCTACCCACCTCAAGGCCTACCTGACGGATGGCTTCCAAAAATGGCTGACTTTCAATATCTCCGGTAGTGCCTCCTATCTCGGTTATTACAACATCTGCTTGTGTCTTCTTACCAACTCTGTATATAAAGTCTTTTATTTCTCGCGTTATATGAGGAATCACCTGTACAGTCTCTCCCAGATATTCACCGCGTCGTTCTTTATTCAGCACATTCCAGTAAACTTTTCCTGTAGTAAGATTTGAATATTTATTTAAGTCCTCATCTATAAAACGTTCATAGTGACCAAGATCAAGATCAGTTTCAGCTCCATCTTCTGTCACATATACCTCGCCATGCTGATATGGACTCATTGTGCCGGGATCGACATTAATGTACGGATCTAGCTTTTGAGCTGCGACTTTCAGTCCGCGTGCTTTAAGCAGTCTACCTAAAGATGCAGCAGTAATTCCTTTTCCCAGACCGGATACAACACCACCGGTCACAAATATAAACTTTGTCATTTCCCTAATCCTCATGTATCCTTATTTTTTAACACTTTTCATATACAGAGTATTATTTCAAATTTCAGATATTTCACAATACCGATTTTAATACCAACCGACAACTTTAATGTGCCATAAAATTTGACATATTTAAATCAGCAAATATTAATATCAGTTTATATTTTAAATAATACATCTAACTTATATATTATAAGGTTAAAGCTTTAGACATTCAAGACTTTTTTTAATTTTAAATACTAATTATTGAAAAGTAATGAATAAAAAACAGGGCTGCCTTAACGGCAGCCCTGTTTTATCAATAACCATGTACCATATTTTCCGGACGAACAATTTTATCAAATTGTATATCATCAAGTATATTAAGTTTTATGCATGCCTCTTTTAAAGTTACATTGTTGTCATATGCATATTTTGCGACTTTTGCTGCATTTTCATATCCTATCTGCGGAGAAAGAGAAGTAACAAGCATAAGAGAGTTTTCTAAGTTCTCTTGCATTTTAAATGAATTTGCCTTTATCCCTGAAACACAATTTTTATCAAATGAACGAATAACATCTGAAAGCAATTTTATAGAATTCAAGCAATCATATGCAATGACCGGCATAAAAACATTAAGTTCAAAGTTTCCCTGAGATGCAGCCATTGAAATCGCAGCATTATTTGCTTGAACCTGCAAAGCAACCATGGTAACAGACTCGCATTGTGTGGGATTTACTTTCCCAGGCATAATTGAACTTCCAGGTTCATTGGCAGGAATCGTTATTTCTCCCAATCCACATCGCGGACCGCTTGCCAGCAACCGTATGTCATTAGCGATTTTCCACAGATCAGATGCAAGCGCATTAAGAGCACCATGTGCAAAAACTATCGCATCCTTGGAAGTAAGAGAATAAAATTTGTTGTCTGATTCTTCAAAATGAGTTCCGGCAATTTTTGAAAGCTCAACGCAGACATGCTTCCCGAAACCGATAGGTGAACAGACTCCGGTACCTGTAGCAGTTCCACCGATAGCTAACTGACGCAAAAAACCAAGCGCACATACCAGCATATCCTTCGATTTTTCAACCATTGATCGCCAGCCACTTATTTCTTGCGAAAATAAAACAGGAGTTGCATCCATAAGATGTGTCCTTCCGATTTTTATAATATTGCGGTTTTCCTGTTCAAGACGATTAAAAGTTTTTGCCAATTCTGTAATTTTCTCTAACAGATTATTTTCAACTGCAAGAACAAAGCTCATGTGTATTGCAGAAGGGAATACATCATTTGACGACTGTGACATATTAACGTCATCGTTGGGATGCAAAATTTTTTCACCTGCTATTTCATTTCCCCGATTTGCAATCACTTCATTGACATTCATATTTGTCTGTGTTCCGCTGCCTGTCTGCCATACTGATAGAGGAAAATGAGCATCCAGTCTGCCGTCTAATATTTCATCACAGGCAGACACTATTGCAGCTGTTTTTTCCTTTGTCATCTTACCCGGATTCAATTTGTTATTAACCACAGCACATGCCTTTTTTACCATTGTTATGGCATAAATCATTTCCATAGGAATCTTTTCGCTGCCGATTTTAAAATTCTCAAAGCTTCGCTGTGTCTGCGCTCCCCAGTATTTATCGCACTCGACACGCACCTCTCCCATACTGTCATGCTCTGTTCTATATTCCATTTTTTATTCTCCTTTAACCGTAATTTTCATTTGTAAATTCCGTAAAATCAGGTTTTTCACCGCTTGAACTATGCTGAAAAAGCTTGCCTATCAATGAATTATCCTCATAGACTCTATCCCAACAGTTATGTGAAAGATGCGGAAAAAAAGTTATTTCGGCACTTCCCCCTGCAAGGTTTACCTCGCGTACCATTTTAAGACTCTCCTCCGGCAGCACTTCTTTATCAAGTATACCATGATATGCATATACCGGAACAGTTTTAAGGCGGTAAGCATGCCAAGCAATTCCACCGCCGCAAATCGGCATAATTGCCGCAAAAAGCCACGGACGCAAAGACGCAAGCTCCCATGTGCCATAGCCGCCCATACTGTTTCCGGTAAGATATATACGATGGCTGTCAACAAAATCAAGTGATCGCAGCATATATATAAAATCGATCAAAGTACTCATTATCTCGTTCCAATTAACAGCACAGCATTGAGGCGCAGCTATAATACATTCATGATTTTGATATGCACAAAGTTTTGTAAATGCACTGCTGTTTTCAACAATAGATATATCGTTGCCACGAGATCCGGAACCATGTAAAAAAACTATTACAGGATATTTTTTTGTCTCATCAAATTTTTCAGGTGAGTGCATCAAGTACTCTATATTCTTAAATTTTAGATGTTGTGTCATTTATGATCGTACCTTTTTAAAGTCATATCTTATCATTGCAACAATGATGGATGTCATTACAATAATTTCAGTTGCTACTCCAGCCCACGAATGATTATAAAAATTATATATAAGCCAACAGGGCGAATTGGGAAAAGAAAGCTTACGAACAGTAGGAGCATATGTAATCCAAAAAGCGACGGTCGTAAAAGACATACCGATAATAGGCAGCATGGCTATATACGTTGAAATGCTTGAAAAGCTCGCATTCCATTCAAAAATATTAATATCTCCGTCAAGTGTCAATATGCCTACTGTGACAAATGCTGTAAGGAACAGATAAAGCCAAAATTTTTTCTGAGCCCAGCTTTTATTCTTATTAGCAAAAACAAAAGCACGAAAAATACCGATAAAATTAAGTAAACTGCCAACATACGCGCCCAGCATAAAATAGTGAACGGTAAACAACATCGAACTTGCAAGCTGATACAAAACAATTTTTCTCTGTGTCTTCTGCTGAAAAGAAAGCACCATTATTATTAATCCTATAATTCCTACAGCCTGGCCTACATAATAAATCACATTTTCCATAAAAATACCCATCACCATATTATTACAAAAAGTGATTATACCGCATTTTTCATAAAAATTCAATCCCAGTATAAAAAAAGCAAAGGTGTAACCTTTGCTTTTTTATTTAATTAAACCGGCATAATCCAGCCGTAATCATCCTTGATTTTTCCATTTTGTATTCCTACAATGGTATCATAAAGCAAATGAGATATTTCTCCTATTTTGCCATTATTTATATCAATCTCTTTATCATCGACAATAAGCTGACCTATGGGAGAAATAACAGCCGCAGTACCAGTTCCAAACGCCTCTTCGAGCGTCCCATTCTCAGCTGCCTTTACAACCTCATCAAGAGCCAATCTTCTCTCGGTAACTTTATAGCCCTTATCTCTAAGCACCTCAATACAGGACATTCTGGTAATACCGCTTAATATTGAGCCTTCAAGCGACGGGGTTATAATCTCGCCGTTTATTTTGAAAAACACGTTCATTGTACCGACTTCTTCAATGTACTTACGCTCAACACCATCAAGCCACAGCACCTGAGTATATCCCTTTTTCTCTGCCTCATCCTGGGCTTTGAGTGAAGCAGAATAGTTGCCTGCAGTCTTGGTAAATCCCATACCGCCTTTTACAGCACGAACATATTTTCTTTCAACGTAAATTTTTACGGGATTGATACCTTCTTTATAATATGACCCTACAGGTGACATGATTACTATAAACATTAGATGCTTTGCAGGATGTACTCCAAGAGCCGGATCCACCGCGATAATGAACGGACGTATATACAGAGCTGTATTCTCACCTTCAGGTATCCAATCTTTATCAATTTCCACAAGCCGTCTTATGGCCTCAACACAAAACTTTTCATCGATGAGCGGAATACAAAGCCGCTCATTTGAAACATTCAATCTTTCCATGTTTTTGTCAGGACGAAAAAGTACAGCACCGCCGTTTTCCCTACGGTATGCTTTCATTCCTTCAAAAACCTCCTGTCCGTAGTGCAGACACATTGCTGAAGGTTCAAGAGGCAAAGGTCCGTAAGGTACGATACGCGGATCGATCCAGCCTTTTCCGTCATAATAATCCATTAAAAACATATGATCTGTAAAATATTTGCCAAATCCCAGAGAAGACGGATCAGGTTTTTGCTTTTTATTCTGTGTAAGTGTCACTTTGATTTCCTGCATTTTATTTCACCTTCATTTATATTTTTTCAAGGATTTTCTCAGTCATCTGTACAGTTGTAAGCGGAGTGGCTTTTGATGTACCTACTATATCAGACGTACGGTAACCGTCATTTAAAACTGTATCGACAGCATTTTCTATATCATCTGCTTCTTTTTCAAGATTGAATGAAAAACGAAGCATCATAGCTGCTGATAATACGGTAGCTATCGGATTGGCAATTCCCTTTCCGGCTATATCCGGTGCGGAGCCGTGAATTGGTTCATAAAGTCCGCGTTTTCCGTCACCGAGAGATGCAGAAGCAAGCATTCCTATAGATCCTGTTAATTGCGAAGACTCGTCGGACAAAATATCTCCGAACATATTTGATGTTACCACGACATCAAACTGCTGCGGATTTTTTATCAGCTGCATTGCAGCATTATCAACAAGCATATCCGTACAGGAAACATCAGGATATTCTTTTGCCACTCTATGCACGACTTCTCTCCACAGTCTAGAACTTTCAAGAACGTTTGCCTTATCAATAGAAATTACATTTTTATTTCTAAGTCTGGCTGAGTTGAACGCAACGCGTGCAATACGTTCAACTTCCATCTCACTGTAACATTCGGTGTCAAATGCTTCAGGTCCGTTTTTACCGTCACGTCTTCCCCTTTCGCCAAAATAAATACCGCCTGTAAGCTCTCTTATCATCAAAAGATCAAAGCCTTTAGCAGCGACCTGCTCACGAAGAGGACACGCCTCCTTAAGTGCAGGATACAGCTTTGCTGGCCTTAAATTTGTATAAAGACCGAGAGCCGAACGTATTCCCAAAAGCGCATGTTCAGGACGAAGATGTCCCGGTAAAGTATCCCACTTAGGACCGCCGACAGCTCCCAAAATAACACTGTCACTTGCAAGACAGCCTTTTACAGTCTCTTCAGGCAGCGGATTTCCTGTAGCGTCATACGCACATCCGCCCATAAGATACTCTGTAAAGTTAAAAGTATGAGAATACTTTTTGCCGATTTTATTTAATACTGCGACGGCGCTGTCAACTATTTCAGGACCGATTCCGTCGCCCTTCAGAAGAGCTATATTATAATCCATCACACTTTCTCCTTTTATTTAATTAAACCTTTTTTTACCGATTCAACAAGTCCGCCGCTGAGTATTATATTCTGGATAAACTGCGGAAAAGGCTGTGTCTTATATTCTTTACCACTGGTTTTATTATAAATAACACCATTGTCAAGGTCTACCTCCAGTTTATCTCCCTCACTGATTGCATCAACTGCTTGGGGACACTCCAAGATAGGAAGACCTATATTTATTGAATTACGGTAAAATATACGAGCAAAGCTTTTGGCAATAACAAGAGAAATACCGCTTTCCTTTATTGCGATAGGAGCATGCTCACGAGATGAGCCGCAGCCAAAATTAAATCCTGCGACCATAATATCTCCCTTTTGTACACGTGAGATAAAAGTCTTATCAAGATCCTCCATGCAGTGGGAGGCAAGTTCTTTTTTGTCAATGGTATTCAGATATCTTGCTGGAATGATTACATCTGTATCAACATTATCTCCGTATTTTATGACCTTTCCTTCAAACTTCATATTACTCTACCTCCTTGGGATGAGAAATTTTACCTGTTATTGCACTTGCCGCAGCCACTACGGGACTTGCAAGGTAGACCTCTGATTCGGGATGTCCCATTCTGCCTACAAAGTTACGGTTTGTTGTAGCAACCGCACGCTCACCCTTTGCAAGTATTCCCATATGCCCGCCAAGACAAGGTCCACAAGTCGGAGTGGAAACAGCCGCACCACACTCAATAAATGATTTTAAAAGACCCATCTCCATTGCCTCAAGATATATTTTCTGAGTTGCGGGAATTACAATGCAGCGAACATTTTTAGCGACCTTTTTGCCTCGCATGATCTTCTCTGCCGCAATAAGATCCTCAAGCCTACCGTTAGTACAGGACCCGATTACTACCTGATCTATTTTAATTTCTTCAATCTCCTCAACAAGATGTGTGTTTTCCGGCAAATGAGGAAATGCAACTGTCGGTTTTATTTCAGACAGATCTATGACATAAGTCTCATCATAAACAGCATCAGCGTCAGCTTTGAATATTTTAGGCTCACGTTTGCTATGAGCTTTGACATATTCAATGGTTTTATCATCCACTTCAAATATACCGTTTTTTCCTCCGGCCTCTATTGCCATATTTGCCATACAGAGTCTATCTGAGACTGACAGTGTATGTACACCCTCACCTACAAATTCCATTGATTTATAAAGTGCACCGTCAACACCTATCATACCGATTATATGTAAAATTACATCCTTTCCGGTTGCATATCCGGTAAGCTGGCCTTTCAGTTCAAATTTAATAGCAGAAGGCACCTTAAACCACGCCTTGCCTGTCGCCATACCGCATGCCATATCAGTTGACCCTACGCCTGTTGAAAACGCGCCGAGTGCTCCGTAAGTACATGTATGAGAGTCAGCGCCTATCACAACATCTCCGCAAACCACAAGTCCCTTTTCGGGAAGTATAGCATGTTCTACTCCCATTTGTCCTACATCAAAAAAGTTTTCAATATCCATTTTACCGCAAAAATCACGGCACATTTTACACTGCTCAGCCGCCTTTATGTCTTTGTTAGGCGCAAAGTGGTCCATTACCATAGTGACCTTTTTGCCGTCAAAAACGCTGTCTTTACCAAGCTTTGCATATTCCGCAATGGCAACCGGTGAAGTTACGTCATTACCCAAAACAAGGTCAAGATCTGCAATTATAAGCTGTCCTGCCTCAACCTTGTCAAGTCCTGCATGAGCGGCAAGAATCTTCTGTGTCATTGTCATACCCATAATATCAATATTCTCCTTTTCGTGATAATATATATTCAAATGAGTCAGTCAAAGCTGTGAAACTGGCCTCTATTATATCATTTGAAACGCCGATCGTAGTCCAGCTTTCATCGCCGTTTGTAGACTCTATAAGTACACGTATTTTTGCAGCAGTAGTACTGCTCATATCTATAACACGTACTTTAAAATCAGTCAAGTGCATCGAGCTTATCTGAGGATAAAAAACACAAAGAGCACGCCGTAAAGCCACATCCAACGCATTTACCGGGCCGTTTCCCACAGCTCCTGTTATTTCCGTTTTGCCGTTCACATTAAGAGATACGATTGCACTTGCTTGCATTGAACCATCAGATGCGGGAAAATCATCGTTTGTTTTGAAAAATTCAATATTAAAGCTCGGTTTCCACAGCCCCAGCTGTTTTTTTATAAGAAGTTCAAAACTCGCTTCCGCAGCCTCATATGTATAACCGTAAAACTCACGTTCTTTAAGTACCGCAAGCAGCTTAGCAGCCTCAGGGGAATTTTTGTCAATACCCGGAATAAACTTCTGTATCTTTGGAAGTATAGTACCCCTGCCCGACACCTCGCTTGTCAGAAATTTACGGTGATTACCTACAAGCTCAGGATCAATATGTTCAAAAGAACGCGGCAGCTTCATTACACCGTCAATATGCATACCGCCTTTATGAGCAAATGCGCTTTTTCCGACATATGGCTTGTTATTTCGCAGCCGTACATTAGATACCTCTGAAATAAATGTTGCTGTTTGCCGTAATTCTTTTATATTGCCCGCAACACTATATCCGCATTTAAGCGCCAAATTGGCAATTATTGTGGAAAGGTCCGCATTACCGCAGCGTTCACCGAAACCTACAAATGTTCCCTGCACAGAGCTTGCGCCGTTTTGTACTGCTGTAACAGAATTTGCAACTGCACAGCCGCAATCATCATGACAATGTATTGCTATTTTTGTTTTATGAAAAGTCTTACTTACTACATTAGTTATTTCACCAAGTGCATTCGGCATCATGCCTCCGTTTGTATCACACAAACACACACAATCTGCACCTGCTTTTATGGCTGTATCAATAACTTTCATTGCATATTCACTGTTATTTTTATAGCCATCAAAAAAATGTTCTGCATCAAAAACAACTTCTTTACCCAGCTCTTTAAGATAATTTACTGTATCATACACTATTTTAAGATTATCTTCAAGTGATATTTTCAATATTTCGGTAACATGCAAATCCCATGACTTTCCGAAAATTGCACAGACAGGCGTATTTGCCGAAAGCAAGCTTTTTATATTTGCATCCTGTGAAGTCTCAACATTATTTCGTCGAGTACTGCCGAAAGCACATAATTTAGAATATTTAAGCTTTATTTTTTTCATCTCTTCAAAAAAGAGAAGATCTTTGGGATTAGAGCCCGGATTTCCTGCTTCTATATAATCTATTCCGAATTCGTCTAAAGCCTTTACTATTTTAATCTTATCGGCAACGGAAAATGAAATTCCTTCGCCTTGTGAACCGTCACGCAATGTTGAATCGTATATTTCAATGTGTTTCATGTCAAATCCTTACTGCATAAGTTGATTTACCGCGGAGAGGTATGCCTCAATACTAGCTTCTATTATATCTGTTGACAATCCGCGTCCGTTAAAGCTGTGAGCATCGCTTTTAAGTTTAAGTATGACTTCGCCAAGCGTATCCTTGCCCTCTGAAACAGCATTTATTATAAATTTATCAAGCGTGTGTTCCGGAGGTAAAACAATTTTATCTATTGCGGCGTAAAGCGAATCTATCGATCCGTCGCCCAGCGCTGTCTGCTCAATAAACTCATTATCCTTTTTAAGACAGATCGTACCTGATACTCCGCTTTTACCCATAGTCTGAACATCAAATTTAACAAACTTATAGATTCCTTCCGTCGTAACGGTATTGTTGTTTACAAGTGCTTCTATATCGCCATCTGTAACAGACTTTTTGAGATCACAAAGATCTTTGAACTTAGAGAATGCAGTTGCTATCTCTTCATCAGTAAGTTTATATCCGAGCTCTTCAAGACGTGTGGTAAATGCATGCTTTCCTGAATGCTTTCCCAATACCATCTTATTAGTCTGCACGCCTACAGATTCAGGAGTCATAATTTCATATGTTTCCTTTTTAGCAAGAACACCGTGCTGATGTATTCCCGACTCGTGCGCAAAAGCGTTTGCTCCGACGATAGGTTTATTCAGCGGCGCTGTTTGTCCTATTATGTTATATACAAGCTTGCTTGTACGGTAAATCTGCTTAGTATCAATACGAGTATCGGCATCATAAAGCGCTTTGCGTGTACGCAATGCCATTACCGCTTCCTCCAAAGAAGTATTTCCCGCTCTTTCTCCAAGACCATTTATAGTACATTCAATTTGAAGAGCTCCACCCAAAACACCTGCAAGAGAGTTTGCTACCGCCATTCCCAAATCATTATGACAGTGTACGGAAAACTCTACTTTATCGCTGTCAGGCACATTTTTTATAAGATATTCTATTCGTTGACGCATTTCATCAGGTGTCGTATAACCGACAGTATCGGGAATATTTAGAACTTTCGCTCCATTTTTAATTGCCGCATCGCAGACGCGAACAAGAAAGTCAAGATCACTTCTTGTAGCATCTTCAGCAGAAAATTCTATATTGGAACATTTTGAAGCGGCATATTTAACCATTTGTGCCGTCTTTTCCAATACCTCATCAGGCGTCATTTTCAGCTTATACTGCATATGTAAAGGCGATGTAGCCAAAAAAACATGTATTCTCGGGTCTGCCGCATCTTTTATTGCGTCATATGCCGCGTCAATATCTCCTTTGACGCATCGTGCAAGAGATGCAACAGAGCAGTCTTTTACAGTCTGAGCTATCGTCTGTACAGATTTAAAATCACCCGGCGAGGATACGGCAAAACCCGCCTCGATTATATCCACCTTTAAACGTTCGAGATGCTTTGCAACTTCTATTTTTTCTTTTAAATTCATACTGCATCCAGGTGACTGCTCACCATCACGCAGAGTGGTATCAAATATCTTAACATGCTTACTCATAGATTTTAACCTTTCTATTTTATTATGGCGCCTTTATCTGCACTTGAGACCATTAAGCTATATCGTTTAAGGTAACCAGTAAGGTTTGTTTTTACAAGCGTTTTTTCTGTTTTGCGTCTGTTTTCAATTTCGGCTTCTGAAACATCAAGGCTTATACTGTAATTTGGAATATCAATCGAAATAATATCTCCGTTTTTCACATAAGCTATGGTTCCGCCGTTAACTGCTTCCGGCGAGACATGACCGATGGCGGCGCCGCGTGTGGCACCTGAGAAGCGTCCGTCGGTTATAAGTGCAACTTCCTTATCAAGACCCATGCCTGCAATCGCAGAGGTTGGAGACAGCATTTCTCTCATTCCGGGACCTCCTGCCGGGCCTTCATAACGAATAACAACAACGTCTCCTGGATTTATACCCCCGTCATAAATGACCTTTATTGCCTCCTCTTCACTGTTAAATACACGTGCCGGTCCGCTGTGCTTTAACATTTCCGGAGCGACAGCACTGCGCTTTACAATAGCACCGTTTGGTGCCAATGAACCGAAAAGTACAGCTAAGCCACCCGTTTTGCTGTATGGGTTATCGGACTTCCTGATGACCTGTGGATTTTTAGAACGAGCATTTCCAATATTTTCTCCTACAGTTTTACCTGTAACGGTCAAAAGAGTCGTATCAATAAGTCCTAAATCGCAAAGCTCCCCCATTACGGCACGTACTCCACCCGCTGCCTCAAGATCCTGCATATGATGATGTCCTGCAGGTGCAAGATGGCACAGATTCGGAGTATGCTCACTTACATCATTTATCATACGTAAATCAAAATCAACATGCGCTTCATTTGCAATTGCTGCAAGATGCAGAGCAGAATTTGTAGAACATCCCAGTGCCATATCTACAGTCAAAGCATTTTTAAAAGATGCAGCTGTAATTATGTCCAGAGGACAGATATTTTTTTCAACAAGCTCCATGACCTGTTCACCGGCTTGTTTTGCCAAACGAATTCGTGCAGCATTTACTGCAGGTATTGATCCATTACCGGGAAGAGCAATACCCAATACCTCACTTAAACAGTTCATTGAATTGGCAGTAAACATACCGGAACACGAGCCACATCCGGGGCATGCATTTTCCTCTATATAATTAAGTCCGCTGTCGTCAAGCGTACCGTTTTTATATGCGCCTACCGCCTCAAAAACGGAGTTTAAATCCATAGCTGTGCCATCTTCAGAACAATTTGACAGCATAGGACCGCCGGATACAAATATAGAAGGGATATTCACTCTGCATGCAGCCATTAACATTCCGGGAACTATTTTATCGCAGTTAGGAATGAACACAAGACCGTCAAATGCATGTGCTTTTGCCATACACTCTATACTATCCGCAATAATTTCACGAGTTACAAGTGAATATTTCATTCCCTCATGTCCCATTGCAAGTCCGTCACAAACACCGATCGTATTGAATTCCATAGGCGTTCCGCCTGCGGCAAGAACTCCGTCCTTTACCGCACGGGCGATATTTTTAAGATGAATATGTCCCGGGATAACCTCATTAAAAGAATTGACTATCCCTATCAGAGGTTTTTTTATCTGACTGTCAGTATAGCCCATTGCTTTAAGCAGTGAGCGCTGCGGAGCACGTTCCGCTCCCGACTTCATTTTATCACTGTTCATATCTGTTTCTCCGTTCATGACACCGTGTCGGAAAACTTTTCCGACACGGTATGTAATATAAAAATTTATATTTTACTTATTCCAGCTATAAAGCTTGCGAATTTCTTTACCTACTTTTTCAGAAGGATGCTCCGCTGCAAGCTTTCTCATTGCTTTAAAGTGCACCTGACCGCCGGCCGGAGACATATCAAGCAAAAACTCTTTTGCAAAAGATCCATCCTGAATATCGGACAAAATCTTTTTCATTGCCTTTTTGGTGTCTTCTGTAATAATTTTTTTACCTGTTATATAATCGCCATATTCTGCCGTATTTGAAATTGAATATCTCATACCGGCAAAACCAGCCTGATAGATAAGATCAACGATAAGCTTCATCTCATGTATACACTCAAAATATGCGTTTCTCTCATCATAACCTGCTTCAACAAGCGTTTCAAAGCCTGCCTGCATAAGCGCACATACGCCGCCGCACAAAACCGCTTGCTCTCCGAAAAGATCCGTTTCGGTCTCAGTTCTGAACGTTGTCTCCAAAACGCCGGCTCTTGCACCGCCGATTGCAAGGGCATATGCAAGTGCCTTATCAAGAGCTTTTCCGGTATAATCCTGATGTACCGCCACAAGACATGGCACACCCTTGCCGGCAACATACTCGCTTCTGACTGTATGACCGGGTCCCTTTGGAGCTATCATGGTAACATCCACATTTGCAGGTGGTACTATCTGGCCAAAGTGGATATTAAAGCCGTGAGCAAACATCAGCATATCGCCCTCTTTAAGGTTGGGTTCTATATCTTTTTTGTACATACCTGCCTGAAGTTCGTCGTTTATAAGTATCATAATAATATCCGCTTTTTTTGCAGCCTCTGCAGCGGTGTAGACTTTAAAGCCGGCTTCCTCGGCTTTTGCCCATGACTTTGAGCCCTCATACAGACCGATGATAACATTGCATCCCGAGTCTTTAGCGTTAAGAGCATGTGCATGGCCCTGACTGCCGTAACCGATAACGGCAATGGTTTTGTCATTTAAAAGATTGAGATTACAGTCCTGTTCATAAAACATTTTAGCCATAGTTTTGTACTCCTTTAAATAAAATTTGATTTTTATATAGCGCTTTTGCGTTATTCACAATTATTTTTTAAGCTATTGATATATTCCATGTCTTTATCCCTAAGACATGCCTCTCCCCGTTCAAGAGAAACAGCGCCTGTACGACACATTTCAAGAATTTCAAACGGCTTTACAAGCTTAATAAAAGCATCTAGTTTGGAGCTTTCTCCTGTTACGATAATTATCATTGAATCTATACCATAATCAACGATATTTGCTCGAAACACATTTGCAATTGTAATTATATCCTGTCTGGTATTACTATTACACCGGATTTTCACAAGAGCCATTTCACGTATAACCGAGCTTTCGCTCTTCATCTCACAAATTTCAAGCACTTCATTAAGCTTGCTCAGCTGTTTTATCATCTGGTTTCTTGAGTAGTCATCACCCTGCATTGTGATAGTTATTCTTGACACGCCGTCTGTTTCGGTAGGACTTACGGTGAGACTGTCTATATTGAATCCGCGACGCGAAAACATTGCAGAGACTCGGGTCAAAACACCAAAACGGTTGGATACTCTTATTGCGATAACAAACTGTTTTTTCATTCGTACTCACCCTCGCTTAATTCATATTTATTTCATTTTTACGGACAATTATGTCATCGATAGAACCGCCCGGAGGCGTCATGGGAAGCACAAATTCATCCTTATCAATAATACAGTCAATAACAGTAGGTTTACCACTCTCAAATGCGGATTTAAATGACTTTTCAAAATCCGCGACTGTCTCTGCTCTGTAACCGTCTGCACCAAAAGCCTTGGCTAATTTGACAAAATCAGTTTTTCTGTCAAGAACCGTATTTGAATAATGTTTATTATAAAATAGAGTCTGCCACTGTCGTACCATACCCAAAACACCATTATTCATAATCACAATTATAACAGGAGTCCCTGTTGATACAGCAGTTGCAAGTTCATTAAGGTTCATACCGAAACTTCCGTCTCCTGTGATAAGAACAACCTTCTGACCTGTACCGAAAGATGCACCGATCGCAGCTCCCAAACCGAATCCCATTGTTCCGAGTCCGCCGCTGGATATAAATGTTCGAGGCTTTGAAAAATTGCATCTTTGAGCTGCCCACATTTGATGCTGTCCCACATCAGTTGCTATGAGAGTTTGAGGTGTGATATATTTATTAATAACGTCTATTACTGAATATGGCCGCATATTTTCCGGTGTAACATCAATGGATGCTGTCTTTTGCTTATACTCTTCTATTTGGTTTCGCCATTGAGGATGCTGCTTACTTTGAACTAATGAAAGTATACGTGACAGAGCATCTTTAATATCGCCGACCATACCGAGTTGTACTTCGATATTTTTATCAATTTCACCCGGTTCTATGTCTATATGTATTATTTTTGCGCCTTTTGCAAATTTGGATTTATTACCCGTTGCCCTATCGCTGAACCGAACACCGCATGCTATAACAAGATCAGCGCCGGCAAGCGATTTTGAAGATGCAAAAAGGCCGTGCATACCCTGCATACCAAGAGCATTTTTATGATTTGTAGGAATTGCAGACAGCCCCATCATACTGCAGCCTACAGGAGCGTCTATTTTTTCCGATAGAGCTACAAGCTCATCAGATGCTTCTGCTATCACTACTCCGCCGCCGCAATAGATATACGGACGCTGAGAATCATTTATCATTTTAACAGCCTTCTCAACATCGCTTTCCTTTACTGTGATAAGAGGTCTCTTTGCTGACGGGCCTTCAGGAATCCATTCGCATGAGGCTATCTGAACATCTTTTGGTACATCTATAAGTACAGGTCCGGGTCTTCCTGATTTTGCGATTTCAAAAGCCTCTCGTATTGTAGGACCAAGATTTTTTATATCCTTTACGATATAATTATGTTTGGTGATAGGAATCGTAATACCCATTATATCGACTTCCTGAAAGCTGTCACGGCCTATCAGATCAACAGGCACATTACCGGTAATAGCTACCATAGGCGTCGAATCAAGATATGCAGTTGCAATACCTGTAACAAGATTAGTGGCGCCGGGACCGGACGTGGCAATAACAACGCCAACTTTTCCGGTAGCTCTTGCATATCCGTCCGCCGCATGAGCGGCACCCTGTTCATGCGCTGTGAGAACATGAGTTATTCTGTCAGAATTTTTATAAAGCTCGTCATAAATATTTAATACCTGCCCGCCGGGATAGCCGAATACAATATCGCATCCCTGATCGATCAAACCTTCAACAATTATTTGTGCTCCGGTAAGTTTCATCATTTTTCCCCTTCTTACTAGTTTTAAAAATAACGCCTGTGGTTATTTCAACCACAGGCGTTTTTACACTAAATGTCAGAATTGATTTTTTACCTGATATATTACAGTGTTTTGTTACCTATTATTGAAACAACCCGAAAAAGCATTATCATTTAGTAGTATGATAATGCCAATCACTATAATAATCACGTTGCTCAATAATACGTTCATTTTCCGACTCCGAATTGTAATTGTTAGAATAATAGCACATCACTATCAATTTTTCAATAGCTAATTCTTTTTTTCTACAAAAAGCATAAAACTATGATATTATGCATGTTAATTTGTACAATTATTTACAAATAATAAACAGATGTACAGCCTTTAGCATGCTAAAGGCTGTACAGTTTTACGGCATATTTTCAAATACGGGAATAACAAATTCTATTTCATTGTCAAGAGTCCCTCCCGCTTTATGCGCCTTGTAATAGTTCTGTGCATCCTTATACGGCGCGGCTATATCGGTCATATACTGATGCCATGTACGATTGGGAACAAACGAGAATTTCATGAAATAAATGCTGTACTGCTGGCAGCTGATATACTGGGATTTCACCCATGCGGCTCCCTCGATTATAGCCTTGCGCTTACTGTTCCAGTTATAATTTTTAGCATACACTGCGCCGTTGGACGGGTTGGTGTCTATCGCGCCTATTCCGTAAAAGTTATAATACCCTTCATAGCCCGGGATAGTACCGGTGGCAAGAGCGCTTGTACCTCTGCCCGATTCAAGCGCAGCTCTGGCTGTTATAAAATACGGAGACAGTCCGGTTGATGCGGCACCGTCAAGGATATAATCCGCAAATGTCTGGTCGTTCCAGATACTGAGCACTCCCTGACGAGAGTATACCGATTCATCATATGTCTGCTTTTCAAACATGAATATACTCTGCTCGTTAAGGAAATTACGCGGGTCTACATAGTATTTGATTTCGTCAAGCGTCGCCTGACGGTTGCCCAGCACTGAGCTGGCTCCCAGCTGAGATGCTACATATGAATTAAAATCATAACCGGTCTTTACAAACGTAAATTTCCAGTTCGGATGCTGCTGTTTGAGCGCATTTATATAGCTTGCATATGATTCTGGCATTACAGTCTGCTCATATCCGGCGAAAATGTCATTTTTACGGACATATCCGTATGAGCCGATTTTATCACCGCTGCAAAGCTGTATATGAACAAAACCGGAATCGATATTTTCATTTAATATAAGAACTTTAGTGCTGCGGCTGAGAGTCGCGATCACGGAAGATCCTGTTGTGGCATTTTCATATACCTTGACAGCGGAATTAATTATATATCCGTAAGACAGATCATATGTCTTATCTGAAATAACAATAACAATCTCATGCATTATTCCGTTGGACTGGATTTTAAGAACAACAGTATTTCTGCCGGGAGCCAAATTGAGGTTTTCTCCCAGAGCCGCTGTCGAAACAAGCCCGGACTGCTGTGTTACTGTTATGCTGATATCAGCATCTTTTGCGGAATACATAACGTCGGTAATCTTCTTTTCGCTCAATGAGGATACAACTGCAGTATAGTAGTCATTATCCTCTGAAAACTCAGGACTGAGAGAAAATCCATATGTCTCGATATCCAGTACAGATATCTCAGTATGCTCTAAAACAAATGAATACTGAGAACCACTTGAGTCTCCGTTATACGAGTAAAGAGAAACGGCGTATGCATTTTCAAGTCCGTACATTGATATAACGTCTGTCTGACCGGGTATATATACATACTGACCAATGACATTTCTGTTTTTATCGTAAATGACAACATTTATATCAAAATCTGCCTTTGTAAAGCGCAAAACCGATTTATTCATATTTTCTGTGACTGACGGAGGAAGAAGAAAATAATCCTCATCGCCGTAATAGTCGAAAGTCCCGCTGTTGATAGCGTTGAGATCGGAATATACCATTTGCCACTGCCATTCGTTATTATCAAAAGGCAGTTTAACATAAAACGGCTTTAATTCATCCTGATAATATCCTGTAAGCTTAAGATAATACTTAGCGGCACCCCTGCCCTTATATTGAACTTCCAATGTCTCATTAGAATTATTCCAGCCGTTCTTTATGGGATTCATAGCACTATCAAGCAAAGTATATTCCACTCTGCCTGAAAGACCGCCGAGCCGAATACTTACAAACTCGTTATCTGAATTTATTTCAAAATAAATAGATTCAGGCTGGCAGGTAAATGCAGCATAATAGGTTTTACCACGTTCAATTTTGTGGGGAATATTTACTGAGCTTCCGAAAATACCATCGTTGAGAAATATTTCAAACGCATTTTCAAATGAAACCTCCTGCCCGCTTTTAAGGATATACCCCGTGTTTGTAACAGCAGTATATTCAACAGGCTGACCGCCATAGTAAACCATAGAATGAGAACCACTGTACACCTGACTTAAATCAGGAAGCATAGATATCTCATTTTTAGTAAAATCCGTTGTAACTATATTTTCCGACATTTTAAAATATGTAGCTTTTTCAGCGCGGCGCTGTTCACGGTAAGTGGATAGCTGATCCTTTTTATAGAAAAAACTCATATCCGAATTTGTCACAAACGTAGGCTCGTCAAAAGCGTCAAGATCGCCCTCGATATCTATAACTACCTTCTCTTTTTTCGGAAGTGCCACTATTACCAGCACTGCTAATATAAGACAAGGTATTAATATAAGTAATGTTTTAAAAAGTTTTATTTTTATCGCCTCTTTTTTATACACAGTTTTGTCTATATTTTAATATATTTGAAAGCAAAAATCAAGTCATAACAGTATGCCTGCAAAAATTTACAGATTTTATAATTAATTTTAAAATTTAAAAAAATTACGTTGTAAAAATTAGTTCCTTATTGTATAATATTTTATTATACAGTGAAAGGAAACACAAACATGAAAAAAAAGATTGCTGTCATTGCCTTTATTGTAATGGTTTTGACCTTAATTTCAGGGTGTAAAAGTAAATCTGAACGTCCTTTTGATTATGATCTGTCAAAATATATCACCCTTGGTGATTATATAGGAATTGAATATACATATTCTGTGGAAGATGTCACAGACGAGGCTGTAAACTCATATATAAATTCAGCAATGGCTGAAAAGGGCTACGGCGAAGAGACCGAAGTGACAGATCGTGCCGTACAAAACGGTGACGAAGTTAATATTGCCTTTGTCGGCAGAATGAACGGTGAGGAGTTTGAAGGAGGATCTTCTGAAAGTTACGATCTTATTATAGGAAGCAATTCTTTTATTGAAGGTTTCGAAGACGGTCTTATCGGAGTCAACAAAGGTGAAACAAAAGTTTTGAATTTAAAGTTTCCTGAAAACTACGGAAATGAAGAACTGAACGGAAAAGATGTCGAATTTACTGTCACCGTCAATTCTATATCAACTCTTGTATACCCTGAGCTGACCGATGATATAGTCAAAGAGATTTCCGACTGTGAAACTGTCGACGAATATATCACATATGCAAACGATCAGGTTAAATTAAATAACGAGCAACAAGCAAATGATAAAAAAGAAACGGAAATCTGGAAAAAGATAGTTGATAACGTCACAGTATCTAGCTATCCGGAAGATGAGCTTGAACACTTTAAGGAGCTTGTACTTGAAAGCTATGATAATTCAGCTCAGTCGCAGTATGGAATGACATATGAAGAATTTGCAAAAACATATTACGGCAAAACTCTGGAAGAGATGGACGATGAAATTATGCAGCAGGTTAAATCAACTGTTAAAGAATACATGACAATCGTTGCGATTGCACGCGATCAGGATATAGAAATATCCGATCAAGAATATCAGTCTCAGGCGGCTACTTATGCTACTTCCTACGGATATTCAAACGCGCAAGAATTTCTGGACGCAGTTGATGAAAGTCAGTTTTATTTATCATTGCTTGTTAATAAGGTAATGGATTTTGTAGTTGAAAATGCTGTTCAAGTCAATGCTTAAACGGCAAAACGCTAAAGGAGTAAACTTATGAAATATATTGTTATGCTGGGAGACGGTATGGCAGATTATCCCAACAAAAAGCTTGGAGGCAAAACTGTTCTGGAAGCCGCTCATATTCCGAATATGGATTATCTTGCGCAAAACGGAGCGGTTGGCCTTGCAAAGACTGTTCCGGACGGTATGTCTCCCGGATCCGATACCGCAAATCTGTCAGTGATGGGATATGATCCTAAAAAGTACTATACCGGCAGATCTCCTCTGGAGGCTGTCAGCATAGGAATTGATCTTGGCGAAAATGACGTTACATTTCGCTGTAATTTAGTCACTTTGTCTGAGACGGAAAAATATGAAGACGCAGAAATGCTGGATTATTCCGCAGGAGAAATATCAACAGAAGAAGCAGCAATACTAATCAATTATCTTAATGAACATTTTAAAACCGAAAATATCAATCTTTATCCCGGTGTCAGCTACAGACATTGTCTTGTAATGAAAGGTGTAAAAACGGGGGGAATTATGACACCGCCTCACGACATCTCTCTAAAACCCATTAAAGAGTATCTGCCAAAAGGAGAAAACAGTGATATACTGTTATCGATGATGAAAAAATCCAGAGAGCTTCTTAAAAATCACCCCGTCAATATACGCCGTGTTGCCGAGGGTAAAAATCCGGCAAACTCTTGCTGGTTTTGGGGTGAAGGAACAAAGCCTGCTGTAACGTCATTCGAAGAAAAGTTCGGTATTAAAGGCGGAGTCATTTCAGCGGTAGATCTTATAAAAGGTATCGGGATATGCGCCGGCCATAAATGCATTGAAGTACCTGGCGCTACAGGAAATTATGATACCAATTTTGCCGGGAAGGCAAAAGCCGCAGTTGATTTTCTTAACAGCGGATATGACTATGTGTATATACATGTAGAAGCTGCTGATGAATGCGGACACCACAACGATCCTGAGCACAAAGTACAGTCGGTTGAGTCCATAGACCGTGATATTTTGGGATACATAATACCGCAGATGCGCAAAAATAATGAGCCATTTACTTTATTACTAATGCCGGATCACCCGACACCGCTTGAACTTATGACCCACGTCTCCGATCCTGTCCCGTTTGTACTGTACAGAAGCGACAAAGAGCTTTTGCCGCATGCCAAATGTTATACTGAAAAAGCCGCAGCAGATACAGGTCTGTATATCGACAGGGCGTGTGAGCTTGTAAACCATATGATTGATGGTAAAATATAGATAAAACTACTTAGTTAAATAATATAAAAGCATCGCAGAGCGATGCTTTTATATTATTATTGAATAGTTTATTTTTTAACATATAAAATACTACAACACTCAGTATTATACCGCTATGTAATTTAATGCGCCATAAAAACACGGCTAATCTGTATGTTGAAAATACAAGATATACAGATATATGGATTTTTAAGTGCAGAGATATGCCATATTTTAAAATATGCCCTTACAATTTGAATATCGTGACTCAATATCCACTATTTAAAAAATCTAATTTTAAACTGTTTGCAATATACATTAAAACGCAAAAAAAGTATTAATAAAAATCGCTATAAAAAAGACACGGCTTATAAGCCGTGTCTTTAACTTATATTTAATGTTTATGCAGCAAACAATCCAGAAATAACAGTGTTTATAACGCTGTCTGTAAGGACATTGTCTCCACCCAGATATCCGCTGTAAATTCCATTGCTTTCAGCCCACGCCGAAGCTTTGTCTGCTTTTGTACTTGCATCAAACATAGAGTAATTTATACCAACAAGATTTGAAACTATCTCGATGAATATACCCTCTGTCATTGTACCGTTGGCAGATACGGAAGTAACTACAGAATATGAGAAGCCAAGTCCAAGATAATCATTATACCATCCATCCGGAACAGTTCTTATATACATATCTCCGTCGATACCGTCAAAATCACCCGGCTCGTAAATTGTCTGACCGCTGTCATTATTATTGTTATCATCTGGTGTACCGCCGTAATTATTATCTGTTGTACCGTCGTTATTATCATTGACATTATCGCCATTCTCATCATCGCCGGAAGGCTCATTATCATCCACGTTGTCATTGTCATCATCGCCGGAAGGCTTATTATCATCCACTTTGTCATTGTCATCATTATCTGCTATCGATACATTAACGTCTACAACGCCGATTTCAGTTTTACTTTCACCCAATGCTTCTA
The DNA here is from genome assembly GCA_944385895.1 of uncultured Clostridia bacterium. Taxonomy (GTDB): domain Bacteria; phylum Bacillota; class Clostridia; order Oscillospirales; family QAKW01; genus RGIG9041. The sequence continues at coordinate 53,259 of CALWYZ010000012.1, forward strand.
CTGTTATTTCGTCATTTTGACATGTAAGAAGCAATCCGTATGTATCACCGCAAGTAGCAGATGCATATGAAGTACCGCCATCCTTGAATGTGGCGTCGCCTGATCCTGCTGTTACAACAAGATTGGTACCAAGTCCGCCAAAATTCTTGGTAAAGTCTACACCAAGATAATTATCTAAATTATCACCGTGAGCAAATACAATATTGTAAGTACCTTTTGATGAGCTGTATATTTTATCCTGCATCCAAGTCAGCTGCTCTGAACGAATTTTATCAAATGCGGCATATCCCTTATATTTCGCATCGTTATCTGCGGATTCAGTGGCAGTATCAAGACCTACTATTGATAAATCTCCCCATGTCATATTCATGTACATTTTGTTCATTACCAAAGCTTCAGTTACATTTCTTATATAACCTCCGATATGGGATGCAAACTCTCCCGTAGCTTCGCCTTCACCGCGCAGGAAAATAACAGGGACCATTCCTGAGCTTATCGTGTTCATATACTCAAGATATTTTCCAAAGTTACTTTCTGACTGGAATGACGATGTCATATTTCCAAGTGATACTATCAAACTGGGATTTGCACCGATAGCTGTTTTAACCTTAACCGCATCAATATTGGAAACCGCATTATTTGCCACAACTGCAATTGTATACTTCTTTAGACTAGAAGATGTGTCATTACTGAACTTAGTGATAACACCATTGGTGTAAGGACCATAAGATGTGGGAGGATTACTTTTCAGGCCATATTCAGCATAATTAGTAACGACCCTGCTTCTTACATTATAATTGCAGTTATCAAAAATTTCTTTTGGTATTTTTACTGAATGAGTTATACCGGTACGCAGCTTTCCGGCAACTGAATCCATATAGCTGTACTGCTGGCCGCCTTTGGTTATTTCAACATAACCGGCGCTTTCATTTGATGTCTGCCAAACTACTGAATAATAAATACCACTGTCAAATACAACGGGTTTTACTGTAATTGATGTAGTCTCGCTGGCACCCTTAAGCTCCATGGTAGATACACCTGCCGCGGTAGGTACAGCGACGGTCTCTTCTTTTTCAATATCAGTTGTTTCTTCTTCAACAGCTTCTTCAGTCAATTCTTCTTGAGGTACTGAGACAGTGTTTTCGGGTATTTCAGCTGTAACAGGAGATGATCCCACACGTCCTGTCTCAAGAGTCTTTTCAAATGCTGTTGATCCTGTCTCGGTGAATCCCTTAAAACTATAGTTGCCGTTGGACATTGTTAAAAGCGTCGTACGCATCGTTTCGTTATCAGTACGTCCGCCGTCGTGAACGACCGGGAAGCCTAATTTATTGTTTTCTTCACCTTCACCTACATATTTATGTGCGTGTGAATGTCCTGCAACAAGTACATCTGTTCCGTAATTTACCATTTGCTGAGCATATTGTGGATCAAGGTACCGGTCAATTAATTTAGGAGAATGACCTATGGATATATGGTATTGACTGCCTTTTGTATATCCGCCCATATTTTGAAGCCAGAGATACTGCTCTTCAAAATAATGATCCATATCGTCTACACCATAATACTCTTCATGGCTGTCTTCCTTATCCTCACCGACATCTATTGTTATTCCGGATACGGGGCCGTAATCCCACTGACAATAGAATTCACCTGTATTATATGAAAGATACTTAATCAGATACTGAGCGTAATAACCACGGCATTCATGGTTGCCCTTTGCATACAGAACCGGAATGGAACCTTCGGACAATGTATACCCAATATCAAGTATCAGATCAAAATCTGCTTCCGTAGGCAAGTTGTTAGGTATGTCACCGTTCAACACGATGACATCAACGCCGCCCATATAGTTTGTCAAATGTATTTTTGACGCCTCCATGGTTTTTTTGTTGTGAGGCATAAGATGGGTATCTGAGAAAAATCCGAATTTAATTTCACTCTGATTATGATAGCCTGTAAAGTTGCTTGAAACAGAGATAGATGTTCCCAGGCTAAAATTATAATCTGTTCTCGAGTTGACAGCTACCGAGTACACCTCATATAATCCGGCAGAATCGAGATGTGACTGAGGAACTCTGACAGTATGTATATAGTCATCAGAACGAACTACTCCGTTTTCTTCATCATAAACAGTATAGGTCCTGCCTCCGTATTTATATGTAACGTATCCTATACTTTTTTCCGTTGTTTTCCAGACAATGTTATACTCGCCGCCTCCGCCGAAATAAACCGACGGTTTATATGAAAAATCAAATGTCGCAGCAACTGCATTTATTGAAAATACAGAGAAAAGCGATAACATCATCAATACAGTCAGGATTAATGATAAAACTCTTTTTTTCATGTTACACCTCTAAGCATAAAAGTAATTGTATTATATAATATAAAAATCCAATAGTCAATATATTTCAAAAATGTATTGGGTTGGTTTTAATCAATTTTGTCATTTTAGACAAATTTTTGTTGTTATAATAGTGCATATTTAATAACGCATTAGGAAAAATATACCTTAATATTTTAACAAAATAGAAAATACCTTGAATTGTCTGCAAAGTAAAGTATAACACATATCCAGCCGCTAAATATTCACAATAAACAATATTTTACAATTAAAGCGCCCCATATGGGACGCTTTAGTATTATTTATTGTGTTGATGTACCGGTTCTGTATCCATGAGCTGGGAAGTATACAAATCATGATAATATCCGCCTTTTTTCAGCAGTTCCTCATGAGTACCTGTTTCCATTATGCCTTTTTGGTCTATATACATGATCGTATCGCAATTTATAATTGTTGAAAGACGGTGGGCTATTATAAACGAGGTTCTTCCGTGCATCATCTTTTCTATTCCCTGCTGAACATACTGTTCTGTCTCTGTATCTATAGATGATGTAGCCTCATCGAGGATAAGAATAGCCGGATTTGATATAACAGTTCTGGCAAAACATATAAGCTGACGCTGTCCTTGGGAAAGCATAGAGCCTTTTTCGTTTACAACTGTATCATAACCGTTTTCAAGCTCCATTATAAAATCATGTGCACATACCGTTTTTGCCGCTTCTATTATTTCTTCGTCAGTTGCATCAAGCTTACCATACCGGATGTTGTCCTTAATAGTACCAGAAAAGATAAAGCTGTCCTGAAGCATAATCCCCATTTTTGAGCGAAGAGACTTTAAAGTGACATCATGAATATTATGACCGTCAATCAGTATTTCTCCCTGCTGAATATCGTAAAAACGGCATAAAATATTTACAATAGTGCTTTTTCCGGCACCGGTCGGACCGACAAGAGCTATACTTTGCCCCGGAGATACCTTAAAGCTTACATTCTCAAGAACATTATGTCCCGGCTCATAAGCAAAAGTGACATTTTTGTATTCTACCTCTCCGCTTATAGCGGGAAGCTCATACGCTCCGGGCACATCTTCTATCTCTATTTTTTCGTCGATAGTGTCAAAAATGCGTTCAAGATAAGAACCTGTATTTATAAGCTGATTGTATATATCACCAATACTTTGTATCGGTGTCCAGAATCGTGATGCATATGAAGCCATTGCTACAATTGTTCCTGCAGTATAGTTATTATCAACAAAAAACACAATTGCGGCAACATATAAAAATGCCTTTACAAAGTTTGAAAGATTTTCGATTATAAAAGGTATACTGTTATTAATCGTGGCAGCTTTTAAATATGCCTTTCGCATCTGTTGCAGCAGCTTATCGTAGATACCCTGATTAATTTCCTCGCGGTTGAACGCCTGAGTTATCTGCATACCGTTTATCGACTCGCTTACATATGCTGTTACATTTGAATTTTTAGCCGAGTAATCTGTCCATGCTCTGCGCTGACGGCCCCTTATAAGCACCATATATATAACAAACACAGGCAGTCCTGAAAGCACCACGAGTGATAATTTAATATCAAGCGAAAACATAAAAAATATAATAATGAAAATTGTCAAAAACTGTACTACTATATTTATAAGTCCGTTTGATAAAAAATCCGCTACATTATTTACATAATGCACTACCCTTACCAGTATTTTACCGCGCGGACGACTGTCAAAATAGTTAAAAGACAGCATCTGAACATGAGAAAATATATCGACACGTATTTCGTGTATTATTTGCTGTCCGGCCTTTGATGTAACTATTGTTCTAAAATAAGAACAGGCTTCACTCAGAAGCACACACAAAAGATACAGTGCGCCTATTACAAATATGCCGCTTATTTGGGCTGTACCTGCCGCCTGCTGCATTTCTATGTTATCTATGACTATTTTGACAAAATACGGGCCGCATAGAGCAAACACAGTGGACATAAGACTCAGAACTGCACCTACTATAAGCAGCTTTACGCTGTGTTTCAGATAGATTTTACAGCGTTTGAAGTTTGCTATATTAAACGGAGTTTCAAGAGCTTCGTCAATATCATACTTATTTCTTGCCATCTGAAACCACCTCCAAATTGCCCTGCTGGCTTATATTATAAATAGATGTATAATATCCGCCATGCTCAACAAGCTGCTCGTGAGTGCCTTCTTCGGTAATACGCCCGTTTTCTATAACAATGATTCTGTCTGCATCTACTACGGACGTTATTCTCTGTGCGACAATTATTTTTATTTTATTTTTGATTTTTGCAAGTTCCTTAAGGATAAGCGACTCTGTCTCCATATCAACAGCAGATGTAGTATCATCGAGTATTATAACCGATGATTTTTTTGCGACCGCTCGCGCAAGTGCAATACGCTGGCGCTGACCGCCGGAAAGTCCGACGCCGCGCTCTCCAATTATTGTATCATAACCCTCTGAGAGCTTTTCGATAAAATCCGCCGCCTGTGCACATTCAGCAAACTGTTTTACCTCTTCAAACGGAAGATCAGGATTTGAATACGCTATATTACCGTCAATAGTATCAGAAAACAGAAATACGTCCTGCGTACTCAGAGCTATCATTTTTCTGAGTTCATTAAGATCCATGTCCCTAATGTCTACATTATTAACAAGTATTTGTCCGCATGACGGGTCATACAGTCTTAGCAGCATGGAAATAAGAATAGTTTTCCCCGCTCCGGTAGGCCCCATAATAGCCACAGTCTCTCCTGCACGTATTATGAAACTGATATGATCCAGTATCATATGTCCGTCAAGTATCAGGGTCACATCTCTGAATTCAATTTTCCTGACCTTGCCCATTGTACTCTCTATATTGTCTTTGCTGTCTATTTCGGGCATTGATTCATAAAGAGAGGTAACCTTATTTACCGAAACACCAAATTGCTGGAACTGAGAAATCACCACTGAAAGCTCTCTTACACGTGCCGCAATTGTAAAGACAAGCGATGTGAATATCGTTAAGCTTCCCACCGTAAATCCCGACTGCGGATAAGCTATTATCATCACCCCACAGGCGCAAAGAGCAAATATACGCATCATTTCAGATACAATATGTATAGGCGTTGCATAGTTGAGTCTTTTTTGGGCATTTTCTACCGCCATATCACGGTATTCTTCACTTTTCTTTGTAAGCCGCTCTATTTCATAGTCCTCACGGGCAAACGCTTTTACAACTCGGTACGCGCCCAAATTCTCATTTACATAACTATTGATTTCAGAAAATTTATCTCTCAGTCTGCGGTGCAACATTTTAGTCGTTTTGTGCAAAATGAGAGCAAAAATAACTATCGCCGGTAAAAATATAAGCAGCATCAGCGATACTATCGGACTCTGCATCGTCAAGACTACAAATGTAAATACCAGCATTGAACAGTCCCTGATAAAGACATACAGTATATTTCCAAAGAAGTCATGTATTACATTCACATCGGTAGACATCTGCGATATAAGCTCACCGCTTGCATTGTGGGTATAAAACGCAAAATCAAGTGTCTGCAGCTTGGAATACAGCTTTGAACGTATGCCGATCGCTACATGCTGAGCAGTATAATAACATACTTCTCTGTTAATAAATCTGATAGTAGTTGTTGCCACTGTTACAGCTATCAATATTACAATATATTTCCACATAAGTGCCACACTGTCGCCGCGAGAAAGCCCGAGCTTGTTATACAGCACGTCATCTACTATCCAGCCGATTATTACAGTCGGCAAAAGCGCTAAAAATCCATTAAGCACTGTGGCGATCATTGCCGTAATAAATTTAAACCTATATCCTGTTAAATTTGAAAAAACAAACGCATACTTTTTCATTCTGAATTGCCCCCGAATGTTTAATAGATTGTGCGTTCAAGCCTTAAAAACAAATGTCCTTTCAAGCAGTATTATAAACTAATCATCTGCTTTTTCAAGCTGTTTTGCAATAAATTTTTAAATTTGAACGTATGTCTTTTTGTTTTAAAAATCAACTTATCCTTTTTGTTAAAACAGACAAAAATGTCACCCTGAATTATTAATGGGGTGACATTTATCAAAGCAATTATCATACAAAAAGTGATGACATAGGCTCATCTGCGTAAATACGCTTTATAGCATCAGCAAAAATAGGTGCTACTGGAAGATATGTAATTTTGTCGAGCTGCTTTTCCTCAGGGCACTCGATAGTATCCAAAAGAATCACTTTTTTTATAACACTGTCCTTGATACGTTCAAGAGCGGGGCCGGACAGAACTCCATGGGTCGCGCAGGCATATACCTCAGTCGCGCCGCCGACCTCGACAAGAGCCTTGGCAGCATTGCACAAAGTACCTGCCGTATCTATCATATCGTCCACAAGAACAACGCGTTTGCCGTTCACATCGCCTATTATATTCATGACCTCACAGACGTTTGCCTGCTGGCGGCGCTTGTCCACAATGGCAAGAGGCGCATTTATCTTTGCCGCAAAATTGCGGGCGCGTGTAACAGAGCCAAGATCAGGAGAAACAACAGTTACTTCTTTACCGTTATTTATCATATTCTGAAAATACGGAGCAAGAATAGGCACACCCAAAAGATGATCAACAGGAATATTAAAGAAGCCCTGTATCTGAGCGGCATGCAGATCCATTGTAAGCACACGGTCAGCTCCGGCGGCATCGATAAGGTCGGCGACAAGCTTTGCCGATATCGGATCATGAGATTTAGCCTTTCTGTCCTGACGCGCATATCCGAAATATGGAATAACAGCAGTAATACGTCCGGCAGAAGCACGTTTGAACGCATCTATCATTATCAGCATTTCCATCAGATTATCATTAACCGGCTGGTTTGTAGATTGCACCAAAAACACGTCAGATCCGCGTACCGTCTCATTTATAGACACAGATATTTCACCGTCCGAGAAGGTCTTAACAATACTGTCACCGATGGGCAGCCCCAACCGCTGAGCAATACCATGTGCCACCTTCTGCGATGCATTGGCCGCGAATATTTTAATGTTTTTACCGTGTGTTATCATTTTTCCTGTCTCCTTCCAAAAATAAAAACCGTCTGGATACAGCTATACCAAACGGTCAAAAATAATCGAAAAGGGACACTTGCAGTAAAATACACAAAAAAGCTTCATTCTCCGCATTCTCCCTTCCGCACATTCCATATATATTTTAACAACTGCATACGATTTTTTCAAGACTATTTTAATATTAGTTCAACTTTGTCAATAATAACCGAGACGCAGTGATGGCATAGGGTAATTTTGTAAGTTCTGATAAATAATCTACAAAACAAAAAAAGGGGGTTGTTTAATCGAAAAAATATGCTATAATATAAAATAAACTAAATTCAGAGTATCCGCTTTTTGCAGTATTAAGGCAAAAGGCAGATATTGTTGTGCTCTTTTATACAGTTTGTCCGACAGTTTGTCCGAAAAGTTGTATAACGTGGCAGTAAACACTGCCGTTAAAATTATGTATATTCTTTTTTGGAGGTAAAAAATATGTCAAAAAAATTCGTTTATCTTTTCAGCGAAGGAAATGCCACAATGAGAAATCTTCTCGGCGGTAAAGGCGCAAACCTTGCTGAAATGACGAATCTCGGTCTTCCGGTACCGCAGGGCTTTACCATTACAACAGAGGCCTGCACTCAGTATTATGAAGACGGCAAAAAGATCAACGATGAAATCCAGGCTCAGATCATGGAATATATCGTCAAAATGGAAGAAATCACTGGCAAAAAATTTGGCGATATGGAAAATCCGCTTCTCGTTTCTGTTCGTTCCGGCGCACGTGCTTCAATGCCGGGTATGATGGACACCATACTCAACCTTGGTCTTAACGAACAGGTCGTTGAAGTAATGGCTAAAAAGTCCGGAAATCCGCGTTGGGCTTGGGACTGTTACAGAAGATTTATCCAGATGTATTCCGACGTAGTTATGGAAGTCGGCAAAAAATATTTTGAAGAGCTTATTGATAAAATGAAAGCCGAAAAAGGCGTTACTCAGGACGTTGAACTGACAGCTGATGACCTTAAAGAGCTTGCCAATCAATTCAAAGCTGAATATAAAGAAAAAATCGGTGCAGAATTTCCGACTGATCCTAAAGAGCAGCTCATGGGCGCTATCAAAGCTGTATTCCGTTCATGGGACAACCCCAGAGCAAATGTTTACAGACGTGATAATGATATTCCTTATTCATGGGGAACTGCGGTAAACGTACAGATGATGGCATTCGGCAACATGGGCGAGACTTCCGGTACCGGCGTTGCCTTTACACGTAACCCTGCAACCGGCGAGAAAAAGCTGTTTGGTGAATTTCTTATGAACGCTCAGGGCGAGGACGTTGTCGCCGGTGTACGTACACCCCAGACTATCGATCAGCTCAAGGACGTTATGCCGGAAGTTTACAATCAGTTTGTTGAGATCTGCAAAAAACTTGAAAATCACTACCGTGACATGCAGGACATGGAGTTTACAATCGAAGATAAAAAGCTCTACATGCTGCAGACAAGAAACGGAAAAAGAACAGCTGCTGCCGCTCTCAAAATCGCATGTGACCTTGTTGACGAGGGCATGATCTCAGACAAAGAGGCAGTTGCCATGATAGATCCCCGTAACCTCGATGCACTTTTGCATCCTCAGTTTGATGCCGCTGCTCTCAAAGCTACCACACCGGTAGCTCGTGCACTTGCAGCCTCTCCCGGCGCTGCCTACGGTAAGATAGTATTTACTGCCGACGATGCAAAAGCATGGGCAGAAAGGGGCGAAAAAGTTGTCCTTGTTCGTCTTGAGACATCTCCGGAGGATATCGAGGGCATGAAAGCTTCTCAGGGTATACTTACTGTCCGCGGAGGTATGACATCTCATGCTGCCGTTGTTGCACGTGGTATGGGTACATGCTGCGTATCAGGATGTTCTGAGATTGCAATGGATGAAGAAAACAAAAAGTTTGTACTTGCCGGTAAGACTTATTCCGAGGGCGATTATATCTCAATAGACGGTTCAACAGGCGCAATATATGATGGTATAATCCCCACCGTTGACGCTTCTATAGGCGGTGAATTCGGCAGAATCATGGCCTGGGCGGACAAATACAGAAAGCTTAAAGTAAGAACCAATGCTGACACACCTGCTGATGCAAAGCGCGCATTTTCACTCGGTGCTGAGGGTATCGGACTTTGCCGTACAGAACACATGTTCTTTGAGGGCGACAGAATTGCCGCGTTCAGAGAGATGATCTGCTCTGACACAGTAGAGGAAAGAGAAGCGGCACTGGCTAAAATACTTCCCACTCAGCAGGGCGACTTTGAAAAACTCTATGAAGCAATGGAGGGCAAATCTGTTACGATCCGCTTCCTTGATCCGCCTCTGCACGAATTTGTTCCTACAGAGGAAAAGGATATCGAGCTGCTTGCAAAAACACAGGGCAAGACCGTAGAACAGATCAAAAATATCATTACCTCACTTCACGAGTTTAACCCAATGATGGGTCACCGCGGATGCCGTCTTGCAGTTACCTATCCGGAAATCGCAGCAATGCAGACAAGAGCCGTTATCCGCGCCGCTATCAATGTCAAGAAAGCTCATCCCGACTGGAATATCGTACCTGAGATAATGATTCCTCTTGTAGGCGAAGTTAAAGAGCTTAAATATGTAAAAGATGTTGTCGTAAAAACAGCCGATCAGGAAATCAAAGACGCAGGCTCAGATCTCAAATATGAAGTCGGTACAATGATCGAGATTCCAAGAGCATGTCTTACGGCCGATGAAATTGCAAAGGAAGCTGACTTCTTCTGCTTTGGTACAAACGACCTCACACAGATGACATTCGGTTTCAGCCGTGATGACGCCGGAAAATTCCTCGGCGCGTACTATGACGCTAAAATTTACGAATATGATCCGTTTGCAAAACTTGATCAGACCGGTGTAGGCAAACTCATGGAAATGGCTGTTAAAATGGGTCACGAGGTTAAACCTACGCTTCACTGCGGCATATGCGGTGAGCATGGCGGTGATCCCTCTTCAGTTGAATTCTGCCATAAGATAGGTCTTGATTATGTATCTTGCTCACCTTTCCGTGTTCCGATTGCACGTCTTGCCGCTGCGCAGGCTGCTATTAAAGAGCAGGGAAACAAGTAATTGTTCCTTCCTCAAAATCGCCGATTTGACGATTGACGAAGCGTATGCTCATAAGTATCTGGAAACAGTTTCGGATGTGCACCACTTCAAGACGTCAAGTTGGAAAGATGTAAAGGTTTCAATTTGTATCTAAAACGAATCCCCGTACTTCCGAAAGAGGTACGGGGATTTTTCAAAATATGTATTGACATTTTCAAAAACCGTGATATACTGTAACGATTTAACGCAAAGTTAAATGGGTGGCATGGGAAAAAGAAAGGAATATACAATGTACGAATATGTAACAAAGAAAGAATATGCCCCCGTCAAGGTAAAACTTGAAAGCATATTAAGGCGTATCCAACAGATAATGGCATCCGATTATGAATTGGAGTTCAAATATGAATTGATCGGAAGTGGTAAGCGTCATTTAATAACTCGAATCAAAGATGGAAATAAAGGATTTGATTTCGACTATAATTTGATTATTCCTCATCCCGGTCAAGGTTATCACTACAAGGCGGATGTTATAAAAAGCGATTTTATTGAAGCTTTCAAAATTGCGTTGAAAGGCACACAGTATTCATTCCCAAAAGATTCGACATCTGCAATCACAATTAAGATGGTCGATAAAGTAAACAATAAAATCAAATACAGTTGTGATTTTGCCATCATGTATTATGATGAAAATGATGGTTGTGACGGCTATATGTATTTAAGGAATGACAAATCTACCGGCAATTATCACTTTGCTTTTCGTTCCTATAGCAGAACCGATACGAACGAAAAACTTGCAGAGATTTTGGAATACGAGGATGGCTGGAATTGGATTAGAGATGAATATTTGAAACTAAAAAATAGAAACAAAAGCAATAAGCATTCTTTTTCATTGTACATTGAAGCAATCAATAACATTTACAATCAGATGAATCAATAAATCGCACATTTTTCAAGCCTCTTTTTATTTGGTAAAATGATGTCACCAAATATAAGGAGGTTTTCTCTATGAAATCATTATTCGAGCAAATAGGCAGTACATACACACAGGTGGGCGATTATCTGCTTCCCGATGTTGAACTGCCGGAAGAAAAGCCAATCGGCGTATGGGGTACACGACATCACAACTATCTGAGAAAAGCGAATCGTGTGTTTTTCAGTCAGTTAGTCATCAGCGGTAAGATGAATGACTACCTTGCAGACATCGACAAGCAGGCAGAAGAAATGTTTTCTCAGTTGGTAAAACAACTTGCCGAGCGTGATGGCATTACAGAAATGCTCAAAGCCGCCGACCAAATGGAGTGGGTACGGCGTATGAATATTGTCCGAGCAAAAGCGACCGAAATCGTCAACAAGGAGCTGATCTTTGTATGATAACGCTTGAAGACTTCTGGTACGGCAACATCAACCCGCACGAGCAGTTCCTTGAGGGCAACGAAAAGTTGAAGGAGTTGCTCCCCATCATGGCAAAGGACAGAGAAGAACTTTCAGCCGATCTTTCGCCGGAACAAACTGAATGGCTTGAAAAGTACGACGACATCATCAACGAAATGCATTCCAACGCCGAAATCGAGGCATTCAAGTACGGCTTCCGGTTTGCAACGGCACTTTTCATCGAATCAATTGCATAATACCATCAAAGCGGGGCTTCGGCTCCGCTTTTTCTTTATCGAAAACGCAAAAGCGAATATTCGCTGAATATTCGAAAATTCTATTGACAAAGCGAATTTTCTGAGTATAATATAAAATGCAGTATAGTAAGAACAACTGTAAGGAGGCGTTCCAATGAATTTTGAGACCGAGAATATTGAATTCAAATCTCAATTTACCGAAGAAATCTATAAAGAGGTCATTGCCTTTGCCAATACGGACGGGGGCATTGTGTATGTCGGAATAGATAATGACGGGAATGCTGTCGGACTGACCGATGTAGATACCGAATATACCCGCATTACCAATGGCATCCGTGATGCTATCATGCCGGATGTCACAATGTTCGTGCGCTTTACCGTGCAGGAAAACAAGGTAGTCCGTATTACCGTGAGCGAAGGCAGTAACAAGCCGTACTATCTCAAAGGAAAAGGATTGAAGCCGAGCGGCGTATATGTTCGTCAAGGCACTTCCAGCGTTCCCGCATCTCCCGAACAAATTCGCCAAATGATAAAAGACAGCGACGGCGATACCTTTGAAGAAATACGCTCTCTTGAACAAGATTTGACTTTTGATGCCGCCGCAATCGCCTTTAAGCGTTACGGCGTGGAATTCAGCACCGAGAAATACCGTGCGCTCTGCATGACGCAGAAGAACGATGATATTTACACAAACCTTGCCCTGCTCCTTTCCGATCAGTGTGCCCACACGACCAAAATCGCCGTATTCAGCGACGATGCCCGCACCATGTTCCGTGACAGTAAAGAATTCAGCGGCTCTATCTTAAAGCAGTTTGAAGATGCCGTCAATTATCTTGCACTTTGCAACAAAACCAGTTCGGTCATTAAAGGCGTAGTGAGAACGGATAAGCAGGATTACCCGGAGGAAGCGATCCGTGAGGCACTGCTGAACGCTATCGTTCACCGTGATTACAGCTTCAGCGGCAGTATCATTATCAATGTTACCGACCGTATGATGGAATTCATCTCACTCGGTGGTCTTCTGCCCGGTCTTTCCCCCGATGATATTCGCTCCGGTATTTCTCAGCCGAGAAACAAAAATCTTGCCGAAGTATTCCACCGCCTGCGCCTGATCGAAAGCTACGGCACCGGCATCCGCAGAATATTCAATTTGTATACCGCTTGCTCGGATCAACCGCAAATTGAAGTGACATCCAATACTTTCAAAATCGTTTTGCCGAATATGAACGCCGCGCCTGCGGCAGAGCCGGATAATACTGCGGAAATAACTCCGCAGATGCAAAAGGTGCTTGACTTTATCAAGGCAAACGGACAGATCACCGAAAAAGAAATCAGCGACCTGCTCGGACTGAAAAAGACACGCACATTTACCGTCGCGAAGCAGATGCGTGATCTCGGACTGATCAAAGTCGTCGGCAGAGGCGATAGCAAGAAATATATGATGAAATAAACGGGAAAAACAGAAGTAAGTCCGTTTTATGGGACATCGACTATGTAATAATAATACAAGGATAGTTTTCTTGTATGGAAAGAGCATTATTTATGAAAAAGAAAAAACGAAAATTACGCGTGTTTGAAGCTTTTGCCGGCATTGGTGCACAGGCATCCGCTTTAGAACGCATGAATATTGATTATGAAATTGTTGGGATTAGTGATTGGTTTATTGATGCCATCGAATGCTATGCAGCCATACATTGCGATGATGTTCAAGTCGATATGCCAAAAGACATCTCAGAAATCGATAAGTATCTCTCTAAATTTACTTTTAGTGCAACATCGGTAAAACCGACAAATATCAAACGCTTAACTGAAGACCAAAGGCGTGATCTGTATCGGGCAAATAAAAAAGCGAAAAACTACGGTTCTATTACCGATATAAAAGGAATTGATTTGCCTGATATTGATTTACTTGTCTATAGTTTCCCATGTCAGGATTTATCTACGGGGGGACTCGGAAAAGGAATGAAAAAAGGTTCAGGGACAAGATCCGGCCTTCTTTGGGAAATCGAACGGATTTTGAACGAACTAAATGAGTTGAATAAATTACCGGAATACCTTTTGTTAGAAAATGTAAAAACAATTAAGGCGGCAACAAACATTGACGATCTTAAACAATGGCTATCGTTTTTGGAATCATTGGGGTATTCAAACAATGATTGTATGATCTTAAACTCTCTTGACTTTGGAGTACCCCAGGATCGCGAACGGGCATTTATTGTAAGTCATTTAGGCGAAAAATTGGATATAGACTCTAAAATTGAGGCATCAAAGCAAGAACGGAAGTTCAAAATACGAAAGTTTATAAAAACCAACTATAAAAACAAAACATATAAAGTTGAAGCTGATATTGCGCAATTAAATAAAACCCCTTCAAGAGATGTTATGTGGGATATTAACGGAAAAAAAATAACCAATTATACGATTATTAGAACGATAACATGTAATATGGACAGAACACATACTGCTGCTCTTTTTAAATATAATGGTGCAAAAGGAGATACATATCGGCGTCTAACGATGCGTGAAGCGTTTCTTTTGATGGGATTTACTGAGGATGAATATGTCAAAGCCAAATCATTAAACTACAGTTATCGCAAATTAAATAAACTCATAGGAAATTCCATTGTTGTTAATGTTCTCCAAGCGATCTTTGACGCAATGTTTGGAGATGAATTCAGAAAGCAAAATCCGAACAATCCTGGAAATGATACAAATATAGGGGTGTAAATTTATGAGTGAATTAGTTGAACGGCAGTTTCCTGCCAAAGCACTAATGACAGGATTGCGAGCCATTGGTTACAGTTTTTCGTCAGCTGTTGCTGATATTATTGATAACAGTATTTCCGCCGGTGCAACCGAAATAAAAATACACTCTGATCCTCTCGCTTATATACCGTATTTTTGCATTATTGATAACGGATGCGGTATGTCTGCAAAAGAATTGGATAATGCTATGCTTCCCGGGTCAGACCGTTCGGGAAAAATAGAATGTGAACAAGAACTGGGACGATTCGGTCTTGGCTTGAAATCAGCTTCACTATCCCAATGTAAAGAATTCACTGTTGCAAGCAAAAGATTCGGAAAAATTCATGCTATGTCATTTGACTTGGATATTATTGAACGTGAAGATAAGTTATTGCTAAAGAATCTAAGCGATGAGGAAATATTGTCACTTCCTCAAATAGACAGTTTAAAAAAATACCAAACGGGAACAATTGTTATATGGACCAAATTTGATAAAATTGAAGAATTAGCAAAAAACTTTGAAGACAGTTTTCGTTCAACTGTTGCAGATTCAAAAAAACATGTGGAATTCGTTTTTCATAGATTTTACAATCAAATAGAGATATATTATAACGAAAAACGGATTGAACGAAGAGACCCTTTCCTTCTTGATTCTGTGGGGAGACAGCAAACCGGCAGAATGTCTGTAATCAATGTTGATGGCTCTGACATCACTGTTATTCCGTACACATTGCCATTTGCAAATTCGTTAACACCGGACGAAAAAACTCTTTTAGGTAATCCCAAAAGCATATATGACGAACAGGGATTCTATCTTTACAGGAATAAAAGACTTATTTCTTGGGGCACTTGGATGAGAATGGGAATCCGAAGCGAACTCAATAAACTTGCCAGAATTCAAGTAGATATTCCGTCAACATTGGATTCCGTTTGGATGCTTGATGTTAAAAAATCCTCCGCAAAAATCCCAGACAAAATTAAAGACCGAATAAAGATGGCCGTTGAGGATTCAATAATCCGTAGCAAGCGAACAACAAAATTTCCCGGTGTTAAAGAACAGTCTGCTGAACACAAAATTTGGGATAGAATTAACGAGCATGACGGAAAAATTCGTTATCAAATCAATCGTGAAATACCAGCAATTGTCACTCTTAAGGAACTGCTCGGAGAGAACGAAAATCATTTGTTTGATATTGTCTTATCGCAAATAGAAAGTTACTTACCAAAGTACTCAATAACAAACGATAACATGGATGCTCTTACAATCATTAACGGAAATGACGATAGTGAAGAAGAACACCTAATTGATGAAATACGGCAAATATTAGAACTGTGTTCACCTGACAAAAGAGAGTACATATATGATACAATTTTTATCGCAGAAAACTATCAGAAACTTTCAAAACGCAAAGACGAAATAAAAAAGAGGTTGCTCGAAAATGATTAATGTTAAAACCGAATATGCTACATATATTCAAAAAGCATCTGACACTTTGTATATAATGCTTGACGGACAAAAGAAAACCCATTCTGAAGTAATAACCACTGCAGAAATGCTTTTGCCTATTGCTACAGGTGTAGCCAACATAAAATCAAATCCGTATTATGCCGATATTCTCTCAGCCGTAGTTGACCGATACGAAATTGAAGTGGGCATTAAGACTTATTCCCCAGATACTATCGCGAAAGACAAGCAATCAAAATACTGGCTATACAAGATTAAACCTGCAATTCCTCACCCGTTTTTCGATAGGTATAAACAGTATTTGCGCTCTGACGGATTTGCAATGAAAGCCATTGATAACATTGAAATTACATGTGAAGAAATACTTTCATACTGCGCAAATCCGCAAAGTATCGGCGGTCGGGATAAAAAGCGCGGTCTTGTTGTCGGTGATGTTCAGTCTGGCAAAACAGCAAATTATCTCGGGTTAATTAATATGGCGTACGATTACGGATATAAAATTGTTGTATTATTGGCCGGTACTACTAATTCACTTCGTTTGCAGACTCAAAAGCGTACGGACAGCGGTGTTATCGGTGCAAAAAGCGATTCAATAGGTAGCTGCATTGAATACATTGGAGTGGGAGAAAATGTTGAAGATCACTTCGCTATTCCATTCACTAATCAGGCGAATGATTTCAAAAAGTTTATTCAGGCAAACAACAATATTGGGATCGGAGACTTAAATAAGCCGGTTGTTCTGGTTGTCAAAAAAGTAAAAAGCATTCTCGAAAGTGTCAGCGAGCGACTCCAGTCTGCACTTACCGAAAAAGGATTAAAAGATTCGTCAAGTATTCTAATAATTGATGACGAGGCTGACAATGCGTCTGTAAATACCCGTTCAGGAGAAGATCCAACAACAATAAACAAGGCAATTAGGGCTATCTTCAATAAATTTCCAATTGCCACTTATGTTGGATATACCGCTACGCCTTTTGCCAATATTTTTATAAATCCTCATGATGAAGATGACAATCTTGACTTATTTCCTTCTGATTTCATTGTTCAACTTCATGCACCGGATACATATTTTGGCGGTAGAAAAGTGTTCCCTAAAGATGACGAACAGTTACCCCGTTGCCTGAATCTCCTCAACGAAGAGGAGTATGGCTTTGTCCCAGTTATTCATGATAAGTATTATAACTTTCAAATACTTGCCGAAAGCTTAAAACAGGCTATCAGGGAGTTTTTAATCAACAATGTTATTAGAACTTTGAGAAATCAACCTAAAAAGCACCGTTCTATGATGATAAATATCACAAGATATAACGATGTTCAGGAAGGAATCAGATATCAGGTTGAAGAATATCTTCGTAATACCACAAACGCAATTGAGCAGTTAAGCAGTTTATCCCTTGAAAAATTTATCGAAAATGATGAATGCCATGCAATTTTTGATCTTTACCATACTAAATTTTATAAAGACATCAGAAACGGAACTTCAGAAGAAGAAAACGGAGTGCCGATAACATGGGATAAAATCCAGACCGGTCTGTACAGCGAAATCAAGCAATTCACTGTTGCTGTAATTAACTCACGGAACGGTAAGATGACGCGCAAAAATGAAATCGGTCAAAATGCACGTTTTGATTATGAGGACTATAGAGATACAGGTGCGAGAGTAATAGCTATTGGCGGCATGGTTCTTTCAAGAGGTTTAACTTTGGAAGGTCTTATGACAAGTTATTATAGCAGAAATGCCGGAACATACGATACTCTTTTACAGATGTGCAGATGGTTCGGTTACCGTCCGAAATACGAAGATTTGTGCCGCGTTTATCTTACTCAAGAAAGTATTGACCGTTTCAATGCTGTTCTTGATGCTGTGGAAGATATGAAAGAACAGTTTGCTGAAATGAAAAGGCAAGATAAAACACCGAAAGATTTTGGCTTGATGATCCGTGAATCCCCGGACACATTGGAAACCACCATGCTTATAACCGCCAGAAATAAGATGCGAGGAACAGACACAATAACCTGTTATCTCAATTACGGCGGCGTATACGCGGATACATCTAAACTCTCGCGTAATGTATCGGATAACAGACATAATGTTAAGGCGGTTCAAGATTTAATCAATAAAATAAAATTTGACGGTTTCCTTGCTCGAGATATATCAAAATATGATGTGGCAGAACTGGTTCGCAATCTTGTAATACCTTATGTTAATAAAAAATTCGATACAGAAGGCTTGTCCGAATACATTGAAAATAGCGATGTATTCTCATATTGGGATGTAGTAATTGCAACCGGCGATTCCAAAAGAGATAGCATGCAAAACTGCTTTGGGATTAGAAATGCTTCAGCAACTTTGCGTAGCTTTCACTCCAAAGGGAAAAACGATCCATATATCCGAATCGGCGGTTCAAACAACCGTGTTCTTGATCCCGGTATTTTTGACACCGGATTTGATGCTACGCAGAATAAACAAAAGGAATTACGAAAGGCGACAAAAGAAAGTGGAGACTTGTCGGCTTTGGATTACCTTGAAATAAGGACAAAACCCTTGATGGTTATTTATCCTATTGATTTAAAAACTGATTTAACTCCGTCAGAAAAAGATAGGCAACCGGAGTTCACCCAGTGTGAAAAGGATGAAATATGTGCTCTGCGTACTCAAATAAAAGAAGAGGTTGATAATATTGATACCCCTCTTGTTGCGTTTGCTTTCGGATTTCCAAAGAAAGAATCGTCTGTAAAGCTTCAATACAGAGCTAATATAATAAAGCTTGATCAGATTAATTCTGGTTTGGAAACTGATGATGAGAACGAAGGCGATGGTGATATAGATGATTGATTTTAAACATTTATTTGACGGTGGCGAATCAAGTCTGAATCAGCAGAAAAAAATAGCGGTTGATTGTGCTTTGGGTGTTTATTTTGGATACAGTAATGACGGATATTTAAGACTGTCATTTCTTTCTAAAATTAATGCTCCCCATCTCGAATCAACAAAAGACTTACGCATAGCGCAAGGAGAAGAAGCCATTGGTGTTTTTTGGACGTGTTTTGATTTGTTAAATAAAAACACAAGAGAAGTATTCTATGCTTTTTGTGAAAACATGGTTGATTCTGTTTCTGGAATACTTGATGAGTCATTAGCGTTATCAACACTTAAAAAGCGATATATTTCATGGAAGTCTATGTTCAAAGGCACGTCCGGAAATTCAATTTCCAGAGAGATATTACAAGGCCTGTACGGAGAACTGTTTTTTCTGAAAAATTTCATGCTTGAAAAATTCGGAGCGGTAGCTGCTGTCAATTCGTGGAGCGGTCCGGATTCAAAAAGCAAAGACTACTCTATTAACCGTGAATGGTATGAGATTAAAACTGTTGGAGCAAATTCTACAACCGTACATATTTCGTCTCTTTCACAACTGTCGTCTCCGTATACCGGACACTTGGTCATTATTAAAACCGAATCAATGAGTCAGGGATTTGATAACGGAGAGTCGTGCATAAAAGAATTGTTCACATATATTCTTAGCCAAATCAACGATGAAACGGCAGAAGGTGTTTTTCTGAGCAAAATGTATTCGTATGGCATTGATTTGTCAGACAGTTGTTTGACAGAGAAGTTTTGTGTTAAATCGTTCAACAGATATTTGGTAGATGAGCATTTCCCCAAATTAACAGAAAGTGATATTTCAAACAGTGAAATATGTGATGTTAATTATTCGCTAATCATAAATTCTTTGAACGGATACTTGGAGGAATAAAGAAATGGATATACTCGAGTTCCGAGAAAGTTACATAAACGAAGATATTAATGCAGAGGCGGTAAATACTTCTCGGTATCCGGTTGAAGTTTTTATCGATAATGCGGCTGATATTCTCAAAAATGACTATTCTCTTATTACAGATATGAGCCAGTGCTTTTACTCGTTTTCAAAGGGCACCAGAGCTTATAAAAATATGCATATTGATGCGGCTTATTTAGATCTTGCTTCAAATAAGCTTGACTTACTGTGTGCAGATTATAATGAAGGCGAAATCACAAATATTACAAATGAGATTGTCAACAGGGAAGCTCAGCTTTTGCTTAACTTTTTTGAGAACTCACTGAAAGGATTCTTCGCATCTGCTGAGCAGTCAGACCCTGCCGTACAGCTTGCAAGGGATATTCGGTTGAACTACAGAGATATTCACACTATTCATTTATTTGTTGTAAGTACCAACCGACTTAGTAAAAGCGTTAAAAAGCTCGACCTTCCGGATTATTCATATCAGGAACACACATTTAAGGTTACACTTGATGTTTTGGATATTGAAGGTATTTACCGTTCAAAACTTGCCGGCTTTGAAAAAGAACAGATTACTATCAAATGTTTGGATTTCGGTATTGCGGGTATCCCCTGTATTAAGGCAGATATTGAAACGGATCAGTATGAGTCATACCTTGCAATAGTCCCGGGGACTTTCTTGGCAGACATTTATAAAAAGTACAGTTCTGCTCTTCTCGAATCCAATGTTCGTTCTTTTTTAAAATTCAATGGTGCCGTAAATAAGGGTATTCGCGGTACTATTTTGAATGAGAAATCCAGATTCTTTACATACAATAACGGAATATCCACAACGGCAAGAGCAGTAACAGTTGTTTCAGATCCTACTCTTGGCAATATTATTACAGAGTTCGATGACTTACAGATTATTAACGGAGGACAAACCACTGCAACGCTTGCCGCTACAAATATAAAGAATAATGCCGATTTAAGCGGAATATTTGTTCAAATGAAACTGACTGTTCTGAAGGATGCCGATCCGGATTTGATTCGGAATATAGCAAAATATGCAAACAGTCAGAATAAAGTTAAAACTGCCGACCTTAATTCAAGCCATCCGTTTTATGTTAGAATGGAAGATTTTTCAAGGAAAGTTTATGCTCCACTTGCCAGCGGAAGTTTGGTTCAGCAACTTTGGTTCTTTGAGCGTGCACGCGGTCAGTACGAGCAGCCTTTGATGCAAATGACAAAAGCTCAAGCTAATAATTATAAGCTTACCCGTCCAAAGAATATGAAGTTTACGCTTACTGACCTTGCAAAATATATGAATGCGGCGAATATGTTACCTCATTATGTTTCTTGGGGTGGTGAAGTGAATGCTGCTCATTTCCACAACGATATGGAAAAGCAGTGGAACAAAAACGATGCTGTATATAATGAGCTTTTCTATAAAGAGCTTATCGGCAAGAAGATACTGTTTGCAAAAATAGAGAATGTTATATCTGACCAGCAATGGTACCAGGAAAACAGAGCATATCGCCCGCAAATTGTTGCTTATACATTTTCTAAACTTGTGCTTTCTGCAAAAGAAGTACATAAAGAGATTAACTATCGTCAGATTTGGGATTTGCAAAGTGTTCCGAATGAGTTTGAACCTGATATAGCAAGAATAGGCAAAATAGTCTTTGAGAGAATAAATGATCCTAACCGTTCGACAGCAAACGTAGAAACATATTGTAAGAAGCCGGAATGTTGGGATATTATTTCCAAAGTGCCATATCAGATTTTGGAAGATCTCCGGGAAATACTTATATCACCACGCGAAAAAGAGATTGAAGAAACTGCTGCAAAGAAAGAGCAGAAATTTGATAACGGACTCTTTGATGAGATATCTATTTTTAATAAAGGCGCCGACTATTGGACTTCGATGATAGAGCGAGGGAAAACGCAGTTTGTGTTAAATAATGCTGACATTTTTGCCCTAAACGACGCTATAAAATACTGCCAAATGCAATATACCCAGTTGTCAAAAAAGCAAATAAAAGCAGTTACCGATGTTATCGCAAAGCTTAAGGAAAACGGTATTGAATAAGAGGCGGAATCATGGACAACCGATCTAAAGAAGCCAGAAGTAAAAATATGTCACACATTCCGAGTAAGAATACAAAGCCTGAGGAAACCGTACGCAAGTTTCTTTTCAGCCAAGGTTTCAGATATCGGAAAAATGTGTCTTCTCTTCCGGGAAAACCGGATATTGTTCTTCCAAAATATAAGACTGTTGTATTCGTAAACGGATGCTTTTGGCATGGGCACGAGGAATGTAAATGGTTTGTTCCGCCTAAAACCAATACGGGATTTTGGAATGCCAAATTCAAGTATAATATTGAGCGCGACAAAAGAAACTATTCTAAGCTTGAAGAGATGGGTTGGAAAGTAATAATAGTATGGGAATGCGAAATTAGGCATAACAAACCTGTAGACAGACTTCAAATGCTTATTGGGGAGATAAATCGTGGAAGCGGAAAAAATGCTACATATCGCTAAAACATCACTTAATATGCTTCAAACTGTTGAAGATCAAGACCAAGTAGAAGTGCTGTGGATTGCGGCTATAACGGCATTGCGTGGGGTTGGTCATGTGTTGGCAAAGGTAGACAAATATTCCAATACTATTTTATCTCAAAAAATAGATGATTGGTGGATCGACCTCAACAAAAATAAAACGATAGATAAAAACCGTATATTTTTTGATTTCATTGACAAAGAGCGTAACGATACTATCAAGGTGTTATCTATACACTACGACAAGGGCATGCAAGATATATTAATTATTGAAGATATCAATGAAAAAGAAGCATATTTTGTGAACGATGTCATCCCGCAATTAATATATATTCCAATGACAGACGGTTATTACGAAGGTGAAGATATTCGAGATTTAATTGAAATGGCTATTGAGTGGTGGGAAAAACAAATCGAAGAATTAAAACGCTAAAAATAATTAGCATATTTTATAAGAAGATAATGTACTTACTCGTATTTCAGTACTAAAGTAGTTTTATATTCTAAAGATTACAAAGCAAAGAAGGTGAACCAATGTCCGACAAAATAAATCTTACCCACGAGCAATTATCCGAAGTCAAAGAGTTCTTTCAGCAAAACGATTTCACGGCAAATATGGCACTGGAACGAGAGCACAATTCCGAAGGCGAACAGGCAAAAGTGTTTGCTCGCTCGAAAAAGATTTTCGGTGAATATTGGCTTGGCAATCTCCGAAAACTCGGCGTCAAACGGAAGATGAAAAACTTCTCCAAAGATCATCCGGTCAACTTTTTGGAGAATGCCGACGCGGACTATTTCTCCGAGCAAATTTCTGAAATCTACACGGATCCGGACAAGCTGAACGAATATATTGACAGATTTTTTGAAATGTACGGCGAGCCGGTTATGCTCGGGATTGACTGCTATGCGAAGTCCGTAGGCAAAGAGGCTGACGATCTTACCGACGAAGAAATACATATGGTAGTTGAAAAGGTTGCCGGAGTAATTGACGAAACGCTGATTGAAACGGTTATGCAAGGTCAACAGATTTCGGAAATTTTCGGCATTTCAAAAAAGATACCGCAGCACGAAGATTTTACGGAGCAGTTAAACCAAGACAAAATTAACTTCTACAACAAGTGGACCCATTGCAAAACCAAGCTCGGCGCACCGCTCTTTTTCAGCGAGTTGTCGGAGGATGAATCTACAAACATTGAGGGGGTAAAAAACTTTTTCGCAAATAATCCCGCTGAAGAACAGCGGTATATTTTCCTGCGTGATGAGTTTGCAAAAACCTTAAGCAGCACCGATAAAGAGATATATTATCTTTCGGAAAAAGGACTTACTCAAAAAGAAATTGCCGATCGGCTCGGTTATAAAACCCACAGCGCGGTCAGCAAGCGGAAGAAAATAATGAATAAGGATTTTAAAAAATTCATAGGCTTTGAAAACTGAATAAGTAAAAATCTACGGCGGTGTTCCAAAAAAGGGAGCACCGCCGTTTTTTATATCCGAAAATATTTTTAAAAAGCCTAAAAAATTTTTTCAAAACTCAGGAACATTTTTAAATTTTGGCCCTGTACTGTATATGGATGGGGATAAAGCTACAATCGTTTTTTCAAATGTCATTGAAAGATAGAAACGACAATATTTACATAAAAATAAACAAAAAGGAGTACGATACAAAATGACGAATAGCAGTCTTTGGGAACAGGAAAATCAAGAAAAGCTTAGGGATGACTACTTTTACAGATGCGCTCATGGAATTCAAAACGATTATGTTTATCCTATTCGACGGATTATTTGTGAAGGTTGCGGCAACATCTTTTATACTATGGTGCCTGTCAAAAAATACTGCAACGAAAGATGCTGCTATCTGGGCTTTTGGAAACACAAGCGTGAGAAAAGGTTGACGATGAGAAAAGATACGGTTTGCAAAACCTGCGGAAACACTTTTACGCCAAAACGTTCCGATGCCGTATATTGCAGTAATGCCTGTCGGCAGAAGGCATACCGACAAAGTGTTACGACTAACGGTAAGTGCTCAAAATGACCACCTACCGTTATCTGTAACGTTTGAGGAACCGATAAACTATTCCAAGGTGTCAAATTGACACCTTGGAATCAGAAAAATTCAGATGCTTAAGTTAATTCAGATCGGCTGAAAAGTCGGTCTTTTATTATGCGAAATTTCAAGAAGGAGATGGTGAAAATTGATTGTATTAAAACGGCATTAGCTGACGGCATAGGCTTAGCAAGCACTGAATTTGGGTGTACCAAATTCTATTCGCTTGCAAATGGCATCGCATTAGCAAGCAACGCGTTTGGGTGCACACACCGCAAACACACTTGTTAGGGGTAGCTTTCCGCGCCCCTAAAACCCCCGAAGTAAAAATCTAATTATGAAAGGAAGTTGTTCAATATGGAAAAAAGAACAGAAAGAATTAAGTTTTGGCTGACAGATAAGGAACTGAAACAAATTGACCGTAAAGCCGGAAAAATTGGCATGAATCGCTCCGAGTATATTCGCTATCTTATCGCCAACTGCAAGCTTGTTCACACACCGAACATTGACTATGAGGGCTATTACAACAGACTTAAATGTATCAGTGATGAAATAAACCACCACTTAATTGTTCTGTATCAAATCGGTACATTGGATGAGCCGCAGTTTCATAGGATCTGCGAGGAGGCAATCGAAACGGCGAAAAAATTGTCCGCCGAACTAACCGAAAAGTTGGATGTTGAAATTGAAAAGTCGAAGGAGGTAAACACTTGCGAAACGGAAAGCATTATGTCCCCGTTCGGATGACAAAAAGCGAAAAAGAGAATTTCTTAAAGCTCAGTGAGTTATGCCATGCCCCTGAGAAAACAGTTTTGTATTGGCTTCTAAACGATATGATTGTCTACGAAAAGCCGCCCGAAATCTTTTTCAAAATCACAAGATTAATGTTGAGATTGGAAACCAATGTAGCCCATATTTGGCTTGGTGGCAGTAATTTATCTGAAGCGATAAAAACGAAATATTACAACCTATCAAAAGAAATAAACAATTACGATTGCGAAATCACTTTCAAAGGATTATTCGCAGACGCACATTATGGTGAAAACCGTAAGTAACAACATTGAAAGGCAGTAATTATGAAACAAACAAATTACGCTGCCGTTTCAATCATATTTTTATATACACATTTTTCTACAACAGAAACGGCAGACAAAAAGAAATTAAAATTAGGAGAAAGGAACTTATGAAAGATATGAAAACGTCTGCCGAAAAGGTAGTAAAAGAACCTAAACCGAAGCTTATGAACATTAAGCTTGAAAAGCTTCACCCGTTTAAGAGCCACCCCTACAAGGTGCTTGATGATGAGTCAATGACGGAGCTTGTTGAAAGTATAAAAGAATACGGATTTCTAAACCGCATTATCGTCCGCCCACTTGAGGAGAAACAGGACGAATACGAAATCATATCCGGACACCGCAGAGTGCACGCCGCCGAGCTTCTTGAAATAAAAGAGGCCCCGGCGGTTGTTCATTTTATCGACCGTGACCAAGCCACGATTTTAATGGTAGATTCAAACTGTCAGCGTGAAAATCTATCCCTTATGGAAAAGGCGCGATCTTACAGAATGAAGCTTGACGCGATTAAACATCAAGGCACTTCCCGACAGAGTGTCGGGAAGTTAGATGAAAGCGCGGAGTTGATTTCAGAAAACGACAGCGGAAGAACTGTGCAGCGCCTAATTCGATTGACCTATCTAATGCCCGAACTTCAAGAGTTTGTGGATAACGGCAAAATGAAAATGCTTCCGGCTTATGAGCTTTCGTTCCTTAATGAAGAAGCTCAGCGAGATATTGTTGACCGTATTGACGAAACCGAAAGCTTTCCGTCGCACGCACAAGCCCGCCGTATGCGAAAGGCGTTTGAGGAAGGCAAATTAAATTACGATACCGTTACCGAGATCATGGCAGAGGTCAAGCCGAATCAGGTGGAAAAACTGAAAATTCCAATGAACGATATCAAGAAATATGCACCTGATTGCTCCACACCTAAGGAACTTTCCGACTTTATCATTAAATTGATGAAGCAGGATT
Source organism: uncultured Clostridia bacterium (assembly GCA_944385895.1). Taxonomy (GTDB): domain Bacteria; phylum Bacillota; class Clostridia; order Oscillospirales; family QAKW01; genus RGIG9041. The sequence continues at coordinate 79,992 of CALWYZ010000012.1, forward strand.
ATGAGCGCAAATACCGTGACCGCGATGACTGTCGCTAATCGCACATTTGCAAGGAGAAAAACGGATGGGTAAAATAATGTCGAACGATCCTAAAATGTGCTATGCGGCACTCAAATTGATTGAGCAATTATACAAGGACGGTCACATTCCGGTGTATATGTACCGCAACATTCTAAATGATTATGCCGAAATCGTTGACCTTTCAAAATTTACCGTAGCGAAGGAGGAGAATGAATGTACGAAATAAATCGGGTACCCAAGAGAGTCGTAATTTATGCCCGTGTCTCTACCGAACACGAAGCGCAGATAAATGCTCTTGAAAATCAGCTTGACTGGTACAAGCCTATTTTGGAGATGCACAAGGAATGGCAGGTTGTGAACTGGTATGTTGACAAAGGTATCACCGGCACATCCGCTGAAAAACGGCCGCAGTTTATGCAGATGATATTTGACGCCAAATCCGGTAAGTTTGATATGATTATCACCCGTGAGGTATCCCGTTTTGCGAGAAACACCGTTGATACGCTCAACTACACACGACTTTTGAAAACTCATAAGGTTGATGTCTACTTTATAAACGATAATATCAAAACCTCGGACGGAGACGGAGAATTTCGACTGACCATTATGACATCGCTTTCGCAGGACGAAAGCCGAAAGACCTCCGTCCGTGTAAAAGCCGGACAGCAAACCTCTATGGATAACGGCGTTTTCTATGGAAGCGGAAACATTCTCGGTTATAGGAGAAAAGAAACCATAGACGATAACAATAAAAAGCATGTGGATTTTCTTGTTGAGCCGAAACAAGCCGAAACCGTAAAAATGATTTTCAGTATGTATCTTGACGGTCATGGGTTAATGCAAATCAAGAATGAATTGGAACGGCAAGGACGGCTGACGGCTATGGGAAAAACAAATTGGCATTGCACGGTAATTTCACATGTCCTAAAAAACTCATTCTACTGTGGAATTATCACTTACCACAAAGAATATGTGCCGGACTTTCTCGTTCAAAAGAAAGTTAAAAATTACGGTGAGATTGAATTGACACAGGTAAAAGGCAGACACGAGCCGATTATAACGGTTGAACAATATGAAAGGGTGCAAGCAATTATGAAAAGCAAAACAAAAGAGCCGAAAATCACACCCAACGGACGAAATTGTACCGGAAAAACTCCACCAAAGGATATATGGGGCAGACTCCTTGTCTGTTCCTGCGGTCACGGCGTAAACCGTGTTCATTGGTCGGGTTCGGGTAAAACGATGAAAATAGCATACCGTTGTCGCTCGGTAACTCAAAACGGGACACCGGAAAATCGCAAAAAGAAGGGATTGCCATATGAGGGGTATTGCAATTCTCCGATGGTTCCTCGTTGGAAGCTTGAAATGATGGCAATGTATATTTTCAGAGAATTTCTTAATAATCGCGATGAGGTATTGGCGCTTGCCACATCAATGCTTGAATCACACATTGACGATGTGCCCGAAAGCGACAGTATGACGAGATATGCTTTGGAGTCAAAGCAAGCCGAGCTTGATAAAATGCAAAAGCGAATTGACCGACTAATGGATATGCGAATGGACGGAGAAATCACCGCAGATGTGTTCATGAAGCAAAGCACCGAAACGCAGATGAAGATTGACTCCTTAAAAGATGAAATCGAAGCACTGATGCCGAAAAAGGAAGACACTGTCACAAATTACAGCGAGAAGATGGAAATGCTCCGTTTTGCCCTTTCTCAGTACAATGCTCCCGAATACTTTGAGAACGGAATCCCCGAAAGCGTTATTGATGCCTATGTTGAGAAAATCGTTGTTTTTGAAGACCATTTTGAATGGTATCTTCGATTCGGCGGAAATGACCCGCTGAAATGCCGTGTGAACGGCAAGAAAGATGCAAACCCCGAGGTAATCTTCGGGGACTCTCCCTCATCACTAACCGAATTAGAGAAACACAGGCTGCTAT
>CALWYZ010000013.1 GCA_944385895.1 uncultured Clostridia bacterium
CATTATGCAACCCGATTTAACCGTGCAATATCAATTTGAAAACTTCGTCAAACAACTCGACAAATCAAAGTTTGTCGAAATAATAGAATTATTGAATCTACTGATATATACAATTACCAAGGAGGTTTCACCATGGTGACAATCGAAAATATAAAAATTGAAGCGCAGAAAGCGATAGAATGCGATACTCCCGCCGAGAGAGCGAAAGGATATCGTAGTGTTTTGTCGTTGGCTGTTGATTATATTTTTGAAAGCAGCCATGAGAAGAAGCCCGAAAAAGCATCTTTGCTTGAACTGGTTGACAGTGATGTGGTTTCTAATTATGTTAAAGACAGCGATATCGTCAATTCGCTTCATTATGTGCGTATTCTCGGTATCAATGCAGAACACGGCCAAAAAATAAAAAAGAGTGAAGACAAGCTCGCACAAGATAACCTACTGTATCTCATCGGACTGATAGAAGCGCAGAAAAACGGCACAAGAGTAGACTATCAAAAGCCGCCTTACATGAGCGAAGCTGCCACTCGCAGACTTTATATTGATTTATACTTGCGTGAAGCCGGTTGGGATGTTTTAGAGAATGAAAATGTTTGTGTCCCCGGTAAGGCGGGAATAGAAATCAAGGTTGACGGTATGCCTAATGCGCAGGGAATCGGCTTTTGTGATTATGTGCTTTGGGGCAGGGACGGTAAACCTCTGGCAATCGTTGAGGCAAAGAAAACAAGCGTATCACCCGAAAAAGGCCGTCATCAGGTGGATTTGTACGGCGACTGCATGAAAGCGGTTTACGGTTATAAGCCGATTTTATATTATACAAACGGATATGTGACAAAGGTTATTGACGGTTTATATCCTGACCGTCAGGTAATGGCTTTTCATACGATTGACGAGCTTGAACTGATGTTGCAAAGAAGAAACCGCAACGATATTACCGATACAAAGGTTGATCCGAGAATTGCAGGTCGTCCGTATCAGAGCATGGCAATTACCAATCTTTGCGAATGGCTTAATAAAAAGCACCGTAGAGGGTTGCTTGTTATGGCGACAGGAACGGGAAAAACAAGAGTTTCCATAGCACTGGTAGATGTTCTTACAAGGAATAATTGGGTAAAAAATGTGTTGTTCCTTGCTGATAGAACCTCGCTTGTTCATCAAGCAAAGGTGAATTTCAATAAGCTTCTGCCAAATATGAGCATTTGCGAGCTTTCGGGCAACGAAGAAAAGGACTACAATGCCCGTTTGATGTTCTGCACATATCAAACGATGATAAACTACATTGACGCCGAAGATAAGCGATTTACTTCGGGCAGATTTGATTTGATTATCATTGACGAGGCCCATAGGTCAATTTTTAATAAATACGGTTCAATCTTTTCCTACTTTGACAGTTTGTTAGTGGGCTTAACTGCTACGCCAAAAAGTGAAGTGGATGCCAATACATATAAGGTGTTCGGATGTGAGTCCGGTATGCCTAACTTTGACTATTCTCTTGAAGAAGCGGTCAAAGACCATTACCTTGTGGATTACAAATCATTTAACCGCACGACGCAGTTGTTAAAACGCGGCATCAAGTATAAGGATTTAAGCCCGGAAGACCGAGAAAAGGTCGATCAATATTATGCCGAAGAAGCCCCGACACCCGACTTCACCATTCCGGAAAATAAGATTTTTAAGAGCATATTCAACCAAGATACTTGCCGTAAAGTCATCGAAGAAGTGATGATAAACGGCATTAAGACCAACGGCGGAGAAAAAATCGGAAAGACTATCATTTTTGCTTATAACCATCATCACGCTCAGATGATTGTTGATTGTTTCCATGAAATGTATCCGAACTATCCCGCAAACTACTGTCAGTTGGTAGATAATTATGTGAAGTATGCGGATGACCTGATTACCAAGTTTGGCGAAGATGATGAGTTTAGGGTTGCCGTTTCGGTCGATATGCTTGATACCGGTATTGATGTGCCGAGTGTAGTCAATCTTGTGTTCTTCAAACCTGTAAAGTCAAAGATTAAATTTGTGCAGATGATAGGCAGAGGAACCAGACTTTGCCCCGACTTATTCGGTCAAGGAAAAGATAAAACGCATTTTATCATCTTTGATTATTGCGGAAATTTTGATTATTTCGACCAGCATCCGGATGGAACCGACGGAGCGCAGGTTTGCTCGCTCTCCCAGAGATTCTTTGAGATTCGTCTTGATGTGATGTGTGAATTGCAAAGAATTGAATTTCAAGAAACCGAGTTCGGTAGGAATTACTATCAAAAATTAAAAGACGATTTGATTTCGGAAGTCAGCGAACTGAAAAAGAACAGTACAAGAATGCAAATTCGTGCCGAAATGCAATTTGTTGATAAATACAGTGATTATGACGTTTGGCTGTGCTTATCACCGGTCATGGTAAAGGAAATCAAATTACATATTACGCCTCTGCTTGACAGCGGACTGAAAGGCAACGATTTAATGATTGCCTTTGATGTGCGTATGCTTGATATTGAGTTATCAATACTGTTACAGGGCAATACAGGCAAAGCAAGCAGGGATGTTAAGGTAATTCGTGAAGTAGCTCAATATTTGCTGACGAAAGCAGCCGTTCCTCAAATCCTTGAAAAATCCGAACAACTTAAAACTTTGGTTTCGGAGCAGTTTTGGGCAAACCCGTCTGTGGAGCAGTTAGAAACTCTGCGTGAAGATGTCAGAGAATTGATGAAGTTTCTTGATGAACCTAAGAGACCGCCAATTGATATTGATGTAGATGATGTTACTGAACCTAATGGTGATGGAACCGGTGGTGATACTGGAATTATTGATATTCGTACTTACCGTGAAAAGGTTATTGACTATATTGCCGAACACTCTGACAGTGAAGTAATTCAAAAAATACAACGTCTTGAAAAAATCAATGCAGATGACTTGAAAGAGCTGGAGAGAATTCTTTGGAACGAACTCGGCACAAAGGATGACTATGAAAAGTCTACTGACATAGATAATCTTGCCGTGTTTGTTCGCAGTCTTGTAGGACTAAACCAAGATGCTATCAACGAGAAATTCGGTGAATTTTTAAGCGGTAATACGCTGAATGCGCAGCAACAGGAATTTGTAAAAGCAATCATCAATTATGTGCGTGAAAACGGAGATATCAGCCGAGAAGACCTGATCGAAAAAGCACCTTTTGACAATTACGACATTCTGACTTTGTTCGGCGAAAATATATCTGCTGTGCTTCAAATCGTAAATGTTATACATAATAGTGTGAGTGTTGCAGCTTAACGGACTGTTTGAAAAGGGGTTAATATGGTTAACAATGCTAAACTAAGACCTTTATATCTTGCAAAAATACTCTATGAGTTAACCGACGAGGAGCACTGTCTTTCAACGAATCAGTTAATTGATATTTTGCAGGAAAAGTACGGTATCACCTCTTACAGAACTACTATTGCATCTGACATTGAACTTCTCAAACAGTATGGGATGGATATTCAAAGCGTTAAATCTCAATCTATCATGTATAACATGGTTTCCCGTGAATTTGATTTGCCGGAGTTAAAGCTACTGATAGACGCAGTTGCATCCTCAAAATTCATTACCGAGAAAAAGAGCAGAGAATTAGTCGGTAAGCTTTCAAAACTTGCAAGTAATATACAGGCCGATGAACTGAAAAGAAATGTCATGCCAGAGGGACGAATCAAGTCAGGCAATGAGAATATTTACTATATTGTTGATACGGTGAATACGGCAATCAACAACAAAAAACAACTTTCATTTCAGTATTTCAGCTTCAATGTCCGTAAGCAGAAAAAGGCAAAGCATAACGGAGAAATGTATATCTTCAGTCCATATTATCTAATTTGGAACGGCGATTATTACTATACGGTCGGATATTCGGAAAAGCACAACGGTATTGGGAGTTTTCGGCTTGACCGAATAATTAAAACTCCAACGATACTTGAAAAAGAAGCAATAAAAATGCCGACCGACTTTAATATAAATAAATATATTAATACAAGCTTTCGTATGTACAACAGCAAAACCGAAAGTGTAGAACTGATATGTGATAATTCCGTAATGGATGCTATTATTGATCGCTTTGGAGAAGATGTTCAGACTTATGCAAACGATATGCAGACCTTCCGTGCGATGGTTGATGTGTCCGTAAATCATGTGTTCTTCGGCTGGGTATTCGGATTTGCCGGAAAAGTGAAAATCAAATCACCTAAAGAAGTAAAAGATCAATACTATATAATGCTTGAAGCGGCAAAATAAAGGCATTAAATCAGAAACAATTATAATGAAGTAACGCAGTGGTTATGCCACTGCGTTTTAACTTGTTGAACAGAAGCGACAGGTTAAAACGAGATTGCAAAAACCCATTGCGTCAATCGAACAAATGTGCTATTATATGAATACCAAAGCAGACTGCTTTGAAAAGAGAAAGTTGAGGTAAGTAATATGCGAAAGAAAAATACGGACATCATGGACCGCATTATTGCCTTTGCCGATGAGTTCCGCAGGGAATACGGCAGATCTCCTTCAACTACGGAGATTGCCATTGAAATCGGAGTGGCAAGAGGAACGGCATATACTTATCTCACTGCAATGCGTGATTGCGGAATGATTGAGTATAACGGAAAAGACATTACGACACTTAATTCGTCTAAAATCAATCATTATAACAACAGCACTCCGATTGTCGGAAGAGTAGTATGCGGAGACCCTACCGAAGAAGAAAGTAACATCAGTGAGTATGTGGACCTCCCGGTGTCGATTTTCGGGGAAGGTGAAAAGTTTATAGTTGAAGCATACGGCGACTCAATGGATCTTGCCGGTATAGAAGAAGGAGACCAAGTTGTTGTGCGCAAACAGCAAACGGCAAAAGAAGGCGACCTTGTTATTGCATTGACAAATAACGAAAACAACCTCAAAAGAATACACTTTGACGACAAACGCAGGGTTATTATTCTTAGCCCCGAGAGCAGTAATCCCCGTCATAAGCCGAAGGCGTATAAAGAGGTTCGTATCCAAGGAATTGTCACTCATGTGATAAAGCGCGTTCATACTAACTAATTTACGGAGGTTGATGTTTGATGAGTAGCTATACTCCAGTTGAAGTAATTACTGCGCTGGACGAAAACGGACAGTTATTACCGAAACAAATCATTTGTTCAAATAACAGAACATACTCGATAAAAAGAATATTGCACATCTGTCAACCGGAAGATATGGTTGTCAGATACACGGTTTTAGTCGGCAAGGAACAACGACACTTGTTTTTTAACGGGAAGAATTGGCGCGTGTCAGCCACTGTATAACCGTTATGCGAGGGGTTAGATGATGATAGAAAAAATAGATGATAATAGAATAAATGAATTAACCGAAGCAATCGTTCTCGGTTACTTGAAAATGAATAATCAAAATCCGAGAAAGATACTATGTGTAGATCTTGACGGTATAGCAAAGGAATACTTCGGATTTGATGTCCTGTATGAGAGTATTGCAGAAGATGATCCTGATATTGTCGCATTTTCCGCAAATGGTATTAAACCGTTGCGAATAAAAAGAAACGGCAGCATTGAAGATGTAGTCTTTTCCGAAAAAACGATTGTGTTGGACACTTATTTCAAACAACCGCAGAACAGTATTCAAAGGCGGCTTACACTCAGTCATGAACTGGGGCATAAGATTTATGAAAAGATTGCTCCGGGTCACGACGTAGGTAATTACAAAAAGATATTCGACGCAGAACGTGATTATACGATTGAAGAATTGAAAGAACAGTTGAAAGTTGCAGAATCACAAGCCACTCAGGTCGGATGTGCTTTGCAAATGCCATATTTTTTGCTTCACAACACACTAAGAAGAGTAATGAAAAAAGATAGGTTTACCGTATATGGAGACCATCAAATACTGCCCGATGATTCACCTAAATTTAAGAGAATGGCTGACGATATGGGCGTTTCTTGTAATATGCTGTTTATTCAGCTTAGGAAGCATAGGCTGATTGATTACAATCCAATAGAAAAATATATGAAGTTAGTCGGATTGGAGGGAGTGCAATGTTTATAACAATACCGCCGAAATACAACATACCTATTTCACAGGAACAGGAAGAAAAAATCAGGCGTTCTGAAAAGGAAACTGCGGGATTGCAATTCCGACCGATATACTGTCCTTACTGTAAAATATACTTGTTTGATGTGTTTGAGGATATTCGAGGGCATATTGCTGTAAAGTGTAATAAGTGCAAAAGCATTGTGCCGATAAATCCGGCGTACTTTAAGAAGTATTCTGCGTTAGGCAGATACAGGCGCAAACGGCGGAATCTTCTATGATGATTACTTAAAATTTAATAATAAACTTTGTAGCGCGTAAGCGGAGCAGTTAGCGTAAGATACCTGCAAATCTTCCCAAGCACCGTATGAAGAATGAGAACAGATGAAAATCTGTCTTGTTGTCATACGGTGTTTTTTTATACCCGTTTGCGCTTCATACGATGCTGAAAGTCCAGTCCGACTTACCGTTCGGGAAGGACTTTTATGTTTTATAAGTGGCTTTGTTATATAGGTAAATACCCGTAATCTCCGAATTTTTGATTTCAATCCAAATTCAAAAATTCAAGGAGATTACAAAAATGAAAATATATTATTTTGCATGGAAAAACGGGAAAAAGGCTGATAAATACAGAAATCAGGAATGGACTGAGCTTACAGCCAAAGAGTACAAAGCAATCTATGAGGATAATAAAATCTGTGATATAAGCAAGCGCAGATTCTTTGAGCGTGTACCCGGTGCAGAATTGGTTGATGACATATACTATTTTGAGTGCGACTATGAACAGTATAAGAAATACCGTGCTGAAAAAGAGAAAAAAGCACGTAAAGAAAAACAACTCAGAGAAGATAAATCACGGTATGGAGCGATTCAGTTGTTATCATTGGATGCTGAATACGAGGATGCTTCGGGAGATATCTATTCACTTCATGATATGATTGCCGATAAAAACTCACTTTTTGAGAATGGATTAATTGAATCGATTGATTTGAAAAACGCACTTTGCTGTTTATCACCTGATGAAATTAAAATTTTAGACTTAATGTTTTTTAATGAGGAAAAAACCGTAAGCGATATGGAAATGGCAAGAAAACTGAATATTCCAAGAAGAACATTTGGATATCAAAAAGAAAAAATTTTTAACAAACTCAAAAAAAGTTTCGCCACTTTTTGATTTTTCCGTGCCATTAGATAAGTGAGAGGGATAAATGAAAATCCCAATCATGCTCATTGACAACTGAATACCCATTCATCAGGTACATTAACCTGTACGACTGAAAGGTTAAGCCATATCGTAGGTGCGCCATGACTTCCTTTTCCAAAAGGAACGAGCGATAAAACTTATACGAGAAATTCGGATAGTTACCGAAACGGCGAAGACAGTACAGGGGATAATGATACTTCCGTAATTCGCGGTCGGCCCATAATGAAGGGGCGAGGGTGAGACTCCCATGGAGCAGAGTAACTGTCTGCCGCCTGATGACTTCCCAAAGCAGAAATGCTTTTACACCTGGGGTGTCGAGGACAAATAAGGTGTGAGAAGGGCGTAAAGCAATTTATGCCCGGATACATACCTTATTGTCCCGTGGGAAGTACGGGTATTCAAAATATGAAACATAGGAGATTAGAGAAAATGAAAGATTGCGAAATGAACAAAAGGCTGAATTCTGAAACTTTGTGGACTGATACAATTGCTCCGTGGATTACAGAACATTTTATATTCCTCGGCTTCAAAAAGCCTCGTGATTTTATGAAGGTAAGACTATACGATTTCTTCAATCTTGATTGTGTTGACAACAATAGAGCGGAAGAAATGATTTTAGGCTTGTTACACTTTCTCTATCCCGAAAGGGAAGAACGAGCAGACTCTTCTCCAAAGAGAACTGCTGCTCTTCAAGTGATAGTGAATGTAGTTTTGCCGAAGGCTAATGAGATGACAATAGGCGACTTGATTGCGAAAGAGGAATTTTCCGAAGAAGAAATGCTTAATGTTTTCGATTATGTGACACAGAGCTTTTACAAGTCAAGTGAGTACGATTGCAGACATTACAAATTTTCAAATCTAAAAGAAATCAAAAGAAAGAATAAGAGAAGTGTGCAATGAGAGGTTGTGTGTTTATGAAAGAGGAAATAAAAAGAGGACAGATTTATATGGCAGACTTAAACCCGGTCATTGGTTCCGAACAAGGAGGAATTCGTCCGGTAGTTATTATTCAAAATGATATGGGAAACAGATATAGCCCAACAATTATTGTTGCTGCTATTACAGGACAGGTTAAGAAAAAACTTCCCACCCATATAAAATTAAACACTACCGGTTTGACAAAGGAATCAACAGCGCTGCTTGAACAGATACGGACACTGGATAAAACTCGGCTACTTGAAAAACTGGGTGAGGTATCAGTCGAAGAATTGAATCAAATTACAGAAGCACTGAGGGTGAGCATTGATGTATAAAACCGAAGAGGAAAAAATTAAGGGACGAAATGAGATTACTTATACAGCAGCATACACAATCTTAAAGAAAATGTTGTCTGAGGGAGTAATAAATGAAAAAGTGTTTTGTAGGATGAATGAGAAAATAGCTGAAAGACAAGAGTGTTTAGCTTTCTCCCATTAACCTAAAATGCCGGAAGCACCGGCATTATACATAATCGCACATTTAACAAAATCATGTAAATCGGATAGAATCATTGTATCAAACATAGGAGGAAAAACAGTATGACAAAGGATGTCAGAGTTATTCGCCCAACAGCCGAGGGTTCGGATGCTCATAAAACAAGGGTTGCAGCATATTGCCGTGTAAGTACGGATTCCGCTGACCAAGTTAATTCGTTCATTGCACAGGTAAAATACTACAATGACTATATTCGTGTTTCAAAGGATTTGGTTTTGGTTGATGTGTATGCTGATGAGGGAATAACAGGCACATGTACGGCAAAGCGCGAAGAATTTAATCGCATGATGAGAGACAGCAAACTCGGTAAAATTGATCGCATATTCGTTAAAAGCGTATCGAGATTTGCTCGCAATTCATTGGAGTGTATCGAAAACATACGGTTATTAAAGTCATACGGAACAACTGTTTTATTTGAAAATGACGGCATTGATACATCCAGTATGAATTCGGAAATGATTCTGTATATTAAAAGTGCCTTTGCGCAAAGTGAAGCTCTTTCCGGTTCAAAAAGGGTGTCCACAGCAATTAGAATGAAAATGGAGACGGGAACATTTTGCACATATCACGCTCCGTTTGGTTACAAGCTGGAAAATGGCACCTTAATTCCGGTTGATGAAGAAATTAAAATAGTTAAGAGAATATTTGATGATTATCTCCATGGCAAAGGCCACAACAAAATTGCAATGGAGCTGAATGATGAAAATGCCATAGGGAAACCGTGGGGGAAAGAACGGGTTAGGTATATTTTATCAAATGAAAAATATATCGGCGATAGTCTTTTTCAGAAAACATACACGCCGAGGGTATTTCCGCTCCGAAATATTCGTAATAACGGAGAAGTCGATCAATACTATGTTTCAAACACACATCAGGGTATCGTTGACCGCCAAACTTTTAATAAAGTGAAAATAATGTTGGAGCGAAACATAGAGGAAAATCGCAAGAAACAAAAAAGAGGAAAGCATTCTTTGGCGGGAAAAATCATTTGCGGAGATTGTGGCTGGCGATATAAAAAGAAGTCAAGCGGCGAAAGTTGGGTTTGTACCAAAAGCGGAACAGCCGGACATAAATGTGAGAGTTATCCGATTACAGAACCGGCTATTGAAAAGACATTTGTTGTTCTTTATAACAAGCTTCAACAAAACATTGACATCTTGGTTAATGAACCTTTGAATATGCTGTTAGATGTCAAGCGTATAATCCTTTCAGGCAGTGATGTGATTTCTGAGATTGATAGTGAAATCGCTGAGCTTGCAGAGCAAAACGGCATGTATGTTCAATTTCATGCTCAAAACATAATTGATGATGTAACGTATCTTGAACAGACAAATGATATAAAAAAACGGCTTAATACATTGAGAAGCAGACGCCTGAAATTGCTAAATGAAGACGAGGAAGAACAGTGTATTGAAAAAATCCGTCAACTGAAAAGCTTTTTGATGGAAAGCCCTAAAGGAATACTTTGGTATGATGATAGGATTTTCACAGAGATTATCGAAAAGGTGCTTGTAGTTAGCAAAAATGAAATTGAGTTTGAATTAAAATGCGGGTTTAGATTTAAGGAGAAAATAGTATGGAATTAAGAACAATACTGTTCGGCTATAAAAAAGAACAGTTCGCTTATTTTATAGAAGAAACAGAAGCACAGTTGGTGAGGGAGATCTTTACCCGATACATATCCGGTGAAACACTTCTGCAAATTGCAAACAATTTTACTGTCCGTCAAGTGACTTACTATAAAGGCAAAAACACTTGGACTAAAAACGCCATCCGTCGCATTATCGAAAATGAACATTATTGCGGAGATATGGATTACCCGCCGATTATTAAGAAAGAAGAATTTATCGAAGCAAATTCCAAAAGACTTTTAAAAGGCGGAACAAGAGAAAAAGACTCTAAAGAGATTGCTTGGCTGAAAGAACATTCGTATTGTGAACAGTGTGGAAAAAGGTTTAGTCGCCGTAGCCACTGGAGTCATAGCCGGGAAAAGTGGGGCTATGGTTGCGGATGTTCGCAAGATGTTTATATTGATGATGCTTATTTTTTCAATAAAATTAACACAGTCATAAACAAAGTAATAAATACTCCTAAGATACTGAGCGTTGATGATGCCACTAAACGCTATGAACCGACGTTAGATATCATTCGGGAAGGTAAAGAGATAAATAGAATGCTCGAACAACCGAATCCACAATTTGCTGTCATAAAAGCTGCAATATATCAGAGCGTTTCAAATAAATATTCTGTAGCTGAAATGGATACTTCCGGAGAGTTTACTGCTTTGCTGATAGACCATTTTGAGCAAATAGAACACATTGATAACTTGAATTTGGAACTGCTAATAAAAACTGTAGAAAGAATATCGGTCAAGAAAAACGGTGAAATCATCGTCACATTTATCAACAAAGCAACCGTTGAAAGCGAGGAAAACAACAATGGAACAAGTACAGAGCCAACCGTTACAGAAAATAGTTACGAAAATTGATGCTAATCCGGCACTTCTCAAAAAGAATAATTCAAACCGTCCGTTAAATGTAGCCGCATATTGTCGCGTTTCTACCGATGCGGAAGATCAGATAAACAGTTATAAGGCTCAGGTGAGCTACTATACAGAACATATATCCAAAAATCCGAAATGGAGATTCGTTGATATCTATGCTGATGAAGGCATTACAGGTACAATGGCTTCGAAGCGTGATGATTTTATGAGAATGATAAAGGATTGTGAAAAAGGAAAAATAGATTTAATCCTTACAAAATCCGTTTCTCGTTTTGCCAGAAATGTTGTAGACAGTTTAAGCTATATACGCAAGTTGAAGGCAATGAATATCGGCATTTTCTTTGAAGAGCAGAATATCAATTCTCTTGAAGAAGAAAGTGAAACATATCTCGGAATATACAGCGTTATGGCTCAGTCTGAAAGTGAAAATATCAGTTCAAATGTTAAGTGGGGAATAACTAAAAGAATGCAAAATGGGACTTATTCCTGCCGCTTCAACTTCCTTGGCTACAGAAAAGATAAAGGCGAAAGCGAACCGAGAATAATTCCAGAGGAAGCCGAAATAGTTCGACATATTTTTAAAATGTATGTTGAAGGAGGCAGTATTGACCAAATTAAAGCATATCTTGAAGGCAACCATATTAAAACAGTTCAAGGAAAAGACACTTGGGATAAGACGGTTATTCGTCACATGCTACAGAATGAAAAATATGTTGGCGATGTATTGTATCAAAAGACTTTCAGAACCGATTGTATCAGTAAACATACAAAAATAAATCGGGGCGAGAGGACAAAATATCTTGTTTCTAATAATCATCCCGCTATTATCGACCGAGAAACATTCAAGGCCGTCCAATCTGAAATGGTAAGACGCAGCAGCAAAAGAAAAACCTCTGATTTTGCAATTACCAATCTTGGAAAATACAGTGGGAAATATGCCCTGTCAGAATTGCTTGTTTGCGGTGAATGCGGAAGCCTGTATAAAAGGAAAACTTGGACAAAAGAAGGAGAAAAAAGAATATACTGGCGCTGCCAAAATCGCATTGAACACGGCAGTAAGTATTGTAAAAAATCAAAGGGAATTGAAGAAAAGAGACTTCACGAGGCAATTTGCAGAGCATTGCGTAAAATGGTAGAAGAAAGCGCTTCAGTAATCAGTTTAATTAAAGCCGATCTCGCATACGGTTTGTCAGGCGATGAAGGAACATATGATGTTGGCGCTTTGGAAAAAAGTATATCTGATGCAACCACCGACCTTAATGACTATATGAAGCAATACAATAATACCGGAGGAGATAAGACAAAATATATTGAGTGCATACAACAGACCAGTGAAAAAATAAGACTTTTGCGCATCGAACTTGATACTGCAAAAGCCAAGATTTCACAAAACGAAAAAATTAACCAGGAGGTTGAAAGACTTACAAAATGGTTAACTGAACACGACATTTCTTTTGAGTCTTATGATGATGTTGTCGTGAGAAGAATGGTTGAACTTATTCGAGTAAACAACGATAATACTATTACAGTATTCAGTAAGTTTGGAAGTGAGATTGTTGAAAATCTTTAATCCATATTAAAAAAAGATAATGTATTTTCAAAAGCCCGGCATTTTATCGGGCTTTTTACATAGGATAAGTGCTTAAAAGCGTATATTTCAAAATTGTGCTATTTTGGTGTTGTAAAACCGCATATTTTGTGGTAAAATAAACAAGTAAGAAATATGACTCAGAAACCCGTTTTTAGTGCATGATTAGCATTGTGCAATTTCGGTGTATAGGGTCAGAAAAAACTCTTGTTCAAAAGAACAAGAGTTTTTTCAGTTATATTCGCCTTTCGGCGAGTTATATTGCTCCGCAGTGATATTTGGACTTCGTCCAAGTGATATTCGCTTCGCGAGTTTTAAGGGGCGAATATAATATCACTTTTGCGATAGCAAAAATATCACTATGCCGTAAGGCATAATATCACTCTGTGCAAAGCACAGAATATCACTATCAACTTACAGTTGAAAAATATTAAAATAGTTGTATATGGACGTTACCGAATTATTTGTTATAATATAATCAGAACCGGTTCAATACAAATAATGAGGTGTATAGTATGAACAGAAACTTTTCTAATAACTTTAAGACCATGCGAAAGCAGCGTAATTTAACACAAGAACAAATTGCCGAAACTTTGGGTGTGTCTTGCCAGGCAGTAAGTAAATGGGAAACAAATTCTTCTTATCCTGATATTACGCTTCTCCCGATTGTTGCTGATTATTTTGGAGTATCTGTAGATTATCTTATCGGACACGATACAAGTAAACAATTTGAGGAAATTGATAATGCTTGTAAACTTGCCGATAATATGTTTACGGAAAATCGTTATATTGAAGCCGTTCCCGTTCTTCGTGAAATGCTTATTAAGCATCCGGGCAACGAAAAACTTATGTATAAACTCGCTTGGGCTTTATCTGGAACCATCAAAGAATCGAAAGAGAATTACGAAGAAGCGATTCTTTTATATCAAAAGATTCTTGAAATCAGCACTGATACCGAAATGAGAAATATTGTGTCAAGAGATTTGATGTATCGTTATTCTACTAAGGGAGAAATAGACAAGGCTTTGTCTTATGCAAATGTTTTACCTGCATTTGATTTGTGCCGCGAATATAATCTTGGTAGAGGTAATCTTTTTGAAGGCAAACAACTATCCGAACAATTACAGTCCAATATTCAACTGTTCGGAGAGGCTATGCTCGAATGTTTAGAATATTTTGAATGCCCCAATATCCTTACAGATGAACAAAAGCTACCCTACGATACTGAAACAGCAAAGAGACAGATATCTCTGCTTAAAGAGATTCTTGATTGTAAAACCAATTAAAATACAAATATACGAAAATTATAAAGAAAATCAGGTTTTTCGCCCAGTTCTTTTTTGGACACGAGAGCCATAAAAACTCCTCGTTCTTTTGAACGAGGAGTTTTTTTGTTATATTCGCCTTAGGCGAGCGATATTGTGCTTCGCAATTGACAAAAGTCAATAATATCACGCTAACTTTTGTAAGTATATCACTAATTCTTACCGATTTGACAGTTTAGTATTATAATAAACTCAAGGTGGTGCGTATTCCTAATTGGCAATAATTTTTTAATTGCAAAGTTTGGCAATGAAGAACTTATTAAGCAATTACAAAGCGGAATGATATTTTTTAATCCTACACAAAAATATAGAGGTGATGGAACTGACTATCGTTGGACTCAATGGAGGGAAGGATTCCTATGGATCCAAGTGATATTGAGCTTTACAGTGTACGTGGTGAAAGATTGTTTTATACTATAGTATTTTAATTTGATTATTTATTGGATTTATAAGACACATATCTTTAACGTTTTGTTGATAAAAAAAGAACTGCAATAGCAGTTCTTTTTTTACAATGCAGTATTTATATTATGTGCCGTGATGATAAATATTTTTAATTAATTTTCTAAAACTTTAACTGAGATTTATCTATTATATTTTTTCTTATATTTTCAATCATTTCCTGTTTATCACAAATAACTCCGCTGATATCTGAAATATTGCAGACAGTGTTGATTTTCACCGTATTGATTTTTGAGGAGTCACATAAAAAATATTGACGTTTTGATTTTTTGATCATCGCTTTTCTTATTGCGGTTTCTTGTTCTGAAACATCCGTTATTTCACCGCTTTGAGATAATCCCTGACTTGAAAAAAAGCATATGTCGGCATTTTTATTCATTATATATTCTATTACATCCATACCTAAAAAGTTATTGCTTGCTCGGTTGAATTTACCTCCGGTACAATAAAAAGTTGCATCTAAATCGAAATTTTCGGAAAAGATTTTTTGATTATTGGTAATGATATGAAGATCTTTTTTATTTTTTAGATAATAAAGAATTTTTTTGACTGTGGAAGAGGAATCTAAAAATATAATATCTCCATTATTTACATAATTAGCGGCTATTGCTGCCAAGTAATCCTTTGTGTTGGAATTTATTGAATCACGTATTGAAACAGGTGTTACGGCATTACGGTAATCTGCCGGCATAACGCCTCCGTAAATATGAGTTGCCAGATTTTTTTGAACTAATATATTTACAGCTCGGCGAACAGATGATTCGCTTGAAAATATTTTAGCCGCAATTTCTTTTATTGAGATCGATTCGTTTGGTTTTAACGCATTTAAAACATCAAGAATTTGCTGTTGGCGCTCTAATTGACTCATGTGTACACCTCATTTTGAATTTAATTGAAAATATTTGACAAAATGCATGTTAGTTTCTGAAAAATTTCAAACAACGCTCAAAGACTTGATTATGATGTTAAAAATTATTTATAATCATTATTATAAAATATTCTTCAAGTATTTTCAATTGAATTTATAATAAAAAGAGGGTGTAATTATGTCTGTAGTTACGATTATAGGAGCAGGTATGATGGGATCTGCACTTGCATTTCCTGCAAGGGAAAACGGTCATGAGGTCAGATTGGTAGGAACGCACCTTGACAGAGAAATCATCGATGAATGTATAAAGACCGGCAGGCATCCGAAGTTTTCCGTAAGTTTTCCAAGCAGCTTGAAGTATTACCAAATTGAAAAAATGGAGCAAGCAATTGACGGAGCTGATATGATTATCGGCGGTGTTTCCAGCTTTGGAGTAAATTGGTTTGCAGATTTTGTGTTGCCGAAGATACCGGATACCATACCTTTACTGACTGTAACAAAGGGGCTTGTAGATACTGCTGACGGAAAGCTTATATGCTATCCTGATGTATGGCAAAAAAAACTCGATGAGCTGGGAAGCAAAGTTTCTATTAATGCAATCGGCGGCCCGTGCACAAGCTATGAATTGGTTGCACATGACCAAACAGAAGTTGCATTTTGCGGTAAAAATACAGATATACTCAGAAAACTTAAAAATATAATGACAACTGATTATTATCACATCAGTCTATCTACAGATGTTTTAGGAATTGAGAGCGCAGTTGCGCTGAAGAACGGATATGCTTTAGGCATAGCCCTTACGGTCGGGCTTAATCAAAAAGAACGTGGTCTTGACAGTGAGCTTCATTTCAATTCCCAAGCTGCAGTTTTCGGTCAGAGCGTAAAGGAAATGAAGCGATTGCTGACATATCAGGGATGTGATACTTTGGAAAACCTTGTAGTAGGAGTCGGCGACCTGTATGTGACCGTATATGGAGGAAGAACCAGGAAGGTAGGTATTTTGCTGGGCAGAGGACTCGATATTGATCAGGCAAAATCAAAGCTTAACGGTGTAACCTTGGAATCGCTTGTTGTTGCAGTCAGAGTTGCCAAAGCGGTAAAGGCGGCAGCTCAAAAAGGCAAACTGTGTATTAAAGATTTTCCTTTGCTTATGCACATAGATGATGTTATCACAAATAAGGCTGAGGTAAATATACCGTGGGAAAAGTTTACTTTTACCGTATAAGCTAAATGTTAAAAGTGCTGTATCACAAATATGCGTTTTAAAAATAACCGTTCACTATTGTGAACGGTTGTTTGTTTATGTTATCGATTTATAGAAATATAACTTTATGATTTATTTATTTTACCTGCTCAATCACTGCATAAAAACTATAAGATCATAAACTTTCGGTTGTATTATTATTAAAGGTTATACGATATTCTTTGGGTGATACATTAAACTCGTTTTTAAAAACGCGGTTAAAATTTCTTATTGTATCAAAACCGCAAATATCGGATATTTCGGTTATGCTTTTGTTTGTTTGACGCAGATATGCTCCGGCAAGCTGAACTCTGCAACTGTTGACATATGCCGAAAAATTCATTTCAAAATGTTTGTTAAAAAACGCAGAAAGGTAGCTGTAATTGTATCCTAAACTTTTTGCAAGCTCTTTCAGACTGATATTATTTTTATAATTGTTTTGAATATAAAATGCGATAGAGTTTATCAGAGCAAAGTACGATTCGTTAGTCTTTTGCAAATCGCTTATGCTGTAAACTTTACTGCAAAGTCCATAAAGCACGGAATGTATTATGAATTTATCACTCTTTTTATCAAGAAGTATTCGACAGACATAGTCATCATCAAAAGTGAATAAAGGATTTACAAACTCATTGCCTTTTATGTGTTCATAAAAGCTTATGACCCAATCGTTTGAAAATACGCACAGAT
Source organism: uncultured Clostridia bacterium (assembly GCA_944385895.1). Taxonomy (GTDB): domain Bacteria; phylum Bacillota; class Clostridia; order Oscillospirales; family QAKW01; genus RGIG9041. The sequence continues at coordinate 17,408 of CALWYZ010000013.1, forward strand.
AGCTTTTACTGTATTTCTTTGTTTTGTAGGAATGTATTTGTCCGGGCAGAATAAGTATTCCTTCATTAGCGTTTATGACAAATGTCCTTCCTTCTATTTCGCATTCAAGAGTACCTTCATATACAAAGGTTACTTCAAAGCTTCGGTGGGTGTGTCTTTTGAAATTCAGATTTGTATCCTGTTGGTTGTATATGAAACCTTAAAATCATCTTACCGCAGTGATCTGGAATAGCATTTCAAACCCTAACTGATGCAAAAGAAATCAATCAGATTTTACTGTCCTATAATAAAACTCATTACACCTTGAAATAACCAGGCATGGTACATTTTCGTCCCGGCTAAAGTAGTTGATTATCTATATGTGCTTTGAAAAACTATCAAAAGGCTAACACATCCAAGTGCATATTTTTCTCACAAGTCAAATAGGATTGCCTATGGATTTGAGGCAGTTCAGAATCGGTTAGCCACCGTCATGGAGCGAGCATACTGTAAGCATATTCTTTTCCATGATCTGAGGCGCGATTTTGCTACCGTATCTCTGAAAACGGGTTGTATGTAAAGACCTATTCACCATCATTTATCATGTAACCAACAGCACCTCCTGAATATTTATACCATGTTCATGATAGGTGACAGGACTGTAGCATTAATAATTGATAGGGTGTCGTTAGGTGCGCTGCGCAGCCAACAACAGAAGTTGGCCTCAAAAACCTCTTTTTAGCACCTTTATGTCTTAGAAGAGGCAACGCGGCAAACAAGACGAGTCATATCAATGATTAACTCTGGAAGGAACAGTAGCCGCTTATCCGGCTGGGCTAAAAATCATCCACAATGTTTAGCAAAAACCGGAGAGAAAAAAGAATGTGAGTAGCTGCTGTCAGAACTAATCAAATAAAACAAGGCTCAGATCTGCGCTGAAAAAGAACTGCTGGTTAACAAAAGGCAAGTTAAAAAGCAACCGCTGGTTCAGCAAGAAAAGGCAAGTTGAAAAGCAACAGACCTCAGCAATGCAAACTCTGAAGACATGATTTTTCTGTCTGTGGCTTGTTTAGCCTGAAAGCGTTGATCACATATACTTACGCTGTCAAAAAGTTGAAAAAATAAAGCAAACCCGCCCTTTTCAAAAAGAAAAAGGCGGGTTTTGTGGAGCTGATGAGCAGAGTCGAACTGCCGACCTCATCCTTACCAAGGATGCACTCTACCTACTGAGCTACATCAGCAAATGCTTTTATATTATACAGCAGTAAAACAAATTTGTAAAGAGATTTTTTATTTTTATTTTTTTGTTGACAAAGACAATTAAAAGTGATAATATATTTAAGCAAAAAGAAGCGGAACACTGCTCTGTTCTCACCGTACTGCAATATGGCACGTACGGTTAATATTAAGCCGTATAGGGATAAGCATACGGTAATGGTATTTTGAGACGGGCGTGAAGCTCGTTTTTTTATTGTTATTTTGCTTTGGAGGTGTGCGGGTATAAACGCAAAGGAATTAGTTATCAATGAGGCAATCAGGGACAGTGAAGTCAGAGTAGTTGATGAAAACGGCAACCAGCTTGGGATCATGAAATCGGCGGAAGCGCTTAAAATAGCGGAATCAAGAAATTTAGATCTTGTAAAAATTGCGCCCAAGGCAGTTCCGCCGGTATGCAAAATTATTGATTTCGGCAAATACTGCTATGATCAGGCAAAGAAAGAAAAGGAAGCCAAAAAAAATCAAAATGTTATTTCCGTCAAGGAAATACAGCTGACACTGAAAATAGATGTGCATGATCTTCAGACAAAAGCGTCTCATGCACTGAAATTCCTTAAAAACGGAGACAAGGTTAAGGTCGTTGTCAAATATAAAGGCAGAGAGCTTGCTCATACAGAGCTGGGCTTTGATATTGCCAACCGTTTTGTTGAGCTTCTTGGTGAGGATGCGGTAATAGAAAAGCCCGCGAAAATCGAAGGCAGAAATATGATACTGATTTTGGCGCCCAGTCCGGCGCTGAAGAAAAAATAAGGGAGGCAAAGTAAATGGGTAAAATAAAAACTCATACAGGCGCCAAAAAGAGATTTAAGATCACTAAAGGCGGAAAAGTAAAAAGATCGCACGCATTCAGATCACATATTCTGAATAAAAAAACAACCAAGCGTAAAAGAGGACTTCGTAAAGAGGCTTATGCTGATGCCACTAATGTTAAGGCAATCAAAAAGCTCATTCCTTATAAATAATAATGTTCGGAGGATCAAAATAAATGGCTAGGATTAAAGGTGCGGTCACTACCCGCAAGAGAAGAAAAAAGATATTAAAGCTTGCAAAAGGATATTACGGTGCTAAAAGTAAGCAGTTCAGAACAGCAAATCAGGCTGTTATGCGCTCTCTTACAAACGCATACATCGGCAGAAAGCAGAAAAAGCGTGATTTCCGCTCACTGTGGATAACGCGTATTTCTGCGGCATGCAAGATGAATGATATAAATTATTCACAGTTTATGAACGGACTTAAGAAAGCCGGTGTCACTCTCAACAGAAAGATGCTCGCAGAGATAGCTGTATCAGATATGGATTCTTTTGCAGCTCTGGTAGAGACTGCAAAAAAAGCAAAGTAATAAATAAAAACCTGACAATTGATTGTCAGGTTTTTTGTTTAGTCGTCAAGACAGGAGTAGACAGTATTTATAAGTCTGGGCAGGTAATATGCTTCCTGAGGATTGAGCATATGATGCGCATAAAATACAGCCAGTCGGTTTTTTGTGTCCGCAATGGCAGTTGCTCCTGCCGCGCCGCTCCAGCCGAATTCACCTATCGGGCTTAATGATCCTGCTTTTTGAGGATCAATCAATGTCCGTACTCCCAATCCGTATCCGTATCCTTGTAATTGTTCCCAATCAAAGCTGCTTCTTGTCAGGTCGTTGAGTCTGTCGGTTTTCATAAGCTGTACTGTGCGTGAGGACAGGATTCTCTGCCCGTTGACGCCCAGTCCGCCGTTGGCAAGTGCGGCTATCAGTTTTGCGTAATCGGGGACAGACGTGACAATCCCTGCGCCGCCGCTGTCATATTCAGGACCCGGTATAAAAACTCCGGCACTCTTTCCGGCGTTTATGATGCGGCCTTTTTCGGTTTTGAAGCTCTGTTGAGCTTGTACAGCATCAAAACCCTGTGAGTTATCCGGCACAAAAGAATATTGCTCTGCCATTTGCTCCTCGATTTGCGGTGTGCGGTGATAGTAAGCTCGGTTTATTTCAAGCGGTTCAAAAATATTGTGACGCACGTAATCTCTGAATTTTTGCCCTGTAACAGCAGACACAAGACCTGCCAGAACATCATGACACAGGCTGTACCTCCATTTGGTTCCGGGTTCGAAACACAGCGGTGCTTTTGCCAGACATTTTACAGTCTGAAGAGTGTCCATGCTGCCGTTGGTGATTTTGTAAGCCTGATCAAACTCAGGTGTGTCCATTGTGTATCTGAATCCCGCGGTCATTGTGAAAAGATCTCCTATAGTTATCGGGTTTTTAGCCTTGATAAGTCCGTAGCCGGGGGTATCCACAAACATGTTTTTGTATTCGGGTATGTATTCGTACAGCGGGTCGCTGAGAAGAAATATCCCGCGTTCCAGGAGCTGACAGGCAGCCGTTACAGTTGTGATTTTGGAACAGGAATATATATTTAAAAGCTCATCACCTGTCATTTCGGTACGGCTTTCGATTTTTGAATATCCGCTGGCATATGAAAACACCTTTTTACCCTTGTAATATACCGTCACCGCATTACCTGGTACTTTTGTCCGGGTCAGCCGATCCATAAATTCAGAAAGCTTTTTAAAATTCATTGCTTGCCTTTCTTATGCATAGATAATCAGTGCAGTGAGTTCCACATTGCAGTCACTGTTATTTTTGATGGAATGTCCTTCACCCTTGGGACAAATAAGTACATCTCCCGCATGTACCTGCGTCAGAGTACCGTTGTCCGAATATTCGGCGCTTCCGGACAATATATTGAATATTTCACAGTCGCCTTCATGGGTGTGATAGCCTATACTGCTCCCTGGTTCAAGAGTTATGCGGGCAAACAGCCTGCCCTTCTGGCATAGTTGATCTTGATTTGCAAGATGTGTTATGCTGACGCTTTTTTCGCCTTGGCGCATATTTTCTCTTATCTCTGTTTTAAGCTGATTTTTCTTGATTATCATATTCAATCCCCCTTTTTGCAAATAGTATCATAATATATAATGTTATTCAATGCTTTTTTGTAAATTGCGCTGAAATTTTGTTTGTTCTTGTAGCATGTGATATTTTGTGCTAAAATAGAAATATACACTTAGAACGGAGAAAAAGAATGGAATTTTATTTTCCGACCAGGATTATAATAAACCGCGGCAGTGTGCGTGAAAACTGGGACAAGCTTGGCAGTTTGGGAAAGCGCTGCCTTATTGTGACGGGCTGTAATTCCGCAAAAAAATGCGGAGCGCTTGACGATGCCGCATATGCGCTTAAAAAGGCGGGTGTCAGTTATGAGGTGTTCAGCCGTATCACTCAGAATCCTCGGTTTACCGACTGCGCTGAGGGGGCCAAGGCGGCGGTCGATTGTAAAGCAGATTTTATACTCGGTATCGGGGGCGGTTCACCGCTTGATGCGGGAAAGGCTATTGCCTGGCTTGCTGCAAATCCCGGCTCTGACGAACAACAGATGTATTCCCAGACACTCAAAAATAAACCTCTGCCGTTTGCTGCAATCGGAACAACAGCAGGTACCGGCAGCGAAGTGACTCAGGTCGCCGTTATTACGGGCACTGATGGAAGAAAAAAGAGTATACGCTCTGAGTTTATTTTTCCTGTTATAGCTTTTGGAGATCCGGCATACACATCGTTTATGCCCGAGCATGTAACACGCTCTACAGCAGTGGATGCTCTTTCTCATTGTATCGAAAGCTATTTTAATAAAGCTTCAACCGCGTTTTCTGAAATATACGCGCTTTGCGGAGCACGTATTATAACCGAAATACTTTCACAAAAACTCAGCGATTTTTCCGTGACTGAACAGCAGCGTGATATGCTTTATCTGGCTTCTGTCTTCGGCGGTATGGCGATTTCTGTCACCGGAACATGCATACCGCATGCTTTGAGTTATTTTCTTACTGAAAATCACGGTGTAGCTCATGGCAATGCCTGTGCATTCTGGCTTCCGTTTTTTATTCAATATAATCAAAAATATGCGCCTGAACGTGCCGGCAAATTTTTTGACGGTATCAGAATGAAGGCGGATGAGTTTGTACTTCTTGTTGAAAATACGGCACAGCATATTGATATTACCGTGTCTGCCGACGAGCTGGAAATGCTCAGACCGCGGTGGAAAAATAACGGAAGTATTCTGAAAGCGTTAGGAAGAACAGATAATGAATATATTGAAAATCTGCTTAAAAAATCACTATTAAAAGAGGAGAAAGAGTAATGAATATAGTTGTAGCACAGTCCGGCGGACCAACTTGTGCAATCAATGCATCTTTACTGGGAGTTTTTAAAGGCGCTTTGAAATCCAAGGAAATAGATATTGTATTTGGTTCATTGAACGGTATAGAGGGAATTATCAATGATGATATGATAATACTCAATGATTATATCCGTACATATATGGATATGGAAAGTCTGCGCCAGACTCCGTCTACGCTTCTTAATTCTTGCAGATATAAGCTTCCCGACATAAATGACGATATTGAAGTCTATGATAACATAATGAATACTCTGAAACGACGCGGTATCGGAGCATTTTTCTATATCGGCGGAAATGACTCGATGGATACTGTAAACAAAATTTCGGAATACTTCACGCAGCAGGACTGTGATATAAAGGTTATCGGTATACCAAAGACAATAGACAATGACCTGACTTGTACCGATCATACTCCCGGTTATGGTTCGGCGGCAAAGTATGTTGCTACAACTGTTCAGGAGATAGTCCGCGATTGTTCTGTGTACAGTATTAATTCAGTGACGATTGTCGAGATAATGGGCAGAGATACCGGATGGCTCACAGCATCTGCGTCTGTGCTTCGCGCAAACGGTGAAATTGCGCCGCACCTTATATACTTACCGGAGGCAAGATTTTCAGTACAAAGCTTTTTGAGTGATATCAGACGGGTTCAGCAGAGCAGGCGTGCTGTGGTGATTGCTGTGTCTGAGGGAATAGAGCTTGATCCTAATGACATACCTGAAGAAATCCGCAACAATACCTGTGATAATTTTGGACACAGGTATCTGTCAGGTGTGGGAAAGTGTCTGGAAAATATAGTCCGGCGAGAAATCAAGTGTAAGGTTCGTTCGATAGAGCTTAATATAATGCAGCGCTGTTCGTCTCACTTAAGTTCCAAGACGGATATAGAGGAATCTGAGCAGATAGGCACGGCAGCTGTGTATGCAGCGCTTAGCGGGCTGAGCGGAAAGGTTATGGTTTTTGAGCGGGTAAGTAATAATCCTTATACTGTTGTTATAAGTAATGTCGATGCGTCCGAGGTGGCAAATAAGGTCAGATATTTCCCGCCAGAATGGATTAATGCCCAGGGCAATGACGTGACTGAAAAGGCAATAGAATATATACTGCCGCTGATTCAGGGAGAGCAGGATATACATTATATAAACGGCATACCTTTGCATTTCAAATTGGGAAATTAAAAAAAGACACCGTAAGAGGCGCACTTCGTAACGAAGTGCGCCTCTTATTCGCCTAAAGGCGAGTTTTAAAGTGAATATAATAACACTCAAATCATAATAACTTTAATATTGGAAAAGCGATTTATTCACGATATAATTAAACTATAATCATTTTCAAGTAGGTGATAATTAATGATAAAAAAAGAATATGCTGATATGAAAAAATATGTTTTAGACTTATTTAAAAAAGATGATGATTGTTTTGAATATTTCAAGGAACGATGCAAACAAAACGGAGTTAATATATTTTCGGTAGTTGCATACCCAAAATTTCAACATCCCCATTGGGACATACCATATATGTGCATATACGTGACAAATGAGAAAGATTATAATGAGTATGAAGTGGATTTTGGAACACGAGAAATGATCAATGATTCCACCCAAGAAAAAATAATCCCGTTATGGTATGAAACTTGCAAATTGTTCAATTTAAATCTTGATGAGTTTTACCACCCACAAATGCCCATTGGATTAAAGCGTGTCGACCACACATTTTACTCTTACTTTACCAGAGAGCATAAGCAAGAAATTACCGATATAATTGTTAAAGAAACTTCTCATCATCCGAAATATGTTTTTGCCAGTTCATGCGGATGCATAAGCATAGTCTTTACAGAAGAGCAATACGCTGATATTGAAAAAAACAAAGACAAATTAATAGACAGCATATTAAATTATACGAACACCGTTATAAAAACTATTTTAGGTGATGTTAATTTTCAAGCATTGTCCGTTCGTATATACCATTTGGGAATGGAAATAAATTTATACGGTCTTTCTAGAGAAGATTAAATATCTCTTTACAAGACCTTAAATGCATTGCCATAACATTTTAAAAGCATTGGGAGAAACTTCGTAAAGAAGTGTTCTCCCTTTTTCTGTATTAATAAAAATGACACTTTTGATTTGAAAGTGTCATAGTGGGTTACGCACTTTCAAAAGGTGTGTAACAAGTGTGCAAATTTAAAAATCAACCTATCTCAAAGATAAGAAAAACAAGTGATATTGTGAGACAGGTCTCACAGTGATATTGAAATCTAACGATTTCAGTGATATTATATTCGCCTCCAAAACTCGCGAAACGAATATAACTTGGGCGAAGCACAAATATAACTGCGAAGCAATATAATTCGCCGTAAGGCGAATATAACTGAGGCACCTTCCTTACGGAGGGTGCCCTAACGGTGTCTTTTTTTAAATGAGAGAGGAATATTTTATTTTTCAAGCGGAAGATATATTATATAATCCTTTTCAAGTGAATTTGCCTTGTAAATGCATGCAGTCTTGAAGGAATTTCCGCTGACGGTTATTAATGAGTAAAGTCCGTCACCGTCTATATCGGCAAAAAAAGGATGTATCGAATATTGGGTTACGTCATCAAAGCAAGATGCAAGTATTTTATTGCCTAGACCCGGAGACTGCACCGCCAGAACGGCATATCCGTCGCCTAAAGCTCGTATCAAGGCGTCATTTGTTCCGTCGCCGTCTATATCGTATTCCCATATGTCAGTTACCGTTATTTCCGATACAGAAGAAAAATGCTCCGGAAAACTTTCAAATATAAATTGTTTGTATCCGTCGCCAACGGTATCTTTTTTATCATAGCTTTCGTATCGCATTGTTGGGGACAACTTCCAGTTGCCGCTGGTGACAAGCATTTGGTAGGGGTCTGACTTTATCTTGTTCTCTTTAAGGTCTGAAAAAGTCGTACTGCCCATATTTTTGCCGTCACTGCCAAAGCATGTCAGTTTTTTATCGTAAAGAGATTTTTGGCTGTCGATGATAGTTTGTATGTTGTAATAGTAGTTTTCACCTGAGAGCTGTGATTTGCCGTCTACAACATAGCTTATAGGCACAAATCCGTCTTTGGTTTTTAAAAATACCGTATTTACTCCGCTGACATCGGTTTGCTCATATTCAATTTCTTGATCAGGGATCGGTTGTAAATTTGAAGATCCGTCAGAACATCCGGAAATCAGCAGAACAGCCAGTAGGGCAGGTATAATCAATTTGGCTTTCATTTTGAGTACTCCTTTTATAAATCTTATTAATATATACAAAACAGAGTCTGAAATTATTCTTAAAGATAAATAAAAAAATCACGTCATGTGCAACAAATCACACATGACGTGAAATTTATACTGTTGTAAAGCTATTAATACATGCCGCCGCCCATTTGGTTCATGGCAGCATTTTGTGCAGCTTCGGCAGCGGGATCTTTGACTTCTGCAACAAGACTTTCTGTAGTAAGTACCGTAGCAGCTACAGATGCGGCGTTCTGAAGAGCTGAGCGCGTTACCTTTGTCGGGTCTACAATACCTGCATCAAACATATTGCAGTATTTTTCGTTGTAAGCGTCAAAGCCGTAGTCAACTTTATCGTTTTTGATGATGTTTTCAAGAACGACCGAACCTTCAAGACCGCTGTTCAATGCGATTTGACGAACCGGCTCTTCAAGGGCTTTCATTACGATCGCTATACCTGTTTTCTCATCGCCGTCTGCAGCGTCGTAAAGCTTTTTGACCTCGCTTATAGCTTTGATGTAAGCAGTACCGCCGCCGGCAACAATGCCTTCTTCAACAGCCGCTTTTGTGGCTGCAAGCGCGTCTTCAACGCGAAGCTTTTTCTCTTTCATTTCCGTTTCGGTTGCAGCGCCTACTTTAATTACGGCAACTCCGCCTGCAAGCTTTGCAAGACGCTCCTCAAGCTTTTCACGATCGAAATCAGAAGTGGTATTTTCAATAGCGGTTCTTATCTGGGATACTCTTGCCTTGATATTTTCCGAATCACCGGCACCGCCGACGATAATGGTATTTTCTTTTGTTACCTTAACCTGAGAGCAGCGACCCAGCATATCCATTGTTGCCTCTTTGAGCTCGAGTCCGATTTCTTCAGATATCACCTGACCGCCTGTCAGTATTGCGATATCCTGAAGCATTTCCTTGCGTCTGTCGCCAAAGCCGGGAGCCTTAACAGCAACACATGAGAAAGTTCCGCGGATCTTGTTGACAATAAGTGTCGCAAGTGCTTCGCCCTCGATATCCTCTGCAATAATAACAAGCTTTTTGCCTGCCTGTACAATTTGCTCAAGCAGAGGGAGAATCTCCTGTATGTTTGAAATTTTCTTGTCAGTTATGAGCAGATATGCGTCGTCTATAACAGCTTCCATTTTATCTGTATCAGTAACCATGTACGGAGTTATATATCCTCTGTCAAACTGCATGCCCTCGACTACATCGCATTTTGTCTCGGCTGTTTTAGACTCCTCAACGGTGATAACACCGTCGGTTTTAACCTTTTCCATAGCCTCTGCGATAAGCTTTCCGACGTTTTCATCGGAAGAAGAAACTGTAGCAACTCTGGCTATATCATCTGTTCCGCTGATTTTCTGAGAGTTTTTGATAACAACTTCAACGGTCTTGTCAACAGCTTTCTGGATACCCTTTCTCAGTATCATGGGGTTGGCGCCTGCCGCAACATTTTTCATACCTTCACGAATAATTGCCTGCGCGAGCAAAGTAGCAGTAGTGGTGCCGTCGCCTGCTGTATCGTTGGTTTTTGTGGAAACTTCCTTGACAAGCTGAGCTCCCATATTTTCAAACGGGTCCTCAAGCTCGATATCTTTTGCTATTGTAACACCGTCGTTTGTGATAAGCGGTGTTCCGTATTTTTTGTCAAGAACTACATTTCTGCCTTTGGGGCCAAGTGTGATTTTTACAGTATTTGCAAGCTTGTCAACGCCTGCCTGTAATGCTTTTCTGGCTTCTTCGCCGTAAATGATTTGCTTTGCCATGATATTTCACTCCTTACTCAACTATCGCTAATATGTCGCTTTGTCTGACTATGACATATTCAGTCCCGTCAATCTTAATTTCGGTGCCGCTGTATTTATTCGTAACGACCTTGTCGCCGACCTCAACGTTCATTTCAACTTCAACGCCGTCTACTATACCGCCCGGGCCTACTTCTACAACTTCCGCAATCTGAGGCTTTTCCTTGGCAGCTGCTGTAAGTATAATGCCGCTTTTTGTAGTTTCTTCCGCCTCTACCATTTTAATTACAACTCTGTCTGCAAGTGGTTTGAGTTTCATTTTATTATCCTCCTAAAACGAGATATTAGCACTCTATATTTCAGAGTGCTAATATATAATACCACATTTTTTGGTTTTTGCAATAGTTTTGGGAAAATTTTTTCAATTAATTTTCAATTTTTGCTTTTTTATCAAGAATTGCTTTGAATTTTGACAAATCAAATTTTGGTGTACGATCATAATAAAGCAGACCGTTTTGCTCCTGTTCTATATCATATAGCTGGGTATAACAAAAACCGAAAATATTTTTATTATCCATGATAGCGTAGCATAGACCCTCAAAACGTTCAAAAAATTCCTGCTCGTCTTTAGGATCGTTGCCGTATCCCCAGCTGTTTTCTGTTGCGTTAGACCAGCGCGCGCCGCCAAATTCGCTTATAAACAGAGGCTGACCGCTGTAAAAGCTGCAGCCGCGATGATGCATATTGCGTTCGTCGACGGGCATGCCACCGTTTTCAAACTCGGCATAATCATCACGCATCTGCTGCGGATTTTGGGTATAATTGTGCATATCATAAATATCGCTGAATTTCTGATGTACATACCCGCTGGTGTCGATGCAGGGCCGTGTCTTGTCTAGTGCTTTTGTAGCAAAATATATATTGCTCACGATAGTGTCATGAATGATTCTACCTTTGCTGTAGCGGTCAATATGTGTTTCGTTAAGCGGGCACCAGCCTATAATTGAGGGATGGTTGAAGTCTCTGTCCACAGCCTCAAGCCATTGCGGCAATACTATATTGGTAGTATCGTGAACGCGGAAATCCAGCCCCCAGCTTGGAAATTCGCCCCAGGTCAGATAACCGTGCAGATCAGCGTAGTACAAAAACAGAGGCTCAAAAATTTTCATATGCAGTCTTGCACCGTTAAAGCCAAGCGCCATAGATAGCTTTATATCATTTTCCAGATCTTGAGCCGACGGCGCGGTATAAATACCATCCTGATAATAGCCCTGATCCAGAACAAGACGCTGGAATACACTCTTATTATTAATAAAGAACTTTTTGTCGTCAAGCTTTATTGAACGCAGGCCGAAATAAGTTTTAAAAACATCATCACCCATTGATATCCTGACATCGTAAAGTCGGCCGTTACCCACTTCCCATAAGTGAGATTCCGAAAGAGTAACATCAAAGGTTACAAAGCCTGAGTCTGTATGCTTAGAGCAAGACGCCATAAGCTTTTGCTCGTAAAACACCTCGAAATTTACCTTGCCTGAGCCGCATACCTCTATAAAAGCGCTGACGCTGCAGTTTTGGGCATCGGGGCAGAGCTTGGCGTTTTTTATGTAATTCTTCGGTAAAAATTCCATATATACAGTTTGCCAGATGCCTGTTGTACGTGTGTAGTCACAATGATGAGAATAAAGCAACTCGCTTTGCTTTCCGTGAGGGATTCCGCTGCGAATATCGTCCTTTGCATATACGCACAGGGAGTTTTTACCTTCTTTGAGGTATTCTGTTGCGTTAACGGTAAACGGTGTATACCCTCCGGTATGCTCACTGGCAAGAACGCCGTTTATGTATACTTGAGATTCATAATCGACGGCTCCGAATGTGATGAGTATATTTCCGTCAAGAGCGTTTTTCGGTATATCTAAATCGCGTCTGTACCATACAGCGTTTATAAAGTCTGTATTCCCAATGCCGGACAGCTTGCTCTCAGGGCAGAATGGAACCTCTATTTTTCCGCTGAGATGTTCGCGTTTGTAGAATTTTTTGTCAACACCGACAAGAGTGTTGTCAAACTCAAATTCCCATGTTCCATTAAGATTGATAAAACTTGAATGTTGTTTTGCAGGGTTTGGATGCTCGGGTCTAAACATATTTTTATCCTCCTGGTTGATTTAGGTATATTATAATGCTATAATTTTAATAAATCAATCCCGATATTATTCAAAAAGGTATGAAAAACACGCATGAAAGAGATAATAAAAAGCTTTGCCAAATCGGACAATCCTGTTTTCAGTATCCAGCTTTGCGGTATATCTTACTGCGACGGGAGCTATGTTATAAGAAGACCCTGTTCAATAATAAATTGCTTTGAGTATATCATATCCGGATGCGGTACGATAGTTGTAAAAGGGCAGAAATATTATCCCAAAGAGGGTGACGTATATTTTTTAAAGGCAGGAGAAGATCATTATTATTATTCGGATTCAGAAAAGCCGTGGACAAAAATCTGGTTTAACGTTAAGGGCGGGCTTGTTGACAGTTTGATGAATCAGTATGGAATTGCGGATATATGCCTTTTTGAAAACTGCCGTGTACATAGCTTGTTTGAGGAATTTGTTTCCAATGCATCAAGCAATATGGATTTGAGGACGGTAGAAAACCAAAACTCTATTATCTTGCACCGGGTGATTCAGGACATGGCACAGTGTGTGCATACATATACAAGCAGCTATTCAGAAGACGCGCTGATGATGAAAGAATTCATTGATGCTAACTTTAACAGGCATGTAACAACAAAAGATTTGGCGTCTGTTATTTACCGTTCCCAGTCGCAGACAATACGTATTTTCAAAAAAAATTTCGGGGTAGCTCCGTATGAATATGCACTTAGGCGTAAAATGCAGGTGGCAAGTCAGCTATTAAAAAATACGCGTATGCCGATAAGAGAGATAGCAGGCTATGTCGGGTTTGCTAATGAGCATTATTTTTCCAGCAGCTTTAAATTACACACAGGAATGACGCCGGGAAAATACAGAAAAAATTAAATAAGATCCGCTCATTTTATGAGCGGATCTGTTGTTTTTAAAAATATAAAGCACTTTACATATTTATTTTGCAAAAAATGCAACTGCGACAGCTCCCGGGCCGACATGCGTTCCTATAGTCGCACCCACCTCCATTATAGGCAAAGCGTCCGTTTTATCCTTCCATAGCCGGGCGGAGTCTTCTATGTACTTTTTTAGAGTAAAGTCGTTCAGTCCGGAATATGCCAGAGTAAAGGGCATACTGAAGTCTATGCCTCCGCTTTTTTCAACAAGCTCCATAAGCAGATTATTTCCTCTTTTGGAGCCGCGTGCCTTGCCGACGGCTTTTACCTGGCCTTCCTCAACGGCAATGACAGGCTTTATCGACAGCAATTCACCCGCAAAAGCCGTTACAGTCGAAACCCTTCCGCCTTTTTTCAGGTATTCAAGTGTATCCAGAAGAGCTATAAGCTTTATTTTTTGCTTTGCCTTATTCAATTTTTCTGTAAGTTCTTTCGCATCTTTGACTTCACTGAGAAGTCTGTGGGCGTAATATACAAGAATCGCTTCGCCCAGAGCTGCGTTAAGGCTGTCTACAACAAACGCTTGGCCTTCAAATTTTTTGGCAGCGATGCATGCGCTCTGATATGTTCCTGAAAGCTTAGAGGATATGGTAATTGCTACCGGCGTATCACCGTTTTCTATAACTTTTTCAAACTTCTGCTCAAATTCATATGGAGGAATCTGAGACGTCTTGGGAATAACATCCGATTCGATAAGCAGTTCATAAAACTTTCTAGGTTCAAGCTCGACCCCGTCCAAATAATTTGTATCTCCGAAAGAAACGCACATCGGGATATGAATTATGCCCATTTCTTTTGCTTTCGCAAAAGGAATATCGGAAGCCGAATCAACAATCAATTTAATAGCCATATAATTTCCCTCTTATAATTATTTTTTGAAAAATCCGCCTTTTCTGTGAGAATTAACAGACATTACAAGCCCCATAAGACACATGCCCGCAAGCATGGACGAGCCGCCGTAGCTGAAAAACGGAAGAGTGATGCCTACAACCGGCAAAAGCCCCAGACACATGCCGATATTTTCCGCCGACTGGAAAAAGAATACCGCGCCTACTCCTGAACATATCAGCATTCCCGTAAAGTCACGAGCATTTTTTGCGACAAAAAATGTTCTTATTATTATTGCGGACAAAAGAATGAGAATAACAGTACAGCCGACAAATCCCAGTTCCTCTCCGGCTACCGAAAATATAAAGTCGGTCTGCTTTTCCGGGAGAATACTGTACTGGGTTTGTATACCGTTGAAAATCCCCTCGCCGGTAAGACCGCCCGAGCCTATTGCAATTTTGCTTTGGATTGTGTGATAGCCGTAACCAAGTGGGTCCAGCTGAGGGTCATAGACCGCGAGAATACGCATCTGCTGGTAATCGGACAGACTGTTGAAAACAAACGGAGCAGCTGCAATTACAGCTACGCCGCTGACTGCAAAATACAGCCAATGCAGTCCGGCAGCAAACATCATTACAATAAATATAAATACATAAACAAGTGCTGTACCCAGATCGCCCTCAAGCATGATAAGAACAAGAATTATACCGAAGTGAAAAAGCAGGGGTATTACAGCACGAGGACGGTTTATATATTCTTTTACCTTATTGAGATGTGTGGCAAAGGTGACGATAAATCCTGCTTTTACAAATTCAGAAGGCTGAATGCTCAAAGGCCCGATTATTATCCAGTTTTTGTTGCCCAGTCGTTCCTGACCAATAATCAGAGTTAGCACAAGCATAAAAATACATAGCCCGAATAGATAAATACTCAAAGAACTGAGATTTCTGTAATCTATCAATACTATCAGGAACGCCGCAAAAATACCAAGAAGCATGGCACACAGCTGAACCACAACGTATTTTTTGCTTCCAAAACTGCTGGTGGCGGACATGATAAGGAAAAGACCCAGAAAAGATGATGCGCAGCATAAAGCGAGCATTATCGGGTCAAATTTTTTCAGAATGCCGCCTATAAATACAAAAAAGCGCTTCAATGGTCTCCTCCTTTCAGAATATTGCAAAAACACTGCTGTTTTATTATTATACGGGTATTATACATGAATTGTATTCAAAATACAAGCAAAAGCTTTTAAACGCTTGAAAAAACAGATACCTGCTGATATAATATACACATAATTAACATTTGATACAAATAAGGGGCAGTATGGAGAAAATATTGAAAGACAGCAAACAGACAGAGCAGGTTGCGGCATTGCTTTCCGCCCGACTCAAGGAGCCTGTTATCGTCGCTTTTACAGGCGAGTTGGGAGTGGGCAAAACCACGTTTATAAAGTATCTTTGCCGTCATCTGGGCTATGACGGACCGGTGACAAGCCCTACATTTTCCATCATGAATCAATATAACGGAAGATGTCCTATATACCATTATGATATGTACCGTATTTCAGGTGCTGACGCGCTTGATGATATCGGTTTTTATGACTTCTACGATAGCGGTATATCACTTGTTGAGTGGAGCGAGAATGTAAACGACGGACTGTACGGCAATATAATCCATGTCAATATGTTTTATTTCCAAGACAAAAGGAAAATAATCATTCCGGAGATAGATAAATTATGAAGATGCTTAGTATTGATTCATCGGGAAAGACTGCTGCCGCTGCCGTGACAGACTCTGATCAGCTGCTGGCGCAGAGCTTTACTGATTCCGGGTTTACGCACTCCCAGACTCTTCTGCCTATGGTGGACAGCACTTTGAAAATAGCAGGTATAGATATAACTGAAATAGAGGAGTTTGCCGTAACTTCAGGGCCAGGGTCTTTTACAGGACTCAGGATAGGAGTGGCGCTTGTGATGGGACTTGCCGGTGACAGACTCTGCCGTCCCGTCCCTTCTCTTGAGGCACTTGCATATAATTTTGTGTCCTGTAACAGTATAATTATTCCCGTTATGGACGCGCGCAGGCAACAGGTATATACATCTATATTTGAAAGCAACGGGAAAAAGCTTTGCAGGCTTATGCCTGATCAGGCAGTGTCTGTTCAAGATGTATGCGATCGTATACGTCAGTACAGCGCAAACAGGCATGTGTTTCTTCTCGGAGACGGCATGTATCTGTTTGAGGATATTGCAGGGCAGATAGAAAACTTAAGTTTTGCAGACGGCAAAAAAATATATACACAAGGGTTGGGAGTGGCATTGGCTTCACAAAATGTGACTCCTGTCAGAGCCCATGAAATAAAAATAAATTATTTACGCATGTCACAAGCGGAAAGAGAATTAAAGGAGAAACAAAACAAATGACGGTAAGTATGGGATGCGATAAGGCAGGAACGCCTTTTATCGAAAGATTTGTACACGAGCTTGAAATCAGACAAATAGAATGTCAGGTCCTTTTTGACGGAAAGCAGGACGGCTGCGATTATACAGATGCCGCTTTCGCGGTCGGAAAAAGTGTGGCAAGCGGCCAAAGCGATATCGGAATACTTGTTTGCGGTACCGGCATTGGCATGAGTATAGCGGCAAATAAAATTGCAGGCGTGCGTGCCGCTGTATGTTCTGATACATATTCGGCAAAAATGACACGGGTGCATAATGACGCCAACATACTCTGCGTCGGTGCGAGAGTTATCGGTGAGGAGCTTGCGGTTTGCATTCTTGATGCATTTTTGGAAGGTGAGTTTGAAGCGGGGGGAAGACATGAGCGCCGTGTCAACAAAATAAAGAATGCGGAAAAAGGTGTATTTTAGCAACTGTTCTGTATAATTAATATTAATTGACTTTATCGTACACTTGTACTATAATGTATGATAAGGTCTTTTTATTTAAAAGAGCTTTGTTGTGTTAATTTTCGGTGCTGTAAATTACTTGTCACAGTACCTGCTTTAGCGGTGGTAGTATGAATAAAAAAAATTTGTATTCTTCATTTAATATGCCCGACTATATCATATTCGGGCTGCTTATTGCTTTCCCCGTCGCATCGTTTTTCATTAATGTATGGCTTGCTGTTGCTGAGCTTATAGCGTCTGCAGCTTATATTTTATATCGCTTTATAGCAAGGAAAAATTTCAGCGAACATCTGTACAGCTATCTTGAAAGCATAACGCTTTATCTTGATGAGGCTTCAAAGGAAAGTCTTACACGTTTTCCGATGCCGGTTACGCTGCTCAGTTCCAAAGGCGATATTATTTGGTATAACGACCTTTTTCACGATTTGCTAAAGGAAAACAAAATCCCCGAAATATTCGGTAAGAATTTTGATATTATAGCGCCTCAGATAAATATAGGAGCCGACACCATATCTCAAAAGCATGATATTACCTTTTTGGGCAGGCATTACAGTATATTTGTTATGCGTCAGGGAGGCGGCGGAAAAGACGATTTTTACTGTGTATACTGGATAGATATAACCGATACCAGAAATGAGCTTGTGCGTCTGCGTTCCGGACGTCTGTGTATGGCGTATATACTTGTTGACAGCTATGACGAGCTGCCATCGTCTGTTACGGAGCTTCAAAAATCGACTTTTGTAACACGCGTGGACGTAAAGGTGCGCGCGTTTATCAAATCCGTTGACGGAATACTGCAAAAACTCCATTCTGATAAATATCTTGTCATATTTGAACAAAAACACCTCCAGACTCTGGAAAAAAATAAATTCAAGATCCTGACTGATGTCAGGGAAATAGCAGTAGAGGGATTCCATGCCACATTATCGATCGGTGTCGGATGCGGGGCTGATTCTGTCCGAGACATCGATTCTGCCGCACGCACGGCGCTTGATGTCGCACTGTCACGCGGTGGTGACCAGGCGGTTATTCTTAACGGTGATAAATACACCTTCTATGGCGGAAACACCGACGGCACTCAGAAACGCAAAAGAGTAAAGGTGAGAATTATTGCTGAAGCTCTTATGGCTCATGTTCAGAATTCGGAAAATGTAGTCATAATGGGGCACAAATTTGCGGATCTTGATTGTGTTGGATCTGCTATCGGTATTGCCAAATGTGTTCAGAGCTTCGGGAAAC
The DNA here is from genome assembly GCA_944385895.1 of uncultured Clostridia bacterium. Lineage (GTDB taxonomy): Bacteria > Bacillota > Clostridia > Oscillospirales > QAKW01 > RGIG9041. Next base: position 35,955 of record CALWYZ010000013.1, read on the forward strand.
AGCCGTATATACTTTATAATCCTCGTGAAAATCTGTCCAAGACGATGTATGCTGAGTTTATGAAGCTGCCGGAATACGAAAATGTCTTTGTCGATGTGGCTCAGGCACAGCGTCTTGCAACGGAAAATTCACTTTTGATAATAGCTGACACGCATAATATTGAGTATATCGAAAGTGAAAAGCTGTACTCGGAATTCAAGCGCGTGGTGGTTATCGATCATCACAGAAAAACAGTTCAGAATGCAATAGAGGGAGCCGTTATCAATTTCCACGAGCCAAATGCATCTTCTTGCTGTGAGATGGTAAGTGAGCTGTGTGAGAGTATTCCTCATCTTCGGTTAAGCCGGCGTGAAGCAAACGCGCTTATGTCGGGTATATTCCTTGACACTAAGACTTTTACTGAGCGTACAGGCGTGAGGACTTTTGAAGCTGCAGCATATTTGAAAAAACAGGGCGCCGATACAGCAGAAGTTAAAGAGTTTTTCAAAAGCGATATAGAAAGTTATAAAAAACAAATAGATATAATAGCCGATGCTCAGGTAATAAATGAAAAATATGCAGTATCTGTGTGGAAAGACGCGCCGTTTAACGGTATAAAGCTGATAGCCGCAAAGGCTGCCGATGAAATGCTCAATCTGAATAATATAGAGAGCGCGTATGTTATATATCCTGAGGGCGGAGACATTCATATTTCCGCAAGAAGCGACCAGCACGGAAATGTTCAGCGCGATATGGAAAGACTGGGCGGCGGAGGCCATCGCGGTGCGGCGGGCGCTCAGCTAAAAAATATCAGTATAAATGCCGCATATGATATGCTGATAGATATTTTGAATAATCCGGAAAGAGAGGAAAAATAACATGAAAGTAGTATTGCTGGAGGATGTTAAAGGCAAGGGTAAAAAAGGAGATATTATAAACGTTTCTGACGGTTACGGAAGAAATTATCTTATTGCAAGAGGAATTGCCGCGGAGCCTACTGCGCAGCTGAAAAATGATTTTTCCGGCAAAAAAAGCTCTGAGCAATATAAAATAGATATGGATACTGAAGAGGCGACACTTAACGCCGAGAAACTTGACGGCAAGACTTTTGAAATGAAGGTCAAGGGCGGAGACAGCGGTAAGCTGTTCGGCTCTGTTACCTCTAAGGAAATATCTGAACTGATTAACCAAAAAACAGGTATAAATATTGATAAAAAGAAAATTGACGCTCAGGTTATAAAGACTTTCGGCTGTTATACAGTGACTGTAAAGTTATATAAGGGTATCAGTGCAAAGGTCAATGTAAATGTTGTAAAGGAAAACTGATATGGAACTTTCCGATTTAAAAAGAGTGCCGCACAGTGTTGAAGCAGAGCAATGCGTCATTGGATCAATTTTGATTGATCCCAATTGTATAAACCTTATTGCCGATAAGCTTACGCCACAGTGTTTCTATGTCGAGAAGTACGCAAGCATATATGAGATAATCTACGATATGTTTCTTGACAACAAGAGTATTGATTTTATAACAGTTTTAGAGGCGGTCAAGGCTCAGGGCATATTTGACGAAAATGAGGGAAAGCGGGTGCTTTTCGAAATGACTCAGCTTGTTCCCAGTACAAAAAATATCGGTGAATATGCAAAGATAATAATAGAAAAATACAGTCTGCGCAGACTGATAGACGTTTGTAGCGATATATCAAAGGAATGTTATGAACAGACTGCCGAAGCGTCTGAAATACTTGATATGGCGGAGACCCGCATATATGAGATACTTCAGTCCAAGACAAATACCTCGCTAACCCATATAAAAACGGCTATACTTCAAAGCTATGACAAAATACATAAGCTTGCGATGGACAAAAACGCATTTATCGGACTCCAGACCCATTACGGAGAGATAGACCAGATGCTTTCCGGCTTGGGCAAAAGCGATCTTATATTAATCGCTGCACGTCCCGGCATCGGAAAAACATCGTTTGCTCTGAACATTGCCCAGAATATTGCACTTGAAAAGCCTCAGAAAACAATAGCTGTATTTTCTCTTGAAATGTCTAATGAGCAGCTGGCCAACAGAATGCTCTCATCCCAGAGCGGAATAGACAATATGAAATTCAGAAACGGAGAAATGACAGACGCAGACTGGACAAGCCTTGCCACAGCGTCGGGTATACTTGCCAAGACGAATGTATATTTTGATGATACGGCTGGCATAACCGTTGCCCAGATGAAAGCAAAGCTCAGACGTCTGAAAAAGCTTGATCTTGTAATAATAGACTATCTTCAGCTCATGTCAGGCGGCGGCAGGTATGACAACAGGGCAACGGAGGTGGGAGCTATATCCCGTTCACTTAAGATAATGGCAAAAGAATTCAATGTTCCGGTCATAACTCTTTCTCAGCTCAATCGTGAAACTGAAAAGACCAAATCAAAGCCGCAGCTTTCTAACCTGCGTGAATCAGGGGCAATAGAGCAGGACGCTGATGCAATCATGTTTTTATGGAAACCGGAAGAGGATGAGGAAAATCCCTCAAGCATTAGTATAGTTAAATGTGATATAGCAAAAAACAGACACGGACCGACCGGTTCGATCGATCTTGCATGGAACCCGAATATAACACGATTTACAAATATTGCTAAAATGTGATGATTTACGATAAAGTTAAAAAATTTATAAAAAACAACGAACTGATAACTCCGGGCATGACGGTCATCGCCGCGGTCTCAGGCGGTGCGGACTCAATATGCCTTTTGGATGTTTTATATCATATCAAAAACGAACTTCAGTTCATGCTAGAATGTGTTCATTTTAACCATAATCTAAGAGGAAGTGAATCGGACGGTGATGAGGAATTTGTCTTAAGCCGTTGTAAAAGTCTTGGCATAACTGTCCATACCTCAAGTGCAAACGTTAGGGAATTGTGTGGAAAAGAGAGTCTGGAGGATGCGGCAAGACGTGCAAGGTACACGTACTTTAAAACGCTTACAGACAATAAAAATGCGGTAGTTGCTACCGCACATACGCTTAATGACAATGTTGAGACGTTTTTCATAAATCTGCTGCGTGGCAGCGGTACAAGAGGACTTCAGGGGATACCGGTAACGCGTAAGGGAATAATCAGACCGATGCTTGATGTAACGCGCGACGAAATACTTGAACATCTTAAAACGGTCGGACTTGATTATAAAACCGACAGCAGTAATTTTGATACGTCTTATCTCAGAAATTTTATAAGACTAGATATATTGCCGCGTCTGAACGAGCGGCTGGAAATAAATCCGTACCGTACCGTATCACGCGCAATTTCAAATCTTACGGCAGACAGCGCCGTCCTTGACGCTGCCGCTGAGAGTCTGGAAACAAATGATGTTGAAAAGCTAAAAACACTGCCCGATCCGCTGCTGTGGCGTATTTTTACAAAAAAACTTGAAAAAGAATATAATATAATCCTTGACAGCAAACATTTCTTTGCTGTAAAATCTCTTTTGTGCAAAGGTAATTCAAAGGAACAGATACGCGGCGATATTTTTGCAATCAACGAGCAGGGAAAACTGAAATTTATAAGATTGCCGAACAGTGAAAATTTCAGTGTAAAGCTTCACATCGGAGAAAACCGGGTTGAAAACAGGCGAATTTTAATCGATAATGTAAAAGAAGTTTACAATCATTTAACAAATAGATATATCGACTGTGATAAAATTGGTAATGATTTGTACTGTGGCTTATGCAATGACGGAGATAGGTTTTATCCCTGTAAAAGAAATACTACATCGCACCTGAAAAAATTACTTAAAACAGATAAGGTTTTGCCGTCAAAACGCGCAAGCCTGCTTGTGATACGTGATGAAACGGGAAACGTTGTTTTTGCACAGGGCTATGGTGCTGACAGACGCTTTGTTGCAGATAATAAAAGTAAAAAAATAATTTGCATTGAAATTATTTGATTTTCGGGGGAGAATATATATGTTGGAAGATATCAAATCGGTGCTCATAAGCGAAAGTGAACTTGATGCAAAAGTCAGAGAGCTGGGCGCGAGGATATCCGCGGACTATGCAGGTAAAGATCTGCTTGTCTTATCGGTTTTAAAGGGTGCTTCAGTTTTCATGTCGGATCTCATACGTAAAATAACAATTCCGATTCAAATTGATTTCATGGCGGCCTCAAGCTATGGCAAGGGCACAACAACTACAGGCAGCGTAAAAATAATTAAGGATCTTGATATAGATGTGTCCGGATTTGATATACTTATAGTTGAGGATATTTTGGACAGCGGTGTCACACTTTCAAATCTTATAAAAATACTTGCTTCTCGCGGACCCGAATCGGTGAGTGTCTGTGCTCTTTTGTCAAAGCCGTCACGCAGAAAAGTAGAGGTTCCGGTCAAGTATGAAGGGTTTATAGTACCTGATGAGTTTGTGGTTGGCTACGGTCTGGATTATGCGGAATATTACAGAAATCTTCCGTTTATAGGTGTTTTAAAAGAAGAAGTATATTCTAAATAAATATATATTAAATTATTTTGGCCTCGGGGCTGAGAACGGAGAATGTTTTGAAGAATAGAAAGAATATAGGCAGTTTTTTATATCTTGCGATTTTACTGATTATTATTATTGGTATTTTTTCTGCAATTTCAAGCAGAAGTAAGCCCAAATCCATTTCTTACGGTGAACTGGTTGATTTATTCAAAAATGAACAGGTCGTAGAATTTGAAATGGTAGGTTCGGATGTATCTTGTCTTCTTAAAGACGGTACTGTTGTGACACATTCGATCATATCGTTCCAGCTGTTTCAGTCCACTATAATCGAAAAATACGTCTTACCCCAGCAGGAAGCAGGGATTATTACTTACTATAACTTTAAAGAGGGCTTTACGCTTCCGTGGTGGGTATCATTTATACCGTATCTTCTGATATTCGGAATGATAATCCTTGTCTGGTGGTATACGACCAAGCAAATGAATGGCAAAGCCGGCGGCGGCTTTGCCAAAGCCAGAGTAAAAATGGGCGCTGATGAGAAGGACCGCAAGACATTTAAAGACGTAGCAGGCGCCGATGAGGAAAAAGCCGAGCTTGAGGAGATTGTAGATTTCCTGAAATCCCCGAGAAAATATCTTGAAATCGGCGCGCGTATACCGAAAGGTGTTTTGCTTGTAGGCCCTCCGGGAACAGGTAAAACTCTTATAGCAAAAGCTACAGCAGGTGAAGCCCAGGTTCCGTTCTTTTCCATTTCGGGCTCTGATTTTGTAGAACTTTATGTCGGTGTCGGTGCATCGCGTGTGCGTGATCTTTTTGATCAGGCAAAAAAGAACAGTCCTTGTATAGTGTTCATAGATGAGATAGATGCAGTCGGACGTCATCGCGGCGCCGGTATCGGCGGCGGTCATGACGAACGTGAACATACTCTTAATCAGCTGCTTGTTGAAATGGATGGTTTTGGCACTCATTCCGGTATTATTGTAATGGCAGCGACTAACCGCGCAGACACTCTTGACCCGGCTCTTATGCGTGCTGGACGTTTTGACAGACAGATCTATATAGGTAAGCCTGATCAGAACGGTCGTGAAGAAATACTTAAGATCCACGCCCGCGGCAAGACGTTTGATAAGGACGTAAACTTTAAAGAAATAGCAAAAAGTACTGTCGGATTTACCGGCGCAGATATTGAAAACCTGCTAAATGAAGCAGCGCTTCTTGCTGCGCGTCAAAATAAAAAGAGTATATCAAGGCAGGATATACAGGATTCAGTCATGAAAGTAATAGCGGGTCCTGAAAAGAAATCCCGTAAAATCGTAGAAAAAGAACGCAGACTTACAGCCTACCATGAAGCGGGGCATGCAGTTGTAAGTAAGTTTTTGCCCACTGCAGATGAAGTCCGTGAAATATCCATAATACCACGCGGGATGGCTGGAGGCTATACAATGAGTCTGCCTCGTGAGGATCTGTCCTATTCTACAAAGAATATGATGTTTGAGGAAATTGTTTCACTGCTTGGCGGACGGGTAAGTGAAAAGCTTAACCTTGATGATATATCAACCGGTGCTTCTAACGATATCCAGCGGGCGACAAGCATTGCAAGAGCAATGGTCACAAGGTATGGAATGAGTGATAAACTCGGACCTATTCTTTATGGAAGTGATTCCGGTGAAGTATTTTTGGGCTATGAACTTGGTAATAAGACAGATTATTCCGAACATATCGCAGCTCAAATCGACGATGAGGTCAAGTCAATTATTGAGCGCGCATATGAAAAGGCTGAGCAAATTCTTTCGGATAATGCAGACAAGGTTAAAATAATAGCTGAATTTCTACTTGAAAAAGAAAAGATCAGCGGAGCCGAGTTTAATGCTATCATGGAGGGTAAGAGTATTACTGATATTGAAAACTCCGTGACAGACGTAACTGATTCAACTGATACATTAAAGGTTGAAGCTCGGGATGCAGACACAAATGTTGCCGATGCTGGTACGGCTGATCCCGGTGTGGGTACTGCTGATCCCGGTGCTGGTACGGCTGATCCCGGTGCTGGTACGGCTGATCCCGGTGTGGGTACTGCTGATCCCGGTGTGGGTACGGCTGATCCCGGCGCGGGTACGGCTGATCCCGATGCTGGTACGGCTGATCCTGATCAGAAAAATTAAAAACTATAAAATCAATATAAAAATCCGGCATACTTTTAAAGTATGCCGGATTTTAACATAATAGGCAGTATTATAAACAGACCAAAGTCAAGGCTTTTATTTATTTAATATATTTTCATACACCTTCTCTATGCCTCGTGTGAAAGTTATGCTGTCGTACTTTTCTTCGTATAATTTTCTGCCGTTTTGTGCAAGCAACCGGGCTTTATCATGGTTTTCGTATAAATCAATTATGGCGTCGGATATCTCTTCAGGGTTTGAACGCCTGCAAATTACAGACGTCACACCATTTTGTGAAATTTCGACAAAGCCTTTAGCATCTGTTGTTACAGCCGGTAGTTGTGCAGACCATGCCTCTACAAGAGACTGTCCGAAGCTTTCATGAATGGAGGTAATACAATATAGATCCATTGCATGATAGGCTCTCTGAATATCGTACACATTGCCCGCAAATACGCATTTAGGATATATTCCCAGGCTCTTGGCAAGCGACTTCATTTCATTGCGTGTAGAGCCGTCGCCGCAGAGCAGAAAAGCGAGCTTGTCGCATTTTTCACTCGCCGTTTTTGCCGCGTGCAGAAATGTCGGATAATCTTTTTCCGGAGAAAATCTTGCGACACAGCCTATAACATATTTGGAAGAATCTATGCCAAAGCTTTTTTTTGATTCCGCTTTGATTTGCTGATCAGCCGGAAGCATATCTGTAACACCATTTAAAACGGTATATATTTTTTTGCGGTTAAAGCCCAGACTTATAAGATTGTCTCTTGCCGCTTGGGATACAGCAATGGCATATCCTCCCGCCACACGGTATAACAGCCTGTCGATTAAACCTTTTATGCCATTTCCGCTTACTGACAGTGTGTGCTTAGTAAACACGCTTTTGCAGATACCTTTACTAGCAAGCCTTGCAGAGGCGCTGCCGTGAGTGTGAATTATGTCGCATCCACTCTCTTTTATGTATTTTCTTAACTTGGCGACAGAGCGTATGTCAAAAGATTTATCTGCGGCAATATCTGCCTCGATGACCCTAACGTCAAGTCCTTCAAAAAGTTTTGCGGCTGCGGAGCCATTCGGAATAAGCACAGACATTATAAATTTGTTGCGGTCATAGTTTTTTATTATATTTGCGACATAGGTTCCGGCACCGCCAATATTACTGTCTGAAAGTATATGCAGGATTTTCAAAATTTTCACCTCAATCGAACTGCCTGTTATACGGTAGCTCTTCTTTGTATTTATAGAGCATACGTAGAGCAACTGCCGCAAGTGCCGTAGTAAAGACACAGATAACGCTTATTACAATCGGGCTTATCTTCGAAACTGCAAACAGTATCACTGATATCATCAATATCTCGCAAGCGTTTGTTATTATATACATCAATACCGTGGAATGTTTTCTGTATGGCAGTTTTGAGTGCTGGTCCATAAAATATGCAATTATCATTATAAGCACGGCGTACAGCGCAAATACTATCGCTATAAAAATATGCGATAAAAACGGTGTAAATACAGAAATACCAGTTCCGTCGTCAAACATAAGAGCCTGACCATCTGAAATACCCATAAATTTGTGCATACAGGCGGTGACGGAAATATAAATAAACATAAACAAACAATACAGACCGTAAATCATAGAGGCCGTAAGTCCGTATCCCGCCATGAATGACATACCGCTGTCGTTTTTCCTTTTATTGAAATATGCCGCATTTACAACAAAATACCTTATAAGACCTATTAAAAAGAAAAATATTATCGCAACCGATATTTTATATGTGCCCTCATCCATCATCGAAGTCATGTATACGGTAGAGTTTTCGGAAAAGGCAAACATAAGAACAAAGAACATACATATAATGATCGCAATGAAAACAATTGCTCCCAAAAGGATATGTAAGGCGCGGCGGCGTATCCCGGTGCGGTTAAAAAATAATACGAAAGCCACAGCCGTCGCTGCTGTCAGCAAAACCGAAATACCATAACTGGCAAGAGCCTTAATTATCAATCAACTCACCTACAATATTTTTATTTTTGCGGATTTTAAAAATAAATACTCCGCTTAATACAAAAGAAATAACAAAGAATAACGCGGAAACTAAATAAAGCAGTATTGTTGAGCGGCTGCAAATAATAGCAGATGTCCAGTACAGATAGTAAACCGATGAAAGGGCATAAGCGGGAACGGGGTTTTTATAATCTTTTAAAATCACCTGACATGATGCAGACAGTACAAGATACATTATACCTGTAATACAAATAATGCCGCCTGAGTATAAGGCATATGCCGCGTCTATTTCATAATTGTTAATGGCGTTGAGCATTATAAACACACAAACATTCTGAGCAATAATAACGCCTGCTGAAAAACCTATTCCAGCCATTCGGTAGTGAGTTTCTTTCTTCTGAAAGTTCCTTATTGTCATTACCTTGAGACTCTCGCACACGGCAAACAGTATAGCCAGCATAATTATAATTATGCTGCCTGAAATAACAAAACCTGATGTTTCATCATTAAGTGAAAGTGATGACAGAAACAAGGAATTGACTATTATAAAACCAATAAAAACAGCTACAATACTTCCCAGAAAAGATAAAAATCCGTATGTTATTGATTCAAAAGCTATCTCTTTTTTTCTTTTTGAAAACAAAAAACACAATATTACGATAACAGGTATCAGCAGTCCGAAAACAAGCTCTAAAAGTGTCGTGAAATTAAATCCCATGATTTTAGTTTCTCCGTTTCAATTTAAGTTTTGCAGACGTAAGGGTATTTTGCATAAGCATAGCAATTGTCATAGGTCCCACGCCTCCTGGTACGGGAGTTATAAAAGAGGCGATTTTTTCCGCTTCATTGAAATCGACATCGCCGCAAATTTTACCGTTAGGCATTCTGTTTATGCCTACATCGATAACCACAGCGCCGGGTTTTATCATATCTGCCGTTATGAAGCCGGGCTTGCCGACAGCCGATACCAGAATGTCGGCGCGGCGTGTTACAGCTGGCAGGTCTGAAGTTTTGGAATGACAAACTGTTACAGTTGCGTTTTCATGTAAAAGCAGCATAGCCATGGGCTTGCCCACAATGTTGCTGCGGCCTACGACAACACATTCCTTACCGCAAGCGTCTATTTTGTAATACTTCAGCAGTTCCATGACTCCTGCCGGAGTACACGGAAGAAAGTTATACTCTCCAAGCATTATTCTGCCCACATTTACAAAATTAAACGCATCTACGTCCTTTTCGGGCAAAATGCATTCTATAATTGTTTGAGGGTTTATATGTTTTGGCAGAGGCATCTGGACCAGGATTCCGTCTATTTTTTCGCTTTTGTTTAAGGCGTCAATAAGCTCCAAAAGTTGCTCTTGAGTTGTATCTTCAGGCAGCTCATAGCTTTCAGAATAGAACCCGCAGTACTCGCATGCCTGCTTTTTATTGCGCACATATATTTGAGATGCGCTGTCGCTGCCGACAAGTATAACGGCAAGACCAGGAACGATACCTGTCATGGTTTTAAGCTCGTTGGTATCGGCTTTGACTCTGTCCTTTATAAAAAGTGATACTTCTTTTCCGTCAATTTTTTGTGCCATCAGTATGTTCTCCTTCTGACTGGGTGTTTGTATCATTATCGCCGCTGATATCTTCTTGGGTGTTTGAATCATTATCGCCGCTGATATCCTCTTGGGTATTTAAATCGGCGTTGTCACAAGTGTCCCCTTGGGTATTTAAATCGTTATCGCCGCCGTCATTTTGTTCTTTATTGTTCGGATCGGTAACGATTGCAGTATTAAATTGCTTTTCATAGTCTTTTTCTTGCTTCTGTTTTTTTGAGATAGTCGTGGTTACTATATAGCCTTTGCTCTTTTTGCGCAGAATAATGATAGCAATTGTTGCGCAGGCAAATAGTAAAAAAGCCAGTATCATCATGATACGCACGCCGAAAAGGTGAAGATTATACTCGGAATTTCTCAGCGGCTCCATAAGACCTCTGCCCAGTCCGTACCATGCCGTATACCATAAAAACACTTCGCCTTTGAATTTACGCAGATCCATATACCCGTAAATCAATACAAGACCTATAATATTCCACAGACACTCGTATAAAAACAGCGGATGCACCAGTTCGCTTGCGCCTTCGCCATAATAGCCTATACCCATTGCCCATGGCAGGTCGGTGCTGACTCCGTATACTTCGATATTGACAAAATTTCCCCAGCGTCCGATGATCTGACCTATCAGAAGCCCTATCGCCATGATATCCAGCATAGACCGCCAGTCGCATTTTTTGATCTTGCATATCACAAACACGCTTGCTGCTGCAAATATCACTCCGCCATAAATGGCAAGTCCGCCGTTCCATACCGCTATAACGTCATAAAATGAGTGAAAGCTGTCTAAATCACCAAGAACATATGTAAGCCGTGCGCCGATAAACGCAACGGGAATGGTGTACAGCAGACAGTCAAGAAAATCATCACTTGTTATGTCAAATCTTTTGCGAAGCCTGTCGCATACAAAAAATGCAACTATAATTCCTATGACAATAATTATTGCGTACCACTGTATTGAAATATTGTCGGTTATCTGAATTGCAGTGGGATTGAGCTTGATCTGGCCTATGCCCAGATTGGGGAAAGACACCGCGTCGTAATTCATATTTACTCTCCTTTTATGACGGAAATCGAAATATCAAGCGGCATGAACAGCTTTTTGGCTCGCGCCATGATATTTTCAGGCGTTATATTTGCAAGAATTTCAGCCCTGTCAAACGGTTCACGATTTGAGAATTCAGAAGATATAAGCATATTTGAAATCTGAGCTACATTGTCGCATGAGCTGATAAGCTTACCGTATAGGGTATTTCGTACTTGAATAAAGCGCTGCTTGGATAATCCTACAGACAAAAACTCATTAATCTCATGTTTTACACGTTCCAGAACTTCGAAGGGTTTTCCGCTTTCGCCTGCAAGCAGACAAAATGCAAAGGTATCTGACATTTCATATGAGCAGTCAAATTCAGAGTTGATTAAGCCTTCGTTGTAAAGCTCTTTGTAAAAGGCGGTTGATGGTCCGAACAGTATTTCCATCAGCATTTCTATTTCTGTTTCTTTTTTTGCAAGGTCCGTACCTGATAGCTCTGTATCATTATCCTTAATGCCAATGTAGAATATAGGCCGTGATACGGGCATGATTTTTTCACTGTACTGTTTAATAACTCCTTGCGGCTCTTTTGGGATTTTTTGATTTATATTTATATTTTTACCAGCGGTAAAGTATTTGTCACACAGCTTTAAGACTTCTTTTTCGTCAACGTCTCCGACGACTGCCAGTACCATATTTGACGGATGATAAAAGGTGTTGTAGCAGGACATGAGAGTATCAACTGTTATAGGAGCGATATCTTCGACGGTGCCTGCGATATCGTATTTTACAGGATGCGTACCGTACAAGCAGTTTATAAGACCGAAATATCCCTGCCATGACGGCTCGTCATCGTACATTTTTATCTCCTGGCCGATAATACCTTTTTCTTTTTCAACATTTTTGTCTGTAAGATATGGATTTGAAACAAAAGAAAGCAGTATTGACAGGTTTTCTTCAAACTTGTCTGTGCAGATAAAATAATATGCTGTTCTGTCGTTTGAGGTATAGGCGTTGGCCTTGGCGCCTGTTTTGGCATAAAAATCAAAGGCGTTGCCGTTTTTTCCTTCAAACAGTTTGTGCTCCAGAAAATGAGCGGTACCGTTTGGAATGGTGATAAATTTACCGTTATATTCAAATTCTCGGTTTATAGACCCGAATTTTGCGGCCAGCATAGCTGTCTTTCTGTTCTTTCCGGGCTTTTTGACAATGTCAATTGTCAGACCTGATGAGTGAACCGTGCGCATGCAGGTTTCACCTGTGATTTTATTATATTTAGTCTGCATCTTTTTCACCTCCGATACCTTTGAGAACATATACCGTGTCAAGCATAACGCCTTTTGCTACGTTTATGACACGTTCATACGTCACCTTGTTGATTTGTTCTATCTGTTGCTGTGCAGTTAGCTTATGTCCTGCAAGATAAGAGGCTGTCTGCATGGTGGATATGGCGCTCAGCGAGTCTTCGGCTTGAATGTAAGCATCTATCAGATATGCCCTTGCATTGTCAAACTCCTCCGCTGAAAATTCACCGTTTTTCATACATTCCAGTTGATTTAGTATTTCTTTTTGCGCTTTATCTACGTTTTGAGTTTCAACGCCGCTTTGGACAAACATAACGTTTTTCAATGAATCACATACGCTTGAGCAATAGTAACAAAGAGAAAGCTTTTCGCGTACATTCATAAAAAGCTTGGATGTGGGACTGGAGCCGAAAATGACGTTAAACATTTTAGCCGCAAAAAGATCCTTTTGTGCGGCGTCTCCCAATCTGAATCCGAGGTTTAATTTGCTCTGTGCAACATTCATTTCTTCGGTTATATTCTTCACATCTTTTACATCGTTTTTAATAACAGTATGCGGCAGTGTTCGAGATGTACTTTCAAGCCTTTGGCATATCGGATTTAAAAGTTCTTCCGTATCACGTTGGATACCCGCATAGTTTATAAACAACGCGGCACTTGAAAGCACGCTCTGATAAAACTTGTAAAGAGAAACAGGAGTTATACTGTCCAATCTGTTGATATCACCCAGTTCATATACTCCGTAATTTTCGTGATCAAACATTATTTGTTTGCATTTTTCTATAGAATAAGCGCCTTTATCATTGATAAGTGAGGCAATTTTATCTTTAAGATTCTGCTTTTCCTGTTTTACAAATAACTCATCAAATCCGCCGTTTTGAGTGATGGGCTCAAAAATAACTGAAAACAGCAGATCTACCATATTCTTTCCGATAGGTTCGTTTTCTATTGCAAACTTATCGCTCAAAAACTGTACTGAAAAGGACAAATCCTGAAGCTCACCGGATTTTGAAGTTGATATGTTAAGGGAAGCACCGTAATTTTGTTCAAGATATGCTTCGATTTTATCCATCGTTGGGAACTTTTGGTTTCCGCGTTTTAAAACAGCGCTGAGAAGTGCGATTTCTGTTGCTGTATCTTTATTGAGCGGCATAAAAAATTTGATGCAAATATAATCAGTTTTGAATTTGTCTGAAAATATATCGCACCTTATAATTGATGAATCAGTCATATAAGTTGAGTATTGCATTGTGCACCTCACAAATTCGATATATAATAATAGTTATTATACCATTAATATAGAGATATATCAATTGTTTATTAAAATTTACATTTGTTTATTCATAAATTCCGCATAAAAATAAAAACCGGGGACAAGCAGAAGTTTGACCCCGGTTAAACATTATGTTATTTTTATTATTTTTCTAGGACATTTTTCTTGACATTCGCCGCAGGCGACACATAACGAAAAATCTATACTAGCGACATTGTCAACAACCTTTACAGCACCGTACCGGCAAGTCTTTTCACAGATTTTGCAGCCAAGACAACCCGAAGAGCAGAGATTTTTTGTGACAGCGCCCTTGTCATGGTTGGAACACTGAACGTAAATTTTTGAATCAGCGGGAATTAGATCTATAACCTTTTTAGGACATACATTAATACAGATTCCGCAGCCCACACAGGAGCTTTTGTCAACAACTGCAACGCCGTTTTGTATGGATATCGCGTTTTGAGGACATGCAGAGGCGCAGGTGCCGAATCCCAGACAGCCGTATTTGCACTGTAAAAATCCGTCCAAAAGTTTAGACGCGGCGGCGCAGTCACTCATGCCGTGATATTCATATTTTTTGTTTGCAACTGAATTGCCTCCGCTGCAGCGGATATGAGCTACCATTTTTTCGACAGGCTGCGAGTTAACGCCTACTATTTCAGAAATTTTCTCCAGATTTTCCGGCTTGCATGAGGGGCAGCGGTTAATCGGTTCAGAATCGTTTACAATCGCGTCTGCATAATTTGAACATCCTGCAAATCCGCAGCCTCCGCAGTTGGCGCCGGGGAGCAGTTCGATTATCTGTGCTTTGCGTTTGTCTTCTTTGACATAAAACATTTTTGAGGCAAAGCCAAGCGCTGCGCCGAGAATGAGCCCCATTACGGCAAGACATGCAGTGGCAATAATAATTTCAATTATCATTTGTAGGCCTCCTCAAAACTCTATGCCCGAAAATCCCATAAACGCAAAAGACAGCAGTGCCGCGGTTATGAGAGCTATGGGAAATCCTTTAAACGGCTTGGGTATATCACAGTGCTCTATGCGTTCGCGTACACATGCGAATATCCATATTGCAAGAGTAAATCCCAAGGCGCAGAACATGCCGTTGAGTATAGAGAACAGCAGTCCGTAGTTTTCTGTGATATTGGTTATTGCAATTCCCAAAACGGCGCAGTTTGTAGTAATCAGCGGAAGATAGATACCAAGCGCGCTGTAAAGGGAGGGCAGCATTTTTTTGAGCGCTGTCTCAACAAACTGCACCAGTGCCGCAATTACAAGAATAAATGCGATAGTCCTGAGATACTCAAGATTTGCCGGCACAAGTATAAGGTGATATACAAGCCAGGTTATAAACGATGACAGAGTCATGATAAAGGTTACCGCAAGTCCCATTCCAATAGCGGTGTCAGTCTTTTTGGAGACTCCCAGAAACGGACAGATGCCCAAAAATTTAACAAGACACAGGTTTTCAATCAGTATTGCGTTTATTGCAAGCACAAATATAGAAGCAAGTGAAATTTCCATTATTCAGCACCGCCCTTTCTGCTTTTAAGAAATTGCACAAGAGCGATAAAGAATCCAAGTACAAGGAAGCCTCCCGCCGGCAGTGCGAATATAGTCAAAGGCACAGCTCCGTTAAAGAGCTCAAATCCGAGCAGTGTTCCGTTTCCGAGAATTTCACGTACTGTTGATACGCAGCTGAGCGCTATAGTAAAGCCTATTCCCATTGTAAGACCGTCAAGCGCACTGGGCAGCGGCTTATTTTTAGAAGCGAAGCTCTCCGCTCTTGCCAGTATTATGCAGTTTACGACAATAAGCGGAATAAAAAGCCCCAGGGAATTTGAAAGAGCAGGAACAAATGCCTGCATAAGCAAATCTATCATTGTGACAAAACCCGCTATGATAACTATGTATGCAGCGATCCGGATTTTTTGAGGTATAAGCTTTCTGAGCAAAGAGATCACAAAATTGGAGCAGATCAGCACAAAAGTAGCAGCAGCGCCCATTCCAAGAGCATTTAACAAAGATGTCGATGTAGCAAGAGTGGGACACATGCCCAGAAGCTGTACAAATGTTGGATTGTTGTCTATAATTCCCTCTTTTAAGAAATCGGTAAATTTAATTTTATCGGCCATCAGTTTTCACCTCCGGAAATCTGTGCTGCAACGGTAAGCGCCGCATTTATGCCGCGTAAAAAAGCCTTTGAGGACTTTGTAGCGCCGCTTATTGTCTGTATTTCATCCTTTTCGGGTAAAGAAGCGACTCCGGTTATTTTACCGCTTTTTCCGACAAACTGCGACAGAAATCCGTCGTCCTGGATTTTGGTACCGATGCCAGATGTTTCGGACATTGATATTATCTGAGCGTCTGTCACCTCTAAGTCGCTGTTAATGCCTATAATTGTTTCAATTGCGCCGCCGTAACCTTTGGGACTGACTTTGATACAGAATCCGACGTATCCGTCTTTGTTTTTGGCGCGCCATACTCCGTCTATGGTAACCTCCTTGCCATCGTCGGAAATAACACTTCCGTCTGTGTATTCGTACTGTTCAAACTCGTCTGCCAAAGGCATTACAGCCTTTAAGGACTGAACTGTCTTTTCATTATTTCGGCGGGTGATTTCGGGCTCGGTGATTGCGTTGACAAGTGATACCAGAGCTGCGGTTATTCCTGCAATAAGGCAGAGAGTTACCGCAAGCCTTAATATATCACTCTTTGGCTTTTTTGAAGAGTTTTGCATATTTGCTCTCGCCTCCGAACTTTGTAGGAATTGTATGCTTATCTATAAACCATGTGAGGAAATTCATAAGAAGAATGGCAAATGATACACCTTCAGGATATCCTCCGAAATATCGTATGAATACTGTTAAAAGACCGCAGCCTATTCCGTAAATTATTCGGCCTTTCGGTGTCACGGGGCTTGTGGCATAGTCTGTGGCCATAAATATTGCTCCCAGCATAAGCCCGCCGCAAAGCAGGTTGTATGACATAAACTGCAGTCTTGTAATTCCTGTCATATTCGGGAAAATAAAGGTTATAACAGCAACTGTTGCAAGATAAGAAACAGGTATGTGCCATGTGATGACGCGTTTGTACAGCAGATACAATCCGCCGATTATAAGCAGTATTGCCGATGTTTCGCCCAGGCATCCGCCCACTGTTCCTATAAACGCCGAACTTATAGGAACGCTGCTCACTATAGAAGCGTCTGCGTTTTTCAGGTAGGAGAGCGGAGTCGCGCTTGAAACGACGTCCACATTGGAAAAAAGCGGAAGCGAAAACGCAGTGTTGTTAACAGCGGTTGACGCGTCTATCCAGGTGGTCATATATGACGAAAACGACAGAAAAAGAAATATTCGTCCGCACAGTGCGGGATTGGCTATGTTCTTGCCAAGACCGCCGTAAAGCATTTTTACGACAATTATTGCAAAAGCCGCACCTATTACAGGCAGATAAATCGGTACTGTTACCGGCATGTTGAAGCCTAACAGAATTCCCGTCACGACCGCAGATAAATCGTTTATTGTGCGTGTCTTTTTAAATATGACATCATAAAGAAACTCAAACAGTACACAGGATAATACACTAACGGCTATAATTACAAGCGCGCGGAATGAAAAAAACAAGACCGCACCCAGCATTGCCGGGGTAAGTGCAATGATGACATCTCGCATTACCGACGAAACTGTCTTATCGCTTTTTATATGCGGTGATGATGATACATAGTAAAGATCGCTCAATTTTTATTCACCTGCCTTTTTCTGTTTTCGATTACGTTCTGTTTTGCAAGACGCATGTACTGTACAAGCGGAATTTTGGCAGGACAGGTGAAAGAACAGCATCCGCATTCTATGCAGTCTGATGCGTTAAGCTTTTCACAGCTGTCAAAATCGCGAAGCTTTGTATACATTGCTATATAATTTGGCGTAAGATTCATCGGACAGGCGCTCACACATCCTCCGCAGCGGATACATGATGCATTCTCATCGTTTTGAGTTTCCTTATCGGTAAAGCACAAAAGCCCCGATGTACTTTTTATGACCGGTGCCTCCAGTGAATACTGGGATACACCCATCATGGGCCCGCCCATTATTATTTCCTTTGTATCCTCTTTAAGCCCGCATGCTTCAAGTACATTTGAAAAAGGAGTCCCAAGCCTTACGTTCAGATTGCGCGGATTTTCAACGCCGTCTCCGGCAACTGTAACAATACGTCTCATCACAGGAACACCCGTAACTACCGCACGGTATACAGCGCAAACAGTGTCTACGTTGAAAATACAGCAGCCTACACTTGACGGCAATTTACCGGAAGGCACTTTTCTATTGCAAACTGCTTTTATAAGCTGTTTTTCGCCCCCCTGAGGATATTTTGCACGCAGCACAACAACACGGATGCCTGTTTTGTGTGTCGCTTTGTTCAATACCTTTATGGCTTTGGGCTTGTTCGATTCAATTCCTATGTATGCGTTTTTGAGACCGAATATCTGTCTTAGAATATTAATGCCCTCTATAAGCTCATCTTTGTTTTCAAGAATAATACGGTTGTCGTTTGAAAGATACGGCTCACATTCCGATGCGTTTATTATAAGCATGTCAATATTGTCTTTTAAAGCCGACTGTATTTTTACGTGAGTAGGGAATGATGCTCCTCCCATTCCGGTTATACCGGCCTGGCGGATTATGGAAATAAGCTGTTCATTGGACAATTCTCTGTAATCTGTATGTGTAAGCTTGAGTGATTCGTGCGTTGAATCTTCAAAATCATTTTCAACATAAATTGCCTGACAGCTGTTAAGAGTCGGATGAGGGGCATAGTCGACTTTTAATACCTTGCCGGATACCGTAGCATGAATGGGCGCTGATACAAAAGCGTCTGTATCTGCTATTTTTTGTCCGATTTTTACAAGGTCACCGGGCTTTACAAGACTCTGACAGGCGGCGCCGATATGCTGAGATAGAGGATAAATCATCACTTTTGCGGGCGCCAGGGTTTCTATCGGCATTGTTTGGGTAACTTTGTTATACGGCACATGTACTCCGCCTTTAAAGCGATGAGAGAGATCTGATTTAATGCGGTATTTTATATCGGAAAAATTAAAGCCTTTTTCCAAAGCAGACAAAACCAGAATAGCAGCACTAATCAAAGTATATATTATGAGAAAAACCGGAATGCGGAAAATAATGAGCAGCTTACGGTAAACGGCCTGACTGCCGAATTTATACATTGCAAGGTTTATATTGAAATACAGAACACACAGCACCAGAAAGACAACCGTCATTACAGCGGCTGCATATAGTATTGAGTTTTTGCCGTGCTGGCGATAGCTTTTATCGTGTGAGAAAAGCAGCAGAAACCCGAATAATATTCCGATTAGGGCAACATACAAAAGAATGACCATTATAAAAAGTACGTTGGAGTATGATGAAAACTGCGGTATTTCGGCGGAAAAATAGTTTATTACCGAGCCGATATTTTTAATTATTGTAACAAGACTGCTGTTTTGTGTGCCTCCGTACCCTGTAATAGGGTTGCAAAAGGGTATAAAAGACATCACAAGCACTGCAAAAGATAAAAGCCGTATATAAAAGTACCTGCTTTTTATCTGTTCAAGCATTTTTGTTTTCACAGATTTGCCTCCGTATAAGTTATTGTCTCAAAAGCCGACATTTTTTATATTATAATATATAAAACAAGTAATTTCAACAGCAATGAAACGAAAAGTATAAATATTGCAACAATATGCATAAAATCAGCATTTTATACAAATAAGCTTTACGGACTCCGTAAAGCTTATTTATCATGTGATTTTTTTAATATCAAGCAGTGTAAGAATATTATCCTGTACCGAAAATTTAACTTCCGTGTCCCAAAATTTAAAACCGTAAATTCGGTTTTTGTCGTTATGATAAGCCGGTATAGGATTTTGCTCAAGAATTTTTATGAGAGTTTTTTGTTTATCGAAAGGAAGTATTTTGAGCAGTTTTTCATCTGTTTTAACGGTCAAGTTGTTTTTAAAGACCTCGTTGGCAAAACCGTCTGAGGCGTCCGGTCTGCAGTCGGTAAAAGACAGGTACGGCTTGATATCGTAAATGGGGGTGTTGTCCATGAGATCTGCGCCATCCACAATAAGCGCGCCTTTTTCTATACAAACAAGCCGTACACAGCTGAGGCCCAGAGCATTGGGTCTGTAAGGTGATCTGGTGGCAAATACGCCTATTCTTTTATTGCCGCCCAGCCTTGGCGGACGGACTGTTGCGGACCATCTCTGCTTGCTTGATTGAGAAAATCCCCAAATCAGCCAGATATGCGAAAATCCTTCCAATCCGCGTACCGCTTCAGGAGTTGAATATTCTTTTTCAAAAACGATTTTACCAATATTGCCCTCTACCAGTCCGCTTTGTCGGGGTATTGCAAATTTTGATGTAAAATCGTTTTTCATTCGTGCAATGACTTTAAGTTCCATAGTTTAAAATTCCAGCTTTTGTCGTACATTTTCAGTGAAGTCTACCTGAGAGGTTTTTATGCTGCCGTTTTTTGCAACATGAAATGTTTGAATACCGTAACCGGATACAGTCAGGTCTGCAAAAATGTCGGTATCTTCACTGTCCGACCAAACCGCTGTATCATTATGTACATATACTTTTTTCATAACTCCAAGGGGCAGGTGTATCTCATATGTATATTTACCTATTCTCAAAGCGGCGCGGCGTTGTTTTTGGGGAGTATTCCACCAATCTATTGCGGTAAAGTAGACATGAAAATCTCCGTTTTCCTGATCGTATACGGCAGCCTGAACGTCGGGACCGACAACAGGCATAACATATTCGATCTCATTAATACTATCTGTGAGCTGTTCAAATGTTGATGTGTAAAGCTCCGATACAGCAGGGTTAGCGGGATAAAGTTTTGTATTAAGCAAGACTATTTTACCTTTTGAGACCTTCTTTTCAATCAACAGCGGATATTTGGAATCGGTCATTTTAAGGACAGTTGAATTTTCCGTGTTTAAATTACAGGCAACCGGAATGCTTTTACCGTTAAAACTGTCGTCGGTAAATTCAATATCCCCGTCAAATCCTAAGGCGGAAAAAATCTCATGATTAATAAAGTGCAGATTATAACTTTCTATATCGGATCTGTTTGTAGTGTCAGTCAGATGTGCAAGCGACAGCATAAGCGTCGCACCGTTTTTGACACGTTCAAGAATATTATCAAGATCCTGTGACTCAGCCTTGTTATATGCAAAAAATACAAGCAGCTTGTAGTCGCCTATTTCTTTCTCCACAGGTACAATATCAAAGCATCCGCGCGGATTGCCGGATACAAGTCCGAATGGCTTATCATCACAAAAATGCCTGAAGGCGGACCATGACCGGGTATCTATCGGAAAAAATGAGAGCTTCGGTATCTGCCATGAGCGTTCGGCGTCAAATGACGCATTAAATCTGTATTTTGACTGACCCCAGACGATATCGCCTCCGAAGCACGGATATCCGTCATATCTGCCGTGAAGTACAGCAACTCTTGCGCGGTAAACGCCGCTTCTTGTGTGTGATAATACATATCTGTTAAAATCCTGCTGAATTTTCAGGTGCTCTTTTGCGGCATGGGAAAAGCGATGGTGTGAGTAGAAACACTCCTCCATGTGCCAGAGACCTTCTTCTGTATTGATCTCATGAGCTCCTTGCATCCAGGTCGTATACAGTGCAAGGCGGTATCTTTGAAATCTTAGCGGGTCGTCATGCGGAGAACTTGACCATTGCAGCGCGTGATGAACGCCTATATGCTTGATATGGAATGCGCGTGCCGTACCTCTGAGTGCACACATTAGAAATTCTATTGGACTGTCCATGGTTTCGGCACCGATCCAATCATAGCCTGCCATACAGAAATATTTAAAGAGTATTGACGGTCCGGTATGGCGTGTCGCATTAAATTTTATGGCTTTAAGACTGTTGATTATTGCTTTTGCCTGTATCTCCATATCCGCCGGCAGACTTGGGTCGTGACAGAGCCAGTACCTTTTTCCGTCGTCAAACATATCTGAGGGATAGAAATAAGTGCCGGCATTATCCGGATTGTTTCTGCGCTGGCGCAGGGTATTGTCAAAAATCTGCTCGGTATCATAATAATCATTTATATTCCAAAAATCGTCAGGCCTCTCGTAAGTACCCCAATAGCAGTATGCTCCGTCTCGTTCGTGCAGCTGTCTGCCCAAAAATCCGCTGCTGTATTTGTCAGGTGCCGACAGTTGATCAAAAGACGGGTTGGCCGTGCAGCCCTGCGGTTCTCTGCCGTCTACCATATGCGAGTATTTGAGCCCAAGCCCGTTGAACAGTTTTGTCATCTCCTGCCAGGTGTCGTCGTGTACCCTGCGGCTTCCGCTCCATCTGTACACAGGACGTATGGTTATCAGATTTCCTATATTGTTTTGCATATACCATTTGATGTAATTTCGCATATCGGTTATATCCTGGTTTATATAAACCATATCGCCCGTACCTGTTATTACGTCATCATCCTTACGCTCTATTACACGTTTTATTGTGCAGTTTTGTGTAAGCTGACCGTCGCTGAAAAAAATATCAAGATCGTTTTGTCCCTTGTCACATATAAGCCGCAAAAACGCAAGCCCCGGCTCTTTGAAATCGAGCGGGGATACGGCTGTAACATTGCTGCTTGTGATAAGACTGCAAGGCTTTTTAATATCTAGCAGCAGCGAAAACACCTTGCCCGCTGATACGATATCAGGGCAGGATACGATATTGAATGGCAAGGCGCTTTCAGATACTATCCCCAATTCATGGAGACGATATGGCAGGGCGTCATGCCAGTCTGACGTCAGAGTGAATTCTATATGATTTTTACCGTTTTTAAGAGTGTTTTCAGGCAGTACTATCTCTTTTTCAGAGTATCTGTGACAGCGCTCAAAAAATTCGTTGTTGAAAATTGTTTTTCCGTTTATATCTATTTTCATGCGTGGCCATTCTGCACGCGACAGATTTACTCCCAGCCAGTTGAAAAAACGCTGATACATAGAGGTATCCGGCGCAAAGGGCGGAATGATATTATATCCGTTAGAGGACACAAGGCAAGGACATTCAAAAACTATACTTCCTTCAAAATTTTCTCCCTCAAGTATATAACTCACATTTGCTGTTTTATCAGTAGGTATATTTATATCCATAGCAAACTGCCGCATAGAATAGCTTCCCTGCGGGAAATCAATAGTATAGACCTTGTCCGGCGGATTTTTTGTCTGGTTTTTCATAAGCCCGTCGCGCAGATATCTTATCTCAAAAGAGAGCCTTAAATAACCTGAGGGCCTGATTTTTATATTGTCAGCTTTTGCATTGACAGACAGCCGCCATGTATCGGTATATTGCTGTATTGCAATATATGCCGCAACAGGCTTCCACAATAGTTTTCTGCAGCACATTATGGGATAATCGGCACCATCAAACTTCAGTCCCCATGCACTGTCCGTTCCCTTTACCAGCGCATCGGAAATCCTTCTGTAAACAGCTGTTGAGCACAGTTCTGTTTTCCAGTAATAAAACATTTCCGTCTCGCCTGTAAAAAACAGACGGTATTGGCGATGTTGGTCTACACTAAAGTCAAAATCATACGAGTATGTTCGCTGCGGAAATATCAATGGTCCGTGCTGCTGCTTGAAAAGCAATCTGTAATCTTCCATAATTCAGTCCTCCGTATGTCATAATTCACGTATACATTTTGCTTGCATATGGGATATTATACAGTCGATTTTAAAAATTAGCACATAATAATGCGATGAGTGCGCAGGCAGTATTGCTGATATTGATTATATAAAAAAGCCGAGCAATTATCAAGAGAAAACTGCTCGGCTTTTTGTTAAAGCAACAAATAATTATCTATTAAAATTTTATTTTCTTATATACTGAAATAATTTTATCACGGAAAACAACAGAAATCAAAGCTGTCCCGGATATTGCCAGCAAGATAAACCATAGTGCTAAAGCGTTGTTATCGCCGGTATCAGGTTCATTTTCTGATTTTTGGTCGTCTGAAGGATCTGTAGTTACATCATCTGAAACAGTATCATCTGACACGGTGTCATCGGGCTTATCCTGTGTATCCTCTTCCGGGGCTGCAGGTGTGTTGTCATCCGGATCAGTATTGCTGCCCGTAGCTGGAATTACCTCTGAGGCGGTTTTGTAACCGCAGACTGTGCACTGCTGGTGTCTGCTGCCCTGTTCGGTAGCTGTTGCCTCTTTGTCGATTATCCATTCGAAGCTATGTTCTGCATACTCGGATTTCTCGCCGCACTCACATTCTTTCCAGTGACCGTTTTCATCGTTTTTCCAATCGGTGCTAAAAGAGTGTGTATGAATTATCATATTGCCGTTTTCATCAGTCTCCAGATTTGCATTTTCCGGATTGGTGATTACAGCGTCGCTTGCCTGGGGTGATTTGGCAACTGCAACAAATCCGTCAATATCACTTGAAATATCGGTGTCCTTACCGAATTCTACGCTGACAAGGGTTCCCGCATTTGTGCTTTCCATAAAAATACCCAAAGCATTTTCGCCTGCAAATTCAACGACTGAGCTGTCTTCGAACTTGATTTTTGTTTCAACGGAAGCATTGTTCACTTTGTTGTCAATGTTCATTGAATACCATGAATTTTCACCAGTTATCATTCTGAGCTTGCCGCTTGATATGACAGATGATCCGTTTACAACCAGCGGCGCACCGGTAAAGGCGTTTGTATGGTCAAGTACAAGATCACTCATGCAAAAATTTTCTGCTCCATAGACGTTCAGGACGTGTTTATTTGCATTTGTTGCAGTAAGTGTTCCGTTTTTAACAGTAACGTTTTTACCACTTACGTTTACAAGATGTTTATTATTGTCAAATGTACCGGTGAAATTTGCAGAAGCGGTTATTTCATGCCCGTTAAGATCAATAGTCACATCGCTTCTTGAAATATCAAGCATTTTGTCCACTTCTATATCTTCGGCAAGCTTTATAACTGTGCCTGGCTTTGTGTCGTCGCTGTACTGATAATCAGCATTAACAAGCTCGTTCCAGATAGCATCATTATCCACGATATATGTAACGTCTTTTACCGTTCCGTAAACATTTCCCGTAATTGCAGGTCCGTAGCCTTCGCCCCACTCTGACCACATACTGTTAGTAAAATCCATAGTAAGATTGTTTACATTAAGAGTTCCGGTCTGAGCATAAGACGCGCTCACGTATGCGTAAAGGTAGACATTTTCGATTGAGGAGTTGCCTATATTCTTTTCAGAATCCAAAGGATTGAAGAAAACAGAGCCGCTGAAAACACGTCCGTCCTGAGAATCGGGATAAGCCAGCTGTTTGATTGTAGAATTTTTCAATACAAAATTCTTGCTCATGATCTCAATAGCTTTATTCTGCTCTGACTTGCTTAAAATGTCTACGTTATCTATGGTAACATTGTCTCCCCATACGGATATAAAGTCCTGATGCTGCCATATCCCATTGACGGTAACTACATCGCTTGTAATAACGGTACCATCCTCACCGATGATAGTAATATTATCTTCGTGAATAGGAAAATACCATCCGCCTTGGCCGTTATAAGCCCAGGAGGCGTATTTGTCAAGGTCTGACTGTGTCAGAGTATAGGTTCCGGCTTTCAGTTTCCATGTCTGTCCGGCCTGCTGAGCGGCAATTGCATCAGAAAGCTGCTCTGTATTGCTGATTTCAATTACGTTTTCAGAGTCCTGTGCGCTTACAGCAACAGTCATAATAGTAAGTGCCATCAAAACTGAAAGCAATAAAGCCAATAATCTTTTTTTTGTCATTTAAATTCATCTCTTTCTGTTTAAAATAGACTAATGCCATTGCAAAGTCTATCACTGATTCGTATATAAGTCAATATATATTCATATTTTACAATATTTTGGCACAAATGACGCATTTTACTTGATACACTTATTTCTTATTATATAAACCTATAATTCTTTTACATATTGAGCTTGAATATAACCGCCATTAACAGGCAATGGCTTGTCCTTAACGTCTGATTTTACTACTCTTCCTTTTATGATTTCAAAGCGCTTGACGTTATTCCGGTAAATACATTCATACCCGTAGAAAGCTCGCAGTATCGTGTCCGCATAATCCGCGTCCATATCAGAGGTAACAGTCCAGTCCTTTTCCTCCGGCATACGCCAGTATTCTCCGCCTTCCTGTTTGAGTGCGTTTTTCAAAAGAGAGGGAAGCTGTGTTATAAGCTTGTGTACCATGCCGGGAATCCTGTCATATACCTTTTGCATATAGCTCTCCAGCGTTTCGCCGGAAGAAATTAAAAACTTTTCCCGAAGTAGTATGTCTCCTGTGTCAAAATCCTCTGCCATTTTATGAATGGTTATGCCGCCAAATTCAAGCTTTTTTAAAATAATAACAGGCATCGGCCAAGCTCCGCGACCTAAAGGCAGAAAAGAAGGATGGAAATTCACCATTGGAATGTCAGAGCATACGGGAGCCTTAAAATAATATGCTGCACACACAATAAGCTGACAGCCCATGTTTTTCAGCTCTTCAAGATCATATTTTGTGATCCTTTTAAGTGTGTATGGAATATTTAAGGATTTTGCTGTTGAAATTGTTTTGATGTTAAATTCCGTTTTATTGTCTGTCGGACAGGTAAATATCTTTATTATTTCGCAGTTTTCTTTTATAAGTGCATCAAAAACGGGAAGTAGCAGGTCTATGCCAAGATAAGCTATCTTCACTGTATCACCTCATTTATATCTGTTTGATTATTTTACCTCATGCCTGAATGATTATCAGTGCGTTTTAAGCGTTTTCCAGTAAAATTTAAATAATTCAAGCTGCATTGTCATTTTATCGCGCGTATAATCGGTGTGTGATCGTCATGTTCAAGAAATCCCACAAGAGTTACCTCTGAGAATCCGGCACTTTTAACAGCCTGAATTTCATGCTCCAGAGTCAGAGGCGTATCAAAATGTACAAAAACATCGTCCGGGATACCATCACGTTTTCGACGTCGCTGACACTCAGCAAACGCCAAATCTTCTATCTGCTGCGTCAGGGCTATATAATCACATTCAAGATATATTCCGCCGGGTTTTAAGCAGCGGTGTATTTTTTTGAACAGCATTTGTTTTTTGCCGTACTCGAAGTGATGGAGAGTTTCAAATGATATAACCGCGTCAAAGCGTTTCTCTCCCATATCATAATTAAAGTAGTCCATGCAGATAAGCGACAGCTCTTTGCCGCTGTGCTTGCAGCGAAGTCTGTCAAGCATTTGCTTTGAAATATCTACACCAGTGACCTGAAGATCTGAGAATCTCTCAAAAATACAGTCAAGCTCAAGTCCTGTGCCGCAGCCTATATCAAGCAGACATTTGGTATTATCAGGCAGCAGCTGAGCCATCCATTTGTAATGCTGAGACCACTGTGACATATGTTCCTCATAATTTTCAACGCGTTTATCAAAAAAACCGGCCATTGTTTCCAAAGGCTCATATCGTGTGTCGTCAAACCATTTTTTCAGTTGAGAGTATGCGTCGTTTTCCATATCTTAATCCTTTGCTTTAGCCGTTGCTGTATATGCAATTTGGCAACACAGGCTGTTAAATGCCATTTAAAGTTATATAATCGGGCGATACGATAATTATATCGTATAAAAGATTTTTTTACAACAGCCAAACTTTTATTTATGCCTTATAATTTTGCGTTATATTAAAGCCTAAACAGCGAGTTTACAACATTTCCTAAAAGCCGTATAAAACGGTTTAGAGTTATAATCAAATGTGTTTAGAAAATTTTTTAAAATAAAAAATACAGTGAAATCAAGCTTGTAGTATAAAAAACACCGTTTTATAATTTTCGGCATAATCTATATATATAGAACATTTTACGGAGAGTGTGTATAATGAAAAAAGTAAATTCCTTTTTTAATTCATTTAAACCGGGCAAAATGCACTGCTGTCATGAGGAGTTTTGCTGCAGCTTTTGCTGTGCGCAGGGTGAGCAGGGACCTCAGGGCGAGCAGGGCCCCCAGGGTGAGCAGGGCCCCCAGGGTGAGCAGGGCCCCCAGGGTGAACAGGGACCTCAGGGTGAGCAGGGCCCCCAGGGTGAGCAGGGCCCCCAGGGTGAACAGGGACCTCAGGGTGAGCAGGGCCCCCAGGGTGAGCAGGGACCTCAGGGTGAGCAGGGACCTCAGGGTGAGCAGGGACCTCAGGGTGAGCAGGGACCTCAGGGTGAACCAGCCGGTAATATTTTTGCGTCCTTTTTGACGTTTGAAATACGATTTGCTGATGGACAGCTTATTCCACTGGGTGTTGGAACAGAGGATGTGACAGGAAATATTGAACTTGTAAACAATACTCAAATAGTTTTAAGTCCGGGATATTATTTTATATCTTACAGCGTATCTACTATATTGGATGATGCAGGATATATGCAGATAACACCGTTTTATAACGGGACACCGCACCTTGAATACGGAATATATTTTAAAACAAATACATCTTCTTCAAGTGCATACGGATCTAATTCCATCATTATATATGTACCGGCACAGACCGATTTCACGTTGACATATAACAGTAATGTGACAAATCGCTCCGGAGCGGCTACTGTTGCTGTTTTGAAGCTTAACAGGGATGTATAACCTGATTTTATTCCAAGGATAAATGAAAATTTCAAATAAATAATAAAATATTTAATTATACCGCTGAATTTTATTTAAAAATTTTTTATCCAAAAAGCAGAGTCTTTAAAATCAAGACTCTGCTTTTGGTATGTATTTATTTTGAGCGATTTAAATATAATAAGTCCTACGGTTATACAATTATAGTGTATAACCGCAAGCGGTAAAAAATAATGATTATCTCAAAATTTATCAAGTCGGCATCACGCTGTAAGGAGTGACAAAAAAGATACCGTCTTGACGCGGGCAGCTTGCTTTAATAACAAAAAGCCCGGAGTGCAAATCAGCTCGGGGCCTTGCCTGTAAAAGGATTATAAAAAAGATTTTCCTGCATATCGGCTATAAGTTTTTAAATGTTGCAACTTGCAAAAAATTGGTGGCAAGCCTGAGCGATGCGATAGCGTATAAAACCTAGACGCGCAGGCACAGTGTGGCTTTTTGCCAAAAAAAGTAGAAACAGTAAAGCGGATGGCTGATTTTATGCAATAAAAAATCGGAACGAGCATAACTTGTTCCGATATGTAAAGAGGGACTAAAAAAGATGCCAGCTGTAACGCTAGCGAAAAGGCAAAAGAAAAAGCCGAGCTTGGAGCGCGATTTGGCTCCAAGCTCAGCATGTCTATGGGCTACAAAAAAGATATTTTTGCTGTCTGCGGATGAATTCGAACTCTCACCGTTCCTTAGTTAGCATTTTGCTATTATTAATATAGTTTCCATTTTTATCCCTATTTATTGGAACGGCAGTAAGGCAAAATTGCAAACAATGGCACGGACAAGGAATTTCTATTTTGTATTTATCTTTTGCACCTCTGTACGTAAAGTCACCGCCACATCTAACTACTTCACACCAAGTATAAATTTCCGCCATAGCTCGAGGGCAGAAGCCTTGAGGTGTTTCGTATTCAAAATGAAAAAGGTCTCCCTTTTCTAATCCAAGTCTGCAATTCTTTGCTTCTCCGCAAATTACTTCCACATCAAAAGCCCAATCTTCAATAATCCATTTGTTCATTTGCCGTTCTACTTTGCGGTATTCAAGGATGCAATCAGCATTCTCTTGATTTCTTCAGCAAGAGAAAGTAAGCTATCAAAATCGTAATTCACAAGCTTTGTGTTTTTAAGAAGCTTCAACCAATAAATACTTTCGCCGGTTTCTTTAAGTGAAATATGAAGTTTCGATATAAAATCGGCTTTGCTGTTACCGTATATGGCTTCGTTTATATTTGCACAAACACTTGTAGCAGAACGAAGCAATTGTTTGGTGATAGTGGTATCTTTTTTTGTTTTGGAAAACTCTTCATAAAACAATACAATCTGTGTTGCAAAGTCAAGAGATTTATCGAGTAAGGGACTGTTCATACATCATCACCTCTGCATGTATTATATCATAATTAGTTCTTTAATTCAATGCTTTGCGGAGCAAAGCTACCTTTTCTCTTCTCTTTTCTCTCTTATCTTTTCTCTGAAAACGACAATTTGAGAGAAGAGAGAAGAACGAAAAGAGAAAAGTGAAAAGAACAAAAAGAAACGACAATCTTCTGCCGAAAATTGTCGTTTCTTTTGGTGCGGCTGAAGGGACTTGAACCCCCACGTCAATGACACTAGATCCTAAGTCTAGCGCGTCTGCCAATTCCGCCACAGCCGCAAAAATACTAATATAGTATATATTACCGTTTATTAAATGTCAAGCAATTTGAAGTCAAGCAATTTGAATTTGGTATTTAATTTGAAATTATTGACTTGAAGATACATGTGTGATAAATTTATACTGATAGATATATTATAGTGAAGGAGGTGTTTTTAAGATGATTGCACAAAAAGTGAAAGTAAATACCGCTTTGATAATTACTGTCATTGCTGTGGCCGCTGTATTATTATCTGTCTTACTGTTTTTTGTTATACGCGGATTTAGACTTGAAAACGCCTTGAAAAAAATGGATATATCTGATGAAAATACGGTTATCAGGGTAATGAAATACGGCAATGATGATGTAAAGACGGTGATGCGTGTTGCACAGGCGTATATAGACGGCGCCGATTACTCTTCAGCTGTCAAATTTTTGCTGTATGCCTCTCAATATCTGGCGCCTGACGATAATGAAATTTTGTCTATGATAAAAGATTGTTATTCACATCTTGGAGCAAGCAAGCTTTTTTTGAGTCAGTTTGATACAGCTGATTTCGAAATTTCCGATTTTGAAGAATCAACAGTATATGAAGGTAAGAGCTATGGAATATCAAACGGTGTGTATATGACATTTTGCGGCGGATATGCTAAAGCTAAAATTTCTTCTATTCTTCCTATATCAATTTCAGCCTGTGATACGGGTGTGTATGTGCTTGACAGTTCAGACAGACTGCTCAAATATCTGAGTGACACTGGTCTGGAAGTAAAAACCGTGTATAACTTCGGGATAAATGAGTTTTTGTACTTTAACGATACTGTATATTACATAGATGAAAATGGCGTTCCCTACGGCGAACGTATGGAGACACTCAATGATGGCCAGATGGCTATGCAGCTGCGCGAGGAAAACGGTAATGTTGTATGTTCCATATATGATTCAGCTTATAATAAACTGAGGGATGTGACTATCAACAATTAACAAATAGCTTGTTATGTATGCTTTATAGAATTAGAAATAATAATATAGCCGCCGGCTTTTGATACAGCCGGCGGCATTTTTATATAGCATAAAGATATAGTGTTAAAGCAGTCCTGCTTTAGCACATTTTTTGTTTTAGTACCTGCAAATGCAGAAACGTCAAAAACTCAATATAATTCTTTGATATCGCGGTGGTTTTGTCACAGCAGACTGAGCAGGGCTTGTATAAAATCTTCGTCTTGGGTTTTGGTGCGTTTTTTGGGACCTTTTGTTTTTAATCCTGCTCGCCTTGCCTTTGCGCCGTCGTGTCTTAGCATCAGAAGGGAGTCTATATTGCTGTCTGAAAATATAAGACCGTTCTGATTTACGGCTCTGGCTCCCTTTGCAATGCAGATTGCAGCAAGTCCGTAGTCCTGGGTTATGACTATATCATTGCTTTTAATTCTGCCTGCCAGTATCAGGTCCGCACTGTCTGAAGCAATATCCACTTTAATTATCCGGCAGTACTGGCTGTTATATATGTGAGCCAGGTCACACACAATAAAGCACGGAATGTTATGGCTCTTTGCGATTTGTTCTGTTATTTTTATTACCGGACAGCCATCTGCGTCAATATAAATATTCATATCTTCTTTATGTAATACTGCCTGCTTTCGTACTGGCCGATAAACATATTGAAAGGAATTCCTGCATTCATCATAGTTTTTCCTGTAAGCTTAATATCCGCTCCTTCTATGATATATATTGCGTTTTCATCCAGTCCCTTTGGCTTAATATAGGCGGTATGCTCCTGCGGAAGAGCTTCAAGGGTAACTACGGTAACAAGACATTCGCTTTTATCTTTTGAAACATGTTCCCATGCACAGTATCCGCTGTTTGAAAACGGACTTGTAAGTCTGTAATAATCTCCGAAAGTTATAATATCGTAATATTTTTTGAACAACTCCGTATAATGAGCGCATTCTTCTTTTTCCTGGTCTGTCATTTTAGTGGTGTCCAGTTCGTATCCGAAAGTACCCGACATTGCGACTGCCGCGCGTGTCTTAAAGCTTACTGTTCTGCCTGTTTTTTTGTTCGGGCACGCGGAGACATGTGCGCCCATTGACGATACCGGATATGCAAAAGATGTACCGTACTGAATCTTTGTTCTCCATACCGCGTCAGTCTGGTCGCTGCACCATATCTGGGGCTGATAGCAAAGCATTGCCCCGTCAAATCGACCGCCGCCTCCGGAACATCCTTCAAACAGTATATCTGGGTGAGTAAGAATTATGCTGTCAAGCAGATTATAAAAACCGAGTACAAATCTGTGAAAGACCTCACCCTGATGACGGCTGTCTGCCAGAAGACTGTAAACATCTGTGAGATATCGGTTAAAATCCCATTTTACATATTCAATATTATTATTGTCAAGAATATCGTTTATTGATTTTATAAGATATTCTCTAACATCCGGGCGTGTAATGTCCAGTACAAGCTGATTTCTGCAAAGAGCGGGATTACGTCCCGGTATTTTCAAAACCCAGTCGGGATGGTTTCTGTAAAGATCAGAGTCTTCGTTAATCATTTCCGGTTCAAACCACAGTCCGAACATTAGACCTGCATCATTTACTCTTTTAATTACATCGGAAAGCTCACCTCCCATTTTTTCGCGGTTGACTGTCCAGTCACCCAGCCCTGCGCTGTCGCTGTTGCGTTTTCCAAACCAGCCATCGTCAAGTACAAACAGATCAGCTCCGAGTTTTTTGCCCTCGATTGCTATATCAACTATTTTATCGCCGTTAAAGTCAAACCTTGTGGCTTCCCAGTTATTTACCAGTACGGGACGGCGTTGCTTCATATATTTGCTTTTGCATGCGTTTTCTCTGAATATATCGTGAAACTGATGCGTCATTACAGCAAATCCTTCAGATGAGTATGACAAAACGGCCTCAGGAGCGGTAAATTTATCTTTACAGCCTAGAATAAATTCAAATTTTTCCGGATTAATACCCATTACAAAACGGGTCTGGTTGAACTGATCAAGCTTTGCTCCGCATAAGAAATTACCGGTATACAGAAGAGCTGCACCGTAACATTCTCCGAAATCTTCTGTGGCATCAGAGTCACACAGAATTACTGACGGATTATGTTCATGGCCGGGTATGCCTTTTGCGGAACTTATTTCACATGCGGCATGAGTTACATGCTGTCTTTCAGTAAGTCTTTCCAAATATGCGTGTCCGTAAAAATGTATAAAATCAAAGCCGCTGCGTCTAAAATCCAGACTAAATGACATGATTCGTCTGAGGCTGACAGGAAGGCTGCCTTCATTTTTTACCGTTACTGCTCTTGTTATAATGTTTTTTTCTTCAAATACGCCGTAATAAAGAGTGACACACACACCCGTTACACTGTCTTTAAGGTCAATTTCAATCGAGTCTGCTTTTTCGTTTTCGTTTGCAAAAAGAGAGGGCAGACCGTCAAGCCTGTATTTTCCTTTATAAATTCTATGCCCTTCATATTTTCCTTCAAATGCATAGCTTCCGTCGCTGTTGACCACTGTGATAGACGGGTATCTGAAGTCGCCCACTCCGTCTGAAGAAAATTCCTGAGGCAAGGTATTGAGTGAATATTTTTTGTCACATCCGTTGGGGACCGGGCAAAAACCTGTTTTTATCTTACCGGCAAATAACACTCTTATATCGTCGTTGCCAATCTTTTTTCCAAAATATAAATGCAGAAGGTGACCGTATTCACTGATACCCATAACATAGCTGGTCTTTAGGGTCTCAAGCCTGAAAGTTTTAGTCTGTGCATCAAATTGTATAGACATATCTATCTCCTTTTATGTGTGTTTTTTTAAGTATATAAAAATATTTTTATAAAGTCAATGAGTACGGGAGCAGCCCGACGATTTTTGTTTTCAGATATCTTTTAAAACACAGATTATTATGTTATAATGAATAAAAAACAAAGGAGAAATTGTATGCCCGAAATATCCGAGTATTTGATAAAACTGCCGTTTTATAAATATCTTAACAGCTCAGAAAAAGAACTTCTTTTGCAGCATGCCGTCATACGTAAGTATGAAAAGGGCAGTATGCTTTATGGCAGCGGTCAGGCATGTCTGGGTATGGTTTATATTATAGACGGCCAAATACGCACATATATATTATCCGAAGAGGGCCGCGAGGTGACACTTTTTAAGATGGAGAGCGGAGATGTATGTGTGTTGTCTGCATCTTGTATTATAAGCCAAATCGACTTTGATACTTTTATGACGGCAGAAAGCGACTGTCGTTTGCTTATAATAAATACTGAGATTTTTGGAAAACTGGCCGAGCAAAATATATATGTAAGGTGTTTTCAGTATGAAACCGCCACAGACAGGTTTTCTTCAGTGATGTGGTCGATGCAGCAAATACTTTTTTCAGGATTTGACAGGCGCCTTGCTACATTCTTGCTCTCGGAATACGAACGTACAGGCAGCCGTGAAATAAAAATGACGCATGAGCAGATTGCCCAGCAGGTCAGCTCTGCCCGTGAGGTAGTGGCACGTATGCTCAAGCGTTTTGCGTCAGACGGACTTGTAAAGCTTAAAAGAGGAAGCGTTTATCTTGATGATATTAAGGGTCTAAGACGACTTTGAGCTGTATGTAAAAAAATTTTTATAAATGTGACTTGGTCACGGTTTTTATCTTTTCAAATATGTAAACTATAGTCATACAGATGATAAAGGAGGCGCCGAATTGCAGTTTGTAATAACTTTTCTTGAAGGCTTTATTTCCTTCATATCTCCGTGTATGCTACCGCTTCTGCCGCTTTATATATCGTACTTTGCGGGCGGAGCGGATAAAAAACATCATATATTTTTAAGAGCTCTCAGCTTTGTATTGGGGTTTACGGTGGTTTTCAGTCTGCTGGGGCTTTTTGCAGGGACCTTGGGCGCGTTTTTATCAAAGTATCGCACGTATGTAGATTTGGTGAGCGGTTTGATTGTAGTCTTTTTCGGACTGTCGTATCTTGAGGTGATCCGTATTCCATTTTTTAAGGGAATGAGCAGCAAAAGAGAGGCAAACAGCATAATTTCAGCGTTTTTGTTCGGAATTATATATTCTGTCAGTCTTACTCCTTGTATCGGAGCATTTCTCGGCTCCGCCATCATGATGGCGTCCGCATCTGCAACAGCGATGTACGGTGTGCTTTTGCTTGTTTGTTATTCTCTGGGATTGGGTATACCTTTTGTTATATCCGCTGTCCTTATAGAAAAACTCAATTCAGCATTTTCTTTCATCAAAAGACATTACAAAATTATAAACATAATTTGCGGTGTGTTTCTGATACTGATAGGTGTGCTGATGATGTTCGGATTAATGAGTATGGTAGTTTCGGTTTTGGGGTGATTAAAATTTATGAATAGTAAAACTAAAAGTAAAGTTATCTATATTGTTTTGGCACTGGTATTTGTAGTTTTGATTGCGGTATCGGTTATCAGCTATAATTTTTTGTCTGAAAAATTCAGCTCTGAAAATACTGAACAGTCGCAAGAACATAGTGAAAATAATACTGTGTCCGCACCTGAGTTTACGGTTTTGGATGCACAAGGAAGTCAGGTAAAGCTAAGTGATTTTACCGGTAAGCCGGTTATCATAAATTTTTGGGCGACATGGTGCGGACCGTGTAAATCGGAGCTTGGGGCATTTGATAATATGTACCGCAAATACGGAGATGACGTTGAATTTATGATGGTAAATCTTACTGACGGATACCGTGAAACGGTACAAGGTGTTTCAGAGTTTGTGTCTGAGAATAAATACGGATTCCCCGTTTACTTTGACACAGAAAGCAGTGGTGCATATGCATACAGTGTCTATTCGATACCTTTTACTGTAATGGTTGATGCAAATGGTAATGTATTCAATGCCCACACAGGTGCTATGAGCGAACAGACGCTGGAAAAATATATAGTCAGTCTTCTGGAAACAGTTGAATAACATTAATTGATTTAAGGAGGAAACAGAAATGTCAGAGCTTATAATTACAAAAGAAAATTTTGAACAAGAGGTAATAAATTCAAAGGTGCCCGTAATGCTGGATTTTTGGGCTGAATGGTGCGGTCCGTGCAGAATGCTTTCGCCTATTGTGTCTCAGATAGCAGACGACTTTAAAGATACCGCAAAGGTTGGTAAAGTAAATGTCGATAATGAACAGGAACTCGCGGCGGCGTTCAGGATAGCAAGCATACCGACTATTGCAGTTATCAAGAACGGTAAAGTTGTAGGCAGCTCAGTGGGATACAGGCCTAAAGAAGAACTTTCCGATCTTTTGAAAAAAGCGATTGACTGATGTGTGCCGGACAGTAATGTCCGGCACAGCTTGCGTAAAAATAATGACAGAGAAAGGCTGAAAACAAATGAAAGTAGTTATTATAGGCGGCGTTGCCGGCGGGGCGTCAGCCGCGGCAAGACTGAGACGTCTTGACGAGCGGGCACAGATTATCATTTTTGAACGTTCCGGATTTGTTTCTTATGCAAACTGCGGACTGCCATATTATATCGGCGGTAAGATCAAAAGCAAAAGCGCTCTTACCCTCCAGACTCCACAGAGTTTTATGTCGCGTTTCAATATCGATGTAAGGGTAAGACATGAGGTTATGTCGATAGATAGACAGAATAAAAAAGTCACCGTGAAAAATATAGAAACAGGTGAAATTTTTGAAGAGAACTATGATAAGCTGATTCTGGCTCCGGGAGCCGCACCGATACGGCCCGGGCTTGCCGGAATAGACAGCAAAAAAATATATACGCTTCGTACAGTTGAGGATACCTTTCGTATAAAAGATATTGCGGCAAGCGGTCGGCTGCACAGTGCGGTAATTATCGGCGGAGGTTTTATAGGCGTTGAAATGGCGGAAAACCTAAAGGAGCTGGGCTTGGATGTAAGTATTGTTGAAAGACAGTCACAGCTTCTTGTGCAGCTTGACAGCGATATGGCAAGCTTTATACACTCCCATATCAGAAGTAAGTCGATAAATCTGTTGCTTAATAAGTCGGTGTCGGCATTTAAAGATACAAAACGCGGTATTTTGACAGAGTTTGAAGACGGCGGATCGGTATTTTCCGATATGGTAATACTTTCCGTAGGCGTATCTCCTGAAAGCGGTCTTGCTAAAAGTGCAGGACTGGAACTTGGAGTTAAAAACAGTATCGCGGTAAATGCCGGCATGCAGACATCAGATCCGGATATCTATGCTGTGGGTGATGCCGTACAGACAATAAATCCGATCACAGGCGCTGAGACTGTTGTGGCTCTTGCCGGACCCGCAAATAAACAGGGGCGTATCGCGGCAGACAATATCTGCGGATTGAACAGCAGCTATAAAGGTTCAGTCGCCGCTTCCGTGCTTAAGGTTTTTGATATGACTGCCGCATCAGTCGGCATAAATGAAGCGTCTGCAAAAGCGGCGGGTATAAATTATGAAAAAGTTATACTCTCGCCTGCCTCTCATGCCTCATATTATCCGGATGCCAGTGTAATGACGCTCAAGCTTCTTTTCGAAAAAGACACAGAGCGTATCCTGGGCGCTCAAATTGTAGGTTTTGAAGGTGTTGATAAAAGAATAGATGTCATTTCAACTGCTATGCAGGCAAAAATGAAAGTGACACAGCTAAAGGAGCTGGATCTTGCGTATGCTCCGCCATATTCATCAGCGAAGGATCCTGTCAATATGGCCGGCTTTATTGCGGAAAATATAATTACCGGCAAAGTAAAGCAATTCTTCTATGAAGATATTTCCGGTCTTGCAGATGACGCACAGCTTTTGGATACCAGAACCGATTCGGAATATAACAGCGGTCATGCGGACGGCTTTGATACACATATCCCTGTTGATTTGCTCAGACAGCGTATGGATGAGCTAGATATAACCAGACCTGTATATGTGATGTGTCAGTCGGGGCTCAGAAGTTATATAGCATGCCGCATACTTTCTCAAAACGGCTTTGACTGCTATAATTTTGCCGGTGGATACAGAATGTATTCAAGCATAAAAAATGACTGCTTTGATGAAAAAAGCAGCACCTCCTGCGGCCTTGAACCGCTGACAACAGGAATTAAATAAAAACACGGGACGTCTACAGACGTCCCGTTGATTATTTTAAAAAGAATACATTATCAGTCCCAGTCCTGCAGAAATGACTATCATAAAAATCGGGGAGAGTGACTTTTTCCTTAATTTTTTATACATCAGACCTGCAGCCGCGATGATAGCAAATATTGCTACGGCTTTGAAATCTATATTTATTGAACTTTCAACCGTTTCAAAACCGGCAAGAGTGCCAAGACCCATAATTACCGCCGTACCAAGAATAAGCGCGACTATACATGGCCGGACCCCGGACAAAAACGCTTCAACGCCTGCATACTTCATAAGATTTTTCAGTACTGCGGATATAATTAGTATTATAATAAAAGAGGGAAGAACAACTCCTAATGTCGCTACCGCCGATCCTATTATACCGCCTTGGGAAGAGCCTACAAATGTCGCCATATTAACGGCAAGGGGTCCCGGTGTTGATTCAGATACGGCAATAAAGTTCAAAAATTCCGGCTCTGTCATCCAATTGTTTGAAATGACTGATTCGCGTATAAGAGAAATCATTCCGTAACCGCCGCCAAACGAGACGGCGCCGATTTTGAGAAATGTCAGAAACAGTTTAAAGTAAATCATGCTTGTCTGCCTTTATATTTATTCTCAAGTAGTTTTATCAAATATATAAAAACCCCGATAAATCCGCATATAAGGATATAAAATACCGTGGAGAATTTTACCGAAAACACGGAAAAGGCTGTCAAAGCAACAAAAACAGATGCTGTTATTATAACGGAGAATACTGTTTTTTGCATATTTTTCAGCATTTTTATGCCGGCGGATAAAACAAGGTAAACAACGCATACCTGTATGCCGGCAAATGCGTATCTGACATATGTAAGACTTAAAAATTTGTCGAGAAACAGAGAGATTATATACATGACAACAAAAGAGGGTATACATACCGCTACTGTAGAGAACAGGGCTCCAAAAAAACCGGCGGTTTTATAGCCGATATATGTTGCACTGTTTATTGCCACAGGACCCGGAGTTGATTCTGCAATAGCGGTCATGTCGAGGAACTCCTCTTTGCTTAAAATACCGCGCTTGTCAACAAATTCGTTTTCCAGAAGGGCTATCATAGCATAACCGCCTCCGAATGTAAAAGCTCCTGTTTTTAAAAAAACAATAAATAATTTCAGTATTATGCCTTTGCTTTCAGATTTATCTTTCATCCAAACTCCTGTATTCTTTTTCGGAATTGACGCTTACATAAGATGGACGTATGATCTTTCCTGCGTTTTGTATTTCCTCTATTCTGTGTGCGCTCCAGCCGGCAATTCTGGCAATGGCAAAAATGGGAGTATACAGTTCGCATGGCAGCTCGAGCATCTGGTATATAAGACCGGAATAGAAATCAACATTTGCACTAACGCCTTTATACATTTTTCTTTTTGAAGAGATTATTTCCGGCGCCAGCTCAGCTACGGTTTCATATAATAAATAATCTTTCTCAAAGCCTTTTTCTATTGCAAGATCTTTAGCACAGGACATGAGAATATCAGCTCTTGGATCTGATAAAGAATAAACGGCGTGACCCATTCCGTAAATAAGACCTGCTTTGTCAAAAGCCTGCTTGTCAAGAAGCCGTGTCAGATAATTTGCGATTTCACTGCGGTCTTCGGTATTGATATTTTTTTTCATGTCTTCAAACATGCGCACAACTTTTATATTTGCTCCGCCGTGTCTGGGGCCTTTAAGTGAGCCCAGAGCTGCGGCTATGGCGGAATATGTGTCTGTTCCAGATGATGTTACAACGTGGGTTGTGAATGTTGAGTTATTACCTCCGCCGTGTTCTGCGTGCAGCACCAGCGCAAGATCCAGGACTTTAGCCTCCAGAGATGTGAACTTTCCGTCTTCGCGCAGCAAATGCAGAATGTTTTGAGCTGTTGAAAGTCCAGGCTTGGGAAGGTGTATAAACAGGCTCTTACCCATATGGTAGTGTTGATAGGACTGATATCCGTATACTGACAGCAAGGGAAATACCGCAATAAGCTGAAGACACTGACGCAGTACATTTGCTATTGAAATATCGTCTGGATTATCGTCATAAGCATAAAGAGTCAAAACGCTGCGTGAAAGAATATTCATCATATCCTTTCCGGGCGCTTTAAGTATTATATCTCTTACAAATGATGTGGGGAGTGTCCTGAATTCTGAAAGCTCCTGCTCAAACCTTTCGAGTTCTGCTCTGTTGGGAAGCTGGGAAAACAGCAAAAGATATACCGTTTCTTCAAATCCCAGCCGTTTATCCTTTAAAAATCCGGCTACTATATCTCGGATATTAATGCCTCTGTAGTAAAGCTGTCCCTCACAGGAGATTTCGCTGCCGTCTGCAAGTTTTTCTTTTGCTTTGATTTTTGAAATTTCAGTAAGCCCCGTTATAACACCGTTTCCGTTAACATCACGAAGTCCTCTGTTGACTTTGTGATCAACATACATTTGAGGAACTATATGATTGTTTTCGGAGGATATTTTTGCAAGCTCTGAAATATAAGGGGTTATCTCAGAATAGTTTCTCATATATTTCACTTACTTTCATAAAGATATTAAAACAGTTCGATAGATGTTTTTTGGCAAAAAATACGTAAACAAAATACAAACAGTTTATATAATGATACTATATTTTGAAATTATTGTCAACCTATTATTGGCTATTGATTCGTGATATTCAATAATATATTTGCTTAAATGTCAAAAAAAATGTCATTATATCACATTTAGCGCTTGCTTTAGGTTGATAAATAACAAATGTCTTAGACACAAAAAATAAAACCCCCGACCGTAATAGTTTGGCCGGAGGTTATATTAAAGCCTTAACTGATTATTTTGCAGAGTCTTTTATAGCAGCCTGTGTTTCTCTAATTCGGTTAGTGATGAGGGAGAGTCCCCGAAGATTACCTCGGGGTTTGCATCTTTC
>CALWYZ010000014.1 GCA_944385895.1 uncultured Clostridia bacterium
TTTATGTACAACGGTCGCGACGGTGTAATGACAGACGAAAACGGTCTGTACTACATGCGTGCAAGATACTATCATCCTGAAATAAAGAGATTTATCAACGCCGACATAGTTGCCGGTAAGATTTCAAACGCTATAACTCTCAACCGCTTTGCTTATGCTGATGGCAACCCCGTCTCTAACATCGATCCCTTTGGCTTGAGCGTAGAGAGGGGAGATTATGAACATGGAGTTATAATGTATCAAGGATTACCTTATTCAATCTATGTTCCAGATCAATCAACAACAACCATAGGTGCTGTTTGGGAAACAGTATATGATGAGACTGTGACATTGCTAGTATTCGATTCTGATCAATTGATTGCTAATTTGGTGGATCTTGAACTTGAAGATGGAAGTGCTCCTGGATTTACCCTTGGAAGAGCGGCAATAGAATCATTACAGGGTGTGGCAGATGAGTATAAATTGACATATACATTTCAAGAACAAAACGGAAACAGGAGAGTAATTATAACAGCTTTTTCACCAAATGTTGATGAGACATATTCAATCATTGCTGATAATACTACTCGCTATCTTTCATCCGTTGGGAACAATTCTGATGTATCAGATGGGGTGCGTTCAATGTATTTGAAGGAGACAGGCAGTTTGTTTGCGTTTCATGATAGGTATGATTTATCAATAACACTTGATTCTCAACATAAAGAAGGTCCATACGCATATATTTCTAAATCGGAGGACGGCAATTTATTAGAAACACCAATTGTCTATCCAAATGATAAAGTGACAATTGTTGCTCGGCAAGGCTTTCTTGATTCCGAAATCATACCGTTGTGTGATATTCCTATGTATAGAAGTTACAACGCAGACCCTGTGTATAGTCTAATGTTTAAAGATACATTTTAATAAAGGAGTTTTAATTATGACAAAAAAACAAGTTGGAAGTCTTGCATTACTAATTATTATTTTTCTAGCTTTAAGTATCGCGTTCTTTTTATTAGGAACGTTTCCCAGACATATACTTGAAGACTTTATTGATTATTCTAATCTTAGTAATTCAGTTGCCATTAAGACTGCGATAAACATTGTGTTTTGGACTGCGTCGACACTGATTATTGCTGTCACTTTAAATTGTAATGAATTTTCGTCAGTTATTCAAAAGATATCACAGTTAAAGAGTAAGTTATTCATTTTATTTATGCTGCAAGTGGCAATGGATGTCTTATCTTGGTTTGTTGTGTATTTGGACAATTCTGCAACGTTCATATATGTTTACAAAACGGTTTCTATAATGGTAAATTGGTTGTTGATGTTTCATTTTCTTGCTCCTAAGCGCGTTAATACATCTAAACGATCAAAATATAAGAATATGTTTCTTGTTATTTGTGTTGTGGTGACGCTTGTTTTTGTAATTATAGATTTTGTAAACATTACAGAGTATCAACAAATAAATTCATCAATAGATTTTGATTTTTCTGCAAGCAGTTCGAATAATAATTATTTTAATTTGATTGCAAATAGTTTATCTAATTCGGTATCTTTATCCAAGACTTGCGAACTGTTGAATTTGATTTTAGATTTTGTCATATCAATAACCTTTTTTATAACTTATTCTTTGTCTAAGTTTAGAAAAAATTAAAAAGTACAAAACACAGGGGGACGGTTCTGCTGTGTTGACTAAACAACCAAATACAGAGAGCGGTTTGGCGAAAGCTAAACCGCTCTTTTATATTTGTGGTGCAAAATAGAAATTTAATTTGATTTTAAATATATTTGCAAAAGCGATAAGGTTAGCCTTATTGCTTTTTTTTAAATAGTCCATAATATGTCCCCTTTAAACTTTATGATATAGGTGTACGATTCGTCAAACAGACTGACATCTGCCGGTGGATGTACGTATACATACAATGCAGAAGATGTACGTATAAAGAAAGTGATGGGTGAAAGCGAAACAACTTATGTGTACGATACAAGAGAAAAATTATCAAAACTACTTGTCAAGTGCACAGATGGGGTGTATATTAAATATGTGTACGGGCTTGGTCTGATAGGAGAAGAGAGTATAACCGGTTTCAAAACGTATCATTATGATTATCGCGGAAGCACAGTAGCGATTACTGATGCTGCAAGCACAGTAACAGATACGTTCACTTACGATACATACGGAAAACTTACAAGCAGAACCGGTACAACAGACACACCGTTTATGTACAACGGTCGCGACGGTGTAATGACAGACGAAAACGGTCTGTACTACATGCGTGCAAGATACTATCATCCTGAAATAAAGAGATTTATCAACGCCGACATAGTTGCCGGTAAGATCTCAAACGCTATCACTCTCAACCGCTTTGCTTATGCTGATGGCAACCCCGTCTCTAACATCGATCCTTTCGGTCTTAGTGCGGAGAGGGGATATACTGTGGATTATAGAAATGATATAAATGGAATTGGATTATTAGATGATGGCACTATACTTGCTGGAAATAATGTTACTAGCGATGATATCCTTACCTTAATTGTTATATCAGAGATGACTAAATCTGGTTGTTCCAAACAAGAAATTTTAGAATTTGTAAATACATATGTTGATGGTAAAAAGAATGATACAGTAATTAAAAAAGATAAACTGTTAGAATATTACACAGCATTTGAAGATGCCACCAAACCATTAACAAAACTAATGATAAGAGCTGAATATGAATACACCATGGTCAATAACAAGCTGTCATATGCCGATATTCCGTTATATTGGACTACTAAACTTATGGAATTTAAGGCAAATGTCGAAAATAAAGGAATATGGGATTTAAAGCAACTACCTGAATGGCAACAATCATCATTATATTATTTTAATGGAGAGTTGGTTGATAATGATGCGCCGGGAAATATTATGTATGGTTATATCGGAAAGGCATATGGTATTCCAAATGATGTGCTATATTTAGGAGCGGGCATAGCTCAAATTGCTGCCTGTACTTCAAAGGCACAGTGGATTTATTCTGGAACAGGGGATGATCCAATAGATTACAAAAATATTGTACGAGGAATAGAATATTATGATGAATTCCACTAATAAAAAAAGAAGTTTTTTTATCATCAGTATTATAATGATAGTCGTTATAATCGTCACATTATATATTGTCATTCATTTTTTAAATAGTGTCATTATATTG
The DNA here is from genome assembly GCA_944385895.1 of uncultured Clostridia bacterium. Classification (GTDB taxonomy): domain Bacteria; phylum Bacillota; class Clostridia; order Oscillospirales; family QAKW01; genus RGIG9041. The sequence continues at coordinate 3,174 of CALWYZ010000014.1, forward strand.
GCAAAAGGTGATGATATGAGTGAATTAGAATCCATGTCGACCAACGAACTGGTCGAAGATTTTGATACGATAGTTAATATGATAAATGATGGTGATTTATATGTCAACTCTAATGGTTGCATTGTTCTACCTGATAACTATGAATATTTATCAGATTCAGGAGAATGTTTCATCGTCAAATTTGATGATAAAACAGCTATTGAATTTTTTTTGTATCGTGGCATTTTGAATAGCGGTTCCAAAAGTTATATTTATATTACGAATAAACTTTCTTATGATCATTATATAAATAGCAATAAATATAATCCTTTAACTACATATATAATAATAGATGAAATAACTGCAAATTTATTTTTGTGTTCAGTAGACAGTTGATTTTTAAAAAATAGCGAAACAAATATGGGTGTTTAGTGTTTATTAAACAACTAAATACAGGGAGCGGTTTGGCGAAAGCTAAACCGCTCTTTTATGTTTGTGGTGTAAAATAGAAATTTAATTTGATTTTAAATATATTTGCAAAAGCGATAAGGTTAGCCTTATCGTTTTTTTATTTTTTTAAATAGTCCATAATATGTCCCCTTTAAACTTTATGATATAGGTGTACGATTCGTCAAACAGACTGACATCTGCCGGTGGATGTACGTATACATACAATGCAGAAGATGTACGTATAAAGAAAGTGATGGGTGAAAGCGAAACAACTTATGTGTACGATACAAGAGAAAAATTATCAAAACTACTTGTCAAGTGCACAGATGGGGTGTATATTAAATATGTGTACGGGCTTGGTCTGATAGGAGAAGAGAGTATAACCGGTTTCAAAACGTATCATTATGATTATCGCGGAAGCACAGTAGCGATTACTGATGCTGCAAGCACAGTAACAGATACGTTCACTTACGATACATACGGAAAACTTACAAGCAGAACCGGTACAACAGACACACCGTTTATGTACAACGGTCGCGACGGTGTAATGACAGACGAAAACGGTCTGTACTACATGCGTGCAAGATACTATCATCCCGAAATCAAGAGATTTATCAATGCCGACATTGTTGCCGGTAAGATCTCAAATGCTATAACTCTCAACCGCTTTGCTTATGCTGATGGCAACCCCGTTTCCAATATCGATCCTTTTGGGCTTAGTGCTGAAAGAGGAGAAATTGATAGAATAGAGTATATTAATTCGTATATGGAAAATACTGAGAATCCGGTATATCTTCTTTTAAAAAATTGGGGATTCAGTTTAACCGAAGCAATTCATGAAATTGATGATGAATTGTTCAGTGCTTTTTGGGGTGGTATAACTGTAAAAATGTCTGTTGATGTCACGTTTTCTACACCATTAGACACTAATGTTAATTCGGATATATCATTATCTTCAAAAAATGCTACACACGAAATACTCTCTCCCGAATTGACTCTTCCTTGGGATGATATCGGATTGCAAACAGGGGTTTATATTGATGAGGAACGTCTAAGTGTTGGAACACTATATTCTGCTAATCAAGATGGGTGGACTTACACCAATAAGTATCAAGTAGGCTTGTATTCTGAAGCTAGTGTAACAACAATATCATACCAACCTGATGATGAGTACTTACCAACTGTTTCTTTGACAATAGATGCTGAAATGAATCATTTGGTTAAAATAGGAGTCGCTCTCGCAGTTGTTGCAGCAATATATCTTCCCCAAGCATTAGTATCATTAGCTCCAACCGCTGCTGAGTTTGTAAACCAATTGACTACATTAACGCCTTCATTTGCACAGTGATTACTCAAATTTATGGAGATAAATTATGAAAAAAATCAATTTTTGTATTTTAGTTATTATAATAACGATGGGGTTGTTTTCTTGTAAAATAAGCGATACTACTCTAGATTATATTAGAGATACTAATGAATTCTATGATGGTTATGATTATTTGTTTACACTTGAAGAGAATGATGTTATTTTTGATTTTGTAATTGTAAATAATCGTTTGACTTTTGTTGTCATAAAATCAAATAGTATTAGTCTTAAACAGAATTGTAAAATCATTTCGACTGTTTCGTATGCAATTGAAGAAAAGATATTCTTATTTAGTAATAACAAGGAATATAATTGGTCTTATTCATCTAATTTGATTCCGTATAAATATAAGTGGTGTATAGTCGAAGATGAATTTAATACCTTGAATAAAAAAATTGATCATTTTGATTTCACATATAATGAAGTGAAATATAATTTGTGTTTTCAATTTATAAATTGATATTGTACCAATGCACAAAACACAAAGGTAAGGTTAGTGTAAACACAGAGGAACAATTCTGTTGTGTTGATGAAACTCAAATACAGAGAGCGGTTTGGCGAAAGCTAAACCGCTCTTTTATGCTTGTGGTGTAAAATAGAAATTTAATTTGATTTTAAATATACTTGTATAAGCAATAAGGTTCACCTTGTTGCTTTTTATTTTTTAAATAGTCCATAATATGTCCCCTTTAAACTTTATGATATAGGTGTAGCGCTACAAAAAATAAATAATTAGGAGAATAAAAAATGAATAAAAACGAAAAAGAAATAATTTCGGAAGAAGAAATAACCCTTGCTCCCGAAAAAGAACTGAGAGTAATCAAAAACGATACCGGTTCTAAAAAATATCCAATGATTCTGAAGTATTCAAAAGCTGAAGATAAGCAGAAACTCATGCAAGTCCTAAGCGAATTGAAATGTCCAATCGTAGAAATAATTGATTTTGCTAAGTGTATTGTATGTGATTTAACTAAAGCTGAAATTGAAAAGATTAAAAAATATGATTTTGTTGAATCAGTTGAACGCAATTATAAATATGATCTGCTGGAAATTGAAAATAATCATAAAAATGATAATCGTTCAGATAATCACAACATAACACATAAATCATTGGAGAATTTAAAAGCTCGTAAAGAAACAAGAAAGAAAGTGAAAGTTGCAGTATTTGATACTGGTATCGATAAACATCCTGATCTTACTATCGCAGGCGGCGTAAGTTTTGTGGGAAAAGGCAGAAGTTTTACTGATTCTGATGGACACGGAACTAAAATGGCAGGAATAATTGCCTCTGCTGAAAATAAAGAAGCAGATACAAATTTTATTGACCTTTATGCAGTAAAAGTCTTTGATGATACCGGACACGCCACTACAACTTCTATTGTTCGTGCAATAAGTTGGGCTATTGATAATAAAATTGATATTATCAACATGAGTTTTGGTACATATTATCCTTCGAAACTTCTGAAAAAATATACTGATATGGCAATTGAATGCGGAATTATTATAGTCGCAGCTGTAGGTAATGATGGCGGTTTTAAAGGTAGACACCGTATTATGTATCCTGCAAAGTACGATAATGTTATCGCAGTAGGTGCCGGAGATGCTTATGGTACAGCCACATTTTCAAACAATAGTATTGATTTGGATTTTGTTGCACCCGGAACAACAATCAGTACTGATATTAACGGTGAGTACTCAAGCATCACAGGAACATCGGTTTCTTGTGCTTATATAACAAGTATGTTGGCATCACTTTGGAGTATCAATAAAGATATCGCTTCTGCAGAACTTATTAGTATAGCAAAAAGGTCAGGTGAAGTTAAAAATGCAAATGCCTCGTATGTTGGTTATGGAGAGATCGATGCTGGTATAGCCTTGACAAGTATTAGTGATAATAATATAATAAAAACTAATAAAGCCTCTGTGTACTCGGCAGAAATGCTTTCATCAGTTTCTGATACAACTTATTCCACACCTGTAGCGAGAACTACATCTTACAGTGCGTATAGTAACTGTGATTCAAATCTAAATGATGACTTTATGCCGTCTGCTATCCCGTTGAACCTTTTTGAATTTACAGAGATATCTTATACACAGCTTGAACAGGGTGTTTGGTATAAATTTATTGCAGATGAACTTAGTGCACACCCCGGTATCGGCAGAGGATTTTATCATATATATACTTACGGTCAATCCGATACAATCGGAAAATTGTATGATTCAAGAGGAAACCTCATAGCATACAATGAGGGAGACAGTACAAATTCATGGAGAGGCTTTGAGATTTATGCTGAACTTAAGTATGCTGATACATACTATGTATATGTAGAAGAAAAAGATTTGGCGGGCGGAAAAGTTTCTATAAAAGTCGAACCTATTGAAGATGACTATGGAAACAGCATGTCAAGTGCAACATATTTGGGCGATGTATATACACAGAACTTTTCAGTCTCCGGATTTTTACACAATGCAATTGATTACTATCAAAATGGTGATCTGGATTATTTTTACTTCCGTTCATCAAAAGACTGCGTTGTGGAGGTCTATTCTGAAGGCTCATCTGAAGTTTACGGTACAATATTTGATTCAAATGGTGTTGTTGATCTTGATACTTTTGATATAGTAAATGATGATTTTAAACTCACCTTCCATATGGAAAGCGGGAAAATGTACTACATTGAAATATCAAAACTTTCTAATTTTGGTTATGCAACTGATTACACTTTTAACGTTAAGTTTTTGAAGGATTACAGTAACAATATTATAGATGAACAATACAGAGTTATGTATTGGTATGCAAATAATCAGGATGAATATCCTGAAATGGGACAGTCAATTACAAGAAATAAGGTTTATGTAAGTAACAAAGCAAAATCCGAATTTGAGATACGAGTGCTTGAAGACCGATATGACAATAAAACTTTGTTAGAAGAAGTTTTGGAAAATGGTACCGCTCAAGATGTTTTGGGATTTTTGCTTGATACAATTATTTCGAGTATACCAGTGGTTGGTGATGCTGTTTCTTATGCTTTTAATGTTGGCTCGATTATTTACGGTTTTATGTCTTCGGCAAATCTAATGTTTTATCAACAGAAAACTAAGGAAATTGAAAACACAAATCAGTATATTATTGGCGAAAAATACTGGTTCACTGATTATCCAAATGGACTTGCAACTGGAATGCATACTACTTATTCAGTTGGATCAGGAGTATACTATGGTGCAGAATATCAAAAAGGTATCTTTATTGAGACATATATGAAAAATTAAATTAAAAGGAGAAGTATATGAAAAATAGATTCAAATCATTCATAACATCTAAGTTACTATGTTGTTTTTCAGGTTCGATTATCACAATATTAGTTATTTGTTTATATACTTTTGTAACAAGTTATGACAAGACGCTAGACAGAACTTTAGCAACACAAGTTGCATATAAAGGGGAATATATTGTAACATCTTTGTCAACTGATATTTATGGTTATCTTGATTCTTCACATGGAAATAAAAGCTTATACTTTGGTGTGGTACCTGCAAAGGAAATGGCTATTGAGATAGTAGTACCGAGTAAAGCACGGTTATATATATATCCGTTGGATGAGAATTCTATAATTGTCAGATACGAACCATTCAAAGGGATAAAAAGGAACTATAAAATTTCAGGATATTGTAATTTTGACAAAGTTTTAAATGCTTTTTATGAACTTACCGGTAATGAAATTTTCAAAGCAACCACATAGATCGATTTGAAATATTTAATATACTTTTGCTAATCAACAAAAGAGATTTGATATTCGTATGAATATTAAATCTCTTTTTATTTTTAAATAGTCCATAATCTGTCCACTTTAAACTTTATGATATGTGTGTAGCGCTACAAAAATCAAAGCAGGAGGATAGTTATGAACTCAAAAGAAAAAGAATTGTTTAAAAATGTATGCAGTTTTAAATCAGAGTCATTCGATGAAACACTACTCGAATTTGCAACGCCTGAGGTTTTAGGCTATTTGTTTTTTAATCGTATGCAGTCTATCGCTTATGGGAAATTACTAAATCAAGAGTTGATTGGTAAAGTTAATCGAGAATTTCGAAATTCATTAAAATGTGCTCGCGAGCAGAATGTTAAGAAAAACACAAGTTATTTTTGGTTTGTTCAGTATCTTGAAAACATATTGTCAAACTGCGATTGCGAATATGCTATGCTGAAAGGCGCATATTTGTGTCATCTATATCCCGAGGGATATAGAACATCTAATGACATTGATTTGCTTGTTCACCCTGATGGTGTTACAGTAATCGGAAACATTCTTTCAGATGCGGGGTTTAAACAGGGACATGTTCGCAACGGGAAATTTAATTTAGCAACACGCAAAGAAATCATAGAATCAAGAATGATGCGTGGTGAAACGGTTCCTTACATCAAGGAAATAAATTTGCCTGGGCTACAATTTCTTGAGGTAGATATAAATTTCTCGGTAGATTACAAGCCTGGTGAAACAGACGTTCTTGAACAGATGCTCAGCGATATTATTGTCATAGATGAGCCGGACGGATTTAAGATACACACATTAAGCAAATCTGACTTCTTCATTCATTTATGCAGCCATCTGTATAAAGAAGCGACAACGTTGCCTTGGGTTGAGATGCAACGTGATATGGCTTTATATAAGTATTGCGACATCTATATGTTATTAAACGAAGCTTCAAAAAAAGATATCGATGAAATTTTCATAAGAGCTAAAAAACTTCAAATGGATAAAATATGTGCTTTTGCAGTGTTACAAACATCTGAACTTTTCTATTTTAAAAATGATTATGCTATTAAGGTTACAAAAGAAATATTAGAGTTTGATGAAGATTTCATTCATACTGTCATATCACCAAAAGAAAAGAAAAAATATGTGTTTACTGAAAAGAACATATCAAATCGTTTTTTTAGTAATGATAGAAAAAGTCTTTTGAAAGAGGTGGAAACACTATGAAAAAGTTAAATATGCAGCCTAATGAAACTTCGGGATATTTATTTACTTTTTGCGGTCTTGACGGATGTGGCAAAACCACAATGCTAACCAAACTCAAAAGAGAGTTGGAAAAAGATTATAACGTGTATCTTACTAAACAGCCCACGGATAGTGTTCGTAATTCTGACATTTTCAGAACGTATATGGACAACCCTAATCACAATGCATACGATTATCGCAGTCTTTCATTACTTGCAGCGAGTGATCGCGTGCAGCATGTAAACAAGGTCATTAAACCTCAAATGGATTCTGGCAGTATTGTTATAAGCGACAGATATTTTTATTCATGCCTTGCAAATCTCCGTGCGCGAGGATTTACAAAGGATAAGTGGATATACGAAATAGCAGAATCAATTGTAAAACCGGACGTTGCCTTTTTCTTTGATGTTCCGGTGGAAACAGCTGTAACTCGTGTTCGCAGTCGTGAAAAAGAAAAAGACAGATACATTGATATGGAACTGCAGTATAAACTTCGTGATGAGTATATTGAAATATGCAAAGCAAATAATGGTGTCCTGATTTCTGCGGAAATGACTATCAAAGATTGCTATGCTGTTGTTAAAAGCGAAGTAGAAAGGATGTTAAAAAATGAATATTGAAGGCAAAGTAAAAGATATTATATCTGAACTCTGCGGAGAAGAAAATATAGAGAACAGTATGACGTTGCAAAATGATCTTTCCTTGGATAGTTTACTAATGGTTACACTCCTCATCGAAATTGAGGAGAAGTTTGAAATAACGCTGGGTGAATCCGATATGAATCCCTTTGAATTGACAACAGTTCAAAGTGTTATAGATCTTGTCAAGAAATATATCGACGAGGAAATCTAAAATGAGGCTGTGGAACTATATAAAATCTAAGATGGAACGTAATCTGCTACAAACTGTTTCGGAAAATGATACATCTTTAACCTTTGATGAAATTATCATCTTTGCGGAGAAGTTTTCGGAAAATTTAAAGGGCATAAAATGCTGTGCGATCATGTGTCAATCAGAAATGGCGACAAGTATGGTTCTTTTGAGCTGTTTTGCTGCGGGGGTTACCGCTCTACCAATATCACAGAGATACGGGAAGAGTCATTGCAAAAAAATCTTGAAAACCGTAAGTCCTGATGTGGTGATAACTGATCAAGATGGTGAGTTTCAAATATTTCATATAAAAGACTCGGAGTATAAAGAACCCAAAACGCATATTGCTCTTATTATGTGTACTTCAGGTACTACAGGTGTTCCAAAAGGTGCAATGCTAACTGAAACAAATATAATTACCAATGTGGAAGATATAGTGGAGTACTTTAATATTGATTCATCTGATACTATTTTGATTTCAAGACCGCTATATCACTGCGCGGTTTTAACAGGTGAGTTTCTGACATCACTTATAAAAGGAACTAAAATACGTTTCTATTCCGGTGAGTTTAATCCTATTATCGTTTATATGATGGTGAAAGATTATCAGATTACTGCTTTTTGTTCAACGCCTACAGTTCTCTCTTTAATGGCACGGTGTAAAAGATATAAAGATACAGACTTTTTAAAACATATTTGTATCAGCGGTGAATGCATGGGCATAGAAACAGCTAAGAAAATAGCAGATGCTTTTCCTGATGCTTATATTTACCATGTTTACGGCCTTACAGAAGCCTGTCCAAGAGTTTCTTATCTGCCGCCTGCCAAGTTTAATAAATATCCTGATTATGTTGGTGTTCCCCTACATTCAGTATCATTGAAAATCGTTTCAGAGACAGGACAACCTGTTCGCGTGAACGAAATAGGAACATTATGGGTTAAAGGTGATAATGTTATGTTCGGATACTACAATGATGCGAAAAAGACTTCAGACGTTCTACAAGACGGTTGGTTATGCACCGGAGATTTAGCACTGATAAATGATGAAGGACTTCTTAAAATTAAAGGAAGAAGAGACGACTTGATTATCAAAGCCGGGATGAATATTTATCCGCAGGAAATTGAGAACACTCTCAAAGAAGACTTTCGTGTAAGTGAAGTTCTTGCTCGTGGCTATACAGATGATAGGTGCGGAATGCAGATAGAATTAAATATTGTTGGCGATTTTTCAAGTGTAGATGAAGTAAAGGAACTTTGTCGTAATCTTTTGCCAAGTTATCAAATTCCAACACGCATTAATTTGCTGGATAAACTATCTAAAAACGGCTCAGGAAAAATCAAAAGGAGACAGGATTATGTTGGAGTATGAAAAAAAGGTTTTACTTACAGCCAAAGAGTATGAAACTATAGTTTCGAAATTCTGTGAAAATTTACAATCAAAATGCCAAATAAACTATTATTTTGATACCGATGATCTTGATATGAACAAAAAAGGCATTACATGTAGAATTCGTCTGAAGGACGGTGTTTATACTACTACTGTAAAGAAACATAATTATGAACATCATGATTGTAGTTTTGAAGAAACGATATCTAAAAAAACAGAATTTGATGCCGAATACTTTAAAAAACTCAATCTCAAATTACAGGGTGAACTAATTACAGAGCGAATTATCTTATATAAAAATTCGTATTTCGAAATAGTTATTGACCGTAATTATTATCTTGAACATATAGATTATGAGCTTGAGATTGAATATTCAGAAGGATATGAAGAAAAAGCAAACAGAATTATGTCGGACATTGCAAAACTATTAGAAAATGCAAATAAATTCTCAAACCGCATTGGAAAAGTTAAATCTAAATCGCAACGTTTCTTTGAAATAAAAATACAGAAAACTTTTTTTAAATAGGACATAGTTTGTCCTATTTATGATGCAGAACTCATTTTAAAAAGAGCGCTGGAAAAACATAAATTAGAATGGATATATGATTTAACAAACCTTTTTAAAGACGTTAACACAATTAACAAAGATTTAGAAAGTATGAATATTGATCCACATCATATAAAGTTGCTTATAAATGAGTGTGTAAACAAGAAGTTTTATGATATTAATATAGAATCAGAAGCAGGTAAAAATGGCAACCTTTACGAAATAGCCAAAAAACTTGTTTAGTTGAAAAATATATTATACTTCTATAAACGAACACTAAAAGGTATATGAAAAGCCAACTGTTTTGACCAATTTCAAAACAGTTGGCTTTAACTTTTAATTTATCTCTACGAATTCTCTATTCCAGCCTTGCTTGTTTTCTTCTATAAAATAATCCCAACCTTTTGTATCTTTTTTGTATTTAATAACTGTTTTTGAATTTTCGGGTAATATAGCTGAAAGTGTCGCACATTTGGGCGCATCACATAAAAATACGATTTCTTTCAAGTTTGGACATTTAAAAAATGGAGGGCCAGTAAATTCAGCGTCGCCATACATAAACGTTACAGATTCTAATAGAGTGCAACCTTCAAAAGAGTAAAGATATGCTACAAGGGACTTACTTTTAATAGTAGCAGTTTTTAGATAACTTCCGCTAAAAGCATTAGGTGAAATGATTTCTATGTTTTCTGAAATTACAATGTTTTCTACACAAGTATTGGCAAAACAAGTAACAGCAATAGCTTTAACAGGATATCCGTCTATATAATTTGGAGTAACTACGTCTTTTTTATTTCCTATATAATTTTTTAAAATTATATATGTATCATCTTTTTTCATCGTATACTCAAAATCAGAAGCAGGTGTTGCATTTGAATCGTCATAGACAGGTGTTTTATCACCGTCTTTAGGCTCTTCTTCTACCTTGTTTTCAGGCTCTTTTTGTTGATTGTCAGGAGTTGTTGTATTCGTTTTATTATCTTCTTTAGGCTCTTCCACCTTATTTTCGGGCTCTTTTTGTTGATTGTCAGGAGTAGATGTGTTCGGTTGATTATCTTCTTTTTGAGTATTGTTTTGTACAGGTTGCTTATTTTGCTCTGTTTGATTATTTACAGGCTCATTTGTATCAGGTATTTGTGCGTTATCTGTATTATTGTTTGGTTGCTCTGCACCGACATTCGTATCAATACTTTCGGCACTTTCTTCATCATTTGGCTTTGTACAAGCACTTGTCATAAGCAAAACAAAAATAAGTATAAAAGCTACTATTCTTTTCATATTGGAACTCTCCTTATTTAGTTTACTCTATTATATATTTGTTTACATTGAAATGCAATATATCAAATAAAATCTCACAATCTTTGACAAATAAAAAAATATAAATAGGACAAGCTATGTCCTATTTAAACCTTATGATATGTGTGTAGCGCTACAAAAACACTGAAAGGAGAACAATTATGGAGGATGCACAGATAGTTCTTGAACGTCATGAGCAGAAGATAAATGCTCTCGAAAAGGATATTATCTCTTTAAGGGATGTTCAGACGGAAATACGTTCGATGAATAAAACTCTCATTACACTTGCTGCAGAACTTAAACATACCAATCAGCATTTAGAACGACATGAACGTAAACTTGAAGAAATAGACAATCAACCTAAGAACAGATTAAATCAGATTATTACGGCTATCATCGCCGCTATTTCCGGCGGTGTTATTACATATATAATCAGTTTAATAGGAGGTTAATATGGCTACATTAAAATATTTAGCTATTGCTATCGGTGGATTGGTTGGGGCATACTTCAACATTTATTCATCAATAATCGTCGTTGTATTCGTATCGATAATGTTTGATATTGTTACCGGAGTAATTGCTTCGATTATAACTGCTGAAGGCATAAACAGTAAAAGGGCTTTTAAAGGAGTTCTAAAAAAATGCGTTTTGTTTTTAGCATTAGCTTTTGGTACATTTCTTGACTATATGATACCGTTTGCATCATCGCAGTTGGGATTTGAAATGTCTGCAAAACTACTTTTTTCAAGTGCCATCGGTTTCTACATAGCATTTACAGAGTGTGTTTCGGTATGCGAAAACATATTTAAGTGTTATCCGGGAGCGTTTCCGAAATGGCTCACCAAGATACTGACAGATGGCAAAAAATATTTAGATGATTTAGGAGATGAGAACAATGACTAATTTACCGATTACGGGAGAATTCAATGTTACCGCTACTTTTGGACAAAAGGGCAAGTATTGGGCATCGACACATAAGGGCATTGATTTAACATGTTCTAATCGCACGATATATGCCACTTGTGACGGAACTGTTCGAGTGATAAGTTTTGATGAAGGCGGTTGGGGCAGATATGTCACAATTAAGTCTGACACTGGAACTACACATATTTTCTGCCATCTTGTTGACGGAAGTGTCCAAGTCAAATCAGGTCAGCGTGTAAACAGACTTACTAAGATAGGTATTATGGGAACAACAGGAAATAGTACAGGTGTACATTTGCATTTTCAAATAAATAATGCTGACGGTGAGCCTATTAATCCTTGCGATTATCTTGGTATACCTAATAAAGTCGGCAAATACAACAGCAAAGACTACGAAATAGGAGGCAATGATTTGAAGTTCAAAGATGAAAAAAATATTTCCAATTGGGCAAAAGATGCAATTAAAAAAGTGTCTGATGCAGGGATTATGAATGGCGACGATTTGGGCAATTTCAATCCTAAAAATAATATAACCAGAGAAGAGGTTGCCGTTGTGATCGCAAGGCTTCTTGACAAATAAGTTGAATGAGCAATATAGTTTATCAGTTTAATGGACAGCATCAGCTGTATGTATTATTTTTACAATTATCGTTATCAGTTGTTGTTTGCTCAAATTTTATTGAACAATAACTGAAGTTAATTTCAGCACCCCAGCTATTGAAGTATTAAATAGAAAGGTGCTTATATGATAGCAGAGCAGTTTATTAGTAAAATTGAAAATAAAATCAAAACTCAAATATTAATACGCCTAATAAATATATGAAAGTTTAAGGCTGGATTAATAATTTTTAATATGCTCTATAAATGAATATGAGCAAGCAAAAATACTGATAAAATTAAAAAACTAAAAAGAGTTCCTGATTTCCTGGTTGAAAATAATTAAAAAGCAGATTATAATATTTACAATACAATTAGTATAAATTGTAAATCAGGTATTAAAGATTTGGCGCTTATAGGAATATTTTTATATGCAGATATATGGTATAACGCAGCAACAAAAACATTTATGGATATTGGTGAGTATAGTAAATCCTGATTTTTTGTCAGTATTATATAGTTAAAAAACAAGCAGAGATTCACAAAGAATTTTAAACGGAGGTTTCTATGAAAAAAATCATTGGTTTTAGTTTATTGATTACTTTGCTTTTTACCTTGTGTGCTTGCAGAGAGGATACTGGTATGTATGAACCTGATTGGATAATCGGCAAAACCTCTTTACAGATTGAATCAAAATATGGGGAGTTTTACCAAGAGGGAACATTGAGATCTTCCGACGGGTTGTTTCGTAATACTGAATGTCATTATTTTTTAAAAGAGAGACCTTTGTTTTTTGGCGATGTGGAAATAACATTATTTTCAATTCATTTTAATGAAAATGGCATTGCAGATAGATGGCGCACGCAGCTTGGGCCAATCGGCGGATGATAATTTCATAGAATAAACTTTACAACCACACTTCATTTTGAAGTGTGGCTTTTTATTTTAAACAGCACATATTAAATTGAATTTTATTAAATGTTATTTAAACAGGACATACGCTGTCCGGTTTAACAGTTACAATGAACATGCAGCTGCAAAATATAAACAAAAAAGGAAAATTAAAATGGAAAATAATGAACAAATTAAACTTGGAAATGTTAACGTACAATCGCAGGATTGCACACTTATTAGGTTTAATCAAGAAAATATTGTATATTTATCGGCTGGTGATGAATTAAATTATTCTTTTATAACAAATGCGCCAAACGCACACATCAATAGAAACTCAGGATCATATTCATTAACTATTACATCTTCTGACGTTCCTGTATGTGTGGAAGTATATTGTGAAAATCATCGAATAATAAATCAAGTAAATCAATATTATATAGATTGTGCTTGTTTGTTCAGCAAGCGTAATACTGACATCACAAGCAACATAGCAAAAACACAGCATTGAGTTTCACTTTTTGCAAGGTAGAAAAGGTTAACAAAGTATTGCAGTTAAAGGCTTTTTAGACAATTATCTCTCATACTGCACAACGCAAAACTGAACAAATGAGTTTCGGTTTATTTGCCCTTAATTCTCTTTGTATTTTGTGGATAGGCCTAACAACTTTATACTATTGTATTACTGTTTATTTAAGGGGTATCATCAGAAGTTCCCAGATAATCCAGAATTGACTTTTAGGAATAGGATATATAAAATATAGGTTAATCCATTAAAATCAATCTGGGGTCAATCTGGTTAATCTGAGGATTATATATAAAAAGGACCTCAAGAAAATAGTCGGAAAAATATGGAAAAAAGTTTATTTTGCCTATGTACTTTCAGAAAATAATGTGGTATAATATATACAGGTCGGAAAAGACCAGTTAATTTAATATTTTGAATGCTTAGAGAAGCAAAGTTACCTTTAGACGAGGTTTAACTGGCTTCTCTTTTTTTGTTGCCTAAAATCAAAAGGAAAGGAACAAGGAAAATGGATAACACAACAAATAAGCATGAATTTGCGTGTAATGCTGGTAAGGTTACCGAGTACGAAGTAAAGGAACATATTGACACTATCATGGTGGGCTTTCGTGGATTCTCAAAGGAAGTGTCGATTGTAAAGTGGAACGACAAAAAGCCTGTGTTTGATATTAGAGCGTGGCGAGTATCTGACAGAGACGGATTGCAGTATCCTTTGCGTGGTATCACTTTCTCTAAGGAAGAGTTTATCAAGTTAAGGGAAATCTTGAACAGCATTGATGTGAATTGCATTGATGAATATATGTGAGCAAAGAATGTGAGGTATTGAATATGAACGGAGCAAAGACTGACGAAAGAAATTATTATGCTGAAAGCTACATTGCTTTAATCGAAGCAATTATCAAGGAAACAGCTTCAATAATCAAAGACATAAAGAAAGCAATGGGCGAGGTGTGAAAATGGGAAAGAAAAAACTACAAGGTGCAGACGGAATGAATTTTCAACTGCAACTTACAATAAAAGGCTTAGAGAGCATAAATCTTCCAGAGGAAAATCTTACGAATGAATCTGGAAATGACATAATGAAAATATCTTGTTGGGGTGGCAAACTGTCTGCTTATGTGAATTTGCCTAACGCAATTAGGCCGAACAATGTTCAGCCATTTCAACTATCTGATTGTATCAAAATCGAATTGGTAAGAAACCAAGTCATTGAGCACATGAGGTCATATTTGCAAAAGCACTTAAAGGATAAGTATTCTGATGAATTTCTCTCAATGATGAGTGTCACAAAAATGGAGTGCAATCTGACGATAAAATGCGTTGGGGATTGTAAGCCAAAGGATGTGATTAAATTGTTTGAGAGGTCATTTGCAAAGGTTACTGTTTATAAGGAAACCGACCCAAACGGAAAAACACACAGGAAGCCAGAACGAGGAATCACAACAACCAAGCCCCATGAATGGGTGTTAAAGGTGTATGACAAAACCTTTCAGCAAAGGCAAGCAGGCAATCTTAAGGTTGAGTCAAATCTGATTCGTGTGGAATTGGTGTTCTTAGACAGAATGCTTGACCGTATGTATTCAAGCAAGAAATCATTAGAGGACATTCTCACAAGGAAAGCAATCAAAACGCTGATTGACCAGTACCAAGAAACCTTTGACGAGATATGCAAAAAGAATATTACGCCTATGCTGAATGCTTGTGTGCAAGAGATATTTGAATGTTTAACTTGCTCTACTCCACGAAAGGAAGTAAGCGAAACTTTGATTAAGTGTAAGGAACTCATTGTAGATACTGAGGTATTACGCAAGGCATTAAAGAAGTGGTATGTATTCAAGAAACAGCCTGATAGCTCAAAACGCATTGTTTCATTTTATCGAGAGAAAAATATGGGTTTTCCAGAGGATGTGCTTAGAACACTCAAACTCATGCACAACTCTTTAGGATAAAACAGGTCTGAAAAGTAACATTCGATGTTACCCTGTGACCCCAAACTTGAAAAACTGAAAATCTCATAAATTGAGCATAAACCACCATTCATTGGGGTGTAAAAGGTGTTTCACAAGGCATTTGAGCAAATTGCAAAAATCAAATCTTGTCCATAATTATATGAGACAGAGATACAAACAGATAACAGTACATTAACAATAAGGGGGTGTTCACTAATGCAGGTAGAACGCATATCAGCAGACATTACATTGAAGCACAAGCCCAAAACGGGAACACAGGCTTACAATATGCTGATCGCATCTCTCAAAGCAGAGATACAAGAAAAACAAGAGATTTTATCTCATCTCACACAAAATAAAGTAAAACAGAAATTCATAGAGAACTGGAATCCTACAACAAGGAGCGTGAACATCTATGATATGTAGGAAGGAGTGATTTTCTATGCCTTATTCTAAAGGACAAAGCGGTAATCCAAAAGGCAGACCTAAGCAAACCGCAGAGCAGAAATCACAAAAGGAGCAATTTCAGAGGTTGCTTAAATCTTCTACCGTTGAAGCTCTGCAAAGCATAATCCAGATTGCCAATGACAGATACAACAAGGACCGATTCAATGCTTGTAAGTACATCATTGACAAGGCTTATGGTGCAAATACTGCTTTTCTTTTAGACGGTACAGAAGATACTGCTCCTACTGTGATTAGGATTGTTCCATACGGTAAAGAAAACGAGGACTGGAACGAAGATGACTGGGAAGAAGAATGGAACAATGCCCCAGATGAAAACGAGGTAGATGAATAATGGTAAAGATTACAAACGGAACAGTTACCACAGAGGTAACGCAAGGTGCGTATGATACATTCTACAAGGAACAAGGATTTGTGATTGTGTCAGACGAAAACGAAAATATCGAATGGGAGGAAGAAGAAAATGGCTAAAGTCAATACTATTGCAAACAACGGGCTGACTATCGTTGAGAACTACAATAAACTGCTTGAACAGTTCAGAAAAACAAAGACCATTGATGATGTGCGTATTCTGGTTGCAAGTGTCAGAGATTTTATTTCTGTGTATAAGCGTGTAGATAAGAACATGGTAAATGAAATCTATGGCAAACTCCAGAGCAAATTGCAGGATATGGTTGCTGAAAATGCTTTTGTGTATGACCGTATGAATAACAGGGTTGAGGAAATCCGCAATCGTGCTTATGACTATGCAAATGAAAAGGACGATACACAAGCAGTACAGAGCAAAGCACTTCAGCTTATGTCTCAGATGCCTAAGGTAATGAACAGCAATCATGCGAACCGTATTACTAAGGTTTTGACAGATTCTATCAATTCTGGTGTTATCGGTAGCAAGGCCGTTCTGGAACTGCTTAAATATCCTGCTTATGCTGATATGGTATCTGCAAAGATTAGGGAGCGTGCTTTTGAGGGTAGCAAATCTTCTGCTGAACAGGCTTTTGACAGATTGAAAGAATCTGAACTGAAAGAAGCCGAACAGGGTCTTGCTTCTGTGTATATGCAGGGATTCCACCTTAGAAACATTGAAAAACAGGTCAATGCGTTTAAGAAGCCTTCCGCATGGAATCCAGACGAACAGACAGCATAAAGGATAAGCCCAGAATAACACAGGATAATCCAGATTGAATCAGAAGTCATAAGGTAATGTATTCCTATGGTATAGGATAAAAGTTCACCAGAAGTCAACAGAGAACCTCTGGGGATAAACATAAAATTGAGAATAAAATAAATCGGTCACTAAGAATAGTCCAGTTGTCCAAGACGGAGCAAATAACTATAAAATGGACAACAATACAATAGTTCAGATGAATTTGTATTCGTGTCCCTAATCGAAAGGGAGAATACAAAATGGCAAAGAAGAATAATACAAACAATACGAACACTTTACCAGAGCAGGAGTTTAACTTTATTGTATCAGATGTACATATTCCAAGAATGGTACCCATTAAAACTCTGGCTGAGGAATCACATATTTCATATAAAGCACTTTGGCAGATGTGCAAACAGAACAAAATCGTGCATATTAAGTCCGGTAATAAGTTTCTTGTAAATGTAGACAAATTCGTTGAATATCTTAATGCCGGCGAATTGGAGGTTGAGGACGATGACAAAATCGAAACGAGAGGTAGAAAGCCAAAAGACACAGCATAATGATTCTATTGAATGGGAGCAAGCCGAGGGATTTTCAAAGTACCTTATTTCTACTGACGGGCAGGTTTACAGCCTTAAGAGTGACAGACTCTTACCGCAAGGCTTTACCCATAGAGGATATAAGCAGGTTGATGTGTGCAATGATGAGGGTATCAAAAAGCACATGAGAGTGCATAGGCTTGTTTACATGGCACATAAAGGTGCAATTCCAGAGGGTATGCAAATCAATCATAAGGACGAAAACAAAACGAATAATTGCATTGACAATCTGGAACTTATGACAAACAAGGAAAATTGTAGCTATGGCACACGCAACGCACGAATCAGTGAATCCATGAAAAGATACAGAGCAAAACAGCGTGCAATGGCCGCTTGTTGATGTGGTATCAGAATTTATAAAATTTGATACTATCTCTAAAGGCTTAAAAATAGGGTTCAAAAAGTACAAGATAAAACTTTTGATTATTCTCAAAAAAGAGGTGTACTTTTTGATACCTGCCTGATATTATCAAATCAGAAACGAACAGTTGTTCGACAAAGAAATGAGGTGTTCAGATGAACGATAAGTTTAAGAATGACAAGCTAAAGTTTGAACTTATCAGAAACGCTGATTTGGTGTGTACGGATTGCCTATACAAATATGACGATACGAATATGCCATGCAATGTTTCTAAATGTGAGATGTACGAAGAAAAGCCCTCTACCGTTATTGATGGTGGAAACTGCGATTTATACGATAAGGGGGTGTCAGAATGAAATATGTAGCTTATCACAGGACAAGCACAAAGGACCAGCACTTAGACAGAGGAATTGCAGAACTCACCAAGTATTGTGCTGATAATGCAATTTCTCTGTATAAAGGCAAGGTCTACACAGATCAACAGACAGGAAAGAACTTCAACCGACCACGCTACACAATGCTGAAAGATGAAATTCTTGAAAGTGGTGATGTGCTGATCGTCACAGAGCTTGACCGATTAGGACGAAATAAGGAAGCCACACTAAAGGAATTACGATTCTTTAAGGACAATGGTATTCGTGTTATGGTGTTAGAATTACCCACAACATTGATTGACCTGTCAGCTATGGAAAACTCAATGGCTCGTATGATGTTAGAGACTATCAATAATATGATGATTGAGTTGTATGCAAGCATGGCACAGGTTGAAATTGAGAAAAGAGAGAAAAGACAGCGAGAAGGCATTGAACAGAAAAAGGCTCGTGGAGAATGGGACGATTATGGCAGGCCAAGAGTTATGGACCTTGAAGAATTTGCTACCCACTACCGCTTAGTACAGCAAGGGAAAAAGAAACCATTTGAGCTTATGCGTGAATTAGGCATGACGAAGCCTACCTTCTATCGTTACAAAAATCAAATTGAGAAAGGGTGTTAAATATGGCATCAGTCAACAGAGTTGAATATAAAAGCGGTAGAGTTGTCTATCGTATAGTAATCTGTATGGGTTACGATAATAAGGGTAAGAAACTGGTTAAGAATCTTACATATTCGGTCAATCAGTCAGCAACACCCAAACAACAAGAACGAGAAGCGAAGAAGTATGCCATGGATATGGAAGATAAATTAAAATATGGCTATGACTTCAATGCAGAAAAAATGTCATTTGAAGATTTTGCATACAAATGGCTTGAGAGTGTTAAAGATAACATTGCTTATGGTACTTATGCAGGATATAAACAGGCATTAGAAAGCCGAATCATTCCCTACTTTAAGGGATATAAGGTAGCTCATATCAAAACACCACACATTGAAGCCTTTTATAGAACTCTGGTTGATGACTATGCAACAGGTACCATAAAGAGATTTGCTAATGTGTTGAATCTGATTTTTAAGACAGCCAAGCGTTACAGCATGATTGAAAACAATCCTTGCCAAGACGCACAAAAGCCCAAAAGAAAAGACGAGGACGAGGGCTTAAAGTTCTTTACTCCAAAGCAAGCATTGATGTTTATGAAATCTCTGGATATGTCATACGAGGTAACCTACAAAGGCCATCAGCGTATTGATGATACAGGTAAACCATACTATGTGAATGAGTACACAGAATCCTATACTGTGCCCACACAATATAAGGTGTTCTTCACTCTCTCATTATTCTGTGGATTCAGAAAAGGCGAAACACTTGCTTTGCATTGGAATGACATTGATTTTAAGGAGAAGAAAATCTCTATTTCAAAGTCTGTGGGTATGACGGAAAACGGATTTGATTATAAAGAGCCTAAGACAAAGAAATCTGTCAGAAAGGTATCTATCCCAGATGATGTAATCCCGCTTCTATGGCGGTATCGTTCAGAGTACATGCAAACACGATTTAGTCATGGTACTGCATGGCAAGGCGATTTGAGCGGTGGCGGTAATCTGTTCGTTCAAGCAGACGGAAAGCTTATGGGGCATACAACACCTTATCAGTATTTTACGAAGCACTTACACCGCTATAATGAATGGGTGCAGAATAATCCAGATAAAGCAAAGGCCGAGGGATTAGAGGAATTACCGATTATTCCGCTTCATGGGTTGAGACATTCATGTGCTACCCTGCTCAATTATCTGGAAGTCAACATCATTGAAATATCAAAGACATTAGGACATTCAACCTGTTCCACTACAATGAACATCTATGCTCATAGCTTTGAGGAACAGCAAGAGGAAGTAGCAACAAAGGTAAATGAGTTCTTACGATTGAACGCATAAATAATTGAGAGCCAGAGGACAAAATCCAAAGGCTCTCATTTAGTCATCATTCATCTTTCAATTCCATGTGGTCAAGGGCATATTGCAAAGCCATGCTGATTAGTTCATTACGAGAACGATTCGTCTTAGCTGCTAAATCGTTATATTCCTCTTGCAAGGCTCTATCTATGCGTATTGTCATGGTGACAGATTTATCTTCTTTAGGTGTTACGATAAATTTCTCCATAATGCAATTCCTCCATTGATTTTAATTACATTATAGTATTGACAAGGCACATAAAACTATGACACAATAGTGAGTTAAAATTATACTGTACTTTTGTGTTACAATCTGCTATAATGCTAATATCAACCAAACTTGGAGGTATGGCATTATGAAAGATAAAGCAACCAAAAACGGAGTCAAAAAGCCGATTTTCAAGAAGTGGTGGTTTTGGGTAATCGTTGTCGTTATTCTGGCCGCTATCTTCGGAAATACTGGAACAAAAGACAGCGTTGAGGACGGAGCAAAGGACACTATCAGTTCAGCAGAACAGCAAGCAACATCTGACAAATTCGTTGAAGATGTGAAAACCGCTATTTCTGGTGCTATTGACAGTGACAATGAAGCAATCACAGATGTTGCGTTGAAAGACAAAGATTTGTGTGTAACAGTTGATTTGAGTAAAGCTGACCCCAGCCCTCTTACAATAGAGGACTTGGCAATCTCTCGTACAAGTTCAATCACAGACGCTATACTTGAACTTACTGATTACGACAGTCAATGGAACACGATAACAGTTGATTTTGGAGATGTTGGCAAGGTCGTATGTGACAAAGACAGCATAAAAGAAAATGAAGCAGGTGGACGATACTTCCCATCAGAAAACTTTACATTAAAATAAATGTGGAAACAAAGAGAGCCTTGACAGGAACTAAAACCAGTCAAGGCTTTTCTTTATACTATCGTAATACTAAACTTACGGCGTGCTGTGGTGTGATAGGCCGAGTTAGGGAAAGTAGAAATCCCAAAAAGGTAATACGGGTAGCACTTATGGAGAGTTATGGAGAGATAGGGCGAGTGCCTGTTAATCTTTTTAAAATATTATATCTTTGCTCGACTTTGACAAAGAACATAAGATTAGAATTTACTCAACTGATACTTCGGTCGATACTGCAATTACCACTAAAATTATGCATTCTTCATATATTCGTAGTGAAAACAGTTTAATTAATGACTGCTTTGAATCAAACGACAATTCAAATAAATATTTTGTAGATAGTATTTATACAATGAATATTCCCGAACCGTTTTTAAAATTTGTAGAAGATGGTGCAATAGAAACAAATGACATCGAATTCACTGAAGATGGACTTTATACCATTACCAAACCACTTTCACACATTTTAATTAAGTACGATATAAGCCAGCTTGCCAAAGATGAAAACGGGCAGGATCATACAATAGTAAATCTTTATTATGATGACTGGCATTTGTATGCAGTCAGAAGTAATTCTCAATATACATACAGTCTGTATAAATTGAGAGAACAGGAATACAATGGTGAAGACGGAGACGATCCCGGTGTGACTATACCTTTTATAGACTTAGATATATCGTATTTGTTAAATTGTTTAAACAGTCCCACAACCGAAAATTCCTTTGCGCTCTATAATAAAATCGGTCGCGTTGTAGGTCCTGAAATAGTTGAAGGCTCTGAAAATGTGGTATTGGCATGTTATTTTGGAGATGTCAACTCAACAGGTGCTTATATGATAGCAGAGCAGTTTATTCGCAAAATTGCAAATACAAATCAAAACGGAAATATTAATCCGCCTGCAAAATATGTAGAATTATGCAATTCAATTGATAGCTTAAATGAAGACATTAACAATCCATTGATTGATCAAATTACTAGGTTATCTCTAATAGATTATCGCACAAAACTAAGAAGAATTCCTGATTTTCTGGTTGAAAATAATGAAAAAGCAGGTTATAATATTTTCAATACAACAACGTATCAACTAACTATAAATAATCCAAGATCTCTGACAATGTACGAAAAATATGCGATTCTTGCTATGTTTGCAGCAAATGTCAACTTTAACTCTTTTGCCGCAGAAGTTGAATTTCATGCCGATGCACTTTATGATTGGAAATCAGGTATTAAAGATTGGGTGCTTATAGGAATATTTCCATCTGCAGATAAATGGTATAATGCAGCAATAAGAGCAGATATGGCTATTGGTGAGGATAGTGAATCCGGATTTTATGATCAGTATTATGATTTGGAAAGTGATCTAGTCAAAAACCAAGCAGAGGTTCACGGCGAATTTTAAACGGAGGTTTCTATGAAAAAAATCATTTGCGCGGTATTGCTATTTACTTTACTGCTTACTTTGTGTGCGTGTAAAGAAGATACGGGTATATACGATCCAAATTGGATAATCGGCAAAACCTCACTTGAGGTTGAAGAAAGATACGGGGAATTTTACCAACCAAGTATATTAAGGTCATCTGACGGACTATTTCGTAATACTGCATGTCATTATTTATTAAGAGAAAGACCTATGTTTTTTGGTGATGTGGAAATAACATTATTTTCAATTTATTTTAATGAAAATGGCATTGCGTATGAATGGTGCACGCAGCTTGGGCCAATCGGCGGATGATAATTTCATAGAATCGACTTTACAACCACACTTCATTTTGAAGTGTGGCTTTTTATTTTAAACAGCACATATTAAATTGAATTTTATTAAATGTTATTTAAACAGGACATACGCTGTCCCATTTAAAATTTATAATTTATTCGCAGCTACAGAAATTTACGAAGGAGAAATATACCGTGAACAAAAACTTAAAAGAGATAGTTTTACCAATCGAGACAAAACCTGCTATTGTTTCGAGAAATATACATGCAATACATTTGAGCATAATTCAAAAATGTGATGAACAGGGTATCAACTATGTGTATAACAATTATATACAGCTTATGTTCAAAACCGAAAGCGACGGACATATTACCTTTGATTATACATTCCCGAGGTACAAGAATCTTTCAACTTTTCGTACTTGCAGTGTTGACAAGCCCACGTTTACCATCAACAGCATCAATATAAAAGACTTCATTATCAGGGGATTACTTTGTAAGAAATATATAATTACAAGTGTAGATGAGTATTATATTCCAAGCAGGCTTGCGTATAAGCATCATCATTTCGGACATGATATTTTACTATACGGTTACAATGCGGATGAGAATATATTTCATATCATGGGATACACCGATAGCGGACACTATAATCCTTCAACCATAAACTGTGATGAGTTTGTAATAGCCTATCTTAATTCATATGGAAATAAGACTATAAATTTGATGGAAACTGTTTCATATTATCATCACAGAATCGAAAAAAATCTTATTATCGCTTCTCTTGAAGACTATATTAACTCGGATGACAAATCGAGGTTATTTGATAAATCAAAATGGTTAGAGGAAGGCGAGACTTATGGTATTGAAACAATAGATAATATTAAATCATATTTAGATGATGTTGCTAATGACAGCGTCTATTTTGACAAACGCGTCATTTACACTTTGATGGAGCATAAAAGAGTTATGATGGAACGTTATGACCATTTATTAAATAGCGGTGTTATCAGCGAGGATGATACCCTTAAAAATGAACTGTCTCGAATTTATAGATGGTCGTGTATTGCATTTAGCTTTTACTTAAAATACATAGTTTCTAAAGATGTGTCTTCATTATCAAAAATTAAATCTATTTTAGACGATATCAAGCGTCTTGAAATTGAGTCCATACCACGATTTATAGAACTGCTGAAAGGGGAGTGAAATAAATGGAAATATTACATATACCATTCAGTAGAATGTTGTTTTGCAGAAAACCTCGGGCAAAAATTAACACTTATAGATTTACGGAAAATACTAATAATCCCGTGGTTGATATATTCGCTTGCCACAATAAAAAAACAATAAAATTTAGGTTTAGAGTTCACGAGTATATAACAGAGGTGCAAAACTTTCATCCTGATTTTGCAAGTGAAATCAATAAAGATTCAGCTGTTGGAATTCTATTACAACCATACGAATGTGATCCGAGAAATCTGATACTTAGAGTTAATGCTGCAGGCGCGTATTTTATTTCGTTTGGACAATGGTATTGGAATCGTGCTGATTGTACGTTTGAAAAAAATAGGTTTATCAAAATATCAAACAAGTATAAAAAACTTTTAAAGGCAAAATCCCCATATTGGGAGTTGACGGTGGAGATAAATCTCCCATTGTTGTTTGAATTTATCAACCTTAGAAAGTGGGAATATACTCCCGGAATAGTTATGTACGGGAATTTTTTAAAGGTGAAGAAAACGCCTATGGAAGACAGTCATTTTGGAATGTGGAATGATGTTGTCAGAAGTTCTTTTGATTGCTATAAATCAAATAAACTTGGAAAATTTATTTTAGAGTAAAAACGGAGGAAAAATAAAATGTATAAAGTTAGTGTTGTCATTCCTATTTGGAATGTAGAAGATTATTTGGCTGATGCCATAGATAGTGTCATAAATCAGACTTGTGGCTTTGAAGAAAACATTGAGTTGATACTCGTTAATGATGGCAGCCCTGATAATTGCGATGCGATCTGTCTTGATTATTTGAGAAAATATCCTGATAATATTATCTATATAAAGCAGGAAAACCAAGGTCTAAGCGCTGCAAGAAACTCAGCTTTAGAAGTTGCAACTTGTGATTACATTGCTTTTTTAGATAGCGATGATAAGTTTGCTGAAAACTATATTGAATGTGGTTTGCGTTTTTTTGAAAGGTTTGGAGAAGAAGTGGATTTTGTATCTTTTCCATTGC
The DNA here is from genome assembly GCA_944385895.1 of uncultured Clostridia bacterium. Lineage (GTDB taxonomy): Bacteria > Bacillota > Clostridia > Oscillospirales > QAKW01 > RGIG9041. The sequence goes on from CALWYZ010000014.1 coordinate 28,706, forward strand.
ATCTTTTTGAAAATGTTAAAAGTCCTGATCATATACTAAATAGAAAATTCACAGAAACAAGAATTATTGATATTGACAAAGAACACAAATCAATCCAGGCACATATAGCAAGCACGTTAATAAGACGAGATGCAATAATTAACAAGAGATTTAATACAAAACTTACATATGCCGAAGATGGAGAAATGCTTCATCGTATATTACTTGATAAACGTAAGTACGGGGTTTGTATTGAAAGTAGGCTGTATTATCGTAAAAGATGGAAGGGAAATTCTGCTATTCAGGTTTGTAATAAAAAGGTTGGGTGGTATGAAAAACTCCTTGTGCTGCCTAAACTTTTGATTGAACAGGATCTTGATAAATACGGTGAGGTTACTAAATACACTCAGTTTCAGATTATTTATGATACTCAATGGTACAAGCTGGATAATATCCCGAATTCAATAAAAGAGCAAATTAATCTTAACTCTCTGTATAAAGAATTAGAATGGATTATGCAATATATCGATGACGATGTTATAGGTTCAGCAACTCATATTTCTTTTTGGCATAAGTATTACTTGAGAAAAGTTAGACATAAAACCGATGCTGTTTTAAAAAAGGGCGATGATGGGATAATTGGATTTTACTTTGGTGATGTATTTTTTCAAACTATTTGTCCGGGACTATGGATTTCTTTGATTGAAGAATGTGATGGTGTGATAAAAATAGGCGGTTATTATACCTTTTCCTCATATGAGGGGTTGTCTCTAATTGCAAAGTATCGTGAAAAAGTCTATAGCGCCGAGACATTCCACCAAAAACAAAAAGATATTTTCTTTTTGGGAAAATCTGTTTTAGAATCAAAATCATTTATACTTACTATACCTTACACCGGGGAAGGGGAGATTGAGTTCTTAATTCATTCTGATAAATTTGGTGATTTTCCGTGTAAACTCGAATCTAATTATTCATCAAGACTCAGAAAGAAAGTTGGTTCTTTTGTACTTGGTGATAATTCAATAATTAAAAAAACTTATTTCCCAAACATTTTGGTTGTTAGTCCGTTTTCCATCTCGCTACTAAAAGCATGTATTAATAAATATGTGAAAATGAATTTTGTTCATCCATATTTCGATGAAGAGATATCTTTATTGAATGACTATATAAAGCTTTACCCTGAAATGTCTAAGAAAAAAATATGGTTGTATATGGATCGTCATGATAAGGCGGATGATAACGCTGAACATTTATTCAGATATAGCGCCAATATGGATGATGGTGTAGAGCGTTATTTTGTGGTTGATAAAAAATCTCCATATAAAAAGCGTCTTTTACGTTATGGAAATGTGGTTGACTATGGCTCACGCGAACATAAAATTCTTGTGCTGTTTGCCGATAAATATATAACCTCGAATTTCGATTTTATACGTAGATATCCTTTTGGAACAAAATTAAAAATCGATGTGTTTCTTGGATTGGTGAAGAGCCAGTTTGTATTCTTACAGCACGGCATCACAAAAGATGATATGTCACAATATTTTGACCGTCTTATTAAAAATTTCAAACTACTTATAACAGCAAATTCTATGGAATATAATTCGATAATAGATAACGAAAGCTATGGATACACCGAAGAGCAAGTTAAGCTTACCGGTTTTGCGAGATATGATAATTTGTATGATTCGCGCAAAAAGCAGATAGTATTTATGCCAACTTGGCGTAATACACTTTTGTCAACAAGTGAACTCAATTATCAATACAACGAGGCTTTTAAATATACTGATTATTTTAAAGTTCTTTCAGAATTTATCAACGATGCCAAACTTATTGAAGCCGCAAAAGAATATGGTTATGAGTTAGTGTTTAGACCTCACCCAAATGTGTATGCACAGGTGGAAGATTTTAAACTCGATGATAGTATCATGTTGTCTCCATTTGAAACATCTTACCAGAAAATCTTTGCGGATGCTTCTCTGATAATTACAGATTATTCATCGGCGATATTTGACTATGCTTATTTGAAAAAACCTGTACTGTATTATCATTTCGATGAAGGACAGTATGACAAAGGGTATTTTGATTATGAAACAATGGGATTTGGTGAAATTGCGAAAAACAAAGACGACTTGGTATCTTTGGTAATCGAATATATGAAATCGTCTTGCAAAATGAAAGAAAAGTATATAAATAGAGTTGATGAGTTCTTTACGTACAAGGACGCAAACAACTGTAAAAGAATTCATGATGAAATAAGTAAACTATGATTAGTAAATCAAAAACAGCGACGCCTCACGGTGCCGCTGTTCTTTTGTTTTTACGCTGCTTTTGCTTTAAAAGATTGTACTACAAGGTCGTTTTCGTTTAGAATATGCTCTTGGTTATAATATTGTTGCTCTACGATATATTTTGCTTCTTCTTTATTAAACGCTTTGACTTGTACTTTCCTTTGCAAAACCTCGGTTATGGTAACGGTATAGTCTTTTTCCATTATCACACCTCGTTTATGCAGCAAGTTTAATTTGGGCTTGACCCTTTACATTACGGACTGCCAATTCCTGTCCTTGCATCTGAAGCATCGCATAGTCACTGTTAAGATCATTGAGTTGACGCTGAAGGATTTGTTCATAGGTCTGCTTTTTCATCTGCAGAGCATTGATCTTCTGCATCCAACGCTGAATAACCGCCTGCGATTCGCAACCGCTGTCAATAAAATGCTGAATTCGGTCTTGGTAAAATTCAATATCCTTTTTATAGTTGGCATAAAATTCATCGGTCATTTTCTGACGTTGTCTTTCATCGTCAACTACAAACATACTGTTACTATGTACCATACTGTTGCTCAGGTTTTCTTTGCTTATAGCTTCAATATAGTCTTCTAACAGATTGAGCAGAGATAAATACTGCTTAGGAATAAAGAACAAATTACCTTTAATGCTGATATCGTTCGCCTGCATACGCTGGAGGATGTCGTCGATAACCGAATCTACCTGATCGGCAGTGTAACAGTTACAAAAACGCTCATATAATTCCTGCGCCTGTAAACAGTATTTGCGAACATCAACATCGGCATCAAAAATCTCGTTTTCGACAAAGACAACTTCGTTTTCTCTGTCAAAGCAGATGTTGGCAAGTTTCTTATACTCGTTTGTTTTTGAATTTGGTGTTTCCTTTACAAGTTCTCGTGTTATGAACTGAGCATTATCCTTTTTGTTGTCCCTGCAATAAATGCGGTACTCGTGTAGTTTGCCATCGTCGCCTTTTACTTGCACACGCTCTTTTAATGCAGTGGTCGCACAACGATATGCGCCGGCTTTTGATTCCTTTGCCGGTTTGAACTTGGGAAAACCGAACGCCTGTCCTATTTCGATAAACTTTGTCTTTGGGATTAAAATACTTGAGGTTGAGTAGTAGAAAAACTTTCCGATTATACCTTCAGTTTTTTGATGAACCGCAATAAGGCTCTCCATATTTTTCATTTAACGGTTTCCTTTCATCGATTGATATATGATAGTGATAATATGTATTGTTTTAATCGATCTTTTGCTCAAAATCTCTTTTGATTTCCTCTTTTTCGCCGCTAACAATACAGCCGAAAGCTCTATCAAAATCCTCTTTGTTCACATAAAAGAAATCTCCATCTCTATAAATCAATTTAATTCTACCGTTTTCATGTTTCCATTCTGATAAATGTATTCTCTCTGACATAATATAATCCTTTCACTATTTTATTAATCCGCGTTCACGCTTGAGTTTCTCAAACAGGAGCCAATCATCAATACCTTTCTGTTCTATCGGCCAGGTAAATGTCCGATAATCCTCGCAAAGAGGCATACAGATTGAGCGTATTTTAGATTGTGCTCTTTGAACATGGGGGTTGGTGCGAACATCCATATCAATACACTCGACTATTCGCTTTGGATGGAGTTTTTTTACGACCTCTGCAAGATACCGCACGTTTTGTACTCCGGTAAGCCCTATAAAGAGCTCTCCATCGGAGAGATAACTTGCAATATCAGCTTTCATCGGTCCCTCGGTGAGATGTAATGTATCGCAATTTGCGTCGCCGACAACGTGAATATAACTGGATATTCCTGTGCCGTTTTCATAATATTCTCCGCCTGTAGAAAACCAGCGGAAACGTTCACCTTTCTTTTCGGTTTTGGTGCCGTCCGGATTTTGTATTATTTTCGGTGGAGGATCATCGAAACGGATCTGCAATCCCTGTATTTGATTATTCATATCGCATACGGGAATTAGAATACCGCTGTAGCGACAGTTCGCCATTTGCCATTTGTTGTTTTTGGTATAAAAGCCGGGAATGCCCGATAGGTCAAACCGCTGCGACAGTTGATTTAACACTTTTCTTCGCTTGGACGGATCTGTTGGAATACTTCGATACATATTTCCGTCTATGATTTCTTTGGAAAGACCACGACTAAGTAAATTGCGGAGGTGTTTTTCCTCTAAATCAAGTAAGCTGAGAAAATTGAGATAAATGTCACTGCGTTCGTGCAACGGTCTGATTTGTAAGGTTCGATAATCTCCCGCAGTATCCGGGACTTCATCACATCGTACATCAGGATGATGGAGTAGCTCGTGATATGCCTCGGCATTGGTGAGTCTTCGACCTTCGGGGTTAAAATCTGCATAGAGTGTAACCGCATTCCCGGTAGTGCCGCAGTTGTGGCACCAAAAGGTAGCGTTATCCATGCGATGACTGAGATACATACGGTATCTGTAGTCTCCGCAATAAGGACACCTTGCTTGAACCTCTTCACGAGTGATGGTTGATTGCTTAATGTCCAAATTGCAGAGTACCGCAGTATCAACTACATCTATGGAAATGTAGTTGTAATTAGCCATTTATCAGGCTGCCTTTCTCATTTCGTTTTCAGCCGGAACGGCTGCAGTGTAGTTGTTCTGGAACTTGACGGTAAGCGGTTGTCCCTTAACAACGCGGATGAGCATAACCTGTGAAGGCATATCCACGTCATTAAAAGCGGCAATACTTTCGGTATTGTCAATGCAGACGGGATAATCCTTGCCGGTTATTCTGCGAATGAGGGCAGAAATTTCAATGCCTGCCAGTGTCTTTTCAGAAAGAGATAGTGTTGTGTACTCACGCCCTTTGTAATCAAACTTAAAGGCATTTTTCACTTCGCCCGTACCTCGTATTACCTCAAACAGACGAATCTCAACATTAGGCATTTTGAGTTCTGCTGTTGCAAGGTCGGCACGCTTAAAGATATATTCGGTAAGAGCAGTAACAATATCTTTGTACTTCTTCATCTGCTCTGTGAACACATCCTTTTCAACGAGCGCCGATTTTAACCTTTCCTCACTTGCGGATTGTTCTACCGTTTCGATCTGTGCGTTGATACCGATAAGGGTTGCCTCAAGGTTGCCGAGTTCGGAAAGTTCCTGCTCGGAAAGATTACCGTACTTTTCAAGATCGGCAAGTTCGTCAAGCTTGGAGCGGATTTCAGAAACATCGACACGCTCGGTTTTGTTCTGCAGTTCTTCAAGTTCTGCAGTAAACTTTGCGATATCATCCGCTTTCCACTGTTCAAACTGTGCCTTTGCTTTTTTATCAAGCTCGGCAATCTCTTTGCCTCTGGCAACAACACCTTTACCAAGTTCACCGATACGATTACACTCGGCGATTAAATGGTTTCGTGTTTCCTCGATATTGGATTCCGTAACCTGCATTTTACAGGTAGGACAGACATCACCGACTTTTAGTGCCGTAATTCGTTCTTTAAGCTCGTTATATTGTTTAGCCAAAGAATTATACTCGGCAGATGCTTCGGCAATAGCCTGCGTGAATTTTGAGGAATATACACGTGCTTTAACCTTCGCCAACTTTTCTTTTGCGGTTGTTACGGCAGGATCCTCGCCGGCATTGCGGCTTAACTTCCTTGTCAGCACATCACGCTGAATAGCAAAGTCTTCTGTGTCGATACCCTCAAATTGTTTTTCTTTAAGGGCTTTGATTTGCTCCTCAACGCTACGCTTTTCGGAGTACAACTCACCAAGTTTTACATCGGCAGTTTTTTGTGATTCTTCAATGGACTCAATATGTCCCTGAAGCACGTCTAACCGTTGTTCAACTCTGCGGATTGCCGCACGGGTATCCTTTAGAGCATCTTCGGGTGACTGCGTTTCAAGGTCAATGTTTTCGAGGTGTGTTTGGTAGGAAGGGATCGCTGCCAACACATCCTTTTGAGATACGGGTTTGAGATGGCGGAGAATAAGTTCTCTGCCATCGTTGCCCATATTTTCAATAAGGTATGTGGGATTGAACATTGCCAAAAAGGTATTTTTATCACCAAACATTTGCTCAATTCTGCTTTGATTAACGGTATATCCGTCCATCAGCACAGAATACTTTTCATTTTTCCTTGTTCGCATAAGGGTGTGGGCGGCTCCGTTTTGGTCGATGAAGTGAAGTTGCACTTGAACGTTATCTGCATTCTCATTCATCAGCCTTTCGATTTTCTGCTCACCGTAATATGAAACTCCGTAGAGTACAAAACATACTGCGTGAGCCATTGTCGTTTTGCCGGTGCCGTTGTGTCCTGTTATGTAACTGATATCACCGAAGTCAAAATGTGTTGTTTCGGTATGATTACGGAAATTGTTCAGGGTAATCCCTGTGATCTTCATAGCGGTGATTTGTTCCATTCAGATACCCTCCTTATTCCCACAATAAAGTTTCGCTCTGATTTAGGGCGCCGACTTCATTCGGCTCTTTGGTGGAAGCCACAAGGGTGAGGAGCTCCTTACAGGACTGTGTATGCGGTCGTACGATACTGCACTCCCATAAATCTCCGTTGTAATCGCCGACGATCTGCCATGTACTTGCCTTGCCGATCTGCAGATTGGTTCTCAGAATGTTATAGAGAATGTATCCGTCTGCGATTCTGTACGGGAAACTGTTACGGAAAGATTCGATTGCCTCACATTTGTTTTTTAGCGTTTCGTATTCATCCTTAACAGCGCCGGAGGTGTAGTATTCAAGCTGTGTTTTCAGCGAATCCCGTTCTTCTGCAACATCCATCATACGTTGTTTGTATTTATTTGCTTCTTCTGATGCATCGGTGAACTTCTTAAAATAAGCATCGTTAAGACGCTTATCACGGTAGCCAACAATAGAGCATACCGCAAAGGTTGCCGCTGCACAGATGATTACGACAAAGCCGTATCTGCTGTTGACGAGAATATCGCTGTTACCGACAAAGATGCCGGCGATAAGGGATAATGCTGTGATTATTCCTATCACAAAAAGGTACAGGGTTTTGTTCTCTTTATACATAATTGATTTGTCCTTTCGTTTTGGCATTATGCCGCAAGGTTATAGCTTTCGATAACGTTGTAGTTACCGACAGCCGGGTGGCTTCTTGTTACGATTTTAGGGCTGCAAATAACTTGTCCGTGAGCCAACTGCGGTGTGCCTGGTATATATGCCTCTAATTTCTTACCTTGGCAGTTTTCAAGCACAACGAAGGTCTGTTCGGACTTTGCCCCCTTGGTTACCTGTAGATCAACGATTTTACACTCGTTTTTCTTTAATCCCGGTGCAGATTGTGGTGTATTCACCGGCGCAGGAGGTGTATTTCCTGCAAATCTGCCGTTGGGAATGTTCGGTGCGGATACTTGTTGCTGTTGCGGGTTAGGTGCAGGCTGCTGAGAAGCTGCGGGAGTTTGCTGTGCAGGTTGTTGTTTCGTCTGCTTTTTCTGTCCCGTTTGCTTAGGTGTTTGTCCGCCATTCTTTTCACGGTTTTTCAAGAACTGATTATATTTGCGTTCTAGCTCAGGGTAAGCGTGCTGTTCTATGCACTTATACTCATCAATGTCCGCCCATATATCTTTCAGTTCATAGAGATAGCGACCGATGCTCCACATAGATGCGGCTCTTTTGAATGCGTTGGAAAGGCCACCTTTAATGGGTTCTACATCGGTGCAACCGGCTCCGTCGCTCTTGATTATCCATTCGCCGCGCTCAGGATAATAAATCCTGAGTTTACAGATATGAGCTGTGCTCTTATTGTCAGCGCCGGTAACTGTTTCAAATTCGTTTTGCCAGTTTTCACGACCGACAACTTCATCCAACCTTTTCTGTATGGCACGGGAATCGACATAAGCCGCAACTTGTGCTACAGGTTTCTTTTTTGAGACTCGGAGTACACGCCATTCGATTTCATCGAAAGAGAAAGGTAATGCTAATTTTTTGGCTTGCTCTTCGGTCATTGATTTTGCCTCCTTTAATAAGGCGCATAGCGCCGTCATTCAACGTTCCAATGGAGTATGTAATCTCCATTGGAAATCTTTTGATTAGTTATAAGAAGTTTTTTAGCATTGCATTCGGCATTTGGATTAAGACCTTATCATAGTAATACTGTCTATCCTTATCCTTTAAATGTTCCAACAAATCTCTGTGTCCCAATTTAAGTTTGGTATGTTCATCTTGGTAATAGTCGTCATTATCAGGCAGAGAGATAATGTAATTTGGAAGATTCTCAAGGTTTTGGAGCGTCTTTATGTTTGGCAATGCATTTGTTCCCGTACATAAAGAAAAATGGCTCACGTTTGAAAAAGGATAGTAGTACATTTTGGTATCAGGACTTAATTTACCGAGAGCAGGCACTCCAAGTTTAACCTGTGATATACGGCCGCTGCTTTCTACCGTAAAACCGAAAATAAGTCTTGGTAACGGGAAATCCTTATATTCCGTTGACATATAGGTAATGTCGGCGGTTTCATAACGATATTCAACAACAGCGTATCTGGCGCCCGATTCATCGCCTGTCACGCTAATAATGTTTGACGGCAATAAACCGGTAGATACTTTTACAGGTGTGTTTGAAAGACTGCCCTTAATGCAATCAAATAGGGTTTGGGGACTAATCAGTTTGGTTCGGGTTTTACCGTTTTCGGTTATCTCTAACCTTACTGATTTGTCTTCTTTAATATGGATTACAACTTCATCATTAATCATGCTGCTTTCCTCGTTTCCTTTTTCGGCGTGGGAAGTTTGATGATCTTGGTTTTATTGCTTAATTCCTTTTCAAGTTCTTTGCTTTTTACGTCGTAATAATCCCGTATTTCATATAAAAGATTCAGCATATCCACGTAATCGTCAAAGTAACATCCAGTTTCGATTAGGAATATATATCGCTTCTTTTTAATGATTTTTTTGGGAATCCATAAGTTCCAAGCAAAGTTTTCAGCAGGCGAATCATAGATAGCTGCTCTAACATATTCTTCCGCTGCCGTAACATACGGATTTTTCTTGAAATTGATTTTATTAATTCTGCTATGCACCTTACATAAATCATAGAATTTAACCATTCCTGGAAAACTGAACTTATATAAAGTGCTATCCGTCCAATCAAGACCAATAGATTCATCAGATAAATCTGATAGATGCTCCCAAGCTTCAATATAGTAGTCATCTGCATTAAGAAAGTTACCATTATGGGTAGATTCATTTTTGAACAGAACTCTTTCAAGTCTTAGTGATTCCAGAAGCCCTTCAAAATTATCAATATCTTTAAACATAAGCGCCTCCTATATGAATGCAACGGTACTTGTGAGGGGCTTTGCATATTTGCACTTGTTATATACAGTGCTCAGACGTTGCCAATCGCTTGTCTCGTCGTAATAATGCTCCATATAGTAGTCTAATAAGTCTGTGATATCACCCTGATCAAAGGCATTAAAGTCAAGATCGGCAGAGTGTATTTTACGTCCTGCAAACAAAGGTTTTAACACATTTTCAACTAAGTAGCTGAGGCTTTCTGTTAATTCGCCTTCCGGTTCTTTTATCAGATATCGTGGTTCCTCTCTTTGCAAACGCGCACGTGAGAGTTTCTTCCTTAGCAGATTAAGGTCAAGCTCATAAGTCATTAAGCTTCACCACCTAGATAAACCCTCGTGAGATTTGTTCGCTTATCTGTTTCAATGTTGAAGAATCCACCTCCAAAGAGAGGATATCTTGAACAGATAACGCCCATATCATAGTTGACTCCGGCATTATTGCACTGCCAAGTATCTTTAGATACTTCGCCCCAGTCACCGTATCGGTGGCGTGTTATCGCAACCTCAACGTCGTGTCGGGTAAGCTTGTTTGCCACATCGGGCAAAACGGTAAAATGCTCAATCCCAAGGTCAACCTTGAAAAAAGGCTTGTTGGGGTTTTCATTCTTTGCTCGTTTCAGCATAACGGCTGCTTTTTCCTGCTGTTTGCAACGATTTAGAAAGTTTTCGTAACTATAGTCGATTTCTTCCTTTTTCGCCTTGGTACTGCGGATTACCTTGTCCATCAGATCCTTTGCAGCTTTTGCTCTGCAGGTGGATAAAACTAGTCGTGCCTTAGCAAAGATATATTTAATACGGTTCATAAATTCTGTCCTTTCCGGTTATTTTACGCTGCCATCATCAAGGGACTTGCCATTGTTTTCTGCTGAATAAGGCTAATTTCATCAAACAAAGCAGTAACGCTCATCTGCAGCATTGTGGCAATATCCATTCTGGAATAACCCTCCATAAGCAGATTTACGATTCTTTGCTGAGTAGCACTGAAACTCTGCATTGTTTCATCGTAAGCAATAGCAGAAATAGCATCATCCATTGTGTTTTTTGCATCGGCGATGGTTTCCTCAAGTTCGTGCGAACTTTTGTAACAATCGCTGAAACTGAGAACGATGGGAGCCGTATGTAACGATTCCTCGTAGGCAGAACATTCCTCACTCATTAAGGCATTGGCGAAATGCTTGAAGTCGCCTGAGCCAGCAGAGGTGTGGTGTTCCTGCACAGCTCTCAAAAAGCCGTTGATAGCGTAGTCATAATAGTCGTCTTCCGACAGATTGTTTTCTGCCAGGAAAGCATAAACTTGCGTAAAATGTTTTGCTGCAAATGCAGACTCTTCCGGTGCAAGAACGCGGGGTTGTTGTTTTAACATTGATTTGTCCTCTTTTCGTCGATTTAATTAGCCGAGCGATTTAAGCCCGGTGGGTGTTAATACATTGAATATCAGTTTGTTTGAGGTTATCTCCCGAACTGCTGTTTTGCCGTTCTCGTCCTCGACACCAATCTTGGTCTTCTTTTCTTTGACGATTCGGCCCTTGATTATATGAGGGGTATCACACTCTACAAGTCCGTTCATCAGTCCGCTTGCTCCAACAAGCCCTACCTGTGAGAGATTGAGGGGTAATAGCGGTCTGCGTTCACGGTTGTCTAAGGTGCGTTCCTCAAATAATCGTTCAATGCTTGGGGATTTTTTAAGCTGATCTGCAAGTTCCGATACGTTAAATACGGCACCTTTAAACAGCTCTACATTTTTCGTTGCCGCAGGCATCTCATAACAACCCTTCGGCAATTCTGTGATTAAGGGGATTTTCTCGTCGTCCAGCATATATTCGGATAGGCGTTTAGCCATCTTTTCAGCCTCACGACGCTCGATTCTTCTGCCTATGAAGGCAACTTGCTTGAAACGCTCAAATTCCTTACCGATAAACTTATGTACTCTGAGATCCGTAAAGTTTTCGCAGAGTACACGGCATACATCCGGCGTTGCTCTGTAATACGGAATAATATAGACCATTATTCCGCCGATTTGTAAAAGACGCATACTGTCTGCAAGAAAGCTTTTTTCAAGCCTCCTTGTTTCGTTCTCCGAGGGGACAGAAAGGTACGGAGGATTAAGCCAAAGACCTTGAAAGGCATTAAGACTTATCCTTGAATGAAAGAAACTTCCGAAGCCTACACGCTGGAGCCTTCGTTGAGCCTCCTCACCGCGTACTTCGTCAATTTCTATTCCGTATGTCCTTGCTTGTATCCCTTTGGAAAAAGCCTGCAAAGCCAAGCCCTCGCCGCAGCAGGGGTCTATAAGGTTTACAGGTGAGCCGGGAAAGACAATAGCATCCTTTAGCATCTGCACGTGAGAAAGATCTGTTGGGAAGTATCCCATACGAGCACGGTTCATAAGATGAGCCAATTTTGCAGTATTGATGTTATGATCCGCTGTTGGCAACTCTTTTGCGAAGCTCTCTAAAGCCATACAGAGTTTGGAGTAATCGGCAGTTCCTAAGTAGTTAAACTTTTTAAGAACACCGTATAACCGTTCTGTTGTTTTTGAGAGTTCTAAGTCGCCGTACTCATTAAGCTGAAGGACTAATGTAGGAAACTCCTCCAGAAGTCTTTTTACAGCCCTTTGTAGATCTACCAATGAGTCATACTCACGTTTTAGGCCGGTCCCTTTATACTTTTCATAAGCGGCACGGATTTTAGAAAATTGAGCAGAAAGGGTTAAAATAAGGGTTTTAGAATTTTCGATTTCTTTCAGGCAAAAAGCGGTTTGCTGCTGTTCATTCTCGGACATCGTCAAAATCCTCCTCAATAGGGCAACGAATAACCTCGACTATGACAGTCTTGGGTGTTGCACCGGGAAGTAAATATCTGATTTCCGTTCCTGCACATCGGTCCTCAATTTCGGGAAGCTCTCCGAATTTCATATCCAGATCATCGGGGATTCTTCCATCTTTTGAATAAACCGGTGTTATTCGCAGATTATTCAGAACAGACTGATATGCCGCTACTGCCTTACGTGGTGATGAATAGTAAACACGGCTTTCGTTGGGTTCAATAGTTATGGTGTTTGCCTCTGCTGAAATGTGCACGCAGTACACGTATTTCTGATTGTTTTCAGGAAGGTATTGCTCGGGTAACTTGTAACAACTTTCACGCAGAATTTCATCGAGTGGCATTTCCCATATATTGCCGATGTTTTCATTCATTTGGTTAAGATAGCTGAGGTCGGGGTCGAGAAGCACGTCGCCAAGTGCATTGATATAGATTCGATCACCGATATGCAAATACCATCCGTGAATATCAAAATCGTAGATATGTTCAGTGAAGGGCTTTGAGAATCTCCCGAGATTATTTTCGGCAGCTCTGCCCTCAAGGAGTATTTTGCCTTTAGGTAAAAAGCCTTTTTCCTTTTCCAAACTGTAATACGGTAACTGACGGTATTCACTTAATGCTTTTGGATCGGCATCAGAGTGAAATTGGTCTGTACTGATGGTAAGAATGCATTTGTCGGGTTTGGTGCAAACAGCATAAAGACTGCTAAGTGCATCAACAAATTCCTTTGAATACTCTCCGGCATTTGTTGCACAAAAGAAAGAACCCACTTTAATGTCACGCGACTTTACGAAATATGCAAGCCAGCGTATCGTATCGGGAGCCAGAGATGGCTCGCCGCCGGTAATGCTGAGTTGCTCAATTTCGTATGTGTGCTCAAGCAATTTCTGAACGGTGTCGGTTGACATGGTTTCTTCCTGCTGTTCGCCACGCATACAATGCGCACAATGCATATTGCACTTTCGTGTAACCTCAAGCATAAGATTTTTAAACTTTATTCGCATGATTTCCTCCAATAAAAAAGACCGCACCAAAAATGCAGTCCATAGGATTTAGCCGACCTTTTTGATATGCTGGGAGTTTATCCGTTTGGATACGGCTCCGGGATACAGTTCGGTCAGTGTTTCTCTTAGCATATTAAGATATCGAGGGAACGAGCGCTTAGCAAAGCCGGGAGCTTCGCAGGTTTCAGGAATGATGGCATATACAGCCACATATCCGTCTGCATCCTCAACGATGATCTCAACATGGCGGTTGTAGAGCAAAACGAAATAGTCTTGTTCCAAGCCGCAGGATTTCCAGTTGCAAAACTTGTTAAAGGTTTTCTCTTGGAAGATAAGCTTTTTCGATACAGATTCGAGCAATCTGTCCCAACCTGCAGAGATGTCGTCGCCGTAAACAGCAGAACTGTCTACATAAAAGCCATCAGAGGCGGCTAGTTTATCGTGCTGAGGCGGTAACCAATATCCACGTCCCATCAGGCAGCCCTCCTCCCAGAAGTTTTTTCAGGCTTCTTAATGAGTTTCAGCAGGTTATTAAAAACCGGCGTCTTTTCCTGTGAGACGAAGTGAAAATCCGAGTAAACGGTCTTTTGTTTACCGTTCGGTAAGGTTTCCACAATGTTAATGGATTTAAGGGTTCCTTTTTGACCGCCAATGCGACACTTTTGCTTATCATAAAAGATAACAAGATTACGTACTTCCATAATGATTTAGTCCTTTCTGGTTTCGGATTTTTTAGCTGGTTTACGTTTGCGTTTCTTTGTCATTTCTGCCCGCATATTGATTTGTTTGGATGAAAAGGTAATATACCGAGTGTTGAGTTCACCTACAATCAAAAGGTTATACAGAAAACCGACCATTGCCGTAGCTGCAGTCAAATTTGCCGTAACCGATTGTGGCGCCGAGACGGTTCTTTCCGCACAGGATAATTCCGAGGGGAATTTGTCTTCCTCTTTAAGAACATCCGGATAGAGAGAGCCTATCGGCTTGTAGGTGGTTTTACCGTTTTGTCTTACGCCGCATACAACCTGTCCTGTATGCTCGCCGTTTCCTGAGTCGATGTAGATTAAATCTTTTTGTTTGTTAAAAACACGGTGGCACATCTGCCTTGATTTGTTGTTATCAACGCAACCAAGAAGAATAACCTTTTGTGTTTCAGGCACTCCGGAATACTGTCTTGCAGTGAAGTCAGGAGAGGTTAGTCTGAAAAGTTCCGCATCGTTTTCAATGAAATCAGGTTTGTATTCACACTCAATACCAAAAGCAGCTGAATATCGTTCCGCTTGTACTTGAGCCTTGTTTCTGCCGATATCTTGTTCAACGAAATTCTGTCGAATTAGGTTCTTTTCTTCAACGACGTCGCCATCGCATACGATAATGCGGACATCACGGTGAGATGCATAGCCCAAACGGTATAGATGCGGTATTACATATCCGCCCGTACCGCCTGCGCCGATAACCACGATCTTAACGGGAGCCGTACTTGAATATCTCATACTTTTGTTCCCACTCGCCAAAAGCGAAATGGCGATTTTTGTTTTGGTGCAGGTAGCGCTAAAACATCTTCAGGTTTAGGTAGTTCAATCTTTTCATCCCAGATCTTCGGATGAGGAAAAGAAGTGGACTTGATATCGAACACATCTGCGGGATCAACAGGAATAAACTTCCCGCCGCAGCTTGCTCTTACCGTTATTTCCGGTAATACCTTATCCAATCTGCCCATAACGGCATAAAGGCGTGTAGGCTTTTCGTCATCGTCATCAATCGAGGAAAACTTTGCAGGCATTGTGTTATGAGAATGGATATCCATAACGTGAATCATATGCTCAGGATATTCTTCTTCCATAACCGAATCAACGCTTACGTGGGTTAGCTTTTGTTTTGGTACCCGAACGGTGTATTTGTTTCGTCTTGTATCATAAAGGATATGTACCAATGCCTCCAGCTCGTATCTTTCCGACAGTCCTGCAAAGAAATCCCATATAAAGAGCAGTAAGTGCATTGGAATTTTAGGGACAGTCATTTGAAAGCCTGGAGTAACCGGTGGGAACTCAGGCAGAGTATCTGCCTGAGCCGTAAAGATCCCAACGGGTGTTTTTCGCATCTGGTAGAGCCTCCCGTCCGAAGACGGGAGAAGGACAATAGCCTTATCACTTTGACGGGCTTCTGCAACGGTTGTGCAAAATTCCTTGTACGAAGACAAAGGAATAACTTCGCCCTTGCTTTGTGCCTTGATACGCGGCTTAACGATGCATTCGGGGTTCTTGTCGGCATCGGTTTTACCTTTTTTGATACCTTCTAAGAACTTCTTGGATTTTTCGATTTCCGCCTTGATTTCGTAAACTTTGTCAGAGCCGGGGTTATTGATGGTTTTACTTTCCTTACCATAGGTAACGGTCCACTCAATCTTTTTACTCTCGGCTAACTCCGGAAAGTCACTTTCGTATTTTTCACGGAGATCCTCAAAGGTGCAATCACGGTCGGTAATCGGTTCTTTCGCCTTACCGTAATTAAATACGGCATCACGTGCCATGCAGGTTTCTACCAAGCGACTTTCGCTCTGTGCTTTTGCCGTAGCAAGAGCAGCAGTGAACGGATCAGCCGCATCGGCAATGGTCTGTTGCACGGGTGTTTCGTCGGGGGGATTTGCGGCAACGGGTGCCTGGGCAACCGGTGCAGATACAACGGGAGGTTGAACTACAGGGGGCTGCATAACAGGTGCTTGTGCCAATGGCGTTTGTGCTACGGCCGCTTCAAACAACGAGCCCTGGGGTGCAACGGGCGCTGATACAGGATTCTGCACAGGCTGTTGTACCGGTGTGGGTGCTGTCTGTTGCACAGGCGGTTGCACAAACTGAGGTTGGGGTTGCATCTGCGGTGCCTGAGCTGGAACTACGGGCTGAACTGCAGGTGCTGGGGGTTGAGCCGAGGCGTTTTGAACAAACGATTCGGGTACGGGTGTGGTAAACGGAAGATCAGCAAATGCATCTGTCCCGTTTTCCTCCATTTCCAAAAAGTCGTTCAGGGGGTTTTTGTTTTCGCTCATGATTTTGGGTCGTCCTTTCTGTTTTTTATTTGTAAAACAAAAAAAGACCGGCCCATCTCCGTAGAGTTGAGCCGGTCAATTCTTGTAATTACCGATTGGATTTGTTCAATTGTCGCTGCTTTAAGCAGAAAATAAAAAAGGTCGGAATTATCCCGTTAAAGATAAATCCGACCTTGTGCATCAAACCTATGTCCCCGAAGGGAACGTCAATCAAACCTAAGAACACTTATATTATACAGTTAAAAAGGCGCCTTGTCAACACTTTAAATTCTTAGATTATTCAGAATAAAAATAAATCTTCAACCCCCCTCTAAAACTTGACAAGGCAAAAATGGCTGCTTATAATGAAGATGTCCTTTTTAAAGGGGTGTCGCTAAGGGGTTGGCGGCGCCCCTTATATTTTTGTATTAAGCGTGGTTGATAAAAGCAATCAAAAAATGTATAATATAATAAAAAATAAATTTTAGGAGGTGTAGAAATGAATGATAAGACCTATATAGCCATAGATCTTAAAAGTTTCTACGCCTCCGTTGAATGTGTTGAACGAGGGTTAGATCCTCTCACTACCAACTTGCTTGTTGCAGATGTATCGAAGACAGAAAAAACAATATGTCTTGCAGTCGCACCAAGTCTTAAAGCTCACGGTATTTCAGGCAGAGCAAGGTTATTTGAGGCAATTCAGCAAGTAGATAGAGTTAATGCTCAACGAAAAGCCAAATTAAGAGGTCAGGATTTTAGTGGTTCATCGTATGATGATATTCAACTGAAGAAAGACCCGACGCTTGCAGTCGATTACATTGCAGCGCCGCCTCGTATGGCATTGTATCGTTCGTGTAGCACGAAGATAGTAGAAACCTATTTGAAGTATGTTTCTATTGATGATATTTTTCCGTACAGCATTGATGAAGTATTTATTGATGCTACACATTATCTCTCAACCTATAAAATGTCGGCACACGATTTTGCAAGGATGCTGATACAGGATGTTCTTGCAACAACGGGAGTAACTGCAACTGCCGGTATTGCTGAAAATATGTATCTTTGTAAGGTTGCACTCGATATTACAGCCAAGCATATTCCTGCAGATAAGGACGGTGTTCGCATTTCTGAATTGAATATGATGCAATATCGTAGAACGTTGTGGGAGCACAAAGATTTAACAGATTTTTGGATGGTAGGAAGCGCTACTGCACGCCGCCTAAATAATTTGGGTCTTTATACTATGGGTGATGTTGCATGGTGTTCTGTTCATAACGAAGAAAGATTATATAAAGAGTTCGGCAAAAACGCAGTATATCTCATAGACCAAGCTTGGGGACGTGAACCTGTTGATATTGCTACTATCAAATCATATAGACCGGAATCTACAAGTGTAAGTTCAGGTCAAGTATTAACACGACCGTATTCCTTTGATGAAACACGAATCATCATACGTGAGATGGTTGACAAACTTGTTTTGGAATTGGTTGAAAAAGGTATGATGACCGATCAAATCGTTTTGATGGTTGGATATGATATTGAAAATCTTACTGACCCTGAACGTAGAGATGCATATAAGGGAGAGATCAAAACCGACCATTATGGCCGCCAGGTTCCAAAACACGCAAGAGGTACTGCGAATATGGGAAAGCATACCTCATCAACAAAACTTATAACAGACAAAACAATAGAACTTTTTGAGCGTATCGTTGATAGCAAACTATTAACTCGAAGATTAACAATTACCGCTAATCATTTGCTTTCAGAGGAAGAGGCAAAAAAATCAATGGGTGCAGAGCAACTAACGTTGTTTGATGATCCTGATAGTATTGCTAAAAATGATGCAAACGAAGATCGTGAAAAGCGTATGCAAAAAGCAATGATTGATATTAAGAAACGCTTTGGTCCTAATGCAATTCTTAAAGGAACGAGCTTCCAAGATGGAGCAACTGCCAAGGAACGTAACGAATCCATTGGCGGTCATAAAGCATAGCGGCCGATAAATAAGAATTTGAAAGTGAGATGGAATTATGAACAATGAAGTTAAGCAGGTTATTGAGAAATTCAAAGAGGTAAAAGATATATTAAAAGAAATTGCCGGCAAAGATGAAGCAATAAAATATCTTGT
The DNA here is from genome assembly GCA_944385895.1 of uncultured Clostridia bacterium. Classification (GTDB taxonomy): domain Bacteria; phylum Bacillota; class Clostridia; order Oscillospirales; family QAKW01; genus RGIG9041. The sequence continues at coordinate 47,265 of CALWYZ010000014.1, forward strand.
TAATGAAACAAAATTATCAAAAGAAGAATGCTCTACTGCATACGATATTATAATGAAAATTGAAGATTAAATCCTAATTTATCGAACTGAAGGAGGTGCAGTATGGCTCATAAATTTCCTTATGAAGATATAATTAATCTTCCACCACATATTTCTAAAAAACATCCCCAACCTACAATGCTGGAGCGTGCTGCACGTTTTTCTCCATTCGCCGCAATTACAGGATACGAAGAAATGGTTAAGGAAGCCGCACGTGTTACGGATAAGAGAATTGAACTTGACGAAGGAAGTAAGGAACTAATAAATGAGAAACTTCTTTTTGTAACCGAAATGTGCAATGATGCACTTGTGTGTATTACTTACTTTGTTCCCGACAAATTAAAATCTGGTGGTTCATATGAAACAGTAACGGGCACAATTAAAAGAATAGATGAATATGAAAGAATTGTTATATTAACCGAAGGTATGATAATCCCGATTGACAACATATATCAAATTGATGGCGATATGTTTAACAGCGAAGATTTTATATGGTAATAAAAAGCACCCTGCTTGCATCCAAAACGGATACAGGCAGGGTGTTTGGTTTTTACGGACTATGATGCTTTCTGTTTTAATATCTGCTGTGCAATTTCATCCTCGGTAATTTCCTTTGAATGATAGATCTTATCGCAGAAAGGTTCAAGAGTTTTGCCGCAAGGTCTGTCTTTATCCAAAAGAATACCGGTAACCGTTGCTTTGTATTTAAGCATCGTATTGCGGAATTTCTCAGCAAAGTCATCGCTTATCCTACATTCGCCATCAGTGATGATGGTAATGTCGGCATTTTCATAACCCTTTTCCATAAGAGAAATGGCCTCTGTCAGTGGGGCCTCAAAATCGGTGCCACCGCCAAAGAACTGTTCGGCTGCTTTCATAACATCGCTTGACGTGTAATGCCCCGGCTCAAAAAGGTCGGTCTTAACATTGTCCGCTGATGCGAAGTGTACCATAGCAAACTTGCGGTTGTCCTTTGCCGCTATATCAAGCATAGCTAATGCGAATGCTTTAGCCCATGCCTGAACGTCACGGGTACTTGTACTTTCATCGACAAGCACGATCATATCGCCCTTGCCTTTGATAATCTCCGTTCGTTTGCGATATTGCATTAAACGCTTCTGCTCATACTTACGCATAAACAATATTTCAGTTTCGGGTTTTCCGAGCAGAGCAAGTTCCGAAGATAAACAGTTGGTAATATCATTGCCGAGTGTAATATCGTATTTTTCGCCTCTGCCATAGGCAAAGCCGTTTCTACGCTTATCGGTGATGATTTCCCGATATTTACCCAGGGACTTAGCGATTCGCAGTAGTTCCTCACTATTCTTGACGTGTTCTAACAGTTCTCGATTTACAGCGGTGCTTTTCATGCCGCCGGACTCAGTACCCCAAGCCGTCATAATGCAGTCTACTTCCACCGTCTGTTCTACAGCCTGCTCAAGAGCTTCATTAATGTCAGAGCCGATGCTATGAATATAGCATAGAGCTTCTTCCATTAACTTTGCCTCAAGGTTTGCTATCTGTTGACGCTTTTTGTAAATACGCTCATATAGCGGCAACAGTTTCTCTGCAGAATTCTTTTGCGGGTTCTGTTTGTTCTGCTGTATCTGTTCAACAATTCGGTCTACCTGCTCGTTTAGATCGCTGATAACAAAGATATATCGCACCTTTGTTTGAAAGGGTTTGTTTTCCAACAACTCGCTGAGTTTCTTCGCAAAGGTAGATGCTGCCTCATAGGAGGTAAGCTCCTTGTCCTCGCAAAGTTTTTTGAGAGTATCGAAGCGGTCATCCGTTAAAATGCTTTCCAATATCGGCTTATTAAAGTACCTTTCACGAAGATTTACATAGTCGGTGTCTTTCTTCCTTATGACAGGAGAAAACAACGCTGTAAAGAGGTCTGAAGCCAAATCTTTCGCATTTACGGGATACTGCGGTCTTTGATTACCGTAATAGACGTCTTCAAAAGACATCCCTTGATAAATAAGATCAGCAAGTTTGGTTGAATTCAGTAACCGTTCAGAACTGGGAGCAGAACGACTTTGCAGAAATTTTGTAAGCCACTTATCTGCCTTAGATAAATCCGTGTAGTAGTTGAATCTATCCATTCTTCGCATAGATTATCCTCCGTTATGTTTAGTGTTGTTAAGGTGTACCCACGAGCAAACTTGCGTCTGCCCGTGGGTTTTTGTTTTTAATTGTTATCGGAGAATAATGTTAGAAAGGAAGATCATCATCACTCTCTACAAAGCCCTCGGTGGTGTTAGGAAATACGGGTGTGAATCCGCCGACAGAGTCTGCTGCAGGAGGATTGCCGCCGTTATTGTTATTCTGTCTGCCACCGGCACTCTCGCAGAAGTGTGCGCGGTCAACCTTGATTTCATATGCAGTTCGGTTGTTTCCGTCCTTGTCGGTATACTTACGTGTTTCGAGTGCACCTTCAACGGTAATCAAGTTACCTTTGCGGAAATGCTTGCAGATAAACTCTGCCGTGCCTCTCCATGCAACGAAGTTGAGAAAGTCGGTAGGATATTCGTCATCTACCTTATAGTTTCTCTGTACTGCCAGAGAAAATCCGGTAACGGATACGCCATTCTGAGTAGTGCGGAGTTCGGGATCTGCGGTAAATCTTCCTGTAAAATTACAACTGTTCAACATAATATTTAGTCCTTTCGTTATTTAAAATATTTAAGAATTGGTTTTCATTGCTTTCAGTTCTGCCATAGACAGATACGTGAAACGGGTTTGTTTATGAACATCGCGGCTGATTGCTTCTACGGAATCAAGCATACCCTCAATAGAGGAGAGTGCGGGGTCATTCTCGGAAAGTCCCACCTTTAATGCTTCTGCACCGTCATAAACCGTAATAATGTTATTGCGGAAACTAAGCAGAGCCTTATTCTTGTCCGCGGCATCATCAAATTTCTTGCGGAGTTCGTGTGCCTTTGCTAACAGTTCGTCGAGCTTATCTCCAAGAGGATTAGTAACCAGCTTGTCGATAACCTCTGCAACAACACTGTATTGCTCAGGCTTGTCCCACAAATAATTGACAAGTGCCTTTAAATCTGCGGGAATAACCTTGTCTCTGCCGTTCAGCCAAGCCTCCGCCTGAACAACGGGAGCAAAGTTAAAATATGTACGGTCGGATACGGTTATTTCTTTGCGGCGCAGTTCATAGAGAATGTTATCTGCAATTTCGTAGATGCTTTCGGGAATCTTAACACCATGCACTTCATCCTGCATCTGCCACAACTCGTCAAGAGTAATGGTGGTGCAGATATATGAGTCGGTTCCGTTCTGTTTTGCTTTTAAGATCTTCATACGATTGCTACGGTCTTCAACGTTGCGTGTGCATACCTTGAAGTCAAAGCGGTCATATAAAGCACGAAGGCATTTTTCCTCCGGATTGTTAAAGTTGGGTATCTCGTTCGATGCAGAGAAGAAACTGATAACCGGAATATCGGTAGTAATACCTTCGTTAGTGTATTTGCGCTCATTAAGAACTTTAAGCAAACTGTTAAGCACACCATCATTTGCCTTAAACAGCTCATCAAGGAAGCAGATATGACTATCAGGAATTTTGCCCTTTGTAATCATTTCGGGAGTGCCTTGACTGTAAAGAGCAAGGGCACCCTGGTATCTGCTCATTTTGCCCTGCAGTTCCAAAAGACGCATAAAGTCTGCATCCGTTACTGCGGTGTCCATAAGCTGCTTTAATTCCTTGCGCATATTACAGTATTTTTCATCAGCCTCAAGGCGTGAATTTGAAATATGTCCGGGAATAATACTGGCAAGATCAAGTCTGCCGAAAAGCTGTTCTTGGTCGATGCCTTTGCTCATAAGAACATTAAACTGTTTTGCATCGGTGATGTGGGAACGAAAACGGTCAATCGCTTGGGATTTTGCCTGTCCCGGTTCACCCAATACAAATAGGTTTTTTCTTGTGAGCAGAGCCAGAGCGATAACGTGTATCAGTTCATCACGCTCGGCAAGGCTGTCACACACCTCTGAAATTACAGCATTCATTTTTGTTTTAAGCATAAACGATTCCTTTCTTATGCTGCGGCGGGTACCGCAGTTTTAGTTTTAGTAGCTTTCGCTCTGGGCCTTTTCTCTTTCTTTTCTTCGGGCTGTTTTATCCTTACGGAACCTCTTGGGCCGACACAATACTTGCTTTGGTTAGCCTCAATAAGCATAAAGCCACGAGGATCCAACGAAAGATTAAGCGGTCCGGAAGTCTGACGCAAACAGTCAAGCAGCCATTTTGCCTGATAGTTAAAACCATCGGGAGCGGTTGGCACTGTTTCTGTTGCAGGGATTTCAGCCTGAGATGCACCCATAGCGGTTTGGGTTTTCATAGCAACTTTATTGTCCGCAATGCAAAGATTGATACAGGTATCATCGCCCGTATTAAATATGGTCGCAACGTTACCCGCCAGATCATAAAGTGCTCTTGCATCCATTGTTGCCTTATACATAGGCTTAATGTAATTTACAAGTTTGCTGCCTTCGATATAATCGCCCCGGTAGAGCTGGGAGGAAAAGAACATATCCTCTTTCATAAAGACAGCGTAATTGCCATTAACACCCACATACAGCTCATCGTTCGGAGAAACGATAGCGGCAAGGATGCTAAGTGCTTTTTCGTGCAGAATTAAGTCTAACTTTCCGTCAGAGCCGTGAGGAGTTTGCGACAGCGCCGCAATTTGTCCGTTAGTGGCTTCTGCCGTTGTTTGTCCGTTTGCAAAGGATAACTTTACGAACTGCAAGGAATGCTTATGTATTTCCTGCACCTTTGGGTCTGTGGCAAAAATGGTACGCTTGATAATAGAGTTGATACCTTTGACACAGATAAAGTCCTCGGGAAACGGTATCTGCATACGGGGAAACTTTTTAGACTCAAGGAACGGAACGCCGTATCGGCATTGTCCGCCTTTGATTTCAAGCTCGTTGCTGAAACCAATTCCTATCTCAACCGTTTCGCCCGGCAGAAGTTTTAACATATCTGCAACGATGGGTTTAATGAGCATAGAGCCGCCCTCAAGAATGTGCTCGTTACGCAGTCTGCACTGAATTTGAGTGTGGGTGTCTGTACCCGTAATTGTTATAATGCCGGTGTTCGCATCCGCCTCAAAAAGAAGACTGCTGAGTTCGGGTAGATCTTTAAGGTTGCCCAACGCTCTCATTGCTGTTTTGATAGCGTTTAATAGTGTTATACGGTTTGCTGTTATTCTCATTGATTTGCTCCTGTTCGTTTGATTTAGTCGATAAGAGAAATTTCATCGGGAGCCATTACAATACCGTCAAGGCAAATATCTTGTAGTGTTCGTGGTTCGTCGTAGATATAACTGAACCGCTTTTCCAGTCTCTCAATTACCGCTGGGTCTGTAGGCTCTTCAAAATCACAGTAGATGTCAATGCAATCGTTATCGGTATCCATATCTCCCTCTGTTGCAATTTCGGTGATCTTACCGACAAGACCAGCATAATCAGAGCGCTTATTAACGGAAACAGCAGCGCCGACAGTATAGGTAACGCCCTCAAATTCAACGCTTTCTCCGATTTTTTCTGCTACCATTCAATTACCATCCTTTCGATGTCAAGAGTCAGGAAATTCTTGTTAATGTATTCTCTTATATCCCATAAGCCTTTATACTCACTGTTTTCATCATCCAACCGTTGCTCTATTGCTTTTCGTAATGCTTCCAGTTTGTCTCGGTTAGGGTCTAAAAGATAATACGTTTCAAGAACTCTGTTCTTTGGATTTTCTGGTTCATTGTCAATGATATCGACTCGTATAATGTTTTCTGTCATTGGCAAAAACCTCAATTTTCAATAATATCTACATATTCTCGGATTATCTCCAACGCATCTTCATAGCTTTCCGACTTGGTGACTCTCTCACGCATTTCGGCAGCCTTTTCCTTAGCGTTAATAATGCTATATACCTTCATAGCGTTTTCCGCATGAGCAAGGATAGTGAAGATATTGCCATCGGGAGAATCAAAATCTATGTAGATTTTGGGTTTAGTTTGGATGTTTTTCATTGGTTTGTCCTGCTTAAAATAATAAAAACCGACAGCAATATCACGCGACAAGGTCGAAAAGTGAGAGTTGACCTGTATCGTGGTTTTTGCCGTTGGCTTTCGTGGTTTGGATATTGGGCTGTAACGGAACGATTACAGCGGGGGTTGTTATGATTTCTGTTTTGGGAGGTTGCGTAGTTTCTGCTGCTGCAGGTGCAGTTTCTTCCTTTTTCTCTTCACGGTTGCCGAGTATTGCCATCATCTTGAAGCTGTCTGCCAGTTCGTCAACATTTTCTTTGAGTCCCGACATAAGCTCTTTTGCAAGTTGGGTGGTCATATCCTCGCAATCAGACATTGCCGCTAAGCCTTCCTCACTGATATTACCCTCGATAACAGTTGCCACAGAAAGCTTTGATGCCATAAGGCGCAGAGCTCGTTGCTGCATCGTGTTTTTATAGTAGAACATATATACTTCTACTCTGGGTGCAGTTTGGTTTATTCTCCAACTTCGGCGCGATGCCTGGCGGAAAATATAAAGATTATACGCAATGTTATAAAAGACAAGGGTTGTGAATGCATTCAAATCCAATCCTGTCTCGACAAGAGCAGGGTTGGTTATCAGCACTCTAATACCGCTTTGCAGTTTCTTTTCTACCCACGCTTCACGCTTAGTTGTTTCTACCGACGGTTTCAGAATAGCAGTGGGAATACCTTTTTCATTCAGCTTTTTGAACAGTTTATCTTGTGAGTCAAGACGTGTCCAAGCAGTATAGATAATCACATTTTCACCGGTGGCGATTTTACGCTCAACAAGGTCAATGATTTTATCATCTTTGGGTTGCATTATGTCTGCAGCCCCCAAATCCTGCGGAATGATTAAGGCTTCTTCCTCCACAGTTCGGAATGGATTGTAGATAGGATCGTGTCCGTAAGGCTGATCGGGATAGGCGGATAATAAGTTCATATATGCAGATAAAATGCTGTTACCAATCTTTTTGTTTTTGGTCATTATCTTTTTGAACTCATTTTCAAGCCGTTCGTATTCCTTTCTGATTTCATCGGTCAACTCGCAGAACAGAGGTATTTCCTCGTAATCGGGAAGTTCTTTACCCATATCCGCAAGAGACAGAAATACCGCATTTTCAAGCAAAAATCTTGAATATACAATTGGAGAAATACCGGGAAGGAATTTTTCTCTAACCTTACGTTTTGTTGCCTTTGAGGTTGAGTTATAGCTTGATGTGTTATTATCGACCTGATACAACTCTTCTACAACACCGTACTGGTGGCATAAATCTCTTGATGCCTCATACTTTTGATTATCCAAAAGCATAAGGTGGGATTTAAGGCGAAACAGCAGATAAAAAATGCCTTTGGCATAGCCGTTTACAAGCGTTGCGGTCATTCCGATAACCTTATCCGAAATCCCTGCAAGTTCTGCCATAGCCTGACCTTGAGCACTTTCTCCCGAATATTGATGCAGTTCATCCACTATCAGTCCGTCTATCTTTCGTATTCTTTTCTTGATATACGATGAAAGCGGAAAGCGGTCAAACGCACCCGGAGCCGGAAAAACGCCATCGGGGTTGTTTACAACCTCTGCAATCTTTCTGGCTGCACTCTCGGATTTACAAGCAGCATGTGCTTGATGCGCAAATTTACGGTGTATAAATCCGTAACTGCCGATTCGTACCCATTCATTGCGGGGAGGTGCTAAGTCTTTGGTATTTACCATCGACCATAAGACCTCACCACATTTTTTGTTTTGGCATTTGTGGTTTTTATTGTTTTCATTCAGGAAAAATCCTACATCCGCCTTGACAGTATATCTGCCTTCATCGGTTAGGATATCCATTTCCTGAACATATCCGCAATGCGGACACACAAAGCCTCGCTTGATCGGATTCCATATAACAGAGGGCTTACGCATATAACCGTTTCGTGCTGTTTCCTTTGACAGAATACAGTAGACCGATTTGTTTTCTTTAAGGTAATAACTGTATAGGTTATCTACCTCAGACATAGTGGTTACGTGCATTGCATAACTGTTTGGAATGGTTTCGTGGATCTCTCGTACCCATTTGCCTGTGATATGAGAAGGACATATAACGACGTTAAATGCCTTATTATATACCTTTCGTTTGGGGTTTCCTTGCTGATAGGCATAGAGAGCCGCACTTCCAATCTTGGTTTTGCCTGTACCGCATTCTGCAACGAGTAATGCCATTTTATCGGTTTCAAGCTGTCGCTTTAATGCTTCGGCAGCACCGAGCTGGGCATCAAAGAGAGAGTATCCGGCGTGAGCTCTTACACAGTCGTTTACTTCTGTGATTTCGGGTGCAACGGTTTCCTCTGCGGGATTAAACCGCGGCGGAAAGCATTTCTTTATACGATCTGCAATCATTGCACCGAACTCGTGGAGATACTGCGTAAATGTACCGATATTATTAAAGACAGAAAGATTGCCTTTTTGTGTTCCGGGAATACTGATTTTGCCCGTTTTCAATCCGTCTTCAAGAACCTCTGCGACTTCTTTTTCATCCTCTGAAATCTTCATGTGCCACGCTTCAAATTTACGACCGAGAGAATAAACCGTTAAACGCTGCAGTATATTTCGGTCCTGTAATTCTGAAATAAAGTAGTCCTTGAACTCAGGGATAAGAGGAATCGAGAGTTTTCGGTTAAGCTCTGCGAACAACTCGTCCTGGTTGTTACAGAAAAAGTACAGGTTTTTCTTGACAGCCACTTTTGTGCTGCCTGATTCATCGTCGCCGAGCATAATCGTGTTCGGGACGTCGTCTTTGAGATAATGCATTCCCTCGGCATAAACACCGTCATGGGAAAACCGTCTCTCATACTTTTTTTGTCCTTTGGTATTTAGCTTTAGAGTTTCGCGTGCTCCTTGCAGTTCAAGGTCGCATCCGGTTACAACAATATCGCTCATTGCCTGTACGGATTCCAGATAGCCACCGAACCGCAAAGCAACGATTGTCTTGTCTTTGTCGAATACAACCAAGTCTGAGTAATTAGTAAGTCCGATTTTCTCGCCCTTGCTAATACAGGAGACTTTGATCAGGGGTTGTGTCGCCAATGATTACATCAGTCCTTTCAATGATTTATTTTCTTTATATAAACAAAAAAGACCGTGCCATCTCCTAAAAGGAGTAATGACACGGCCTTTTATTGTCCGTTGGGATTTATTCGATTGTCTTTCTTTTACAGAAAATAAAAAAGGCGGAATTATCCCGTTAGAGATAAATCCGACCTTGTGCATCAAACCTATGTTCCCGAAGGGAACGTCAATCAAACCTAAGAACAAATATATTATATTCATTATTCTGTTTTTTGTCAACATCTCATTTTATGTAGTTCTTTAAAGCAGTTTTTCATTATATATGTTATTTTTCTGCTTTTAAGCACGTCTTTCGTCACATTTTTATTTCTTTCATAAAAATTTTTTTACTATTATTTCGCTTTTTGGGAGGAGCACTACTTCTTATTTTTATGAAAGGGTATATAAAGGTGGCGTGTATGAAAAAGTATTTCTTTACGTTGCACGATATAAGCGAGGAAATAATAGAAAGAGCAGACTCATATTTGAGAACTGTGATTATTAATAAGAAAAGATATTACATACACAAGCATACCAAACTTTCGCGTTACGGTATTACCATATATGAGTTGGATAAATTTGATAGCAATTTATCTTACATTGATACCGATTTAGAAAATATAGAATCTACTGTTTTCTACGTTAAAGGTAATTGTATTCCTATACATATTTCCGAAATTGCAGATGCATTAAGTGAACTTCCGGAAACATATTTGCAGGTTATTATGCAATCATCCGTTCTGAAAGTTCCCATTGAAGAAATTGCAAGAGAGTTTGGAATTTCTAAACGAATGATAAATATCTATAAACGTAAAGCAATAGAAACATTAAGAAAGAAGTTAAAAGATTATGACTTATAGAAGAAAAAATAAAAAAATACCTGACCAAATCATTTTAAACATTTTAAATCAAGCAGCAAGTGCTGAAAGTGAAGTGCTTGATCATTATGAAGGATACATAAGAGAAGTTGCCGCCGAGCCGGTTTACTCCAAAGACGGTAATCGAACCGGATTCTATTATGATGAAGACCTTGCGCAGGAACTACGATTGGCTCTTTCTCAAGCTCTTCCAGCATTGCGGGAAACGCTTATAAAGAATCATTTGGAAAAGCGTCCCATTATTGTTGTCTTAGGACATTTAACTGATTAATCATAGCAGATTACCTGCTGATTATAGAGCGTTTCGCTCGTTGCACCTTGACAAATATGCCTTTGGCATCATGGTAATACACTGCAGAACAATCCGATGAGCGACGAACAACGAAAATCCTCCGTATGACAAACGGACGGTTGCCAAGATATCGGTAATAATGAGACATGCCGTATAAGCTTAGCGGCACTGCTTTTATTGCGGTTATATCGTAATGTGTGATGATTTGATATAGTGCGGGACTTAGTGCACTCGGTGCACTAAGTAGTCAACCGGTGCAGTGTATCCCTTGACGGATGGGTCCGAAAAAATCCGTTTTTTTCACACAAATGAAAAAATATTTTTAATTAAGTTTTTGCCGATAAAATAAGGCTTTTCAACTTTTTTAACTTCAAAAAACCAAAAACGAAATTTGACAAGTTTTTCACTCTGTTTATACTAAAGGCGAATCTGATATTCAGATTGTGCGGCTGAATGTTTTGCACTACACCCGCCGATGCCAGAAGATATACAGAGTGGCTTTGGAGGTATACAATGGAAACTAGCAAAAACATATTTGAGCATACCAATTATGAGTTGACACAAAATCAAACATATAAAATAGAGGATACTCTATTTATTGTAGAGCCTGTATTTAATGAAGAAATTTCAAAAACTCTAATTACTGCTTCGGTCTTATTAATACGTAGTGAAGTAAATAATATGTAAAACTTGCAATCAGCCGCAGTATAGCCATATGTACTGTTTATTTGACTGCAAAAGGAGGTTACATGAAACAAACAAACAGTAAAAAATACAATCGAGATAAAACAGCTTTTCTGTATGTACGATTATCCCGAGATGACGAGTTAGAAGGAGAAAGTTATAGTATAAGTAATCAAAAAAAATTGCTAACAAAAATAGCAAAAGAAAAAGGATATACTCACATCATCACATTTTGTGATGACGGTATATCCGGTGTTACAATGAACCGCCCTGAGTTTAATGAAATGATTAAGCAGTTAGAATACGGCAAAGCAGCAGCTGTTTTTGTAAAAGACCTATCCCGACTCGGCAGAAACTACATAGAAGTCGGCAGGCTTACAGAAGATTTTTTTCCAGAACACAACATCCGTCTTGTTGCAGTATCTGATAACGTTGATACAGAAGAGGGAGAAAACGAAATGACTCCTATAAGAAATTTGTTCAACGAATGGTACTCAAGAGATATCAGCAAGAAGCGGCGTATCAGCAACAAGATAAAAGGCAGTTCAGGTATTCCATTAGGTCCTGCACCATATGGGTATATTAAATCTCCGGATAACCCTCACAAATGGGTAATTGATCCCGAAGCAGCGATAGTTGTGCGTAGAATTTTCTCAATGGCCATGGACGGAAAAGGAAGTGAGCAAATTGCCTCAGTATTGACCGAGGAAAAGATATTAACTCCAACTGAATATGCAAAAGTAAAAGGTATTCGAAAATCAAGCGCAAAAACAAATCCCGATCCTTACTTTTGGAACAAGTCAACTGTGAACAATATGCTTTGTCTTCAAGAATACTGTGGTGATGTAATTAATTTCAAAACCTACTCCGTATCATACAAAAAGAAGAAGCGACATATAAACAGTCCTGAGAACAAAATGGTGTTTAAAGACATTCACGAACCTATAATTGAAAGATCCATCTTTGAAAAAATACAATTAATGCGTATGTCATCAAGAAAAAAGCCATTAAAGAACGGTGAACATAGTTTGTTTTCGGGATTACTTAAATGTGCTGACTGTGGCAGAACTCTACACTATCATTTTAATCAAGGAAATCCTGAAATTAAATATTTCAATTGTCCGGGATATAATCAAGGCAAACGCAAAGTTTGCACCGCAACACACTATATTCGATTAGATTTCTTGGAAAAAGTAGTTCTTGCAGAAATACGAAGACTTGTAAAATTTGCTTTAAAACATGAGGATGAGTTTGTTAGAATCGTTGGAGAATATTCAAAGAAAAACCTTCAGATTGAATGTGAAGGTTATCAAAGTGAATTAAAACGTATTTCCAACCGTGAAAAAGAACTTGACCGCATAATCGAAAATCTTTATGAGGATAATTTAAACGGAAAAATCAGCGATGAACGTTTTAAAAAAATGTCTTCGAACTATGAAAATGAACAGAATGACATAGTTGAAAAGATAATTAAACTTCAACACAAGTTAAATGAAATTGAAAGAAAAACCTTAACAACCGAAGACTTTGTTGCATTGGTAAAGAAATTTGCAAGAACAAAAAAATTAACTGCGAGAATGATCAATGAACTTATCGAGTATATAGAAGTGCATCACGCAGAACGAATTAACGGAGTGAAAACACAAAAACTTGTAATTCACTACAACTTTGCAGGTGTGATTAAAGTACCCCAAGATGCACCTGTAGACGCTCCTGAGGTTAAGCTGCAAACAAGAAAAGGCGTTAGTGTAAATTACCAACCGGCAACTGCATAAACTTATCAAAAAACAAGCATAAAAAAAGAGCGTTCTTAAAGGATTTTTGAAATCCTATAAGAACACTCAGATTGGTGCGAAAGACGGGACTTGAACCCGTACGGTGTAAACCACACGCCCCTCAAACGTGCGCGTCTGCCAGTTCCGCCACTCTCGCATTTATTATGTTAACATGGGATAGTATAGCAGAACACCAAAAAAAAGTCAACACTTTTTTGTCATCTTTTTTGTTTTTGCTATTGAATTAATTTTAAGTATATTGTACTATTTTATAAAAAAACACGGAGAAATGAAATTGAAAGTAGCTTTTTATACATTGGGTTGCAAGGTCAATCAATACGACACACAAATGATGCTTGAAAAATTCACCCAAGCAGGGTATAGTACTGTAGGGTTTGATGATACGGCAGATATTTATGTTATAAATACATGTACAGTCACACAGATATCGGATAAAAAGAGCCGTAATATAATCTCTAAAGCCAAACGCAGAAATCCTGATGCTGTTATAGCGGTATGCGGATGTTTTTCTCAGGTATCGCCTGATGTTGTCTCTGAAATCGACGGGGTTGATATAGTTATAGGTACGCGCAATCGTCCGGATATCCTTTATTACATAAACTTATTCTTAAAAACAGGCAGAAAAATTATCGACGTTAAAAGCGTCTCTCAAATAAGCAATGAAAATATAACAGCCTTTTCAGATAAGACTCGTGCCATAATAAAAATCGAAGATGGCTGCCGCAATTTTTGCAGTTATTGTCTTATTCCGTTTGCCAGAGGGAAAATAGTTTCAAAACCTATCGGGCAGATAAAAAATGAGGCTCAGGCATTGGCGGACAACGGATATAAGGAAATAGTACTGACCGGTATACACCTTTCGTCATATGGTATAGATCTTGAAAATACAGGTCTTGCAGATGCCGTGGAGGCGGTTTCCGAAATTGATAAAATCCAGCGTATCCGTCTGGGTTCACTGGAGCCGAATATCATAACCGATGATTTTGTAAAAAGAATATCCGGTATATCTAAAATGTGTGCTTCCTTTCATCTGTCGCTGCAGAGCGGCTGTGACGCAACGCTCAAGGCTATGAACAGAAAATATACTTCTCAACAGTATGCGGCCTCTGTTGAGCTCCTGCATCGGTATTATCCTGACTGCTCTGTCACTACAGATGTCATAGTTGGATTTCCCGGTGAGAGTGATGCTGATTTTGAACAGAGCTGTAAATTTATAGACAGTATCGGTTTTGCCAAAGTCCATATTTTCCCGTATTCAAAACGTGCCAATACCAAAGCAGCTTCCATGCAGGGGCAGATTCTCAAGTCGGTAAAACATCAAAGGGAACAGATTCTTATGCATATTGAAAATAAAAACAGACAACGCTTTATGTCCGGCTTTATAAATCGTACAGTTCGCGTGCTGGTTGAACGGTGTGAAGACGGTATTTGCAGCGGATTCACAGACAACTATCTGCCTGTAAAATTTTCCGGCAGTCAAAATCTTTGCAATACTTTTGTTTATGTAACAGTAACTGATGCAAATGCAGATTATTTGTTTGGATGCTGAATTAATTTGTTATAATTTGTTGACAATATTTTCCTTTTGTGGTACTATATTGAAAAAAATATCCAAAGGGGAAAATGCAAATGAACAATGCGCAAAAACTGAGAAAACTGTATAAAAAGACTCAAAATGATATAGCGGATATAATTAAATATCCCAAACCGTTGTATGCGGCATTTGAGCTGAATAAAATGAGTTTGCCGGAAAATAAGCTGATAATGCTTTCCAAATACTATAATGTGACAGTAGATTATCTGCTGAGTGACAGCGGCAAGGAGAAGTAGTTACTGACAGTCGGAGTTGTTGTCGGCAGATTGAGGACTTTTTTCAGATATTTTTCTGAGTGATTTTTTAAACTGGAAAGTGAAAAGCACAGCTGTGAAGCTTACCGCCAGAAAATCTGCAACAGGTTCGGCAAGATATACGGCAGTAGTCTTGTTCACCGGCAATATTTGAGGCAGAATGTATATCAGCGGAAGAAGTAAAATGAATTTTCTCATAACTGCTACCAGAATAGATGCCTTGGTGTTTCCCAGGGAGGTAAATGTCATCTGGCAAGCCATTTGTATACCGAACAAAAGCATACATGCCATATATATTCTGAGGGCGGTTTTGGTAAATTCTATAAGTTGAGGTGAATTGGAGAACATTGCCGCAAACATCTGCGGAAAGAACATTACAAGTGCCCACAGAACAGTCGAATAGCAGAGATTGACTTTTAAAAGCAATTTGAATGCGGATTTGACTCTTTGTGCATTTCTCGCGCCGAAATTGTAGCTTATGATAGGCTGTGCACCTTGACCCAGACCCTGTAATGGCAAAAGAGCGAACTGCATAACGCTTGTAAGAATGGTCATTGCACCTACCGCAATATCTCCTCCGTATTTTAACAGAGAGGAGTTGAAGCAGACAAAAATCACACTTTCACTTGCCTGCATAATAAAAGATGAAAGACCCAGAGCCATGCTCGGCAAAATAATTTTTGACCGTAATGCAAGGTTCTGTTTTTTTATTTTCAGATATGTTTTTTTACTAAGCAGAAAGATAAGCACCCAAATACAGGAAATAGCCTGTGATATTATTGTAGCAAGAGCCGCGCCGCGAACACCCATATTGAAAACAAATATAAATATTGGATCCAGGATTATATTGGCAATTGCACCTATCAATACGGAGAGCATACCTGTCTTCGCAAAACCCTGAGCAGTGATAAAAGCGTTCATGCCTAAGGTAATCTGAACAAATACAGTACCTATTGCGTATATATTCATATATGCTACGCTGTATTCTATGGTATTTTCACTTGCACCGAAAGCCAGCAGCAGATCTCTGTTCCAGATAAGAAGTACCGATGTCAGAATTATGGAAATTATTATCTGAGCCGTAAAGCAGTTGCCAAGTGTTTTTTCGGCGGACTGCTTATCGTTTTGTCCCATAAAAATAGATGCGCGGGGAGCTCCGCCATAGCCGATAAGAGCAGCAAAAGCAGAAACTATCATTATAAGCGGCATGCATACTCCTACGCCTGTCAGAGCAGTTGCCCCCACTTCGGGTATATGCCCTATATAAATGCGGTCAACAATATTATAAAGCATGTTAATTATTTGAGCACTTACGGTTGGAAGCGCTAATTTCAAAAGTAATTTTCCTATCGGTTCATGTCCCAAAAAATCCTTATCTCTGCTCAAAGCTTATTCCTCCTTGCTTATTATTTTAAAAAAAGTTTTATGTCGGTAAAAAGCAGAATTATTCAAAACTATTTTAATCTTATTCTGGAAATTGTCAAGAATCAAATGTTTTTTATTATTATAGACATATGTGACCGGGTATATTAAAAATCAAACAGACACCCTGTAAAATCACGGGTGTCTGTTTGATATAGTAGTGTGCACTGTCAAAAAAGTGCAATTATCTGGATTACAATGCATTTTTAAGTATAGAAATAATGTCATCATGGTTCAGTATTTTATATCCGCCTTCCATTATGAGGGTGGCGTCTGCAATACCGTCCAGCATAGATTCTTTTACTCCCAGCTTGCTGAGATTCATTACAAGTCCCAACTGACGCATATAATTTTCCATTTGTTTGAGACCTTCAACAGCGATTTGTTCGTCTGACTTATCATCTTGACTTACATTCCAGACATTTATCGCAAATCTTTTGAATTTTTTAAGGCCGTATGGCAAAATAAATTTATAATACGGCAAAGATACAGCAGATAGTGTCATACCGTGTGTAGCATTAGTATATGCGCCTACTGCCTGACCGAGCATATGTACTTCCCAGTCCGTAGTTTTGCCTTTTGCCACAAGGGTATTTAGCGCCCATGTTGCTATCCACATGATATTACTGCGAGCCTCATAATTTTTAGGATCTTTTAATGCTATCCTTGAACTGTGAATAAGAGATTTAAGAAGACCTTCCATGATATAATCGGAAGTGTTGTCATCTTCTCCTGAAAAATACTGCTCCAAAATATGGCTCATAATATCAAAGAATCCGGCCACCATTTGATATTCAGGCAGAGTAAAGGTATAAATCGGATTAAGTATTGAAAATTTCGGCATTACATTGTCACCGAATACATGTCCGATTTTCAGCTTTTGCTGTGTATTGGTTATTACAGATCCGCCGTTCATTTCTGAGCCTGTTCCAACCATTGTCAGTACGCACCCTACGGGAATGATTTTGTTGTCCACATCTTCCATGCGTAAATAGTATTTATCCCATGGATCTTCGTCGCAGTATGCCGATACGGAAACTGCTTTTGCATAGTCACAGACCGAACCTCCGCCGACTGCAAGTATGAGATCGACATTTTCTTTTTTGGCAATTTTGCAACCCTCATATAGTTTTTCCACAGTAGGATTTGGCATTACGCCCGCGTCCTCAATTATATTTTTGCCGCATTCTTTTAGGATCGATATTACTTCATCATATATTCCATTTTTTTTAATAGAACCTCCGCCATAGACAAGCATTACATTTTTGCCATAATTTGGCAGTTGTAAGCGCAGTCCGTTAATAGCATTTTCCCCGAAATATAGTTTTGTCGGATTACAGTATGTAAAGTCTCCTAACATAAAAAATTCTCCTTTTAATATTATTTTTATATATTTGCGTATTGCTCATCAGAAACAGGCTCCAGCCATTCATTGGACGCATCCTTTGCAGGTATTTCGATGGCGACATGAGTAAACCATTGTTCAGAGACAGCACCATGCCAGTGCTTTATTTCCGGCTGAATGTATACTACATCACCCGGAGCAAGACTTCGGGCAGGCTTTTGCCATTCCTGGTACCAGCCTTGACCGTCAGTACAAAGCAGTATTTGTCCGCCTTTGTGGTGAATATGCCAGTTATTGCGGCAACCCGGTTCAAATGTTACATTGTATACACCGACTCCGCTGACATTTAAAGCTTTCAAATAACTGCGGCCGGAAAAGTATTGAGCGTAATCTGAGTTGGGGCCTCCCAGTCCGAATAGCGGATCACAGCATTTATCTGTATCATTGGCGTAAATTTCTCTAACCAGAGGAAATGCAGCCCAAGCATTCGGCCAACCCGCATAAAAAGCAATATGAGTTATGATTTCCACTATTTCCGTTTTTGTTACGCCATTGTTTTTTGCATTTTGAATATGATATTTTAATGAGTTATCTGTTATACCTTTGGAAATAAGCGCCGATAAAGTCACAATGGTTCTGTCACGTAAAGATAATTTATCTTTTGCGGCCCACACCTGTCCAAATAATATATCATCGTTTAACTGTGCAAACTTTGGCGCAAGATCGCCTAATTGATCTCTTCCTGCTGTTTGTTTCATTTGATACTCCTCCTTTTCAATTTGGATTATTTAAAGAAAAGGTTATAGTTACATCTCCTTCTCCAAAGGCTGACAGCAACTGCTCACCTGAAACATTTTCTATTTTTCCAAGCCGGGTAAAATTCCATGAGTTGGTGTCATAATAAACTGTAATAGAGTTGCCTTGGTATAATATTATATCACCGGGTTGTGTAGTTATTTGAGTATCATTTGTTGGAAGATCAAATCCCAAATCTCCTACTTTTTCAAAGTTTCCATAATCGTGCATGTTTACTGTAACGTCGCCCACAGCCAGTTTATCTTTAAAAGCCTGAGCACTTGAATTATCTGTAAACTTTGCCGTAAACACGGTATTTTCAGTAATCAGATAGAAAAGGTTATCATCCAAGTTTTTATTATCCTCCTTGTCGGTTTGTGAGTCGATAAAATCATTTTCATTTTCTTGCCGGTCGGTTTGCGGGTCCGTATTATTCAAGTCAGTATCGGACAGACCGTTATCGGCATAACAACCCGTTAAAAGAATTACTGCTACGGTGACAATGAATACTAAAAAAAGTTTTCTGTGATTTTTCATGTTTGCTTTCCTTTGTATTAGTTAGTTCAAAGTTGCGTGTCGGTTATTATTATCTGACCTTTATAACTGTCGTTGTCCATGATGACAGAGCCCACAGACGGAACATATATTTTGCCGCAGGCGGGATTTTTTATACTTATGACCGGAGACAGTATAGTTGCGTCAACTTGTGATTTTTCAAAGCAAAGATCGGTATCTGTCATTTTGCAGTTTATCAGCTTTAAATTTTTGCAATAGCAGAGTGGCTGAGTACCTATGATCGTACAGTTGACAAGAGTAAGTTTATTCGAGTACCACGCAAGATACTCTCCTTTGATTATGCTGTTTTTTACTGTTACGTTATCAGCGTGCCAGAAAGCGTCTTTGGTATCAAATTCACAGCTGTCAAAGCAGGCATTTTTGATGTACTGAAATGAATATTTGCCTGTAAGCTTTAACCTATTAAACTCAAGCTGTTGAGACTGCATCATAAAATATTTACCGACAGCATTTGTATTATCGACTTTTACATTTTTTGTAAACCATCCGAACTCGTCTGAGTTTATGTCACATTGCTTTATATCAATATCCGAGCACTCTCTTAAAGCTTTTATGCCATGCATTTTCGTATTTAAAATTTCAATATTGTCTGAGTACCATATAGCTGCCCGGCAGAGCGGAGACATATTGCAAGCTTTAATTTTCAAACCGTGCACATGCCATAACGGATATCGTAAATTGAAAAAACAGTCAATTGCAGTAATGTCAGAACATTCCTTAAGCGCACTTTCCCCGTCCTCAGGACCGTCAAAAGAGCATGCTTTCACCGTCAATTGACGGCTTCCATAGAGCGCTCTTTCCTGACCGAAAGTTTTTCCTTCAATTATACTTGCAGTATTTACCATTTAAATACCTTCTTTTAATTTGTAAATTTATTAAACAGATAAAAAAATACATCAAATAACGGTGTAAACAATATTATTTTATCTTCGATAAACTAAGGCAGCAATTGCTGTCAAAACTAGCCTAATGCGACATCGAGTACCATCATTACGCTGTATCCTGCCGCAAAAAATAACGTTCCGATATTGGAATGTTTTCCGGCAGACATTTCAGGTATAAGTTCTTCGACCACAACATACATCATGGCGCCGGCGGCAAAGCTGAGCATATATGGCAGAGCGGGGATTACAAGCCCGGCCGCGGCAATTGTTATAAGAGCGCCTAACGGCTCGACTACTCCTGACGCTGCGCCGTATAAGAAGGCTCTTGACTTTTTAAGCCCTTGTGATTTCAATGGCATGGATATAATAGCGCCTTCCGGGAAATTCTGAATGGCAATACCTATTGACAAAGCAAGAGCAGCCATGGCTGTAATATTTGTTTCTCCTGCGAGAAATCCTGCGTATACCACACCTATAGCCATACCTTCGGGGATGTTGTGAAGCGTAACAGCAAGCACGAGCATGGTAGTTTTTTTGAATTTACTTTTTGGACCTTCTTTTTGATCGGTATTAAAGTGCAGGTGCGGGATCAGATGGTCAAGCATAAACAGAAAAAGTATACCGATCCAAAACCCGACCGCAGCAGGAATGAATGACCACTTTCCCATTTCATCTGCATATTCAAGTGCTGGTATAAGAAGACTCCATACAGAAGCTGCGGTCATTACGCCGGCTGCAAATCCCGAAAGTGCGCTCTGGACACTGAAGTTCATATTTTTCTTCATGAAAAATACGCACGCTGCACCAAAAACAGTACCCAGAAACGGAATCATAATTCCGTAAAAAGTGTAAATTGTCATTATATGGTTAACACTCCAAACAAAATAATTGCATTAGCATATGCTTATAACGGCAAAAAAACCGTGCAGTAACAGAATTTTCATTTACGTGTGCCTGAAAAAAAGCAAGCTTTATTCAAATGATAAGATTTATTATTCAGCTGTCTTTTAAGACACAAGTTTTTTATATTATACTAAATTATAGTCTTATTGTCAATTAAACGGCAGGTCAAACAACTTTGTTGTTTGACCTGCCGATCGGTTTTTCCGGTTGGCAAATAAACCTTTAAAGGAATTTCTGATTTTACGGTTTATTATCTTGATGGCTTCTTAAATGGCATGAATCGCTCATGGCACAGCCTGAGCATCCGCAGCCGCAGGAAGACTTTCCTCTTTTTTTATTGCGGATAAGGCTTGCGATAATCCCTATTACTAAAGTCGTCAAAATAATACAAATAATAATTGTTGCAATATTTTCAGATATCCACATTATCATAAAACACCTCGTGACTTAAAATTATTGTGTTAACTTTACGGCTTTGGTTAATTTTGTGGATTCCTTGTATGGTTTAAACAGCATATAAATCATAAATGCAAGTACGGCGACTGCGGCAACCAGTCCGATAATGTTAAGGTCGTTTGTTAATAACAGGCCAAACTGATTTATCATTAATGCTATCCCGTATACAAATAGACACTGGTAGCCTATTGCAAACCAAGTCCACTTTGAGGAATTCATTTCCCGCTTTATTGCGCCGATGGCAGCAAAGCAGGGTGCACAAAGCAAATTAAATACAAGGAAAGAATATCCGCTGATTTTAGTAAAGTTTTCAGCTATTTCTATCCAGCCGTTGGGATAAAAAATACTCATGGTCCCTACAATGTTTTCTTTTGCTACAAGTCCGGTTATTGATGAGACAGCCGCTTGCCAGTTTCCCCAGCCCAGCGGAGCAAATATCCATGCTATCGCACCGCCTATTGCGGCAAGAATGGATTTATCCAGCTCCTCTTCGCCAAGCATTCTGAAGCCATCCGATGTAAATCCGAAGTAGGTGGCAAACCATATGACAATAGTTGACAGAAGAATGATTGTACCTGCTTTCTTTATAAATGACCAGCCTCGCTCCCACATTGAACGGAGCACGTTGCCTGCGGTTGGCAGGTGGTAAGCGGGCGTTCCATTACAAACGGCGCAGGATCTCCACTAAACATTTTTGTCTTTTTCAGCATAATACCGGATATAATAATCGCTGCCATCCCAATAAAATATGCGGATGTTGCCACCCATGCCGATCCTCCAAAAACAGCGCCGGCTACCATCGAAATAAAAGGTATTTTGGCACCACATGGTATAAATGTGGTAGTCATAATAGTCATGCGCCTGTCACGCTCGTTTTCTATGGTGCGCGATGCCATAATTCCCGGAATACCGCATCCTGTGCCGATAAGCATAGGAATAAACGATTTTCCGGACAGACCGAATTTGCGGAAAACACGGTCCAGTACAAACGCAATACGTGCCATATATCCGCATGCCTCAAGAAACGCGAGCATAAGGAATAAAATAAGCATCTGAGGGACAAATCCTAAAACAGCACCGACACCCGCTATAATTCCGTCAATTATAAGCCCTGACAGCCAGTCTGCAGCACCCGCCCAGTCAAGCGCGTTTCCGACAAGTACGGAAATTGACGGCACCCATACCCCGTAATCTGCAGGATCTGGTTCTGAATTGTATTCCTTCAAGGTGTTTACAGCCTGAGCATAATCGTTTTGATCTGCAGTGTTCTCAATCAATTCAAGTGTTTCTTCATTTTGGACAAAATAGGAAAAATCACCGGTCGGAGCACTGCCGTTTTCTTCTATGTAAGCCTCATATCCCTCAACTATCAGAGATGCATTTGAGTATTTCTCAGCATCCTGAGAATATTCTGACCGACCGATACCGAACAAATACCATCCTTCGCCGAAAAGCCCGTCATTAGCCCAGTCTGTGGCAGTAGTTCCCACTGTAACCATAGATATGTAATATACCGGAAACATTATGACGGCGAAAATAGGTAAACCAAGAAAACGGTTTGTGACTATTCTGTCGATTTTATCTGACTTACTAAGTTTGCCTGCAGATTTCTTTTTATAACAGCCTTTTATTATCTCTCCGATATAAACGTATCTCTCGTTGGTAATAATAGACTCTGCATCATCGTCCATTTCTTCTTCCACCGCTTTTATGTCTGATTCAATATGATCAAGTATATTCTAATCAAGCTTGATTTGCTGGTATACTTTATCATCACGTTCAAACAGTTTTATTGCGTACCATCTCTGCTGTTCTTCCGGCATATTATGTACGGCCGCTTCTTCAATGTGGGCAAGTACATGCTCAACGGTACCTGAAAAAGTATGCATAGGCACCGTTTTTCCGTTTTGTGCAGACTCAATAGCCGCTTCTGCAGCTTCCATAATCCCGATGCCTTTAAGTGCGGAGATTTCAATCACCTTGCATCCCAAGGCTCTTGATAATTCTGAAATATTGATTTTATCTCCGTTTTTTCCTTACAACATCCATCATATTGATAGCTATAACCACAGGTATTCCCAATTCAGTAAGCTGAGTAGTCAAATACAGGTTGCGTTCCAGATTAGTCCCATCGATTATATTCAGGATAGCGTCCGGACGTTCAGTAATAAGATAATTTCTTGCAACTACCTCTTCCAGAGTATATGGCGACAGCGAATATATGCCTGGCAGGTCGATTATCATAACACCGCTGTGCTTTTTCAGCCTGCCTTCCTTTTTCTCGACTGTAACCCCAGGCCAGTTGCCTACAAACTGGTTTGAACCTGTCAGCGCGTTAAACAAAGTGGTTTTACCGCTGTTAGGATTTCCCGCAAGCGCGATTCTAAGTTCCATGCATTCTCCTCACTTTCTTGATTAGCATATGCTAACCGGAAATCCAAAAAACAGTTAGCTTTTGCTAACTGTTAATATTATATTTGTCTTAGAATATTTTGGCAATATTATATCAATGAAATATTTTATTGATATATACAAGCGGTTAGCAAAATCTAACTTATTTTTTGTGCAACATTTATACTAAAAACGGTCAAAGTGCAGAAACATAAAATTAAGATATGTAAAGGGAAGGAAAGCGTATTGATTTTTGCGTTGGGTTGTGGTATGCTGGTTTTAATTAAACGGGATTTTAAAAGATAAAGGAGCAGTTTATATGCATTTGCAGGAGTCGGGCGAAATGTATTTGGAAACTATATATATATTGTCTGAAAAAAGCAGCTTTGTGCGCTCCATAGATATTTGCGAATACATGGGATACTCTAAACCAAGTGTAAGCAGGGCGGTGAGTATTTTGAAAAAAGGCGGATATGTTGTTTCTGATTCAGAGGGGTATTTGTCTCTTACAGACAGCGGGCGGAGTATTGCCGCTAAAATATATGAGCGTCATACTGCGATTACCGACTTTTTGGTGCGTATCGGAGTTGACAGAAAAACCGCGGCACAAGATGCGTGTAAAATGGAGCATGACATAAGTGACGAAACCTTTTTGGCAATTAAACGTCATGCCGAAAAATCAAATAAGTCTGTTTCTGATAATAATACTTAACTTTTGTGAAAGCACAAAATCTATTTTATTATATAAATGAAGTGGTAAGAATAAGAGTTTGTATAGTCTTGTAATATAAAGAGAAATTAAACAAAATATTTGAGTATCTAAATTGGCGGTTATCGTTTGGATTTTTCAAAATAATAAAAAAGCGGTTGAGGTTTTGTACCTTGACCGCTTCAGCATATTTACAATGGTTTAATCAATTATAAAATAGATGGGAGATTGGATATGGCAAAATGCAATAAATGCGGAAAATCAGGCTTGTTTTTAAGGGTTAACGATAAAGGATTGTGTGATAATTGTCAAAAAAAGCAGGAAATACAATTAAATTCAAATCAAGCGCAGGAGTAACAGGAAATTATAGATTTGAGAAAGCAAATTTATTCTATGACAAGAACTGAAGCAGCACTGTCGCAAAGATGTAAAAATCTTACAAACCAAATATCTATATTGGAAAATACCATACAACAAAAACGAAATGAAATTATCGAGCTTGACGAGAAAATAACTTTACAGGATTTCGGCTTGTACCATCCTACATATGATTTTATGAGATCTGATGAATATAAAGCAAAGCTTTTGAGTATACGTGAGCAGCAAAAGGAACTTATTATGAAAAATGCCGCTGTAAGCGGCAGCGGCGGAGTAATATATAACAAAAGCACAACACAGGGCAATAAAGTCATATCTGATATGCAAAAGTTGCTGTTACGCGCATTCAACAGCGAGTGTGATGACATTATAAGCCATGTAAAATTTAATAATTATGACGCTTCAAAACAACGTATAGACAAATCCCGGGACAGTATTTCAAAACTGGGAAAACTGATGAATATTGTAGTTACTTTCCCATACTATGAGCTTAAAATAGAAGAGCTTGCTCTTGCTTTTGACTATCAAATAAAAAAGCAACAGGAAAAAGAGGAGTTAAAAGAACAACGCGCAATGTTAAGGGAGGAGGCAAAATTACTTAAGGAGATTGAGGAGGCGCGCCGAAAAGCGGAAAAGGAGCAGATGCATTATCAAAATGCGCTTGTAAGGATAGAAAAACAGCTGCTTGCCGATCCCAGTAATCACGATTTGCTTGAGAAAAAGCAAGAGATAACCAACGGACTTGACGATGTAGAGAAAGTTTTGAAAGATATCGATTACCGTCAGGCAAATAAACGTGCCGGATATGTTTATGTGATTTCAAATATAGGGGCTTTCGGAGAAAATGTATAAAATAGGAATGACTCGCCGTTTAGATCCTCAGGAGCGTATTGATGAGCTGGGGGATGCTTCGGTACCGTTTAATTTTGATGTTCATGCTATGATTTTTACCGATGATGCACCGGGGCTTGAAAGTGCGCTTCACAAAGCTTTTGAAAACAGAAAGCTCAATTTGGTAAATACACGTCGTGAGTTTTTTTATGTAACGCTTGAAGAAATAAAAAGCGAACTCAAAAAGAATTTTGACAAAACGGTGGAGTTTAAAGACATGCCGGATGCGGAGCAGTATCGTATATCTCAAAAAATGAAAAATGCTTCTCGAATTGATCCGGTATATAGAAAAATCTCTGGTGTCAATAAATAATACATTTTTATTAAAAACATGTATAATTGTGTACAAAAAAATCCTTAGCTATTGTTAAGGGTTTTCTTTATTTGAGAAGTGTTGACAAAATAGATGCCTACTACAAATGCGTGCACTGAGCCATATAAAAATAAAAGCCCCGAACACGAATTGCGTGTCGAGGCTCTCGACTGTTGGAGCGGGTGTCATCATGGATGAACACCCCTCCGTTTCGCTATTTTCGCCCTCAAAAGCTTCCTCAATATCGTCAAGCGGGATATTCTCAATGCTCAAAGGCTTTTTACTCGCATTGATAATCAAAGTAGCGTTTGTTTTTGAGAAGGCGGCTAAGACTGTTATATGTGAACTCGTTACCAAGTGAGGTTTTAACCCTTCTTCGCTGTAAATCTTTTACGATTTCCGCTTTAGTTTCACCACTTGCATAACGTTCATATATTTCACGGACAATTGCCGCTTCTTCCTCATCAACATAAAAAGTGCGATCCTTTTTATTCACCTTAAAACCAAGTCCGGGGTTGCTGCCATTTGACAAACACTTTTCGGCATTGATAGACATACCTCGATGGATTTTCTGTGCAAGCTCTACGGAGTAGTATTCCGCCATACTTTCAAGGACACCCTCGATAAGAATGCCCGAAGCATCGTCGGTAATATTCTCTTTTGCAGATAATATGAAGGGCGAACTATACGCCCGTCTGTGGGATGCCTATGACAAGCTCGAATACACGGAGAGAATGATGCTCGCCCAGCGGCTCGGCTTCTGCTTTGATTGTCGCAGTACCTTCTATATGGATTATGATGACCTCGACGAATACGGCGATCCCAAAAAGAAACCCATTAAGCCGATGATGTATACCGACATTGCCACCGATCACGAATACAGCTCGGCAAATACGGCTCATAATAAGTGTGAAAAAGCATTGGATAAGATAAGAAAAGCAATGAAAAATTTAATATGAATTAGCAAAAAGCGGCGGCGGCAGGAAGATTCTATTCTTTCTGCCGCCGCTTTCCATTTTGGCAGGTAAGTTCCACTAATTGAGACTTTATTTTTCTTAACAGTAATCAATGAGGTCTTTTTCCCGTTTTTATTTCTCCTGCGCTATTCTGTTAGCGTAAGGAGGGATTAAATATGTCAGCCATATTTAAAGCTATACACGAATTTGATAAGCGCATTG
>CALWYZ010000015.1 GCA_944385895.1 uncultured Clostridia bacterium
AAAATACGGCTGCGCTTTGCCGACTGCCGCTCCTCTCTCCCGCAAAATCTATAGTTTTGCGGGAGTATTGAAAAATGCCAGGGGAGCTGTTTATCTTAATCAGGCACGTCTCTTCGTGCAAGTCTTATGGCTTGCCGCATTTTTTATGCAAAAATACGGCTGCGCTTTGCCGACTGCCGCTTATGTCTTTTGCAAAATTATCAGAAAATGCAAACTCAGTTTTTTAAAAAAGTCAGATCTTGCTTGCATCTATATATTCATGAAAGCTGCTCACCTAAAACTGCCGTTTTGAGGCAAAAAACTTAGCAGCATAAAGTATAAGCAGATGTGCTCAGCTTAGTTTTATAATAAAAAAAGCCCCCGTATTTACGGGGGCGTAATTTTCCTTATTTAATTTAGCATTGATGTTATCCGCATGAACGGCAGTTATTGCATATACGCAGAATAAGGAAAACAATAAAGAGAACTGCTAAAAGCGCCGCAGCAGCTATGATAGCCGGCAAGGCGGACGTTATCGCCGAAGACAAAGCCGCGCCGATTATAAGACCTATCACCAGAGCAAGTAAAACTCCAATGACTGACAAAACTATCGTATAGCAGCGGTTAACACAGCTGCAGTTTTTCTCGGGCTTAATGTTACAGTAACAACAATTATTCATTTTTTTCACTTCCACATAATATACTGATGCATGATACGCACCACGCACCGTACTTTATACTATGTGAACATTAATTATGTTGTTACAGACTAACTTTAGGAGCATTTTCCAGCAAATATTTTTCAGCCTCTGTACACCATTTGCCGCCGTTGTTGTCAACGATTTCAGCCAGTTGCTTATAGAGCGGATCTTTTTTGCCGTATTCTGACAGCTTTGCAATCTCGATACATGGTATATCCAGTTCATTATAGCACATTTTCTTAGCACCTGACGGGGTTTTCATCGCAAAAATACTATCGGGAACACAATCCATACCCATTATATGTGAAACCATACCGGACGGATCGATCGTGCCATTTTCTATAAGGTGAATCACATCTAATGTATCCTCCGGAATAGAACCGGCAGTCCCAATAAGATGAATACCGTCGTAATGCACACGGTAAAGATTTAAAGACCCTTGAAGCTCATGTACAGGCGGTCCCGCAAAAAAGTTAAGGCAGCCGTCTTCACCCAGTATTGCTTCTGCCTGAGTGACAAGCGCCGGTACCGGCACCATGACAAATACGTCGTCAAAGCCGCCTTCCGATATATCTTTCATATAAGACACAACGTCGTCTATTTTAGATGTGTTTACATATCTCAAATCTACACCTTTTGCGGCGGCGCCTTGAACAGTATACATTTTTGCTGCATAATCAAGTCTGCTCTGGTCAAGATCGGTCACTACAACCTGTTTACAGCCTGCGTAGTTTACCGCAAGCTCAACTGCCGCAAGCCCCATAGGTCCTGCTCCGCCGAGTATTGCAAGCCTGCCGCCGCGCTTTGCGCCGTCAGTGCGGGTATATGTGGAATAATCAGTGTGATACATGCCCTTAAAAGCCCTTAGCACACATCCTATAGCCTCAACGAGTGAGCCTTTATAAAATGCATCTCCATTATAACTGATAAGACATCCGCGCTCCAGCACGATCTCCGGAACTACGGCATAAATACTGTTTCCGCCTATAAATCTGTATGAATAACCCGGATCATGTCCGTTATCAAGTTTCAAAGCAGGTTGTATTACTATATTCTGTCCCGCTTTCCATTTATCCGCAACGTCAGAGCCTGCCTTTACTACTGTTCCGCACATCTCATGCCCTATTATAACCGGATTTTCAGCAATATCCTCCGGTACACGCTTATGTGCAGTTCCCTGTATTACCGCTTTGTACGTAGATGCGCACAGAGAATCAGATACCACCTTTATTAGCACCTCTTTAGGTCCTGTCTCAGGCAGTTCAAATTTTTCAATACGCAAATCATTTGCCCCGTAGAGGCGCACCGCCTTTGTCCGCATTATGTCATCTCTCCCTTGCTTTTTTCATTTTATATGTTACAATATTATCAAGTTATTCACATTTAGTCAACAGATGACGGATAAATAGATGATTTTACATGTTTTTTGTCAACGATAATCATTTTTGATCAGAGGTAATCATGTTAATAGCAGAAAGACGTCAAAAAATACTTGAATATATTGAAAAAAACGGCAAGGCTACGGTTTCTCAACTGTCAGGATATATATACGCCAGTGAGCCTACAGTACGCCGCGATCTTACCGCAATGGAAAAAGAAGGGGTAATAAAAAAAGTATACGGCGGAGCACTGCCTATAGCTGCAGCCGACCGTGAGATACCTATGGGAATTCGTCAAAGGGATGCGCTAAAGGCAAAGGATATCATGGCGCAAAAAGCTTGCAAATACATAAACGACGGAGACGTTGTGATACTGGACGGATCTTCCAGCGCTATGGCGATGGTTAAATATTTAACACAATTTAAAGAACTGATAGTTATTACAAGCGGAGCTAAAACTGCAGTAGCTCTTGCAGAAGCCGGAATACGCACATTCTGTACAGGCGGTATGATGATAACAAATTCATTTTCTTATGTAGGACAACAAGCTCAGGACTTTATTGCGGGAATAAATGCAGATGTACTGTTTTTTTCATGCCACGGAATGAGTGAAGACGGGAATGCGACAGACCTATCGATGGAGGAAGTGAATTTACGGAAAATTATGATGAGACATGCCAAACGCAAAATTTTACTTTGCGATAAAAGCAAATACGGAAAAGTATATTTTTATAATTTATGTACAAAAAAAGACGTTGAAGATATTATCACTGAATAATCTGTTTTTAGGCATTTATTCAAGATACCCTCCGCTTTCAGTTATTTTTTGCTGTATACATTTTATATCCACCTGACTCACATCATTTATATCACTACATGCTGCCAGTGCTGCGGTAATACCGGCAGCCTGACCCATTGCAAAGCAGGGAGGCATCACGCGTATCGCTGCAAAGGCATATTTATCTGCCGATACACTTTTACCTGCTGCCAATAAATTTTTAATGTTTTTTGAAATCAAGCATGAAAGAGGAATATAATAATTTTTCTCATTGTCATACGGAACATAATTCACGCCTCGGTTCATATGAATATCAATAGAATTGGCACACACTGCAATACGCTGATCGTAATATCTGCTTTTGCTTATATCTTCTCCGGTACGGTTGAAGGAAAGAAAGGCTATGCAGTTGTGGCGATGACAACATATCTTGACGGAAGTCAGGATCCTACCTTTATCATCAATCTGGGGCCAGGTGATTATACTGTGAATTTTTTTGCAGAATAAGCTAAAGCGCCATACAAGAGTTATAAAACGACTGCCGAAGCCTTAGCTTATGGAAAATCTATTTTGTCGGAGCATTGAATGGCAAAACAGTAAAAGACCGCCTTTGCTGCCAAAACCGAATAAAAGGACACGACGATGTCGTGTCCTTTTTAAATTCAATAGTATAGACAATGCAACTCACAGGTCTGTATCCAAAGCCTGGTCTCAACCGCTGCGCTGAGT
Source organism: uncultured Clostridia bacterium (assembly GCA_944385895.1). Taxonomy (GTDB): domain Bacteria; phylum Bacillota; class Clostridia; order Oscillospirales; family QAKW01; genus RGIG9041. The sequence continues at coordinate 3,567 of CALWYZ010000015.1, forward strand.
TGCGATTTGAGAATAAAGAGCAAGTCAGAAAGTAAATAACGCATTTTTTTACGTGAACCTAATTAAATAGTATGAGCTTTTTACTCATCGGCTAAACTATTTGCAACCTCTTCCTTTGCAGGTGGTATTGATTATATAAAAAAGCGTCGGAGCAAATCATCTCTGCTCCGACGTGGTGACCCATCGGAGAATCGAACTCCGGACACCATGATTAAAAGTCATGTGCTCTGCCAGCTGAGCTAATGGGTCATTTGATTCTTATAAAGCAACACAAATCAGGCAACCCCTGATAAGCTAATATATTTTATCAGTACAGCCATTGTTTGTCAACTGTTTTTTTAAGAAAATTAAATTTAAGGCAGGATTTTTATAAAGTTTGTCGTATATAGTATATAGAGAACTGCCGAAAATATCAAAAAAAGTATTTTTGTAAAGAAATGCATATAAACTTTGCCGTATTTGGCATTATGAATAAAAAAGGAGCGTCTATGAATTATCGCGAAATATTTGAAGAGCGCGAACGTCATACTCTTTCACAGTACGCATTTTTTTCTGCTGACAGCCGCGGGCGAAAGGTAAGCGAGCGCGAATCGGACACACGCACATGTTTTTGCAGAGACCGCGACCGTATCATACACTGTAAAGCGTTCAGACGGCTCAAGCATAAGACTCAGGTGTTTTTAAGCCCGACAGGCGATCATTATCGCACAAGGCTCACGCATACACTGGAAGTATCACAGATATCCCGCACTATTGCAAGATGTCTTTTCCTGAACGAGGATCTTACCGAGGCAATAGCACTTGGACATGATCTGGGTCATACTCCGTTTGGGCACGCAGGTGAACGTGTACTCAATGATATATGTCCTTTCCCTTTTTTACACAACCAGCAGAGCGTAAGAGTATGCACACTTCTTGAAAAGGATGGGCGAGGACTTAATCTTACACCTGAGGTGCTGGACGGCATACTTTGCCATACCGGTGAAAAAATCGCGGATACGCTTGAAGGACAGATAGTCAGGATTGCAGATAAAATCGCTTATATAAACCATGATATAGACGACGCGATACGAGCCGGTCTTATCACCGAGGCAGACCTGCCTGAAAAGGCTGTAGCCATACTCGGAAACGGGCACAGCGCAAGAATAAATACGATGGTTAACGCAACTATCAGCGCAAGTACGGACAAGCCGGTTATCACAATGGAAAAACAGGTAAAACAGGGTTTTGATGTTCTGCATGAGTTTTTGTTTTCATACATATACCTGGGTTCAAAAGCCAAGACAGAAGAAGGAAAGGCTCAGGGTATTATAGAATCCATATATAATTATTATGTAAAAAGTCCTCAACAACTGCCCGATGAATATAAGGCTATTGCCCGCGCAGAAGACGTGCCCAGGGCAGTATGTGACTATGTTTCGAATATGACCGACCGGTTTGCCGTCGATCTCTTCACACAGCTGTTTATTCCCAAGAGCTGGGATATAAAATAAATGTGCCGCATGAAAGGAGGTGCAGCCTATGGCGATAGACAGCGCTTTTATAAGCGATTTGAAATTCAGATGCCCGATTGAGGAGGTTATCGGCGGATATGTAAACCTTAAACGAGCAGGAAGCAGATATGTCGCATGCTGTCCGTTCCACAACGAAAAGACACCGTCCTTTACGGTTTTTACTGATACTTCATCATATTATTGCTTCGGCTGCGGTGCCGGCGGCGACGTTATTACCTTTATAATGAACAGGGAAAGCCTTGACTATATAGACGCAGTACGGCTGCTTGCAGATCGTGCCGGACTGACGATGCCTGAGGATCGCTCCATTCCGGAAAGCAATAAACGTCAGCGCGAGCGTATGCTTGAAATGCACAATATCTCAGCCAGACACTTTTATAAAAATCTTGCTGCGGGAAATAATGAAGCTGTACGGTATCTTGAAAAGCGCGGGCTTACGATGCAGTCGGTAAAAAGATACGGTTTGGGTTTTGCAAAAGACAGCTATGACGATTTGAAAAACCTGCTTATTGCACGGGGCTACTCACTGCAGGAAATGACAGCCGCCGGGCTTATCGTCAATAAAAACGGAAGCTATTACGATAAGTTTCGCAACAGGCTGATGTTTCCCGTTATCGACCTGAGAGGAAACGTGGTGGCATTTTCCGGACGTACTCTTGCTGCCGACGGAATACCGAAATATATAAACTCTCCCGATACGGAAATTTATCATAAAGGAAATATCCTGTTTGGTCTGAATCTTGCCAAGGATAAAAACAACGGCACCCTTATATTGTGTGAGGGCAATATTGATGTTGTAATGCTTGCACAGGCGGGGTTTAAAAACTCAGTTGCTCCACTTGGCACTGCATTTACGGTAGATCAGGCACGCAGAATAGCTCAGTATGCCAAGACTGTGATTATTGCTTTTGACAGCGACAGCGCGGGTCAGAAGGCAACAAGCAAGGCCATTGACTACCTCAAAAACCAGGGCGTATCGGTGCGTATACTGCAGATGCAGGGCGCAAAAGATCCTGACGAATATATAAAAACCTATGGCAAAGACCGATTTGCAATGCTTATAAGCCAGTCAAAAACCCCAACCGAGTATCAAATTGACAAACTCCGCGAAAAATTCGACCTCAACGACACTGCACAGAAAATGGAGTATATTTCCCAGAGTTCTCAGGTCATAGCCGCTCTGTCGTCTGAGATAGAGCGCGAAATATATGCCGCAGCACTTGCAAAAGAGCTGGAAATATCAGTACAGACAGTAAAGGCAGATATTGAACGCAGGCGTAAAATAATGGTAAAATCCCAACACCGTAAAGTCATGTCGGCAGAGCAGCAGCAGGTTGTCGGTGTGGGGGACAGCATAAACAGGCAAAGACGCGATAACCTGCTTGCATCAAGAGCAGAGGAAACTCTGATTGCCATTTTGTGCCGAAATCCCGATTTATTAAACGAAATAACAGAAAATATATCGGATACGGATTTTGTAACGGACTTTAACCGTCAAGTTTTTCGGTTTGTAACAGACAGCTTTAAAAACGACAGCTCTGTACAAAACCTTTCTTTCAACAGCGTGTTTGACAGCGCACAGACCTCAAAGATCACATTTTTACTTAACACCGCGATCCTGTCAGATGATATTCGCATGCAGGCTCAGGATTGCATACGTACAATAAAATCACAGAAAACCAAAAAAATCGACGCGGCACAGCTTGACGCTGAGCAGTTGATGTCGCTTATAAAAAAAGGAGATAAAAAGGATGAATATTGAGAAAAAGCAGTTTTACAAGGACCTTGTCGAGTTGGGGAAAGCCAAGGGCTCACTGACAAACCGAGAAATCATGGACGCCATTGACGAGGTGGCGCTTGATGCCGAGCATATGGAAAAGCTATATGATATGCTTGAGGAACAGGGTATAGAAATAAACGAAGATGTAATGGATGATATAGAAAATCTGGATTTGACATCCGTCTCAAGCGAAAGCTATACATCTGACGACGGCTCGGAAATGATGATAGTCGATGACCCGGTCAAAGTATATTTAAAAGAAATAGGTAAGGTCCCGCTTTTGTCTGCCGATGAGGAAATACAGCTTGCAAAAAAGATGAAGGACGGCAGCCAGTATGCCAAGGACAGATTGGCAGAGGCAAACCTGAGACTTGTCGTTTCCATTGCAAAGAGATATGTGGGCAGGGGCATGCATTTTCTCGATCTTATACAAGAAGGTAACCTGGGTCTTATAAAGGCCGTTGAAAAATTTGACTACGAAAAAGGCTATAAATTTTCCACCTATGCGACATGGTGGATACGCCAGGCAATAACCCGCGCTATCGCCGACCAGGCAAGAACCATACGTATACCCGTACACATGGTGGAAACCATAAACAGAGTAATGCGCGTATCCCGACAGCTTGTCCAGGAGCTGGGCAGAGAGCCCACAAGTGCTGAAATAGCAAAAGAACTGGGACAGCCCGAGGAAAAAATCCGTGAAATACTTAAGATAGCTCTTGATCCTGTTTCTCTTGAAACCCCGATAGGCGAAGAAGATTCTCACCTTGGTGACTTTATCCCTGACGACGATATCCCCGCTCCTGTTGAAGCAACATCTCATATAATGCTTAAGGAACAGCTGTCAGAGGTCCTTGAGACTCTTACCCCCAGAGAGGCAATGGTTCTGCGTCTTCGCTTCGGACTTGTTGACGGCAGACAGCGTACCCTTGAAGAAGTAGGACGCGAATTTAAAGTTACCCGCGAACGTATACGTCAGATAGAATCAAAAGCACTCAGAAAACTGCGCCATCCCTCCCGCAGCAAACGGCTGAAAGACTTCCTTGAATAATTTTCACATTTTGTTTGTGTGCAATTTAGCTAAAAATCCGCTTATCAGTTTTGTGTTTTTGTTGATTTGGCAGAAATTGAAAATTTAAGAAAATATTTTGGGGAAATTGCAACATTTGGGCACGTTAATGTGTAATATAAGCGAAGATATGAGGGTATTATGGAAACGGATATGCGGTTCAACAGCGCCGAATATCTGGTTGACAGGTTTTTAAACGATATAATAAGGCTTTGTCTTGTATACGTTAAAAACATGGATGACGCTCAGGATATAGCCCAGCAGGTTTTTGTTACATATCTGCATAAAAAGCCTACATTTGTCAGTGAGGAGCATGCTAAAAACTGGCTTTTCAAGGTGGCGGTCAACTTATCAAAAAACCACCTGCGGTCACTGCGGCATGGCGAGATAAGTTTTGACGAGCTGGAGTGCGTTTTATCAACCGGTGATTCGGGCGGCAGCACCAGGACTGAAAGCGAAGAACAGGTTCTGGCCGCTGTCATGAAACTCAAACGAATATACAGAGAAATAATACATCTGTATTATTACTGTGATTATAATACTACCGAGATGTCAAAGATACTCGGTATACCTGCCGCGAGCGTTAGATCAAGGCTTGCACGAGCAAGAACATTGCTTGAAAAACAGCTGAAAGGAGGAATTGCTGATGAAAACGGAATACAGAAACGCGATGAACAAGATAAAGGCTGACGATGAATTCAAAGCTCGGCTTCTTAACAAACTTGCGCAAGAGCAGAAAAAGATAGATACACGCAAACCTGTCATAAAATCCGCTAAGCTTCCCATTATTGCGTCGCTGTCGTCGGCGGCAGTCCTTGCACTGCTTATATATTCCTCCACTGTTTTGATTTTGCCCATATTCAAAAACAGCATTTACGATATGTCAAACGCAAGTCCGGGCATAGACTATCAGATCCATTACGGCGATAAACAAGTCACGCCGGACGATAATGCTCAAAACAACATAACCGATACACCATCGCAAGACGGTAATGATAGCCAGCAATCACAGTTGGATAAAAGTTTTGAGCAGTCAAACGATAACAGTAATACTCAGATACCCTCGCAAAACAACGGTGAAGTCCAGACGGATAGGCAAACCGATGATCAGCAAACTGAAAAATCAGTACCCCAGAACGGTTACCGTATAGTAAGCTACTCCGCGATCGATTCGAATATGTTTGCGTCAGGAACCGAAGATTTGATTGAATATGACAGTATTTTACATTTTGATTTTGAAGGCTTTGATAAATACGGCATCGGTTTGATGAAAAATGACATTGTTTTTGAAGCGGCATTAAGCAGGGACTACACTCTTGCGGATCTGTTCTGCGACTATTACAATATCATTATCGGCAGAAATGCGACTACGTCCGTGACAAACGGAATGCTTGACAGTTTCTTATATGTTTATGCTAATTCAAAAAGACAGATACATGTATTTATAGACGGCGTGGAAATAGTTAATCTAGACAATGTCCGCCTCAGTGAATTCAGCGGTATGAGCGACGTATATTTTACCGTTTCAGTGACATAATAGTGACTACGGAGAATGTTAATTTATAATGTTCTCCTTAATATAGATGACGCGGGGAATATTTAATATTTCCCGCGTCTTTTATAAAAAGCTAAGTATTTGCTCATATAAAACAGCATACCGCACTGAAACAGGCAATGCTGTTTTGCGTAAATCACTGTATAGCTTAAGTAAAATAAAGTTATGACAAAAAAGCGCTTGTATTCAACATCAAGCCTTTAAAAATACGATTAGTTTCAACATTGTATAAAACGCATATGTATTGTCTATCTCATGCCGGATATTTTTTGACTGTTCAATAAAAAAAAGCAGGCAAGCTGCGCTTGCCTGTTTTTTTATTTTATTATTTTGCTATGAAATTCTTATGGAATCTCATGATTATGGTAGCTATCTCTGCACGGGTAGCATTGTCTCTCGGTAAGAATTCTGTCTCGGTCTTGCCGTCTACGATTCCTGCCTGCTGACAGATATATACTGCCTCTTTTGCATAGTTTTGGATATTTGAATCGTCTTCAAATGCCTTCTTCTCTATGTCCGCTGTAAGCTCTATGCCGAATTTCTCTGCATATCTTACTACCATTACACATATCTGCTGTCTCTGGATAGGCTCTAACGGCTCAAACGTTGTAGGTGTCATTCCGTCTACGATCCCGTTCTCGTTTGCCCACTTGACTGCAGGTGTGTACCACTTGCCGGCAGGTACGTCTGTGAATACTGTGCCCACACTGTTGTCTGACGTATCTACTCCGCTCATGTTTGCAAGTATCTGTACAAACATTGCACGGGTCAGTGTTGTTGTAGGCTCAAATGTTGTCGGTGTCATACCGTTCATAAGCTTGAATGTTGCTGCATAGTCAACATACTCTTTATACCATCTGCCCTCTTCCATATCGGTAAAGATTGTTGTGCTGTCGATGATTTCCTGAGCTTCAAGCTTTGTTCCCTCTGCCGTTCTTGTATCTTCGGCTCCGCAAAGCTCACATTTTGCAGTCTCTGTTCCGTCTGCCTCTGTTGTAGCGTCATTGTTGTATACATATTCGCCCCATACGTGTGCGTTGGGATCAACAGGAATAACTTCTGTTCTTGTATGTGCAGGATCGTTTTTACAAGTGTATGTCTTAACGCCCTCTGTCTGACATGTCGCAGGTGTTGTTACTGTACCTTCATCCCAATCGTGACCCAAAGCCGTGTTCTCATGTATCTCGGTATAGGAATGACCGCATATATTACATTTATAAGTTGTTGATGAATCGTTTTCGCAATCCGCTTCAATTGTAGTTGAAATATAATTATGTATATCAGACAAAGAAAGCGACGGAGCGCTGTCGTTTTCGCCCAGTACCCATACGCTTTCAAAGTCAAACCCGTCATATGCAAGCGGATCATTCAGACTTTCAGCAGGCACCGCTGCAGTCTGAGCAACAGTGCTTTCGTTTCCTATAGATATATTGTATTCAGCAGAACTATCGGCATAATATGAATTTCTGACCTTGCCTCTGAGTTTTCCCGAAGGATTAACCGCACCAAACACCGGACCGAAATAATCGGCAGAAAATTCATCGCCGTTATTATTGAAGCTGTTATACACAAGACCGTTGACTACGCCGGCAATACCTCCCGCATAGCTTGCAGCTGCACCGTTATAACCGTGCGCAGTTATGGAACCCGTATTTGCCGCGTCATGCACAACAGATGTGCAGGCAGCCTCATCGACACTTTCCAGAACAGGAGCGGTATTTGCCATATTTCCCACAATGCCGCCTGCGGCTGCCATTGCCTGATCAGGATCTGCAATAGAAGAAGTGCCGTCCACAGCCGCAATAACGCCTGCGCTGTTTTCACAGAAAGCTATAGTTTTAGTCTGTATCGCACCGATAAAAGCGCTGATACCGCCGGCAAAAGACTGAAAAGTACCGCTTGACATAACAGTTCCGCTGTTTACGCAGTTTTCACAGCTTGCCTCGAAAGCGCTGATACCGCCGGCATATGTTATATCTGCAGATTCAGACGCAGCTGTGACATCGCATCTGTTATCGCAAAAACGCATATTTCCGTACGCGCCGGAAATTCCTCCGGCATAAATGACAGTACCGCCCAAGCCGGTTACACTGCCTGTTGACGTACAGTATTCAACAGTGCCCGTGCTGCCGTTCAATACATTTGAGCCTGTGACAGCACCTGCGTATATGACTCCGCTTGATGTCACATCAACGATAACGTCACAATAGCTTCTGAGCACAGCACCGCCGTTGACCGCAGCGATAGCTCCAGCGTAAACTGCCGGTCCAGATTCACTGGTTATATTGATATTTCCCATAACGGTCAAGCCCGTAACCGTTCCCGTAAGCGTTCCTATAAGCGCGGACTGGTAAGACGACTGTACATTAAGTCCGGTTATTGTATGCCCGTTGCCGTCAAAAGTTCCGGAAAAATTTTTGATCGGCGGTCCGCTGAAAACCTTCCCGCTGAGATCTATATCCGAAACAAGCTTGTAATTGCCGTTCGGAGTATCGTTTATCTGAAGCAGCTGTTCAAATGTGCTGATTTCAACTGTCTCAGCAGCAAAAACAGCAGTCGAAAACACAAAAGTAATCATCAAAACCGCGGAAAGAACAAAGCATACTGTTCTTTTGGTTTTGGACATAGCTATCCCTCCTTTAAAATCAATAAGTTTTAGTCATTATCCCAATAATTTTGTCCCGATACCAATTATATTTTACTTTTATATAAAAGTCAACAAAAAAGCCCCGACATAATCAAATAAAATCAGCCGTATATACAAAATCATCTATTGATTTGTCGATCAAGCTTCAGCCTGAGTATTGTCTGCAAGCAGAAAATCTACCGCCATGAGATATCCGTCAAAGCCGTGACCCATAATTGTCTTTTTACATACGTCTGTCAAAAAAGAATGATGCCTGAACGGCTCGCGTTTTTTAATATCGGAAATGTGCACTTCCACCACAGGCACATCCACTGCTGATATCGCATCGGCAATAGCTACGCTTGTATGCGTGTAGCCTCCGGCGTTAAGTATTATTCCGTCATAAACTCCGCGCGCCGCCTGTATTCTGTCGATTATATCACCCTCGTGGTTGGATTGGAAAAAATGCGGATCTGCTTTATCCTTGCAGAACGTTGAAATATAGTTTATAAGATCCTCATATGATGCTCTGCCGTATATTTCAGGCTCACGCAGACCGAGCATATTAAGATTGGGTCCGTTTATAACAAGTATTTTTTTCATTTGGGTTCCTTTCTATATATTTAAATTCTAAATTTTTAACATCATTGTATATCCCTACCGCCTCTACATATCTGCCTTTAAAAATATCTATATATTTTTTAAAATCATTTTCAGACGGCGTATTTTCCAGCTCATCAAGCGTCATCCAGCACAGCCTGCCCTCGTCGCATTTTTCTTTAAGCGTACCGGTAAAGCTGTCAGTACGGTAGCACACGACTATATATCTTGAACCGGTGTTTGCATGTATCCACTGTATTATTCCGCAGTTTTCAAGCATGGAAACCGTAAGGCCCGTTTCCTCATACACTTCCCGTACCGCCGAATCGTAAAACGCCTCCCTGCTCTTTACATGCCCGCCCGGGAAAGCATAACCGCACCAGCTTTTAACACGGTCTATAACCGCCACTTTACCGGTTTGCGGATCGGTAATCATAACCATATTGGTAAATTCAACGTTCATATTTTCGCCGTACCCTTTTTATTTAAAATTTTCACGGCATGTGCGGCTATTCCTATCCGCACCCGCTGTGCCGGCAGTATTTCGCCGTCGCAGCATATTTTTTCAATGCCGCTTATAGTAACACTTTTACATTTTTCAAATATCAATATATCTTCAAACTTTTTAAACGGGCATCCGGTAGAAGGATCTATATGCAGTCCTTTTTTATATTTTCCGACAAGTGCAATGAATTTCAGCCTTGAAACCTTTTTTACAATCATAAGGTCAATAAGCCCATCGGTTATACTGGCCACAGGAGAAGGTTTGAATCCTCCTCCGTAATATTTACCGTTGCCAGCTACCGCCAGCAGACATTCGCCCTTAAAAAATAACTCTTTGCCGTTTTGGTCAATATAGTCAATACGCATCCGTGTACCATAGTGATTAAACAAGGTGGTTATGACCCCGAGAATATATGCCATACTTCCGCTGATAAAAGGCTTTTTCTTGTATTGGTCGGCTCTCTGCACGACATCAAGATCAAATCCCGTGTTTATTGCATTGACAGAAATGTACTCGTTTGCAGTCAGGACGTCCGCTTGAACACATTCAGCATCCTGCTCGTTTACAGTACGAATAAGATCATTGCCCGTGCCTGTGGGCACAAGTGAAATATATGCTCTGTCTGTGCCCGAGTCAATAACGGCGTGTACAACCTCGTTTACCGTTCCGTCTCCACCGCAGACAATAAAATTTATATCCTCGCAAGTACCCTCAAGTATTTTTTTAACAAAATCGTATGCGTCATTTACGCCTTTTGTCACATACGCGTTTTCTCGGCCTTTATATTTCATTGCCCTTCCCTGCCCGGCAGCGGGATTTAATATGTATATGTCTTTCATGTATGCCCCTTGATGTATATTTGTTAAAATTATATCATATATCCTGACTGCTTTCAAAAAATTTCTTATTCTGCCGTCGGGAAAAATATATATGCGTATTTTTTATACTTTTAAGACAATAAAACAGCTTATATACGGTCATTTTAGACTATATAATATAAAAAAAACAAACAGGAGTTAATAAAAATGAAAAATTTCAGAGCACCCGCTATACCGCTTATCACAGTAGATCCCTTTTTTAACATATGGTCATGTTCAGACAGACTGTATGACGACACCCCCAGGCACTGGACCGGCAGGCAGCATTATCTGACCGGCGTAATAACGGTAGACGGCAGCCATTTCAAATTTATGGGCAAGCTCAATCCCGACAGCACACGTTATTATACGGAACCTCAGGTCATCGAGCAGACAAGCGTTGAAATACTGCCGATGACAACAAAATATGTTTTTGAAAACGAAAGCATAATCCTTAAAGTGGATTTTATGACTCCGCTTCTTTTAAACGATCTAGACTTGCTCTCTCGTCCCATATCATACATATCATACGCCGTTGCCTCAAAAGACGGAAAAAATCATGATATAAGCATATATATAGACGTAAGCTGTCAGCTTTGCGTAAATTCTCCTGATCAGACAGTAGTGCTCAACAGGACGGATTTTTCAATTACAGCAGACAGCGGTACGGAAAATATGCTCAAGCGCTCAGGTGACGACCACTGCATAGAGTGGGGCACTCTGCATCTTATAGCAAATGGCTTTGATACTTATTTTATTGACATTGATAATAAAAAGGCTAAATTCTGCGCTCCGTTCAATAAAAATTACAATACTATCGAATGCGGAAAAATAACAAAACCCAAAAACGGATGGCCTGCTCTTTGCTGCCAAAAGCAGTATTTGAACGTATCAGAGATATCAGATTTTGTCTGTATAGGATATGATGATATTAAATCCATCCAGTATTTCGGCGAAAATATTGAAGCGTACTGGAAACGCGACAAAAAGACCTTTAAAGATGTGGCAAAGCTGGCTGTAACTGACTACGACAGCATCTGCACACGCGTTAAGGAATTTGAAAAAGATCTTATTTCAAGAGCACGCAAAATAAGCGATAAATATGAGCAAATAGTATCCCTTGCCTATCGTCAGGCGATAGCCGCTCATAAGCTTACATGGCACGACGGACAGATTCAGTTTCTGTCCAAAGAAAACTACTCAAACGGCTGTATCGGGACCGTTGACGTCACTTATCCGTCAATACCCCTGTTTCTTATTTACAACCCCGAGCTTGTAGAGGGTATGCTCAATCCGATTTTTAAAATGTGCGAGCTTAGGATGTGGAAATATGAATTTGCGCCGCACGATGTGGGACAATACCCGCTTGCCAATATGCAGGTTTACGGTATAGGCGAAAAATATACAAAACGGTATCTTGAAAAGAAAATGTTTGAAAAAGGCATGACTTTTGAAGATCATGAAAGGTCGTATCAGATGCCTATAGAAGAATGCGGAAACATGCTGCTGTGCGTAGCGGCGGTTTGTGCTGCAAAAAAGGATTACAACTACGCCAAAAAGCACTTTGATATACTTGACCAGTGGGCAGAATATCTTGTAAAGTGCGGTTTTGATCCCGAAAACCAGCTGTGCACGGACGACTTTGCAGGGCATCTTGCCCATAACTGCAATCTTTCCGTCAAAGCCACAGAAGCTCTGGCGGCATGGGCAGTCGTTGCTGAAAAGCTGGGATACACGGAAAAATCAAAAACCTACTTTAAAACTGCCAAACAATTTGCAGCAGAATGGCAAAATCATGCATACGCGGGCGACCATTACAAACTTGCTTTTGATCAGGACGACCGAACATGGTCGCTTAAATACAATATGGTTTGGGACAGACTGCTTGACCTTAACATTTTTGATAAAAGCATAGCAGAAAAAGAAGTTGCATTTTATCTGACAAAATTCAACAGATACGGAATACCGCTGGACAATCGCTGCGACTACACCAAAAGCGACTGGCAAATGTGGACCACAGTACTGACAGATAACAGCAAGTACCTTAACGCCGTTGTGGATTCAATGTATGAAATGCTTGAAAACACACGTGACAGAGTACCGTTTACCGACTGGTATTTTACCTCCTCTCCATATATGCGTGGATTTCAGAACCGTTCGGTGCAGGGTGGTCTGTTCATAAATCTTTTGACGCTGTGACAGCGTCATATACACATATGATATATTTTAAAAGGCGCCGTTTAAACGGCGCCTTTTTTTATTGACAAAGCAGAGAAAAAAGATCCAAATACTGTGCTTTTTAAGAGACATGCTAATTTTGAATTTACGATTTGTCCCCGTCTAATATTTTGACAATAATTGAAATATAATATTGATAGACGCAAAAAAATACTGTCAACAATATAATATACAAAACACTAAAGCCGTACATCGGCGGAAACGGAGCGTTTATGGACAAATTTTCAAAAAAAGCGGGCAGCGCTTTGCAAAATGCACAGGATATCGCATGCGAGCTCGGACACACATATATAGGCTCAGAGCACCTGCTGCTTGGTATTCTAAGGGAAAGCGAAAGCGTGGCAGCAAGAATACTTCTATCACGCGGCATAACATATGACAAGGTGAGATCGCGGCTGTGCGAGCTTGTGGGAACGGGCAGTAAGACCAATCTGGGAGCTTCGGATATGACGTCGCGGACACGGCGGATAATAGAGCAGTCAATGGTTTTTGCCAAAAAATTCGGATTTACCTCTGTCGGCACCGAGCATCTGCTGCTGGCGATTGCCGCAGAAAGCGAGTGCGTCGGCATGCAGATATTGTCCAAACTCGGTCAAGACTCAAAGACGCTTTCCTCTACCGTCCGAGAAAAGCTGGGACTGTACGAGCTTGTGACCGCTCAGCATCCGACCAAGCCGGCAAAAAATCTTAAAGTGCTGCCCAAGTTTGCAACAAATTTGGTGGAAGAGGCAAAGCAGGGCAAAATCCTGTCCGCAATAGGCAGGGATGAAGAGCTGGAACGCGTTATGAGCATTTTGTCCCGCCACAGCAAAAACAACCCCTGCCTTATCGGTGAGCCGGGCGTTGGCAAGACCTGCATTGCTGAGGGACTTGCGCTTAAAATAAGCCGTGGTGATGTTTTGCCGTCTCTTGCCGGACAGCAGATATATATGCTGGATCTCACCTCAATGATTGCCGGATCAAAATATCGCGGAGAATTCGAGGAACGACTTCGCGCAGTGCTTGACGAAGCGGAGAAAAATCCGGATATTATACTGTTTGTTGATGAAATGCACATCATAATAGGCGCAGGCGCGGCTGAAGGCGCAATCGATGCCTGTAATATCCTCAAGCCGGCGCTTGCACGAGGAAAAATCAAGATGATAGGCGCCACCACAATAGAAGAATATCGCCGCCATATAGAAAAAGACCGGGCTTTGGAGCGCAGGTTTGCTCCCGTTATGATCGACGAGCCGAGCGAGCAGATGACCCTTGACATACTTCACAGCCTGCGTTCAAGGCTGGAGACACACCACAGCGTCAAGATAGACGACAGTGCGCTGTCTGCCGCCGTGACACTGTCCGTAAGATATATCGGCGACAGGTTCCTGCCCGACAAGGCAATAGACCTTGTTGACGAGGCGGCATCGGTAAAGCATATAAGCATGCTGAAAAGCCCGTGGCTCAATACCCAGCATGTAATTTCGGAAAAAAGGCTTATGCTGGAGCAGCTGATAAAAACCTGCAGATATGAGGATGCGGCAAAACTCAGAGACGAAATAAACAAGTTGAAGCTTGAAAAAGACAATACGGCGCCGGATTATATCAAGTCAGTAACCGAAGAGGATATCTGCCGGGTCGTATCGCGCTGGACCGGCGTGCCGGCAGGCGCTCTTACAAAAGAGGGCGCACAGCGGCTCAATAACATGGAAAAACGGATAAGCAGAAGAATAATAGGACAAAAGGCAGCTGTCAAATGTGTATGTGATACTCTCATTCGCGCGGGAGCAGGACTGTGCGATCCGGCACGTCCGCTTGCATCGTTTTTATTCTGCGGCACGACCGGAGTCGGTAAAACAGAGCTGTGCCGTGTACTGGCAGACGAGATGTTCGGGACATCAAAGGCGCTTATAAAGCTGGATATGGCGGAGTTTATGGAGCAGCACAGCGTCGCAAAGCTTATCGGCTCGCCTCCCGGATATGTAGGCCACGACGAAGGCGGCGTGCTTTGTGAAAAAATACGCTCCAGGCCTTACAGCATAGTTCTTTTTGACGAAATAGAAAAGGCTCATCCCGAGGTGCTTAATATACTTCTGGGCATACTTGAGGACGGGGTTCTGACAGATTCCCATGGCAGAGTCGCAAATTTTAAAAATACAATCATTATCCTTACAACCAATATCGGAACCATGAAAGCGGGAAGTATTCCGCTCGGATTTTCAGGCGGCAAAGACAGTCAGCAGATTCGAGACACAGTATTGACTGCGTTAAAGAAAACCCTGCGTCCCGAACTTTTAAACCGTATAGACGAGGTGGCAGTATTTGAAATGCTCAGCCAGCAGGATATTCACAGCATTACTCTGCTTATGCTGGAACGTCTGAAATCCCGGCTTGCAAAAAAAGGCATAACCGTTGAATTTGATAAAAGCGTAACGGATATGATATGCAGATTAAACGGCACATCCCAATTCGGTGCCCGAAACATCAGAAGGCTTGTGACAAAATATGTGTCAAACCCGATAGCCGCAATGGTCGTTTCCGGAAAGCTTGTGCCCGGAAGCACTCAGCTGATGACCGAAAGCGAGCTTGACACCCGGGGTATTGTAAAAGACGAGCGTATGGTTTATAATATTAAATAATAACCATTACGGAGGTCAAAGGGATATGCATAGCTATAATATTGCCGTTATCGGCGGCGGATTTATGGGTAAAACTCACAGTCTTTGCGCGGCATCACTTCCGTTTTACTATGACTGTGATTTTAAAGCGGTGCTTGATACCCTCTGTTCAAAAGACCCTCAAAACACTCGCCGCCGGGCTGACCGGTACGGATTTTTGCACTGGACAACAGATTTTGAAAGCGTGATACAAAACCCCGATATAGACGTTATAGACATATGCACCCCCAATTATCTGCATTACAGTCAGGCACAGGCGGCTATACTTGCCGGAAAGCATGTCTATTGCGACAAGCCTTTGTGCGTGAATGCCCGGCAGGCCCACCGCCTGGCACAACTGGCGGAAAAATCGGGCAAGGTGTGCCAGGTGACTTTTCAGCACAGATTCTGGCCGGCAATGATGCAATTAAAACAGCTGGTAGATTCACAGGCTATCGGTCAGATAATCAGCTTTCGAGCTGTGTTTTTACACTCTTCGCTTGTTGATCCCGACAAACCGTATGCATGGCGCAACGCTCCGGTAAGTGAAGGCGGCGGAGTTCTCAACGATCTGGGAAGTCATCTGCTTGATCTAATTTGTTATATCTGTCCGCAAATAGACAGCATAAGCTCAGTCACACAAACACTGTATCCCAGCCGCCGATGCGGCACGGAAAACATTGAAATATCCAGCGACGACGCCGCATATATGCTGATACGCCTTAAAAACGGAGCCTGCGGAACAGCTGAGGTATCCAAGCTTGCAACCGGCATGAATGACGTGCTGAAACTGGAAATTCACGGTGACAGCGGAGCCTTGATGTTTGATCTTTCAACACCGGGTCAGCTTAAATATTATGACTTGAAAGACGGAAAACAGGGTGGATTTAAAACAATAGACTGCATGCAGAAATACGGCCCGCCCTGCGACTTTCTCACGGGCGCGGTTATACCGGGCTGGATAAGATCGCATATTCACAGCTATTTCTGCTTTTTAAACAATATAGACAAAGGGCTTCCCCCCTGCCCCTCTTTTTCAGACGCGGCAAAAGTCCAAGACCTTATTCAACAGGCAAGAAACAACTGTGCTTTTTAACCGCTATATGTTTTTTGTTATATGCAAAATGTTATTTTTGTTTGATTTACGGTTGATTTGAATATAAAATAAAAACAAAAAAGATATTCGGAGGGATAGCGCCGTGACAAATTTCTTTCATGATGACAAACCTTTGCATTTTATATTCCCGATTGACGGGGACTGTCTCAATTCCTTTGACGGCATAGTAACAAAAGAAGCTTTCAAAATAAAAGCAGTCGTCTTTGCAGCTCCCGGATCACATGTGACTGTTAACGGTGCAGAAACAGAATTTGACGGTAAAAATTACAGCGCGTGGATAACGCTGTCTCCCAAATCAACAGTTCTTACTGCAACAGACGGCGTAAACTCAGATGTTATAAAGGTATTCGATGTAAGGCAGACAGAGAAAAAATACCGCATCTCATCAGATGATAACATACTTTTTTTAAGAGATATAAACAACCATAAAGATACATATAAATCAATATTTGAAAATCCGTATCTGGCGGTATATAAACGCGCTCATGACCTGTACGGTGCAAAAGCTCATATTAATCTTTTTTATGAAACCGATGAGCTCAATACTTTCAAACAGAACAGAGAGTATTTCAATCTTTCTATGATGACTGACAAATTCAAGCCGGAATTTGAACAAAATTCAGATTGGCTGAGGTTTTCTTTTCATGCAAACGCCGAATACCCCGATAAGCCATACCGTCATACATCGGCACTCAGAATAGCTCAAGACGCGCAAAAGGTAATGGAGCAGATAAAGCGCTTTGCGGGCGACAAGTCGCTTGCAAAGGTAACTACCGTACACTGGGGCGAGGCGACGCGGGATTGTACAGTCGCTTTAAGAAAACTGGGTTACCGCGCGCTGGCCGGGTACTTTGAGTTTACATCCGATAAAAAACCGCTTGTTGCATACTATTATCCCGACAACCTTATAAGCCATGTGGGTGCGCGGGATTTCTGGGTAAATACTCAGGATGATATCCTTCATGCAAGAATAGACCTTGTAATGAATGCCTTCAAATACAGCGATCTGATACCAAGGCTTGAAAAAATACGGCAGCAGCCGCATCGTGCCGGTTTTCTGGAGCTTATGATTCATGAGCAGTATTTCTATCCGTATTACAGCCGTTATATACCTGAGTTTGAGAAAATAGTCACAGATGCGGCGGGCTGGGCTTATAATAACGGTTATACGGGAGCTTTTTTCAGCGATTTACTTTTAGATTGACATAAACAATATATTCTGTTATCCTTTTTATATCGGATAAACAGCCGTTATAAAATAATCACCGGCACAGCATTCATGGCTGTGCCGGTTTTACGGAGATAATTATGTCAAGAACAAAACAAATGATTTTTTCCGCGCTTTTTCTTGCGCTGGCACTGACGCTTCCTTTTTTGACTGGTCAAATCCCCACATTCGGAAAAATGCTTTGTCCGATGCATTTTCCGGTTCTGCTGTGTGCGTTTCTGTGCGGCCCGTTCTGGGCAGGCGCGGTGGGGCTTACGGCACCGCTTTTACGGTTTGTGCTCTTTCACGCCCCAATGATGCCGAACGCCGCGGCAATGTCGGCAGAGCTTATGACTTACGGTCTGGTCTGCGGGATACTGTATAGACTTCTTCCCAAAAAATTCGGCTTTTCATATGCTGCGCTTATAACGGCAATGATTTCTGGCAGGCTTGTATGGGGAGTTGTAACGCTCATAATATCGGGCATAAACTCAAATCCGTTTACTTTTTCGGCTTTTGTCAGCTCGGCAGTGACCGAGTCGCTGCCGGGGATCATATTACAGATTCTTCTGATTCCGCCCGTCACTCTTATTTTTAAAAAATATACATCAAAATAAAAACGGTACTCGGGTACCGTTTTTTTATTATATTTTTTTGCCTGCGCCCGTAAATGACTTTATATTCATATGGTTTTCACGGATACAGCGTATATCTATTGCAGGGAACGAAAACTCCTCAGACGTTTTACCCCCGAGACTGAGCTCATACAAAAACGGTCCGCTGTAATCAATATCCTCTAAAACCTCAACAAGCTCTATACCGCAGCTTTTATACATGTCAAACGCATTTTTATCAAAAACCTTGCAAGATAGCCCTGTTTCCCAGTTTTTGTAATCCGTCATATGTCTCCCTCTTTTTTATACTTCTTATATCATAGCGTCATACATATATTTTATCAAGCTGATTCAGTATACATATTGTATAAATTTACGTTTTGATTATTGTATAAATTACATAAAATGATTGTGTGATTTTGAATTATTATTGACTTGTTTCTTATTAAAATATAGAATATTTACATGATTTTGTCCCAAAAAATCAAAACAATTCGGAGAGGTGAGAAGTATGAAGCGATTTTTATCGGCGTTTTTAAGTGCGTGCATTATGCTGTCACTTATAAGCACGAGCAATTTATCTTTTGCCGTGCCCGCCGAAAACCCGCTGGAGGGCACGGATTTTGAGCAAATGTTTGACACAGCGTCAGACGTATATGCCAATACTATGATTGTCAACCAGCAGTGGCAGTTAAGTACCGCAGTCGAATCCGAGACTGAGCTTCAGTTTGAATTCAACGGTGTTACCGTAACGGAAGCTTACGATAAGGACCGTCATTTTTCAAGCTACTCGGCGGCAGCGGCGGCTTGGGAGCAAAGATATACCGAAAACGGTGTACTGAATTCCCAAATTGCGACAGCAGTCCCCAACTTCATTTTGACTGAAGGTACATATTCAGGCGATATTACTGTAAGATTCAGCGCAAACATTTACGGAGCATTTGCCGGAATAACCCCGAATGATCCAACATTTGACACAACATCGGCTCTGCCGACAGGCTCATGGAATGTAAATGACCAAAGACCGGGCAGCGAGGGTGAAACTGTCATCCAAGGAAAAATCCTCAGAAGCAATATAAACGGCGGATCGGAATCTGACACAAAATACGAAGCGGCGCTTACTCAGGCGCAGGTGGACAGCTATGTTTTAAACATAGACGGTGTCAAATTTACAGGCTCTACCGCCATACTTTCAAACGATCTGGCATATAACACGGCAGGATCGACAAAAACAAACACCATAAACGTTTACAACTCTGTATTTGACGGCGTAAACTACGGCCTCAGCGCCGACGGTGACGCAAGCAGAAATTTCAACGACTATAATCTTTATGATATTCGCGTAACAGGACTCAAGTCAGACAACAACGGCAGTTTCATACGCAAGTATCCCAGAAATGTATATGTTGAAAGAATGAATTTTGAACAAAACAGCGGCGTGTTTTATCTGGGCGGTACAGCCTCAAACGCCAACGACCTGTGGTGGACCACCTGCGGAGGCCAGCGCGGAGTCTCTTTCACCGTAAAAGATTCGCGTTTTGCCGATAACAGCTCATATGACATTATCCATTCCAATGACAACTGTTATCTCCCGTCACTCGAATTTACATTTGAAAGAAACATATTTAAAAATGCTGCGTCAGGAAAATACGGGATATTCAGAATAGATACGTTTTCCGGAAGCGGATATCCTATTGTACAGCTTGATTACAGCAATAATATATTCTACGGAACAGCTGATAAAGGATACAATACCGTATTCAACGGCAACCCCAAATATCAAAAAGCCGCATTTGATATCAGATTTAATTATAACCGCGTAATCGGATACAAATCCATGCTTATGAGTATAACATCAGAGATGGATACATGGCTTAACAGCTGTAATTGGGATTACAACAACAACTACTTTGCGGATACTTTTATATCAGCAGATGACGAGCTGGGCAAAAAGCCGGTATATCTTACAAATTCCGCAACGGTCGACCCTGCCGATCTGGATACTGTTGAATACTTTTTTGATTATAATATGACTATAGGCAACGGCAATCTTAAGGTTACCGGCGCCAATTTCCAGGATCAAATAAAATTTTTCTCTATAAATAACAAAAACCATACAATCACCGCAATGCTTGAAGAAGGCACGGTGATCCAAAACCCGACATTTACGGCAAGCAGCGACATAGCTCAGATAGGCTTCTGGTCAGACCCTGACTTTACCCAGCCCGTAACATCTATAAGCTATGACGATCTTGCAGACGACGGCAAAAAGACTTATTATCTCAACTTGTCATACAAAGAGATTTCCGTCACCTACAGTGTGGTATTTACCGCGCTTGGCAACACACTGGTGTTTGCGGATAAATTCGCCGATGAACTTGGCATTATACAAAGCACGGCAGCGCTTTATGCGGCCGACGGCGAATACGCCTCCGGCTCGGAAGTCGTAGCGATGTGGCAGAATCAGCTGTATTCATTCGTGGCAGGTGTCAACGCGTTTTCCAGCGTTGAAGAAGCACGGGCGGCAGGTATAACCCAGCTGATTCTTCCGGGCGGTGATTATGACAGCATTAACATAAACGGCTCCATTGAGCTGTACGGCGAAGGATATGCAGTTAACCCCAATGAAATCCCTTCAGAGCGCACGGAAGACTGGACCCTTGCAGAGCAATGGGAAGCTTTCAGCGTTGCAAATGTTGAGGGCATAGTCGTTGACGCCTCCGCCACCCCCGCAGATGAATCGGGAACACAAATCACCGTAAAAGGAATAAATCTTACCGGCAGATTTATTGATAACAGACGTCAGATCTCTGAGTACAAAACATCTATACTGCTTGAAAATAATATACTCGGATTCAATCAATCGGTAAGCGGGGTCACTTATGTATTTGCCCTTGATAACGCAAATGCACTCAGCACAGACAATTCAATAAAGAACATAGACGAATTCACAATCAAAAATTCCCGCTATGCCTATGAAAACAACAGCACATCTCTTCGCTTTTTCGCCGAGATCTGTCCTGCATATGTAACGCTTGACGGCATTTATTTCGGCGACGGATTCATAACCGTCGGATACCCGAAATGGAGAAACTGCGTCGAGGACGGAACGCTGAATGTATCAAACTGCTATTTCAAAAATTATTCCCGTTCCAAGGATATGATAGTTGCACTGTGCGGCCATGCCGATCAGTGCGACAGCACATCCAAAAACACCCGCGCCGTATTCAGCAACAATATAGCTATAGACTGCTTCAACACTGAATACAATACAAACAAAAACGTCGCGGTAAATATTTTCCCGGGTGCTTTCAAATCTGTTGAAATAACGGACAATACTTTTATTGACACCAAAAACTATCTGGGCCATGTCATAAAAGTACAGTCCTCCACTTACAGCAACAACAGCTCGGACTTTTCCGACAGGATAGTATTTACGGGCAACCGTATCATCGGCCTTACTTCATTTATCATAGTGAACAGCGCTACAACCTCTCTTGATAAATGCGACGGCAACTACTATGCCCGCTATACAGATGATTACGCCGATGCTTACGGCAATAACGGCCTGCACGGAATCCTTGAGGGCTCCGACTGCTACCTCGATTTTAAAAAGACGACTCTTGCCTCAGAAATGGATATGGTAATCGACCGCAAGCTCTCAATGGTCAATAACGATACACGTCAGGCGTCTATCGTCATAGAGGAAGACGAAAAATATATACCTATAATAAAATCTTCAAACGGAAGATACACATATCACCTGTTTGACGACGAAAGCTGCAGCTCATCTGTAGGAACGCTTACAAAGGACATTGTCGGTGACGGACGTATGTTCTGGGCAAAGGCTGTTTCTCAGTCGGGCGTTTCCAATGTTTATCAGGTATATGTAACTGTCGGAGACCTTGACGCTCTGACACCCGATACAGTGGGCAGCTCCCGGATAGAAAACCCGTATCTGTTCTATCTGAACACGGATGAGATGCCTGAAGGAACGATATTTACACAGTCGTGGCAGGGTCAGAATTATGCGTTCACGGCCGGTGTCAATGCGTTTTCTTCAATTTCTCAGATAATAAACTATCACGAGCAAAACGCACAGGGCACTCCCAACGTAATACTTCCCGGCGGAATTTACACAGACGAAATTGTAGTTACCAAAACGGTCAATATTTACGGTGAGAACAGTGACACCACTGTGCTTGCCGATGAGCCGCGTACTGACGGCACTGTAAAAATAGCATGTGTAGGCGATTCCATCACCGAGGGTATAGGAATCGATGCGAGCCTGCGTCCGACATCGGCGTATCCCGCTCAGCTTCAGACAATACTTGATAATACCTACGGTCAGGGCAAGTACGAGGTCGGCAACTTCGGCTGGGGCGGTTCGACTATAAACGTACAGACAAACCGCGAAACCCAAAGCTATACATACTGGACATATATCTATTCAGTACAGTATTACAAATCACTCGACTTCAACCCTGATATAGTTGTTATAATGATGGGACATAACGATACTCATGCCCAGCTCTACACAACTGCAGAGCTGTACAAAGAGCAGTATCAGGCGCTTATTGACAGCTATGAGGCGCTTCCGTCTCATCCGACGGTAGTAGTCGCAGGCTGTACATCACGCACAGCTTCTATCCGCCGCGACTGGCTTACAGAGACGATCATTCCGATGCAGAAAGAAATCGCCCGGGATAACGGACTTATCTATATCGATATGTTCACTCCCACAAACGGCAAAGAAGGCGATAAATCGCTCTTTACCGACGGACTGCATTGTACTGTTGCCGGATACAATATGCTGGCAAGCCTGATAGCAGACGGAATGTCACCGCTGCTCACTTCACAAAGACAGGTCACCACTTGGGATATTACTGTCGATACTCAGCAGCAGACACAGCAGCAGGAAAAGATAAAAGTCGCGTGTGTAGGCGACAGCCTCACATACGGCGACAAGGCTTACAAGGGCTACCCTGTATATCTGCAGGAAATGCTGGGCGACCGCTATGAGGTGCGTAACTTCGGAGAATGCGGAGCCATTGCTTGTGATACCTCGACATTCAACGGCGGCACAAACTGGTGTTACAAGAACTACGAGAGATATACTCAGTCAAAGGCATGGCAGCCGGATATCGTCATTATGATGCTCGGCTATAACGATGCCGGCGGACATTTGACAGACTTCCACAATGTCAGCTGGTCGGGCGGCGCTGACAGCACCGCGGCTGCCGAGTTTGAGAAGGACTACAAGGCACTGGTTCAGGAATATATAGATCTGGGCGCGCAGGTATACATTGCAAATACCCCATGCTCCAACAACGCCTCAGATAAAAACGACACCTCAACTCAGTTCAAATATATCTGCCCGATAATCGAAAAAGTGGCAAATGAGCTTGGACTTCCGTTTATAGATATCCACTCACATACCAAGCCGTGGAGCGCGGATATGTACTGCGGAACAAATATAAACGGCAATACCGATAATACTCACTTCTCCGCAAAAGGCTATGAGGCTGTTGCATCCTTCATGTTCGAAGAGATATTCTCCGTATTTGCTGACAGCTATTATGACCAGTACGGTGAAATAACCAAAGACGCCGTAGTTATAGACTACAATTTGCCTGTACATGAGCAGGGCGATATCGTCTCCTATTCATGGGAAGGCAAAAACTATCAGTTCACATGGGGACAGAACGCGTTTGACAGCATCGACGCCGCAGTAGAAAAGGCAAACGAGCTGGGCAGGACAACAGTCCAGGCGCTGCTTGTCGAGAACGGAACGGTGACATCATGGGACGGCGACTTTACGTTATCCGCCGATACAACAAATATAACCTCTATCGAGGTATTCGGCCAGAACAGACGGTTTGACCCCAACGACAAATCAGCGGCAAGCTCAGACCCGACCGCTGACTGGACACTCAATCCCGACTGGGATATGTACTCCAAAAACGGCGGCACATCTGCCGTTAACAGGATCACCATCAACTGCAACGATGACAACAACAACGTCATTACCAGCGGAATCCTTAAATTCAAAGGCATAACGATGAGAAACATCGTATGGAATTCAGAACGTAAAATCACATCTGCCGATGATCCGCGAAATCTTGATCTTATATTTGAAAATGTACTCGTTGACTTTACAGCAGCAAGCGGCTCGGGCGGATACCTGTTCAATCTCAACTCACCGCGTTCCGGATCATCCAATACAACAATGCCCATAAATGATTCCATAACCCTTAAAAACTTCCGTATTGAAAAATTCCTGTATAAGAGCGGCAAAAACAGGATATTTGCCACCTACGGACCAAACAACGTGATAATTGACGGATTCTACTATGACGGGCAAAAGAATGAGCTTGACGGCACAAAATACCCGCTGGGGCAGTTCGGCTGGATACAGACAGCTCCCGCCGCCAAGAGCTCAGAGATTCTGATACTAAACTCCAATTTCAGAAACGACAATGTCACGTTCAATACAGCACCGATCAACAACACCGTTGTCGCAAGCGGTATTCCGACAGACTATCAGATAAGAAACAACGTATTCTATAACGTAAGCGGAGCAATAACTACCTTCCCCAAATATTACAGCTCGTTTACGGTTGAAAACAACTTCTTTATTCAGCCTGACGGATCAAAGAGCTTTGTTTCAAACAACGAATCACATACCGACACTGCTGTAAACTATGTCGACACGATCGGCTACAGCGTTAAAAACAACACATTTGTCCTTGCCGATATCTCCAAGTACTCAGGCTTGACGCTCAACAGCATGACCGCTCCGTCTATCGACCTTACCGGTTCATATGTTGCACAGTACACGGAAGATTATCAAAACGGTATAGCAGGGACCGAGCCTACGATCGGCAAATGTGATTACTTCTATATCGACTTTATAAGATCTGTATCCTCAAACGACTTTGAGATCGTATCGCTGGGTGCCCAGCAGTATGCAGATAAGGTCGACATTACAGGTGATATAATCACGCTTACAGCAACGGGCGGTCAGGTCATAACCGACATGAGCGTTGTCTGCAAAGGTAAAAACATAAATACCAAGATTTATTCCGACCAGCAGCTCACAACAGAAGCCCAAAGCTTTGAACTGCCTTCCGATGAGCCGTCCAAAACCTATTGGATAAAGCTCAGCTACGGTGAATTTGAAAAGGTATACACTCTTGAGTTTATGCTTGATCAGGCACCTCTGTTTGCCAACAGCTTTACAGATGAGAACGGTATTATAAACAATACCGCCATAGCTCTTATCCCGTCTGCCGCAGACAGCGAAACAGGTGAACTCATCAGCGCACGCTGGAACGGAAAGCTGTATATGTTTACTGTCGGTCAAAACGCTTTTGCCACGACCGAACAGATCTATGAAGCATTCCCTGATCAAAAGCTCCAGATCATCATGCCGGCAGGCAAATACACATCTGCAATTTATGTTTACGGATCATGGGAGGTTTACGGTCAGGGCTATGCCGTAAATCCCAACGATACAACAAAAGAGGTATGGTCTCTCAGTGAGGATTGGAGCAAAAACGGCGAAACTGTAATAGACAGCAACAATTTAGTAATTGCCAAAGAAGCTACGCCTCAAACTGAGCAGGGTACTCAAATAGTTGTATCGGGTATCAAGTTCACAAAATACATCAACGATGCACAGCGTGAGCTCAGTCCGTACAAAACGACAATTACATTCAAAAATAATGTATATGACCGTATTTATCTGACGGGAGGTTCACGTGAATTCGACTTCAGAAACAAAAACAACACCTGCCAGGACGAGAGCTTTACAAATATTGATGAGCTCAATATCATAAACTTCCATTACATCAATTCCAATCCGTCCTCAGAACATGCTCTGTTCCAGGAGCTTACCGCTCCGTTTACGACAATAGACGGATTCTGTATGAGTGCAAGCTCTACCACTTTGGGATATCCTAAAGTTACCAAGGCTGCAAAAGAAACAACATATACTCTTAAAAACAGCTTCTTTAAAGATATTTCCGACGGCAGCGCAAGATTTAAGTTTATCGTTTCTCTCAGCGGCCATGACCAGAATGTTGCAAGCGCAGACCGTGAAAGCTTTGCTTCCGTACTGAATATTGAAAACAATATATTCATGAACTGCGGAAACGAATCTACCGGCGGCGATACGCAGCGCTATGTAATCCAGATATTCCCGCAGGCATACAACGATATCAATATCACAGGCAACGATGTTATCTCCACTTCAGACGGAGATTACAGATTCATTGACTGGGCAACCATCTCATACTGCCAGAACAGCAGGGATTATTCTGACAATATCAGCTTTACTCAGAACAGACTTATAGGAACTATGCCGTCTGTCATTGTAAACGATCTGACAGATATAGACCTGTCTGCAAACTACTTTGCAAAATATACATCGGACTACAGCACGGCAGTTATGGGTGACATGCCTGCAGATACAGACGCTGACTATTATCTGGACTATGCAAAAACAGTAAAACTCAGCGATCTGCAGCCTGAGAGCGCTGCAGGTCTTACGGGTATGACCGTACTCAGAGAGACCAAGACGATCTTCGGTTATTCTGCTCAGGATACGGCAGTGCCCGGCTTTGAGGGTGACGCTCAGTACTCACTTTACAGCGACAGTAACTGTACTCAGCCTCTGTCCGATATTCAGGTAAACGCAAACGAAGCTGTAAAAGCATATGTCAAAGCCGTAAAAGACGGCATAAGCGTTGTATATACCCTGTATGTAATGGGTATAGATGATGAATCCGATATCCTGTCGGTTGTAGATCCTCAGGAGATTGACGGTATCCAAAACCCGGCGGTATATTATCCCACCCTTTACGGCGCGCCTGACGGCATTGTAGTCTACGCAAAATATAACGGCAGCGTTTACGGCTTTACTACCGGAAACCGTGTTGTAAGCAATGTTCCGACAATGGCGACTGTCAAAAACGAAATAATCCTGCCGGATAATGTGACGCAGTTTAACCAGACTCTGATAGCCGGCGTTTCAATTCACAGCGCATCATCTGCCGTGCTTGAAGGAGTAACAACAAGAAAGATGAATATAGCATGCGTCGGAGACTCAATAACGCAGGGTGTCGGCGCCGACTCATCTACGGCATATCCCACTCAGCTGCAGTCTTTGCTGGGAACAGACATGTTCACTGTCAGAAACTTCGGCAAGAGCGCTGCAACCGTTCAGATAATCGGCGGAAGTGCGGAACGCGGATATACCGAATTTGCAAAAACAGAATATCAGGCAAGCCTGGCATTCAACCCTGACGTTGTTATATTCGCTCTGGGTACAAATGATACGTATGCAACGCGATGGGATTCAAACGACGATTATGCAAACGAATATATCCAGCTTATAAGAACGTATCAGGATCTGCCTTCCAAGCCTGCAATATATATCACGACTGCTCTTAAGCGTGCCGATAATCTTATGATGAACGAGCGCGTTGAGCAGAACCTTATACAGCTTCAGGAATATGTTGCAAGAGCAGTAGGTGCAAAAGTGATAGATACTCATGAGCATATGGCTCCGTATCTTGACGGTACTACCGTTTACTTCGGCGACAACCTGCATCCGACACCCGCAGGCTACAGCGTCATGGCACAGTTTATAGCCGATGAGATGCTGCAGGATATAAACAATCAGGCTTTGTATAAATTCGATTCAATGACAGTAAGCGGCAGAATTGAATCAGAAATAAAGGCTGCTAATATAAGCCTGGAAAACTGCAATATTCTCCTTACAGATGATGAGAAATGCTCAGTTGACGCCGAAAGCATAAATACGCTTGATATCATAGACTGTACGTTTACCGACATTAATTCAACCTTTGATTATGTAGATACTCAAAGACTGCTTGACTTCGGCGGCGACAGCTTTGAGCTTGCAGACTCGCTGCGCGGCGGAAACGTCATGGACGGCTTTGTCATTTCAGACAGCACCAGCCTGTACGCCAGAAAGAACTTAGCCAAGTTTGTACTGATCAATACAGTCATAGATCAAAAAGATACTCAGATCACCGATCTGGGAAGTCTGCTGCTGGACAGCGGCGATTACAGCCTCGGCTGGTACGGACTGTTTGATATGAACAGCTATGACATAACAAGTATGGACAGCATAGTCAGCGTCGGTGCGGTGTCGGCAGATAACCTTACCGAAATATCAACGCTTCTGTCCGAGCTTGCAGATGCAGTAAATGTGGAAACTACATTTGAAGGTCTTGATATTGACAGCGATGCAGGACAGATCGTCACGGCTGATTCCTCAGTATATTGGAACGATAACGAGCAGAAATTCTGTACAAAATATACTGTAACCAGTCCGGCTGACAGCACAAGGTATACAGTCATGTGGATAGTATATACCGACGTAAACGGAAACGAAATCTTATCTTACAGTATGCCGGATGCAATGACTGCAAAATAAACCAATACAAAAAACTGCGGGGTTTTGCCCCGCAGTTTTTCATTGATGCAAAAAGCTCTTGCTGGATATTTTAAAATAAGCTATAATTATACGGAAAGGGGTGGGCAAATTGAAAGAACAGCAATTAATATCACTGCTTAAACAAACAAACCGTCATATATGCTGCGCCGAATCCTGTACGGGAGGAATGCTCAGCAGTACGCTTATCAATATTCCGGGCGCGTCTGACGTTATAGACATGGGTTTTGTCACATACTCCAATCAGTCAAAGACACAGCTTTTGGGTGTAAACAGCCAAACGATCGACCAATACGGTGTGGTAAGCGAGCAGGTAGCTATACAAATGGCGCTTGGAGCTGCAAAAGTTTCAGGAGCACAGATAGCGGTTGGCATATCCGGCATTGCCGGCCCCGGCGGCAGTGAGCACAAACCGGAGGGTATGGTCTGTTTCGGATTTTATATAGACGGAGATACTTTTTCATTTACCAAATATTTCGGTGCCGAAGGCCGAAGTGCCGTAAGAGTACATTCCTGTGAGTTTGCAATAAATAAACTGCTGGAGCTGCTTGCAGAATAAAATTTGCTATTGACAATTAAATTTTGCGTGATATAATTAACACAAAAGGCGATGATAAAGAGGATCGGGCTTTGGCGCTTTCAGAGAACCGGCGGGTGGTGTGAGCCGGCAGCAATAAATCCCAACGATCTATGGCTTTTGAGCCGAAGGTCTGAATACGCTTTTGCGTTTTAGGGTCTTCCGTACAGCCGCGTTAAGGCAAAGGGCTTGACAGAGCCTGATAAGCGGCGCTTTTGCGCAATTTGAGTGGTACCGCGGATAAATATTTCCGTCTCAAGGTTTTTATAACTTTGAGACGGTTTTTTTATAAAATAATTTTTAAGGAGATAAATCTATGCAGAGTATTGAGACTAAATGTGTTCAAGGCGGGTATACGCCGAAAAACGGTGAGCCCAGACAAATCCCGATAATCCAGAGCACGACCTTCAAGTATGAATCCAGCCGTGAAATGGCAAAGCTTTTTGACCTTGAGGCAAGCGGATATTTCTATTCGAGGCTTCAGAACCCGACCTGCGATACAGTCGCGGCAAAGATATGCGAGCTGGAAGGCGGCACAGCCGCAATGCTTACATCTTCCGGCCAGGCTGCGTCCTTCTTTTCGATATTCAATATAGCGCAGGCGGGCGATCATATTATAAGCTCATCAAGTATTTACGGCGGAACATTCAATCTTTTTAATGTCACCATGCGTAAAATGGGCATTGAGTTTACTTTTGTCTCTCCGTACAGTACAGAAGAAGAACTCAATCGTGCTTTCAAGCCGAACACAAAAGCGGTATTTGGAGAAACTATAGCAAATCCGGCGCTTGTCGTTCTTGATATAGAAAAATTTGCCAATGCTGCGCATGCACACGGCTGTCCTCTGATAATAGACAACACTTTTGCAACACCTGTAAACTGCCGTCCGTTTGAATGGGGCGCTGATATAGTTATACATTCGACAACAAAATATCTTGACGGACACGGCTCTGCAGTGGGTGGTTGTATTGTCGATTCCGGCAAATTTGACTGGACAAAATATCCGGACAGATACCCCGGTCTTTGTACTCCTGACGAGAGCTATCACGGTGTCACTTACACAGAACGCTTCGGTCTGGCAGGAGCGTATATAACAAAAGCCACGGCACAGCTCATGCGGGATCTGGGTTCAATACAGTCTCCGCAGTCGGCATATCTGCTGAATCTCGGTATTGAAAGTCTCCACCTGCGCATCAAACAGCACTGCAAAAACGCCCTTGCTGTTGCAAAGCACCTTGAAAATCACCAAAAGATCGCATGGGTCAAATACTGCGGTCTTGAAAGCGATAAGGATTATGAGCTTGCAAAGAAATACCTGCCCGACGGTTCCTGCGGTGTCGTAGCTTTCGGCGTCAAGGGCGGCAGAGCCGCGGCTGAAAAGTTTATGGCAAATCTTAAGATAGCGGCAATAGAGACTCACGTCGCAGACGCACGCAGCTGCTGTCTGCATCCCGCAAGCGCAACTCACCGTCAGCTGAGTGATGACGAGCTTATTGCAGCGGGTGTCACTCCGGATCTTATAAGATTTTCCTGCGGTATCGAGGGTACACAGGATCTTATATCTGATATCGATCAGGCTCTTGAAAATATATAAAGGAAGCATGTACAATGCCTATTAAAATACCCGACAAACTCCCTGCTGTAAAAATTCTTGCAGAAGAAAATATATTTGTCATGACCCAAACCCGGGCTATAACTCAGGATATAAGACCTCTTAAATTGCTGATTTTAAACCTGATGCCGACTAAAATAGAAACCGAAACTCAGCTGTCCCGCCTTTTGGGAAACACACCGCTGCAAATTGAAATGGAACTGATACATACTAAAAGTCATCAGTCAAAAAATGTATCCGAGGAACATCTGCTGTCTTTTTATAAAACCTTTGATCAGATAAAACACCTGAAATTTGACGGCATGATTATAACGGGTGCACCGGTGGAAAAGCTGGAGTTTGAACAGGTGGATTATTGGCAGGAGCTTTGCGAAATTATGGAATGGTCAAAATCACATGTTCACAGTACCTTTCATATCTGCTGGGGCGCTCAGGCCGCTTTGTACTATCACTACGGTATCGGCAAAATCAATCTTGAAAAAAAGCTGTTCGGCGTATATCCGCATGTTGTGGAGCATAAAAAATCTATACTGTTTCGCGGTTTCGACGATGTGTTTATGGCCCCACACTCAAGACATACTACTGTATCCAGACAGGATATAGAAAACGAGCCTCGGCTCAAGATCCTTGCCTCTTCACAGGAAGCAGGGGTCTACGCCGTAAAAAACAGCAGCAGCAGTCAGATATTTGTATTCGGACATTCCGAGTATGATGCGGACACCCTTAAACGCGAATACCTGCGCGATAAAAATGCAGGCCTTGATATCGCTGTGCCGGAAAACTATTTTCCCGATAACGACGACACAAAGCCTCCTATTGTCAGCTGGAAGGCTCATGCCAACCTGCTGTTTTACAACTGGCTTAATTATTTTGTATATCAGACCACCCCTTATGATATTACAAAAATAAAGAGATAATATAAACTCAGGGTATATTTTATTTTAAAATATACCCTGAGTTTTATTATTTTCCTTTTGAGCACTTCTGCACATCGATAGCCAATACCGCCATCAGCATGTCCTGCGCATTGTCGGGATTATATACATCGATCACATATTGGTCAGTGATTTTAAAAAGCTTTTTGCTGACAAATGCTATATGATCGCCTTTTTTGTCCACTATAGAATACTCCCACTCCAGCCAGTCACCTGTCATTGACCAGCCGTTGTAATTAAAATCAAATATCGGCTTAAAAATGGTAAACTCTTTTTGATACAGCCTATGTACTCTCCGCCTATGTAAATATCAAATCCGGCAAGATGAGCAACTGCTTTTTCCCTTAGTGTTGCAACATGCAAAGAATTTCTGTCATACACCTTCAGAATGTGCCCCCGGTCCAGTTTGCTCTTAACGGCATACAAAATATTTGACTGTTCATCATATATATCATAGCGGTCAAGCAATGAGAAAAAGCGTTGTTTGAAATACATGCGCATAGTCTGTCAATCCTTTTTCATAACTTCATTATAGACTCGGCTTTTAGGGATCTTCCGGTCCTGAGCAGCAAGCTTTACAGCTTCCTTTTTTGAAAGTCCTGTCTTTATATAATAATCAACATGGTCAAATATACTGAGCTTCTGCCAAAACTCGTCGTCTGCCGGAACATCCGGTCTGCCCTCAACGACTATTACAAATTCACCGCGCGGTTCATTTTCTTTAAAATAATGTATATGCTCGCTAAGACTGGCGCGAAGCACCTGCTCATACATCTTTGTAAGCTCCCGTACCACTGCCGCACGTCTGTCACCGAAAGCGGCATACAGGTCATCCAAGGTGGCGCGTATTTTGGTCGGGCCCTCATAAAAGATCAGAGTACAGGTCTGATCGCGAAGTATTTCCAGTCTTGCCTGACGGTTTTTCTTTGTCGTTGATAAAAAGCCCTCAAACATAAATCTCGATGTGTCAAGTCCGCTAAGGACCAGAGCAGTAGTAAATGCGCTCGGGCCGGGAACTGCTGTCACGGAAAAACCTGCATCATACAGCTGAGATATAAGCTCCTGACCCGGATCGGAGATAGCAGGCATGCCGGCGTCTGTGACAAGCGCACCTGTCTTGCCCTCTTTTAACAGCGATATTATTTCCTCGCCGCGGCGGCGTTTAT
This sequence comes from uncultured Clostridia bacterium, assembly GCA_944385895.1. Lineage (GTDB taxonomy): Bacteria > Bacillota > Clostridia > Oscillospirales > QAKW01 > RGIG9041. Next base: position 36,661 of record CALWYZ010000015.1, read on the forward strand.
TATGTTCAAAATAGCTTATCATCGGCTTTTTTATATCGAAATGATTTAGCAGCTTCAATGTGTTACGCGTATCCTCAGCCGCTATAAAATCAACATTTCTGAGAGTTTCCAGCGCACGCCGGGAAATATCGCCAAGATTGCCTATCGGCGTGCCTACAACATAAAAGTCAAAATTTCTCATAACTCACCATAATCATAAATTTTACTGCTTTGTTTTGTATAACTGCCGTCGGCATTATATATTATAAGGTTCTGCTCGACACGCAGATACGGCGGCGCATCCTTGACCGCAGATATAAGTACCAGGTTGGGAGCTTCATAGGCCCTTGACTGAACAAATTTTAAAGTGCGGGGCTCAAGCGAGTTCTTTCGCAAAGCGCAAAGCACATCGCAGATTCGACCCGGTCTATGAATCATATACAGACGCCCGCCCGGCTTGAGCAGATACGCTGCCGCGCGGGCAACATCGTCTATATCACACAGCGTTTCACGTCTTGCCGCGTTTTTTACAGGATTGGGACAGTCGATACCGTGACCGTTTTTTTCATACGGCGGATTGACTGTCACTACATCAAATTCAGATCTCTTGAATATATCCGGCACCGCCTTTATATCGGCGTTTACTATATCGATATTATCACTGCAGCCGTTAAATGCCGCAGTCTTTTTCATCAGCTGACAGAAATATTCAAAATATTCTACCGCAGTTATATTTTCAACATCTGCGCGTGCAAGATACAAAAAAGGTATTATACCGCTTCCGCTGCAGAGATCTATCACCCTATCAGTGCGCAAAACAGATGCAAACCCTGCCAGAAGCACAGCGTCTATTCCAAACCTGAAAAGCTTTGAGTTCTGGCAGATTTTCCAGCCGTTTATATTTAGTTCATCCATACGCTCAGCGTTTATATCAATATAGTTTTCTGTTTTTTTATTTATTTTCGTATTTTCGCCAATTGTATTCACTGTTAATTTATCATCGTTTTTATGCAGACTCATAAAAGCGCACGTACTCCCTCAATATTATAAAATCTGTGCTCAGGCAGCAATGAATTATCATAAGGCCATGGACTTTTTGCCATAATCCACACCGGAACATACCCTGCCTTGGCAGATCCGATAACGTCATTTTGAGGATTATCACCGACATAATATAAATCACATGCAGCAATATCCAGGCATTTTGACATCTGGTCAAAAATTTCTCTATTTGGCTTCCAATACCGAATATCATTTTCACTACCGCTCATGTTTTTTGAAAATTCGCCTGAAATTATTATACAGTCAAATAAATCCTTAAACCCCAGCAGTTCTATTTTTCTTTTCTGAAGTTTTGAGCTTCCGTTTGTTATTATACCTAACTTCCTGCCGGATTTTTTTATATCCTCCAAAAGCTTTTGTGTAAACGCAAACGGTACTGCTATATTACTGAATTTATACATTAGATAATCGTGAAACTGTATGTATGACGGGGTGTTTGACATATTGAAGAAATATTCCGCTTTTAACCGGTCATATACTCCTTCCCAGCCGTTCATAATATTCAAAGCTTCAGTATGGATAACATGATCTATTGCTCGATCAGGATCATATGCTGCGTTTAAATAAGGTTTAAGTTTTTCATAATCATCTGTCAATATTCTGGTAATTGTTGCATACCTGTCAAAAAGCGTATTATCCAGATCAAAAACAAATCCCCTCATTTATATAGCCCCCAATTATTATTGATAGAATATATTATACAGCAGCATAGATTTTTTTGCAACAGCATTACTATACAACCAAGACAATAAAAAACTCCGCGGCATGTGCCGCGGAGTTTTAATTGATTTGCTGTATTATCTTAACTTTAAAGATATTACTGACCGAACTTCATGCTTTCAATAATGTAATTTGTTACAATATTGCCACCCTTTTCAGCCTCTGTCTTGACGTTATAGGTAGCGTCGCCCTCAAAGCACTTAAAGAAGTTTGTTTCTTGGCTAAGAGTAGAACCGGAAAAGTCGTTCATTGCAAGAGCAAATACAACGTTCTCTGTAACAAAATCAAAGTACTGTTTTCTCTGCATGTAGTTGAAGTTATAATACTCGAAAGTATAAAGGTTATCAAACAGAGTCTCAGTAAATCTTGTAGCCCAGAGCTCCATAAACTTAAGAGCTATATCAACATTATTTTTATCCTTTGTAGTTCTGGGAAGCATCATTCCGAATCCGTAATACTGGCAGATTTCCTGACCTGTATCTGTTCCGGACTTGGGATAAGGAACCCAGTTTATCTGGACACTCTTGGAATACTCTGTGTCACGATATACCTGAGTATACATTGTAGCTGACATTATAGTCGTACCAAGATAAAGGCCCATATGCTCTTTCTGGTTTCCGGGAGATATTTCAGTTGAGCAGCCGTAGTTTACATTGTTACATACGTTTGTGATAAAGTCCCATGCCTCAAGTGTCTTGGGGTTGAGCCAGTTGTTTATAAGCGTAGGCTTATCGGCATCTGCGTCGATATATATACGGGGAGTTCCGTTTGTTGACGGCCAGATATAGGATGCGTTTGAAGGCCACTGAACAAAAGCTACAAGTGATTCACCGTTTCTGTTTGTAGCGGGAACAGAGAACATATACTTACGGAAGCTGTCCCAGTTCCATGCGCCATTTTCCCACATAAGGTGCGGGTCAGAAAGGTTGAGTTCCTGAGTAAGTGTCTGGTTGTACCAGATAACGTCAACAACGCCTATCGGTGCGATAAGACGAAGTGTATTACCCCACTTTGCAACGTCCATTGTATTTTTGCATACGCCGGGTGAAGAACCAAGGTCATTTATGTTAACAACCTCTGTGATAGAACGTGAAATACAGAGTGATGAAGGGAATACAACGTGGTTTGAATAAATAATATCGCATGCTTTACCGGTATTCATCGCCTGGAGAGCAGCCTCTACAGACTCCTCGTGCTGCTTAACGGTATATTTTACGTTAAGACCTATTTCCTTTTTAAGCTCTGCAAACCAATCCCACTCATCTATTGTCTCACCTTTTTTGTTACGGTAAGACCATGCCGCAAAGTTATCGGCTGTAAAGAATGTAACGGTTTTACCCTTAAGGTCTGCTATTTTGGTGCCCGCGCGGACAAACCCGGTATCATCAATATTAAATGAAGGCATAGCGCCATCATTCTGCTTTCTGTCGCGGTTTATAAGAGGGTTCTGGTCAAAGTTGTACTTTGAAGCCTCTGTAGCACGGCGCTCAGACTTCTCAAGACCCTGCTCTTCGTCAGGAATAAAGCCGTTGTCGTTTGTGATGCTAGTCTGAAAACGATACTCATCGTCATACTCTTCATCAGTCTTGGTATTGGTAACATTACCCTCAGAGTCTGTAGCATAGCCACCCTCCTCGTGAAATGTCTTTTCGTCATCAGGTACGCTACCGCCCTGATCCTGCTTATGGTCACCTGTGCCGGTATTGGTACTGCCGCCGCCGCTTGTATTGCTGCCGCCGCCGCTTGTATTGCCGCCGCCGCCGCTTGTGGTGCCGCCTTCACCGTCTTCATTTCCGCCTTCGGTGCCGCCGCCCTCGGACTCATTTGAATCCGTATACGCAGTATCATCGTCGGCCGGGCCCTTTTTACAGGACACCGCCAATGAAGCGATCATGAGAACAATAAGAAGTACCGCAAGGTATCTGCTTAATTTTTTCATGTCAATTCTCCTTCTTTTAAAATATTTTTTAATTAATTATAGGTTTACATTAAAACCACAATCCGAAAGCTGCAAATTATGTAAAAATCTATAAATCCAGCTAACAGTCTTTATAAATTATACATAACTTTGCAATGGTTTGTCAATGAAATTTCAGTCAATTTTATCATTTTCCTGTTAATTTCATTATTTTTACAATAGCCACTCAAAAAATTTTACTTATTTTCCCTTTCACCTCTCTTTCATAAAAATTTTTCTGTGTGTTTTTGCTGTATTTCCCTTGTTTCACCTATATTTGTTTTTATAAGCTCAAAACGTTGCATTTTTTTTAATTTTTTACAATTAAAATTTAATTTTGTTATATATGTATATTTTTACCTCTGTTTTTTGTATAAATTGCCCATTGTCTAAATAACCAAACAAAAACTTTTAAAATTTGAGCACTTGGTAATTTTCAGCACTTCTGTTTTGATAAAGCTTACTGCCCGAATCTCATGCTTTTTTCTATATATGACTGGACAAGGTTTGACGCCTTTGCCGCCTCTAGTCTGACATTGTAATCTGAATTGCCGAGAAATGCTTTGAAAAAGTTGGTATTCGTATCTATATACGAGCCTTCAAAATCGTTCATGGCAAGACCGAAAACTACATTTTCTGTCACAAAGTCAAAATACTGTTTTCTCTGTTTATAATTAAAATTATAGTATTCAAAAACATTGAGATTATCATAAAGACTTTCGGTAAACCGTGTAGCCCACAGTTCCATAAACTTAAGTGCGATATCCACATTTTCCTCATTTGAGGTATTTTTAGGAAGCATCATTCCAAAACCGTAGTACTGACAAATCTCATCGCCGTAGGGGTTTGTGGAACTGGGATACGGCACCCAATTTATCTGTATATCCTTTGAATATTCCGTATCACGGTAAACCTGGGTATACATTGTGGCAGACATAAGCGTAGTACCCTCATACAGACCCAAATGCGCAGCCTCAAGTCCATTTTCCGTGCCGTCTGTTCCGAAATTCACGGAATTATGTACCTCAGTTATAAATTCCCACGCCTCTATCGTCTTGGGATTATCCCATCCGTTCATAATTGCCGGGACACTGTTTTGGGCATCTAATTTTATATATACGCATCCGTTTGTAGAAGGCCATATATATGACGCATTGTGGTCCCATTCTACAAACGCGCAAAGCCGCTGTCCGCTTTTTGTAACAGCCGGCGCAGACGTTAGAAATGCTCTGAAGCTATCCCAGTTCCACACGCCTTTTTCCCACATGGTATGCGGGTCTGAAAGACCCAGTTGCTGAGCCAGCGTCTGATTGTACCAAAGCACATCCACACAACCGATTGGGGAGACAAGTCTTAGTGTATTGCCCCACTTGCAAATATCCATTGTCTTTTTACACACACCCGGAGACGAACCCATATTATTTATATTCACCTTATCGGTAATAGATCTTGAAATGCACAGTGCAGACGGAAATACGACATGGTTGGAATAGATAATATCACAAGCGTCTCCGGCGTTGATTGCCTGTAAAGCCGCCTGCGTAGAAGCAGTATGCTGCTTGACAGTATATTTTATATTAAGACCCAGTTCATCCTTGAGCAGTCTGAACCATTGCCACTCATCTATTGTCTCGCCTTTTTTATTGCGGTAAGACCATGCTGCAAAGTTATCCGCCGTAAAAAAAGTAAGAGTTTTGCCCCTAAGATCACTCAGACTGGTACCGGCACGCACAAATCCTGTAGCGTCTATATCAAAAGAAGGCTTGACATTATTATTTTCCTGTCTGTCACGGTTGATAAGAGGGTTCTGGTCGAAGTTGTATTTTGACGCCTCTGTGGCACGGCGTTCGGATTTTTCAAGCCCCTGCTGTGACAGCGGCACAGTTCCGTTATCGCCTGTGACAGGATTCATTATTTTGTAATTGTCATCCACCTCAAGGTCTGTCTTAGTAGATATAACTTTTCCGGTTTCGTCTTCAATATATGTTTTTTTACTATAATTTTCTTCAGACTCGTCTGCGGGCTCACCATAGCCGTCATACAAACTTTCATTTGAGCTGCCGCTGCTGCTTTGCACGTCACCGTCGACAAAGCCCATATCCTGCTGCCGGTCGTTGTCATTGCAGGAGCCGGCGGTCATAATGATGATCAGTATTATAAAAAACACGGCTATATATCTGCTTGATTTGCCCATAAGTTTCTCCTTTCAGTAAAATCAAGTATTATTTTCCATATATAATTGTAATAACTTGATCAATCCGTTGCATTATTTTTAAAAATTTACAATTAATTTTTAACAGTGCATGGCGTTTTATTTAAAATCGTATATTATTACTTATGATAGGTCTCATTTCTGCGAATTTTGTACGAGCGGTAAATCTGCTCAAGCAGCATGCACCGCGCAAGCTGATGCGGAAATGTCATACACGACATGGAAAGCCTAAGATCGCAACAGTCCTTCAGCTTCTGGGACAAGCCGTATGACGAGCCGATAAATATAACGGCTTTGCCGTGACTGAGCATGCATTGCTCAAGACTTTGAGCTAAAGCCTGCGACGACATGGACCTGCCCTCAATGCACATTGCTATTTTAAACGCACCTTCGACAGCATACGGTAGCATGCGCAAGTACTCGGCATCAAGAACCCGCTCTATTTGAGCCGATCCCGGCGTCTTGGCAAGCCGGCTTTCGGGCAGTTCTATCACTTTCAGGTCACAAAATCTTTTAAGACGTTTTATATACTCGTCGCAAAGCTGACTCATATAGCTTTCCTTTAATGTACCTATGCAGACTATATCAATCTTTTCCACTTAATATCCTTTCTGCACGCAAAACCGCAATCTGGGTTTTGGCGTCTGTAATCGTACCGTCACATACAGCTTTCACCGCCTTGTCAAAAGGCATTTTTACCGGCTCGACAAACTCGTCCCGGTCAGGATGCGAGCTTACCGGCGTAATGCCTTGCGCAAGAAAAATATAGGTACGTTCCGAATCATAGGCCGGCGTAGGATATATGTAACCCAGCGGCGTGACGGTTGAGGCCTTAAGTCCCAATTCCTCCTCCAATTCACGTATCGCACAGCTTTGCGGGTCTTCACCTTTTTCAAGCTTGCCTGCGCATATTTCAGTCAGCACCTCACTCGCGCCGGCTCGATACTGGCGCACCAGCGTTACATCGTTGTTTTCGTCAACAGGCAGTATGCCCGCTCCTCCGGCATGGATAATCACCTCTCTGCCGGCATGACTTTCATCAGGAAGTTCAACCAAATCTTTTATAACCGTGAAAATTTTTCCTTCATATATAATATCACGCGTTATTGTCTTTTCTGTAAGCCTCATTTTACATATCTCCTCTGAATATAATATTCTATTGCCTTGTGTATAAAGCTCTCGCTCACACCAAAATACTCGGAAAGCTCATAACTCCCGTTCACTCCGCTTCGGCAGGCGTTTATCAGCTGGTCATATGGCACGCAGTTTAGTATTGCCCACTCATCGGCTTTGCGCTCGCATTTGGAACGCAGGCTGAATGGCGAATACTGATTATAGAACGCGCCTGTGCTGCAATGCCCCAATTCATGCGCTAGCATGGTTTTGCGTTCTGAATCGCTGTAGCTGCGGCTGTTATCCAGCCCTATACTGCATCTGCCGCTTCGGTCCATGCATGAAACCGCGCGGCTGTGCGGCAGACTGAATCCGTATATTTTAATATCCAGCCTCTCCGCAAGCTCATAAAGCTCATCAAGACCGGTGCCGGTCTCTTTCTTTGATAAATCTTGCAAAATTTTTCACCTCTTCAAGCATTTCATCAGAAATGTCTCCCTCTCCGAACAATGCAAATTTAAGCGCCTCGTCATTTGACGGCTGTTCCGTATTATTCTGTATATTCATATTTATCAGCTCGCTTTCCTGCACACCTAAAGCCGCCGCTAACTTTCTGATAGTCGCGCTTGTCAGGTTCACCTCTCGTCCGGAACGTACGTCAAATCCCTTTTCAATACTATCTATATGCGTGTGACTTATGCCGCACAAATTTGCAAACTCCCTGAGCGACATCCCCATGCTCAGCCTCCGTTTCTTTATGTATTGCCCTAATCCGTTATTCATTTTTTTCTAACACCCCTTCAAAAAAATTGTAAAGCCTTAACAACAGCTTGTCAAGTTTTTTTTACAAAATTTGTTGTTTAGTGTTGACATTTTGTCGAATGTGTTGTAAACTATATAAAACAAGGAAAAAAAAGGAAATTCGGACACCCTGTCAGAAACGGAGGAGCGCAAATGAAAGAAACAGAATATATATGCACACACTGCGGCAAAAAATTCAAGGAACCTATTGAAATTTATAATAAATTTTCTTCGTCCCCACCGGAAAAATATAAAAAGACATACGGGTGTCCGGTATGCAGGTATGACGGTATTGAACCGGTAAAAACAGTAACAGCCACAAAAAAGGAACTTCGCCAGTATATCATGCTCTGCCGCGAGACGGAAAAAGAGAGCGCAAGGCTTACCGCACTCCAGTCTAAAGGTGAAGACTGCACAGAGCTTTTTGAGATGATAGAAAACAACAGGCTGCGATGTATGTCGCTGTTGCTCAAGACTCAGCAGTTTATTTATTCTATAGACGATTCGCTTACTCGACAGATATTTGAACTGCGGTACATAAAGGGGCTCAGATGGGCAGGCGTAGCATCGGGGCTGGGAGGGTATTACACTGAGGATTACGTCAGGATAACACACGACAGATATTTAAAGTCAATATGCAACGATTCCGAATAATAAATGCCGCGGCAAACGGAGCGGTGAGATAAGAAATATTTAGAGGGACGGCTGCGGCCGTCCCTCTGTTTGTTTTCTTAAAACAACGCTCTTAATATTGCGGCATTTATTTTATCGGATATCATCAATTCGACTGTCAAACAGGCCGCAGGTTAACACACACGGTTTTACCGGCAAATATGGCTTCAGATATGTTTTTGCCTTAAAAATTTTACAGTATTGTATTATGTAGGTTTTTAGGTTTATTGACTTTTGTTTTGTTGAATGTTACAATATTCAGCGCAAAGCCAAATGTCATACAGATATACCCCAATGCATGCTTGCACCGGCAGAAAATTCAAATTACAGTAATGTTTAAATTAATAATCAAGTAATAATATTTATTTTTAATATATATTGACAGAATAATAAGTGTCCTTGTAATTTTACATACGGCATTTAATTTGTAAAGGGAGAGACGTGTGAAAGGATTATTCAAGTATTTCAAAGGTTACCGGGTACAATGTGTACTGGGGCCGCTGTTCAAGCTGCTGGAGGCAAGCTTTGAGCTGCTCGTGCCGCTTGTTGTTGCAGCAATTATAGATACAGGGATAAAGACAGAAAACCGAACATATATAATACAAATGTGCGCAGTGATGGTCGTACTGGGAATAGTAGGGCTTATCTGTTCGGTCACAGCCCAGTATTTTGCCGCGCGCGCCGCTGTCGGGTTCACAAAAAAGCTAAGGCACGCTCTGTTTGAAAAAATACAGGGATTTTCCTATACACAGCTGGACAAGCTGGGTACTGCGACTGTCATCACACGCATGACAAGTGACACAAACCAGGTACAGACAGGTGTAAATCTTACTCTGAGGCTGCTTTTGCGCTCGCCGTTTGTTGTTTTGGGCGCAATGGTTATGGCATTCACGATAGATATAAAAAGTGCACTTATATTCGCTGTCACAATACCTGTCTTGTCTGTTATAGTATTCGGAATAATGTTGATATCGATACCGCTGTATAAAAAAGTCCAGTCGCATCTTGACGGCGTGACTCAGACAACACGGGAAAGCTTAACCGGTGCGCGGGTGATACGCGCGTTCGCGCTGGAAAGCAGTGAAACAGATACTTTCAGACAGAGAAACGACATGCTGACAAAGGTACAGCGTTTTGTGGGAAAGATATCCGCGCTTATGAATCCGCTGACTTACGCTATAATAAACGCGGCTATTGTATGGCTGATTCATACAGGAGCCTTAAGGGTTTACTCGGGCGTACTGAGTCCGGGACAGGTCGTAGCGCTTTACAACTACATGTCGCAAATACTCATAGAACTTATTAAGTTTGCATCACTTATAATAAGCATAACCAAATCAGCAGCATGTGCAAAGCGCATAAGCGATGTACTGAACATTACAAGTCTGCCTGACAATGCAGTCGAGCCGATGCCCGAAAATAAAGATATCGAATTCAAAAATGTATCATTGCGCTATGCCGATGCCGGAGATAATACCCTGACAGATATAAGCTTTAAGGCCTATCAGGGACAAACAGTGGGAATTATCGGCGGCACCGGCTCGGGAAAGACGTCGCTTGTCAATCTGATTCCGGCATTTTACAAAGCAACTTCAGGCAAAATACTTATAGGCGGAAAGGAAATTTCGCAGATAGATACCGACGTTTTAAGACAGAATGTCGCAGTAGTGCCGCAGCACGCAGTACTGTTTTCGGGAACGATTAGAGAAAATATGCTCTGGGGAAATTCGGGCGCAACGGATATACAAATACAAAAAGCTCTTAAAATCGCTCAAGCGTCCGATATTATATCCGCCAAGGAAAACGGACTGGACAGTATTATAGAGCAGAACGGACGCAATCTGTCGGGGGGCCAGCGCCAGAGGCTTACTATTGCAAGAGCTCTTGTCAAAAACGCGCCGTTTCTGATACTTGATGACAGCTCCTGTGCACTTGACTATGCAACTGATGCGCGTCTTCGCTCGGCACTGAAAAATCTTGAAAACAAACCGACAACATTTATCGTTTCTCAGCGCACCTCGTCGATAAAGCACGCAGATATTATAATCGTTCTGGACGACGGACACGCAGTAGGAATAGGTACACATGAGCAGCTTTTGGAAAGCTGTGAGGTTTATCGTGAGATTTATGAATCGCAGTATAAAAAGGAGGGGAAAATCTGATGAAAAACAAAAGTACCCTCAAGCAGATACTCATATATCTAAAGCCTTATTTATGGCTTATTATCCTGTCGGTGATATTTTCTGCTGTATCGGTGGTTCTGACACTGTATATACCTATCCTTATCGGCAGAGGAATAGATCTAATAGTGGATACAGGAAATGTAGATTTTAACGGGCTTTTACCGATTCTGATACAAATAGTGATCATTGCGGCAGTAACGGCACTTTTACAGTGGCTTATAAATACAATAAACAACCGCATAACCTTTAAAACGGTACGAGATATACGCAATGCAGCGTTTGAAAAAATCCAGTGCCTGCCGTTTTCTTTTCTGGACTCGCATCCCTCAGGAGAGATAGTCAGCCGTGTCATAGCAGACGCCGATCAGTTCGCTGACGGGTTGCTTTTGGGCTTTACACAGCTTTTTACCGGTATTGTCACCATCATCGGCACTCTTATTTTTATGCTTTCAATTCACGCAGGTATTACTCTTATTGTCGTTGTTTTAACACCTTTGTCATTCTTTATGGCAAAGTTTATTGCAAGCCGCACATATTCGATGTTTAAGCTGCAGTCCGCAACACGCGGTGAACAGACAGCGTTTATAGATGAGATTATACCCAACCAGAAAACAGTTAAAGCGTTTTCCAGGGAAATTCAATGTCTTGAAAAATTTGATGAGATAAATGAACGGCTGGAAAAATGCTCTTTAAAGGCGACATTTTACTCGTCACTGACAAACCCATGTACAAGATTTATAAACAGTCTTGTTTATACGGGAGTGGGTCTGGGCGGCGCGCTTATCGCTGTGAGCGGGGGAATAACCGTCGGCGCGCTTACTTGTTTTTTAAGCTATGCCAATCAGTATACAAAACCTTTTAATGAGATATCCGGAGTAGTAACAGAGTTCCAGAATGCTCTGGCGTGCGCCGCACGGCTTTTTGAGCTGATAGACCAAAAGCCGCAGTCTAAAGACGGTACACGTGTTTTGTCGGATACGTCAGGTAATGTTGTTATTGATAATGTAAGCTTTTCATATTCTCCCAACAGAGAGCTTATCAAAAACCTGAACCTCAAAGTTGATCCCGGTCTGAAAATTGCAATCGTCGGTCCTACCGGCTGCGGAAAAACCACGCTTATCAACCTGCTGATGAGGTTTTATGATGTTAACAAAGGCGAAATAAAAGTTGACGGCATTAACATAAACGAAATTACACGTGCCAGTCTGCGCAGGTCTTACGGAATGGTACTTCAGGACACCTGGCTTAAAACCGGCACCATTCGCGAAAATATAATAATGGGCAAGCCTGACGCCACCGAACAGCAGATAGTCGACGCAGCAAAAGCTGCACATTCTCACAGCTTTATAAAACGTCTGCCAAATGGGTATGACACTGTTATATCTGAGGGCGGCGAAGGTCTGTCACAGGGACAGCGTCAGTTACTGTGTATAACCAGGATTATGCTCAGTCTGCCGCCGATGCTTATACTGGATGAGGCGACAAGTTCAATTGATACTCGCACTGAAATACGTATTCAAAAAGCATTTGCACAGATGATGGAAGGCAGAACCACATTTATTGTTGCTCACAGACTGTCCACAATACGCGAGGCAGACATGATCCTTGTCATGAAAGACGGTAACATCATTGAACAGGGCAATCATGAAACACTGCTTGCGGCAAACGGCTTTTATGCAAAACTGTACAACAGTCAGTTTGAGCAATCTTAATAATCGCCGCCATCACCGCCATATTCTGCTTAAGCTTATTGACTTATATTAATTAAAAGCTCTGAGGCTATAGCCTCAGAGCTTTTGTCTTATTCTGATAGCACGCATCGCGTTCAAAATTGCAAGTACTGCAACTCCCACATCCGCAAAAACCGCAGCCCACATTCCTGCAGCTCCAAGCGCTACAAGTACAAGTATGGTGAGTTTAACTGCAAGCACAAAAATTATATTTTGTTTTACGATAGAAACTATGCGTCTTGCAGATTTTACTGCAAGCGCTATCTTTAAAGGATTGTCATCCATGAGCACCACGTCCGCAGCTTCTATCGCGGCATCCGAGCCAAGACCTCCCATTGCAATGCCTATATCTGCGCGAGCAAGAACCGGCGCGTCATTTATTCCGTCACCGACAAAGGCAAGGCTGCCGCCTGTCTTGTTTTGAATCAACGTCTCAGTTTTTGTAACCTTGTCGGATGGCAAAAGTTGAGAATAATACTCATCAATTCCCAATTGTGCGGCCACATTGGACGCGACCGCATCATTATCACCGGTCAGCATTACAATACGGTGTATTCCGCATTCTTTAAGCGAATCTATCGCTCGTTTTGAATCGCTTTTTATAACATCGGATAAAACTATACATCCCATATATTCATTCGCACGGGCTATATATACCAGTGATCCTACATCAGTGCACGCCTTATAGCTGACACCGATTTTATCCATAAGTTTTGCGTTTCCGACATACACATCCGTTCCGTCTACTACGGCATGTACGCCGTAGCCTGCAAGCTCTTCTATTGTTTGGGCACGGGTATTGTCCGCGCTTGCGGCGTAATTACGTATCGCAGCTGCTATCGGATGTGTAGATGCACTTTCGCAAATGTTGGCAAGCTGTATAATATCATCTGTTTTATAACCGTTTTCACAATACACCTTTGTGACTACTATCTGTCCGGTTGTCAGGGTGCCGGTTTTATCAAGCACTGCCGTATCGCATTTTGAAAGCGTCTCAATATAATTTGAACCTTTTACAAGTATGCCCCTTTTAGACATTCCCCCTATACCGCTGAAAAATGTCATCGGCACCGAAATAACAAGGGCGCAGGGACAGGATACAACAAGAAAAGACATCGCGCGGTAAACCCAGCTCCTCCACACCTGAGCATCAGCTACTCCTAAAAACAGAGGAGGAATTACAGCAAGCAATAAGGCACAGATAACCACCACAGGGGTATAGACACGGGCAAACCTTGTTATAAAATTTTCACTTTTTGCTTTATTTGCAGTTGAGTTTTCCACAAGCTCAAGTATTTTCGAAACCGTAGATTCACCAAACGATTTTGTAACCTTGACATGTATCAAAGCGCTCATATTAATGCATCCGCTCAGCACATCGTCTCCCTCTTTTGCATCAGATGGCATACTCTCACCTGTAAGCGCAACAGTATTTATATAGCTGCTGCCCTGGACTATGACACCATCAAGAGGTATTTTCTCACCGGGACGCACGACAATTATTTCCCCGACATTTACCTGTGAGGGATCCACCGTAACCGTACTGCCGCTGCGCTCAACGACTGCACTGTCCGGCCGAAGCTGCATAAGCGAGGCTATGGAGCGGCGGCTTTTACCTACGGCAATACTCTGGAACAGTTCGCCAACCTGATAAAATATCATTACAAAAACAGCTTCAGAATATTCCCCTATAAATATCGCCCCTACAGTTGCTATCGACATCAGAAAATTTTCGTCAAAAATCTTTCCGTGAAATATATTTATAACAGCACGCCACAGTATATCCCAACCTACGGTAAAATACGCGGCAAACAGCAGTATAATATACAGATATTCATTTTTTATTATCTGCGTGCCGTCAAGCACCGTGGCTATACCGAAAATCAGCGCCGACGCGAGTATACGGCAGAGCATTTTTTTATGTTTTGTACTCATTATAAAATCACCTTGCATCCAGGCTGTTGTCTTTTTACTGTCTTTACAACTTCTGCCATGACATCATCAAAACGGTCATCATCAATTTCAACCGTAAGTTTCTGCGCAAAAAAATTAATGCCTGCAAACTTTACACCGCTTATCTTAGATATAGCATTCTCAAGCTTTGCTGCACAGTTTGCACAATCAATTTCATCAAGTCTGTAAACCTTTTTCATAACACATTCTCCTTACTCCGTTATATGATCTATTCCCTGATTAAGTATACTCTTTACATGATTATCCGCCAGTGAATAAAAAACTGTTTTGCCGTCGCGTCTGTATCTTACAAGATCCGCCGCCTTTAAAACTCTCAGTTGATGTGATATTGCCGAAACTGTCATATTAAGCACCTGTGCAATATCGCATACGCACATTTCCGATTCAAGTAGTACAAATAAAATACGCACGCGTGTACTGTCACCGAATATCTTAAATAATTCCGCCAGATCATAAAGGCAGTCAGTATCCGGCATATTTTTGTTGACACGCTCTATTAATTCAGTATGTGCATGAGTGAACTCACAGCACGGCAGATTATCATTTTTATTGATATTTATATCTCTCATACTCTCTCCTTCAACTCAAAAATTTTCATGTGGCATTACATTGTCAGTTACAGCTCGATAAAAGTCTCTATCGCCAGCTGTTTGCCGATATTCAGAAAAATATACCTGCTTGTTCTTCCTTTGCCCGGCGGTGCCAAGTCTTACATAAGCACTGATATATTAACTACCTGTTTGCGATATCCTTTTGGCCGTAACGCCAAGTCTTACATAAGCACTGATATATTAACTACCTGTTTGCGATATCCTTTTGGCCGTAACGCCAAGTCTTACATAAGCACTGATATATTAACTACCTGTTTGCGAGATCCTTTTGGCCGGCGGTTCGAATGTTACATATGCTATGCAATATCGACTACTAATCTTTCATCATTTTATCATTTGAATTATTGCTCAAATGTATTATATCACTTTAAATAAAAATGTCAATACTATTTTTTTAAATTAATTTTTATTTTCCAGCTGCTTTAGCGATATCAAATTATTTTGATATTGTCTTTATTTATCGATATAAAAAAATTATGACCTATTGTATTTACACATAAAAAATATCAGCTGCTGAAAATCAGCAGCTGATAAGTAACTATTGGAGTAAAATTTAACCTATATCTTCTGATATTATATTTACAAGAGTAACGATTTTTGCGATTTCGCCGCGCTTTATGTTATCCTTAGGATTGAGATATCCGTCAGCGCCCTCAATTATGCCGGCTTTTACAACAGCTTTTGTTGCAGGCAGTGCCCAGTTGCTGACATTAGAAGCATCCTTAAAGGAAGAAAGATCATAATCAGCAGCCGCAGCTGTATCCAGTTTCAAAAGATTGCACAAAGCTTGGAAGAATTCCTGACGAGTAATATTTGCATTGTGTCTGAATACCTGTTTGCCCTCTTCGTTTTGAGAACCGGTCATAATGCCAAGGAAATATGCTGCCTTTACATAGTTATATGACCATTCGGAAATATCATCGGCATCTGCATATATACCACCGAGAGCTTCACTGTTGAAGGAAAGCGAATCAATACCCATCATACGGCAGAACATTGCCGCAACTTCCTGACGTGTTGCAAACTTATTGGGCTGGAAAGTATACGTATCTGTATCAGCATCGTGATAACCGCCTACAATACCAAGACGTGATGCTTCCAGAACATAATCCTTTGACCAATGATTATCTATATCAGTAAACGGCGTTGATGTCGGGCCTTTTGTAACAATTACCTTATAACTGTTGGTCTCACCGACCTCAGATGTTACATCTACATAGTAATATGAAAGCTGGCAAGTAATTCCAAGACGGAATGTTCTGACCTCTACTTCTCTGTTATTTACATATTCATAAGTAACTGCAGGAGTAAGTTTATAGGTCTTATCCTCATCTGCATATACAACCACATCCGCAAAAGCATTTGTCTCAAAGTGTGCAGTAACCGCAGAAAGCGTGGTCGAAGCCTGAA
The DNA here is from genome assembly GCA_944385895.1 of uncultured Clostridia bacterium. Classification (GTDB taxonomy): domain Bacteria; phylum Bacillota; class Clostridia; order Oscillospirales; family QAKW01; genus RGIG9041. Next base: position 53,085 of record CALWYZ010000015.1, read on the forward strand.
TATAAATCACATTATCTGTTATAGAAAGATTAGGCAGACCGGTGATGCCGGTAATCACATTATCAGTTGACTTAACATCGTTGTACACGCTCAGAGTGTATATCTGACTGTATCCGAATATACTTGTTACCTTTACATAGTAATAGGATAAAGCATCAGCTATCGTAAGCTCCTTGACATCGCCCTGCTTTGAAACAAGATCCCAAACCTCGCCGGTAGCGGGATTGTAGTTTTTGTAAATCTCATAGGTTGCATTTGTAGAAACCCTAAAGTCGAATGTAGCCGTATCTACCATCGCGTATGGACGATAGGAAATTGACTTTCTTTCGTTATTGAAAATCAATATATCCTGTTCAGGTGAAATAACAGAGATAATCCTGGAATCATAGTCATTGCTTCCGGGTCTTGTTATTGTCATTTTATATGTTTTGCTGTTGGACTTATCACCTGATACCACATGGATATATAGATCCATTTGCTTGTCAGGCTCTATATAATTTGTGGGATTATTATAAGTTTCAGTCAGTGCCTCATCTGTAAAGATCTGATAAGTGGCAGACGGGGATACAACTATTGAGAACGGGAAGTGTAAATACTTTGTATCAAGATTAACTGTCACATTTGTACCGTCAACAGTATAGTCCTCAAATTCTGCATTTGTTTCACCGTCTATCAAGAATCTCAGGTCAGCTTTTGTTGGGTCGGTATTAGATTTCAGAACTACGTCATACTTGACTGTCATACCTGTTATAGCGTCTGTCGCAATAAGATATGCATGTGTAATAGTATCGACAATGTTCAGCTTATTGTTGGGAACTGGTTTGGTAAGAAGGAAGTCCTCATAAATTACAAACTCGGCTCCAAGCACAGTATTAGTGAAATCCACTGTTTCTTTGCCGTCGGTAGCCATGGCAGTAATTGTTGCCTTTGTATTATCGACAGTAAAGTCGTTTCTGTCAAATCCGTTTGCCATCAAGACACGGGCAGCGCCCTTTTCAAGAGTGATACCGCCTGAGACAGTAGTCATTTCAGCATCCAGATAATACGGCATAGAGATTAATTTAGTGTCCTCACCTGTATTGAAAGTACTCTCATCAGGTCTCATGATTGTAATATTTCCGTTTGCACTTAAAGTACCATAGTAGTTATAAGATGCATCAAGAGTGCCTATCAGAGTTGATGTGATTGCAGTACGCAATGAAGATGACGCGTCAAACAAGAATTTATTATTTGTAACGCTGGCCACAAAATTAACTGTTCTTCCGGTAAGGTTTCCGCCGCCGTCAAGTTTAACCGGGGATACACCTACCGGTATAGAATAGAAGATATTGTCACTTATAAATGTCTTACATCCCGGATCGTTACAGCTGGTGGGAACATCATCAGTTGCATTCATCATGTACTCAAGCACATAATTTCCACGAATGATATAACCGGATCTGCTTCCTGTTTTATAAAAGAGGTTTCCGACAACTCGTTTATAATCAAGGTTTGCACCGAAGTTGGCGTTGTTGTAATCAAAGTCTACACCCTGAGTACAGCTGTTAACTATATTATAAGAAAATGAAACAAGTGTTTCCTGATCGCTGTTGTTTCCGCAGGACGTAAAAGCATACAGTATACCGGAGTTGCCCTGGAAATAGTTGTAGTCCATAACAGTATCGGACATTGAACCGCCGCCCTGGAAAATGGTTCCGGTGTTGTTTACAAAGCGGTTATACTTCAGGTAAGTACCTGTACTGTATCCACGGTTTGCGTTGAACACGATTCCGGTGTTGTCTTCAACAATATTATTGTAGAAATGGAAATACTCACTGGTCTGACCGGATATCGCTATATCAAGCACTTTATTGTTGGCACCAAGACCTGTGATTTTCACACCGTCTATTGTTATATTGTTTGATTTTATTGTCCATACCCAGTGCGCATTGCTGATAACCGTCTCACGGCTGGCCACACGTTCCGGATTAAGGTTCATTGTATACTCATTTATACCTGCAACATTAGGATTCACGCCTGCATAGTTGCCGTAAAACTTAAGTCCGTTATAATTGAGAGTAACGTCCTCTGTATATGTACCTGCTCCAAGTTTAAACTTTGCATTATCCGCGCCGCAGTTATCCAAAGCGTCGTTTATCGTACTAAACGCGTTTAAGCCGTAAATAGCTTTATATATTTCGCCTTCAAAATCCATGTAAACCCATGTATTTGGTTGAGCGTTTCTCCAATTCTGGCTGATAAATACAACGCCGGACGGCGCAGTAGCGGAATAGCCGGGATTAGAGCTAATCGTCGTAAAAGGTGAATAGATAAGCTTATCAACATCTGCGGAGTCCGCGGCATTTGTAAAGCAAAAGCCGGAGAGCAATGACATTGTCATTATAACCGCAAGAAATATTGACATCAATTTTCTTGTTTTTGACATGATATAAAACCTCCCAGTTAATTGAAGACCATACTTATACTATTTTGAGTATAATATATTGTTATTATATTTTATTAAAAACTAAAAGTCAATGGAATTATGGCATTTTTCACAATAAACACCCGCCGACTGCAAAAATTTATTGAAAATATATAAATTTAACATGTCATATTTGGTAATACTAACAATATAAAATTAATTAACACTTGACATACAGGGCAAATAATTATAAAATGTATAAACTGTATTGCCTGTGTGGAAAGCGTTATATTATACGGGAGTATTTTATGACTGTTACGGGTTTTATACTAAGCGGAGTTTTTTCCGATATTCCAGAGAGTGCTGCGTGTCAGGGTCTGTTGTGTGATTTTGCGGAAAAAACTTTATACGACAACAAAATAAGCGATGTTAAAATAATTGAAAGCGGTTCGCTTTTTCAATCAATAAACAGTATTAATAATAACGAAGACAGCCGGTTTGTTCTGCTCTCGCGCGATGCGGAAATTGACAGAAAAGAGGATTTGTCTTCGGATTTTTGCATGTCCGAAAATATTAAATATGTCACTGAAAGCGGTCAGCTTTTGGGAGCATTTTTAGTTTCTCCTATTGAATTCTCTGAAATTTTGAGCATAAAAAAGACTCGGGTACTCAAAGCGACAAAAATAACTGCCGCCAACTTTGGCCAGATACTTACAGAACGAAGAAATGAAATTTATAAAAAGCTGTGTTCTAATAACGTATATCTGGAAAGCACTCAAAACATATGTATATCCCCGCTGTCGGATATAGGATCCGGAAGTTTTATCGGTAATGGCTCTTTTATCAAAGGCAAGAGTAAAATCGGCAAAAACTGTATGATAACAGGCATGTCGCGCATCAGCGATTCCGATATCGGTGATAACACCTCTGTTTTATCGGCAGTCATACTCAACAGTACTATAGGCGAAAATGTCTCTGTGGGACCGTTTGCGTATATAAGACCAGGCTCATATATAGCTGACCGTGTGAAAGTCGGAGATTTTGTAGAAATAAAAAATTCTAAAATTGACAGCGGCACAAAAATTTCTCACCTGACATATGTCGGCGACAGTGACGTGGGATACGGAGTAAATTTCGGCTGCGGCACTATAACTGTAAACTATGACGGGCTGAAAAAACACCGTACGGTAATAGGAAACAATGTGTTTATAGGCTGCAATACAAATCTTGTGGCGCCCGTTGAAGTAGGCGACAATGCATTTATTGCCGCCGGAAGTACAATAACTGATGAAATACCTCCCAAAAGCTTTGCCATAGCACGGCAAAGACAAATCACAAAAGAAAATTATGTTGAGAATAAAATGCCCGACATGATAAAAGAATAAATCATACGGAGGAATTTATATGTGCGGAATAATAGGATATACAGGTGAAAAATATGCGCCTGAAATATTAATACAGGGACTGAAAAAACTTGAATACAGGGGCTATGACTCTGCAGGCATTGCTGTAAGTAAAAACGGAAAGACACTCATTTGCAAAAATCGAGGAAAAGTATCTGCTCTTGAGCAAAAATCAGCCGATACCGATCTTTCCGGTACAGTCTGCGGTATTGGTCATACCCGTTGGGCAACTCACGGTGAACCAAGTGATATAAATTCACATCCTCACAGAGGAGGGGAAAATGTAACGCTTGTTCACAACGGTATAATAGAAAATTATCTGGAGCTGAAAAAAGAGCTGAAAGCAAAAGGCTATAATCCCATTTCCCAGACTGATACCGAAATTGCGGCAATGCTCATAGACAGCATGTATAACGGCGACCCGATCAAGGCAATCTTCGATTCCATATCAAAAATACACGGTTCATTCGCACTCGGCATCATGTTCCGGGATTATCCGAACACGATATATGCCGTACGTCGTGACAGCCCCCTGATAATAGGAGTGGGGGAAAACGAAAACTTTATTGCATCCGATATCCCTGCAATACTGCCGTATACGAAAAAATACTATCTGTCCGATGAAAACGAGGTAGCAGTTGTCACCAAATCAGACATACGCTTTTTCACAAATGACGGCAAGGAAATCCATAAAGATCTAATGACTGCTGCATGGGATGAACAGAGCGCACAAAAAAGCGGATATAAACATTTCATGCTGAAAGAAATATACGAACAGCCCAAAGTTATCGGCGACACAATAAATGCTTATAAAAACAAAGCCGAGCTTTTTGAAAATTGCTCATTTGATTTTAATATTAAAGGTAAAATCCATATTGCAGCATGTGGATCTGCCATGCATGCAGCACTTTTAGGCAAGCATGTGATAGAAAAACTTGCGCGAATACCTGTTTCGGTCGAGATAGCAAGTGAATTTCGATATAATGACCCCATTTTAGACAAAGACGATATAGTCATCGCAATTTCACAGTCCGGAGAAACAGCAGACACACTGGCAGCTGTTAGGCTTGCAAAATCAAAAGGTATCCGCACTCTGGGAATTGTTAATGTATGGGGAAGCACCCTTTCGCGGGAAGCTGATGACATCATCTACACATATGCAGGACCGGAAATATGTGTTGCCACTACAAAAGCATATCTTTGTCAGACAGTAATACTCGATATGCTCGCGCTTAAGCTGGGCAGAGCTGTCATGGGAGAAGATGAATACTTAAAGCAGGTAAACCTTTTAAGCTCTCTTCCGGAATATATTTCAAACGCCCTGAAGCTGGACAGTACCTGCAAGCGCCTGGCAGAAAAAAATATAGCGGCCGAACACCAATTCTATATAGGACGCGGGCAGGATTTCTGCGTCTGCACAGAAGCCTCGCTTAAGCTCAAAGAAGTCTCTTACGTTCACAGCGAAAGCTATGCGGCGGGTGAACTTAAGCACGGTACGATATCTCTAATTGTTGACGGCACACCGGTTATAGCCGTTATGACTGAACGTTCAAGGATCGCCAAAACAATATCAAATATCAAAGAGGTCGTCTCTCGAGGAGCTTCGGTGATTTGTGTGACTTATGATGATGTAGATGTCAGCGATTTCTGTAAAAATAAAATAACCATTGATGCTCCGAGCGAATTTCTGGCGCCCGTCATTGCCAACATACCGCTTCAGCTGTATGCATACCACATAGCTGACGGCAGAGGCAACGACGTAGACAAACCCAGAAATCTCGCCAAAAGCGTCACTGTAGAATAGGAGGCAACCATGGGAAGATATTTCGGAACCGACGGTATACGCGGTATTGCCAATAAGGCGCTTACCGCCGACCTTGCATTCAGGGTCGGAGCAAGCACCGGCTATATTATAAAAAAAGACGCACCGAATGCAAGAATGCTTGTGGGCAGTGACACAAGGATATCGAAAGATGTTCTGGCGGGAGCTTTGATATCAGGTCTTTGCTACTCGGGTATTGATGTAGTGCATATCGGGGTCCTGCCTACGCCGGCGCTTGCATTTCTTATTGACCGATTGGGCGCTGAGGCGGGAATCATGATTTCTGCCTCGCACAACCCGTATGAATACAACGGTCTTAAAGTAATTTCAAAAGGAGGTATAAAGCTGCCGGACGAAAAGGAAGACGAGATAGAAAAGCTTCTGGATTGTTTTGAGCTGCAGCCCTGTGAAAAAATGGGACGGCTGAGCTATGATTTTACCGCAAAGGATATTTACTGTTATCATATCAAAGACGCACTTGAAACAGATATTTCAAGCTTCAATGTAATACTTGACTGCTCTAACGGTGCAGCATCAAAAACAGCACAGGAGATATTTGAAAGCTTCGGTATAATCCCCAAGATTTACTCGAATCACCCCAACGGCATGAACATAAACGAAAACTGCGGATCGACTCACATAGAAGTACTCGGGGAAATCGTAGCGAGGAAAGGCGCCGATATAGGCTTTGCCTTTGACGGGGACGCCGACCGCTGTCTTGCTGTAGACAGTAAAGGCAGGCCTATCGGCGGAGACAAGATAATGGCTGTTATCGCCCTGTATCTGAAAAAGAAGGGCAGACTGAAAAACAACGCGCTTGTTGCAACTGTCATGTCGAATATGGGACTGATCGACCTTATGAAGCAAAACGGCATTGACGTTCTGCTCACCGGTGTCGGCGACAGGTATGTACTGGAAAAGATGCTTGCCGACGGATATGTACTGGGCGGCGAGGATTCGGGACACATAATCTTTCTCGAAAAGGCCACGACAGGCGACGGACAGCTCACGGCAATGATGCTGATGTGCGCCATGAAAGAGCTGGGGCTTGACAGCGTGAATGTACACGATATATTCACTCCCTACCCCAACGTCCAGATAAACGTCACGGCGGACGACCTGCAAAAGCGCAAGCTGATGAAAGACGAGATATTCAAAAAAGACATAGCTAAAGCTGAGGAAAAATTCAGCGGCCACGGCAGGATACTGGTACGCCCGTCCGGAACCGAGCCTTATATACGCATCCTTGTCGAAGGCAAGGATAAAGAGCTTGTTGAAAAGACCGCGGCAGCTCTTGACGATTCCGTCAATATAAGGCTGTCTCAGCTGTTCTGATAAAAAAGGATTTCACTTAAGGTTATGATCCGATAAGGATGTATTTGGGATATAGTCTGAATGATTATATTCCTAACGATTTTCTTTATACCAATAAATAAAGGTGAATAAAGTACATCCACAATTGAGAAGGAGCATTTTTATGTTTACGGTCACAAAAGGAGATATTTCACTGATACTCAATGATTTTGGTATTTTTTCGAATGTCATAACTTTTTCAGAGCTGCAAAGATATCATTACGAGAAAAATAAGCCGGCATCAAAAGAAGTCCGCCTGATTATTAAAGCGAACCTTAATAACGGACAATCTGTTGTTGTTCGGTTCAAAAATGAATCGGATGTCACGTTGGAACTCATTAACGCCCAGAGTCGATTTGCGAAGTTCCTGGCGGATAACGGTATTAAAACGCCCGCACTTTTTATGGTAAATCATGAATACGCCCGATGGTATACCATAAATGGATACGATGTAATCGTGACCGTAGAAGAGTTCGTAACTGAAGAAATTCATGAAGTCAGTGAGAAAATTGCCCAAAAAACCGGTAGGCTACTGGCTCAGATGCACAATATTGCAGAAGCTGGCGCATTTCATGTTCAGAACGGCGTCTTGTTTGATCCTTTAAGTGAAAACGAACTTTTCAGCTTTCAAGCCTTCCAAAAGCAAAAAAATTTTATGCTGTCCGTGGATGAGACACTTTACAAAGATATTGTGAAAGAATATCACAGTCTTTTTCAAAAGATTTGTATTTTTGAAAATGAACCTAGATATGCTGTTCAGGGAGATATCAGCAACTGTAATTTGTATCAAACCGTTGACGGTGAGGTTGGCGTATTTGATTTTAATCGATGCGGTGATAATGTGCTCTACTATGATGCAGTTATGCAGGCGATTTTTGAAGCGAGACTTATGGATTATCCAAGAGAAATCGATGGAAAGCAGGAATGCATGATCCTTTCCGCATTTTTGCAGGGGTATCACCGTGAACGACCTTTTACAGATGTGCAAAAAGAGACTTTCCCATACCTGTACGCTATGATTTCCGCTTTCTGGCTCGGTAGTATTCACAGCCTTTGCCATGCCGTCGAGGCAGAAGATACGGAGTCTGTACATCAATGGATGAAAGAAATCCACAGACATATAATGTTTCGTCCGGAAATAGCTCTTTAATAATACAACACAGAAGAGATACTTTCGGTTCGTCTTTTACCGTAACAAGCAGGGAAACTGTATGAACAGTTTCCAATGATAATAATAAAAAGGTGTAGCACCATTTTAGGCGTTACACCTTTTTGCTAATAAAAAACTTCCTTATCAGACTATCAATAAGGTGAAATCCTTTTTGCATTTGATACTGTATTGAAAGTATAGCCTGCTTGTCGGGATCGTCCCCGGCATCGTCAATTTTGAAAAAGATATTTTCCGCATGTGTGCAGTGTCATAAAATCCGGTCTTCAGTCAACTACCATTCCGTTTTGCTTCAAAACGTCTCTGACAAGCCCCGGGTCAAGCGTACAGAACTGCGACTTTTTATCCAGCGCAACGGCAGCCGCAACGCCTGCCGCCTCCCCCATAGAGCAGCATGTCGGCATTATTCTTAAACTCGACTGAGCCTCATGCGTCGCGGAAATACACCTTCCCGCACAGATAAGGTTTTTGCTGTTCTTGGGAACAAGACAGCCGTAAGGTATGGTATAATACTCATCCGGGGCAAATTTGATGATTTTTGTCCCCGAGCCGTCCGGGCTGTGGATATCAATTTTATAACTGCAGGCAGCTATCCCCTCCGGACTTCTTACACAGTTTAACAAATCCGTCTCTGTCAATGTTTTTTCTCCGATGATCATCCGGCTTTCTCTGACTCCTATCTGCATGCCGGTAGAGCACAGAATCGCGTCTGCAAACGCCTCAAAATTATTTTTCAAAAAATCGACCATTTCAACAACCTGCTCCCGCGCCTCGATTTCAGCCCGTGTCAGCTGCCGGGCATCAGTCGGATCGAGTTTTATTATACGTGTTGTATTAAAGTGGAGCGTATCTCTATTCATGGTATAAAATATAAGCACATCTTCACGCGGATTCTTGATCTTGCCTTGTGACTGATACTGTTTATACAACGGATTTATTTGATCCTTTGTCTTTTCAAACAAATCTCTATTGACGTTCGACATTCTGAACGACAGTGTCATAGGCTGTGTTGCATTATCCGGTTCTCTGCCCAAACGGTACGGGAATCCGCATATGTGACACAGATTGGCATCACCCGTGGCATCGATAAAATAATCAGCATAATACTTTGTGATACCTGAAACATTTGATACCGAAACGGAGCTTACTTGCCTGTCTGCAGCTTCCGCACCGACAACATACGACTGAAAAAGCAGATCGACTCCGGCTTCTATGCACATTCTGTTCAGCACGATTTTCAAATATTCCTCATTGAAGCAGACACGTTTTTCATCTATTGCGCCAAGCTCATCCAACCGGTCGAGTATCTGCTCGAAAATTCCGCGGCTCAGATACACTCTTTGCCCGTCTTTATCATATATCCAGTACTTCATAAAAGGATTGACAAGGTCAAACGATGCCGCTCCGCCCAAACAGTTATACTTTTCAATAAGCAAAACGGACTTGCCCATACGCGCTGAGGCTATGGCAGCCGCCGTGCCTGCAAATCCTCCGCCGACTGCTATTATGTCATATTTTGTCTGCATGCTGCATACCACCTTATATTTATTACAATCGTATTATCACCTGATTTTTATGCTGTGTCAATATCCAATTGTCTGAACGCCGATATTTTTAGTATTTATAATTAAAAAAACAGACATCAGGAAGTGATGTCTGCAAAAAGGAGTCGGCATAACATATCTTCCCGGGCCGTCGCCAGCCAAGTATTGTCTGCACAACGA
>CALWYZ010000016.1 GCA_944385895.1 uncultured Clostridia bacterium
GCTTACTTTTCTATGCCTTTTTTATATTTTAATATTTTCTTAAAAAAGCTATTGACTTTTTATAGTTAGTCATCTCCGATCAATTAAATTTGGGAAGCCAGCTTCCGTGAGTCTCAATAAGATCGTCACACATTTTGATTATAGTATCGATATCAAGTTCGCTGCCTGTATGAGGATCGAGCATTGCAGCCTGATAAATATGTTCTTTTTTCTTTGTAACAAATGCCTCGATTGTCAGAAGCTGCGGATTTATGTTTGTCATATTCATAGCAGCACACTGTACCGGAAGCGAACCGACATAGGTGGGATGAATTCCCTGTCCGTCAACAAGACACGGAACCTCAACACATGCCTCTTCAGGCAGATTGGATATTATATGATTTTTATTTATCACATTTCCGCCTATCTTATAGGGTGTATCGGTTACGATAGATTCCATTATATGAGAACCATATTCCTTTGAACGTTCATGCTTCTTTACACCGTTTGTCTTTATCTCCTCAAATTCCTTTTTCCAGCCCTCTATCTGATCTACACAGCGGCGCGGATACTCATCAAGCGGGATCTTATATTTCTCAATAAGCTCAGGGTAACGGGATTTTATGTAGAACATATTATATTCTGCATTATGTTCTGATGACTCAGTACAATAATAACCGAATTTATCAATATAGTCAAGCCTTACTCTGTCTTTACAGTCATCTTCAAAAATACGCTTTTTAGCGCGTTCCTTTATCATCGGATAAAGGTCGCGTCCGTTTTTGTCCCTACACTCAAGAAGCCATGCCATATGATTGATACCGGCAATAAGCTCTTTTCCGCCCTCATAATATTCCTCCATGCCTAACTGTTTAAGCAGTGACTTACGGCATACCTGTACCGAATGGCAAAGTCCTATAGTTTTTACCCCGGTATATCTTTGCATAAATCCTGACAGCATTGCCATAGGATTTGTGTAGTTCAGAAACCACGCATCGGGACATACCTCTTCCATGTCCCTTGCAAAATCCTCCATAACAGGCATTGTACGCAATGCACGCATTATACCGCCTATTCCGAGTGTATCTGCAATAGTCTGGCGCAGGCCGTATTTCTTTGGTACCTCAAAGTCCGTTATTGTACACGGATCATACAGACCGACCTGTATCGCATTTATTACAAAATCGGCATTTTTAAGCGCGGCTTTACGGTTTTCAACACCTAGATAGCAGGTGATCTTGGCCTTGCCTCCCATATTTTCATTCATCGCGCCTAAAATAGTTTCACTTTCGCGCAAGCGATCACCGTCTATATCGTAAAGCGCGAACTCACTTTCACGCAAAATTTCACTGCACATGCAGTCGCCTATAACATTTCTGGCAAAGACGGTACTTCCCGCACCCATAAATGTGATTTTCATGATTTTTCTCCTTTTTATATTGTTGGATATTTGTATTTTACTCTATACAAATGCTGTTGTATATGCTATAATTGTTGTATAAACATATAATTTTGTTGTCTTAAGGTGTAATATGAATAAAAACACTTCTTTGATTATGACAGGATGCAATATTCACCATCCAAGCAAAAAATATGCATGGGGTCCGGGTATTCACAAGGATTATGTCATCCATTACATAATAAAAGGGCGCGGATATTTTGAAACAGGTAATAAAAAATACTATTTAAACACCGGAGAAAGTTTTATAATATACCCTGAAAATACCGTAAAGTACTATCCCGATAAATGCGATCCGTGGGAATATACATGGGTAAACTTTAATGGCACAGATGCAGAGCAGATACTGTCAATGACCGGATTTTCGGAACATCCCGTAGCTCCCGCATGCAAAGAGGCAAGGCAGATTTTTGATGCGTTTTCTCCGGGTTTTCAGCAAAGGCACATTCTTCTCAAAAATTCAGGGCTGCTTCAAATACTGCTGGCTTTATATATAGATATATATCCTGCCAGAAAATTTGACGACTCCGCAGATTATATCAGTCATGCAAAGCAATACATATCCGCTAATTTTTACCGTCACAGCTTTAACGTAACAGAGCTTTCCTATGCGATAGGGATCGAACGGTCTTATCTATACCGACTGTTTATGGACAAAGAAGGCATGTCGCCCGTACAGTACATTATCAATACACGGCTTGAAAACGCCGCGCAGATGTTTAAAAACGGTGCCGATCAAGTGAAGCTTGTATCATACTCTGTAGGATATGATAATCCGCTGTACTTTTCAAACAGCTTTAAGAAAAAATACGGCATATCTCCCAAAAAGATGATAAGCAAAAATAAAACCGGCTTGTGAGCCGGTTTTATTTATCATGTCGTAAAAAGAACTGCTTTACCGCAAACTGATAGCCTTCGGTATCGACAAAATAGCTGATGCCATGGCCTGCACCGTGGACTATAAAAATTTCCTTTTCAGACGCGCACGCCGCATAATTTTCATAAGTCATCTGAACGGGAACAAATTTATCATTATCTCCATGTATGAACAGCACCGGAAGTTTAGTCTTTCTCAGAGCATCCACCGTGGACATATCATCACCGTCATAACTTGCTTTTTTATTAACAAAAAAGTTGGCTATCGGATATCCTATTTTATCGCTTATATGCAGATTATGTTTCATTACATAAGACCAAATTGCACGAGGAGACGTAAATCCGCAATCGCTGATGATACCTTTTACACATGACGGATACTCAAACTCAGACGCCATCAAGACAGTGGTGGCACCCATTGAAATCCCGCAAAGATAGATGGGCAGATCCTGTCCGAAACGGTCTATAACATAATTCACCCAATCATAGCAGTCGTTTCTTTCCAGTACGCCAAAACCTATATGATCACCCTCGCTTTCTCCCTGAGAACGCTGATCTGGAAATAGCATACTGCATCCCTGATCATGTAGAAATTCCGAGCAGGTGCCGAAATCGGCATACCAGCTTGAACGCCAGCCGTGCATGCCTATAATTATTCGCTTGGCATTTTGAGCAGGATACCAATGTCCTACAAGAGTCAAGCCGTCCCGACTTTTAATTGTCACCCTTTCGGTATCTTTGTCCTTTAACAGCTGTCCGTTCTTACTTATAAGGGTGGTTATTTCTTCGCCGTTATATGTGCCGGTCAGCCGGGTGTGCATTTTATCTACATTTTTAGGCAAAGTCTTATTTATTGCTATATCAGTGAGTAATTTTATTGATGTGACAGCAGCGGTTACTGTCGCAGCCGCTGCGGCCGCCGTTACCGCCGCAACGGCAACTTTTGTTCCTTTTTTCATACTGTCACCTCTCTATATACGATTCTATAACATAAATTATATTTTATACCATGAAGATTATTTACATTTTTGACTGTTGCTGTTTTATTTTTTCAAGCTCCTGCTGTTCTAACTGACGGTATGCCACCTTACCTACAAGGGTCTTAGGCAGTGTATCACGAAATTCTATCTCATACGGCAAGGCATATTTGGCGATATTTTTTTTACAATAATTCATTAATATCTCTTTGTATTCATCGCTCGGCGTAAGACCTGACTTGAGCACTACAAACGCCTTTACCTTCTGCATTTTATACTCATCAGGAACACCTATTACGCAGCTCATCTGAACAAGATCGTGCGCGTCAAGGATATTTTCGATTTGAGACGGATACACATTATAACCGCTTGTTACTATCATACGTTTTATGCGCTGACGGAAGTACACAAATCCCTCATTATCCATTATACCCAAATCACCAGTATGTACCCATGTAAGCCCATCATCATGCACTTTTAAGGTATTTGCAGTCTCTTGAGGCCTGTCCATATATCCCAGCATAACGGTAGGACCGCTTATGCATATCTCACCCTCCTGACCGTAAGGCTGTTCTTCGGTAGTACCGACTTTGACTATTTTATAGAAGGTATCCGGAAAGGGCTGACCGATACTTCCTTCCTTTGACATATGCGTAGGAGTAAGACAGCTTGCAGTAACACATTCGGTTGTACCGTAGCCCTCGCGTATCTGAACAGAAGCGTTGTGGTCGTACAGAAATTTATCAAATCTTTTTTTAAGCTCCACAGACAGCGAATCCCCTCCGCTGAAAACGCCTTTAAGGCATGACAGGTCGACTCCGTCCATTGACGGCTGGCGTATCAGAGCCTCATAAAGCGTGGGCACTCCCGCAATAAAATTGCATTTATATTTTTTTATAAGCTTAGCATAGCTTGCCGCCGTAAACCTAGGCACAAGTATGCACCGTCCGCCGTTTACAAGCATTGAATGTATGCTGACACCCAGTCCAAAACCGTGAAACATCGGCATTACCGCAAGCATTTTATCTCCGGGTCGAAACATCGGATTTGTCGCTATTATCTGAGCGCCCAGCGCGTTAAAGTTGAGATTGGAAAGGAGAATGCCTTTTGTAGTGCCGGTAGTACCTCCGCTGTACAGTATGACAGCAGGATCGTTGCATCCGCGCTGTACGCTGTATTTCCAGTGGTACCTGTCTCCAAGACGCATAAAATAATTCCATGTCATGACAGGAGCGTCTTTTGGTATTTTTTCTATTTTTCTGCCCTCGGTGAGCATATATCCTGCCTTTATCGGCTGAGAAAGCTCATCTTTGATACTGGCGATTATAACATTTGAAAGCTCCACATTTTGACGTATTGCTTCAAATTTGTGATAGAACTGATCAAGAGTTATTGCAAGGATACTCTTGGATTCCTTTATAAAAAATTCTATCTCATTTTCACTTGACAGCGGGTGGATCATGTTTGAAACCGCACCAACCACGTTGACCGCATAAAACATTATAACTGTCTGAGGACAGTTGGGCATGCATATAGTGACACGGTCGCCGGAACGTATACCTATTGCTTTAAGAGCTCTGGCACATCGCTCAACATGCTTCATAAATGCTTTATAAGTAGTCTTTTTGCCCATAAAATCATAAGCGATATATGTCGGATATTTCTTTGCTGTTATTTCAACCGCCTCATACATGGTACCCTTAAAGTAATCAATAGTAGGCGGTACATTTCCGTAATTATTAAGCCAGGGCGCCCTGACATTGTTTACTTGTTTCATAGTCTACCTCTTTACCTGCCGGCTGCTCCAATAACCAGGGATTTTCAAGCAGGTACTTTAACAGTTTTATGGTTTTTGAATAATAGTAGCCGTCCGCAATACGCTCGTCTATCGTTATGCCTATATCTATGCTCCAGCGCATCTGCACACTTTCGTCATCATCGTAAAATGGACGTTTTTTAATTTCCCCCAATGCCGCAAATACAGAATTTGTGCCCCAATTTGTCAGATGATGATAACCGCTGTGCAAACCGATAGAGCCAAGATTTGTTATAACCACAGACGAATAGTACGGATCAGTCTCAATAAGTGAGGCGGGGACCTTGCCGTGTCTGTCAAGAAAGCATATTATATTCAGCAGCAGCTTGGAAATACATCTGGGCATTTTTTTAAACATATCCATAGCGTCTGAAGATGCATCCTGTTTTCCTGCGCGGCAGTCTGTAACCTGACGGAATATCTCATCATGAATATCTTTAAGCACGGTGTCCTGCGTTGCATGTATAAACGCAAGCCCCTCCTTGGATTCATCACTGAACTGCTTCTTTATGACAAATGAAGCGCTTACTTTATTTCTTTGGTATATGTTTTTATTTGCAATAAAGCGGTTCATTTTCGGCCTGAGCGTAATTGTTTTTATAAGCGCCGCCACTACAAGCTGAAACACATTATAGCGGTACTGCGGATTTTCAATGTTTTTTTCATAAATAAACGACATTGCGGATGTAAGGTCGATACGCTCGGATATGAAAGCCTCGTTATCACAGCGATTAGGGTATATGATAGGCATTATAAAATGCATGCTGTCTATATCCCTTATAAGCTTTCCGTCTTTTCTGTCACCGATACGGCGTTTTGCGGACATTTTTAATCCCCCTTTATAATTACCGGTCTTCAAACACGGTCTGAATGACATCGTCTTTTGCCTTTTTAGACTTTACTGTATATAATACCATCCACAGATTCTGTATACCATCCACAATCAATGTTATACCAAGCAATACCGTCAATATTTTATTACCCTCAAACGGGTCCAGTATAAGGAAAATTCCAATCACGGACGCCAGTATGCCAAATGTCAAGCTTATCCACCATTTTTTCATACCAAAGCGTTTTGAATCAAGTGCTGTCTGTATCTTGAACAACCCATCAATCAGTACCAAAACTCCCAGTATTACCGGAAGCATGGCTATAAGCATGCGTGGTCTTATAACGATTACGGCTCCGCACAGTATCATAGCTATCCCGATAGCAAGATCAAACTGAAACGCCAGTCTATAAACATCCTTGGAAAAATAACCCATAAGTTTTATTATGCCAAAGACTATACTTACAGCTCCGACACAGTAACATATAGTCAAAGCGGATATTTCGGGGAAAAAGGCAAAACATAGGCCCATCAGCACAAGTCCTGCCGAAATAACACTATATGCTATTTTTACTCGTAATATAAATTTCACCCAGGCACTTCCCTTCATTAAAAGTAAGATATATATTATTGCATAGTATAATAATAATCCGCCCGTTTTGGGGTTACAATGTACAAAAAAGGCTGTGTATACCAATTTGATACACACAGCTCAATCTGTACTAAAATTGTCTAAAGAGGTTTTAAGGACATGCTTGAGACTGTCCTCCAGAACACTGCCTACGCGCAGGGTCAGTGATTCAATAGACTCGGACATGCTGCTGCCGATCCAGGCATTGATAAATCCATCCACCGCATAGGAGTAAAACTGTACAACTGTATCCATATCGCACTGAGCGGCTCCAAGCTCTCTTGCAGTGCTTTCAACAGTCTGTGACACACATACATAAACGAGCTGTTTTATTTGTCCTTCGACAAAATCTCTTCGCGAGGAATTATACATACTATAAACCGCACTTTTATATTCATGCAAAAAAACACATATATCGGTAAACACCTGTCGCCAGGACTGATGCACACTCTGTGAATCAAGTATTGAATTGAGCTCAGTTTCAAACAGCTGTTCTATAACAGCATAAATATCCTGATAATTGTAGTAAAATGTGTTGCGGCTGATATCGCAGTCATCAACAATATCTTTTACGGTGATTTTGTCAAGAGGCATTTTTGACATAAGTCTTACAAGCGATGCCGTAATCGCATTTTTAGTAAGCTTTGAAATAATCCCTCACCTCCCGCTATAAAAACTGTGCCGAAATTAAAGATTATCAATAAGTTTTTTAAATAACGGCAAAGCACGCCGTATCATATCTGTATCAACACAATATGAAACGCGCATATAACCCTTACAGCCAAAGCTATCTGACGGAACAAGCAAAAGATCATATTTTTTAGCAAGCTCACAGAATCTCACAGCGTCTGCGACAGGAGATTTTACGAAAAGATAAAACGCGCCGTCAGGATGAACACAGCTGTAGCCATATTCAGTCAATGCTCCGTACAGCAGATCGCGATTTAACTTATACTGACTGATGTCGCACACGCATCCCGGGTTTTCTGAAATAGCATACTGCATGAGAGCAGGCGCACAGACAAAACCAAGCTTTCTGCCCGCGCCGCAGATTGCAGCATAAACTTCTTTTGCATTATTCACTTTTGGGCTTACAAAGATATATCCTATACGCTCTCCGGCAAGGGAAAGCGACTTGCTGTATGAATAACAGACAATAGTATCGTCATAATATTTGGGAATATACGCAACGTCTATTCCGTCATAAACAAGCTCCCTGTACGGCTCGTCAGATATTATATATATCGGGTGCTTAAAGCGTTTTGAGTATTCCCTGAGCATCTCACACATTCTGATAATTGTCTTTTCTGTAAGCACCGCGCCCGAAGGGTTATTTGGTGAATTAACGATTACCGCTTTCGTATTAGGTGTCAGCGCTTTTTCAAAGCCATCAAAATTTATCTGAAATTTTTCGGTATCCGCCTCTACTGACTCAAATTCCGCTCCGGCTCCGTTTGAAAACACTTTATACTCCGGAAAATACGGCGCAAACGCTATCACACGGTCTCCCGAATTGCAGAGTGCATTAAGAGTTATTGTGAGAGACGCCGCCGCTCCGCAGGTTACATATATATCATCTGCCGCGGCGTTTACCGAAAAACGGTCACTTATACTCTTTGCTATACTGCGTCTGACTTCAAAAGCCCCCTGTGCTGATGTATATCCGTGTACGTTGAAATTACTATCCGAAACCAGCCTGACAATGCTGTCATCTATGCATTTCGGTGTTCTGACAGCGGGATTTCCCAGACTAAAATCAAATACATTTTCACGTCCCACCTGACTTGCTCTCATATTTCCGTACTCAAAAATCTCACGGATAACAGAACGCTCTGTTCCAAGCTGACAATTGATTTTATTTATGCTTGAATATTCCAATATCTTCACCGCCGATAATTAATATATACCTGTATTATACATCTGATGCAAAATAATGTCAAATAACAAAACTCTCGCCGCCAAAATCATTTTAAACAAAAGAAGCTGTTATATTGAAAATATAAAACGCCGACCTTTAAAAAGGGCGGCGTTTCATATTTTCTTTAAAAGTTTGAAAAGCTGAAATCAAATCATATTTATATTTTATTGAGCTGCCATTTGCCGTTTGTAAAGTCCGGAAACGCTACAGCAGCGCCGCCTAATGCTATTGACTGCTCACTCAAGGCAGTAACACACATCCAGCTTGCCATATCGTAAACATCAATTTCAAACGGTTTATTTTCAATTATACAGTTTATAAAGTCATTCATAATAAGCCAGTCTATACCTTCGTGGCTGCCATAAACACCGGACTGTAAATATTCTTTCCAGACCGGATGTTCATACTCTTTTTCATATTTTTCGGCATTGCCCCATTCTTCTTTCCACTTAAAATGTTTTCCGTCACCGTCAAGGTATACCGAATCGGTGACCTCCTCATACATTCCTTTTGTACCGCGAACAGTAAACTGACGGCTGTAATATCTGGGGAGAGTAGTATCAAGAGTCAGCTTTACAGTTTCCCCGCCTGCACATGTAATAACGGTAGTAACAATATCGCCCTGAGAAAATTTAACATCAGCAAGGGTTTTATCGTCAGGCATATTTTCTCTCACATATTCATAAAGCCCTGCCGCTTTTGATGCTACGGAGGTAAGAGTCATAAATCTGTTGCCATGGTTTATATTGAGAATTTTTGCTATCGGCCCGAGCTCGTGCGTGGGATAGTTTTCACAGTTTCTTGAGATATAATTGCGCAGACGGTAATGACGGTTTTTGGCTCCTCCGGCGACTTCATCACGTAAATCGTGACAATATCCGCCCTCGCAATGTACAATCTGTCCCAGCAGTCCCTTACGCACCATATTAAGCGCCATCAGCTCTCTGCGGCCGTAGCAACAGTTCTCCAAAAGCATTATAGGCGTTTTGGTCTGCTCATACGTATGTACCACATTCCAGCATTGTTCAACGCTGTATGCTCCGCCTACCTCCACCCCCACAGGCTTTGATGCCTTCATGCATTCTATGGCAAGAGGTATATGAGACTCCCAGCTTGAAAAAATAAAAACGGCTTCGACATCATTTCTGTAAATAAGCTCTGTTGCGTCAGTTGTACCATATACAGTCTTTTCACATGCGTTTTTTACTATTTCTACTCCTTTTTGAACTCTATCATAATATTCATCGCATACAGCTGTTACCTCTATAGTATCCATCTGCATAAGAATATGCTTTAAAAGCGAGCTCCCTCTACAGCCCAAGCCTATTACTCCGACTTTTATCTTTTTCATAATTATTGCCTCCATATTTTTTATGTGGTACAATGTTATTATATACCGTCAAAAATCATATGTCTATCAGAAAAAGAGGCGTTTTTATATGAAAAAAGCTCAAAACATACATGATGAAAAGTACATTCACAAATCGATAGAGATAGAATCAATAATATCCTTATTTGAAGCAGATTATAAAAATCCATATTATTTTCCGGGTGAGTTTCATCCGTTTTGGGAATTGGTATATGTATTGGACGGTGAAATAAACGTTGCGGGCGATGAAAAGGTATATATACTTCACGAGGGCGACATTATATTCCACAAGCCTATGGAGTTTCACAAGCTATGGACGTCAAAGGATAAAGATATACATGCTTTTATTGCGGCATTTCGCGCCAAAGGTCCGCTTGTTTCAAATTTTGAAGGACTGGTGCTCAGCCTTCCGGCAGAGCTTGAAAAAGATATCAAAAGATTGTTAAGTTATGCTGGAAAAAAGTTTTTTGATAAAAACGGGCAATACCACAGAAAAATGTTTGAGAGCTGGCAAATCCGTCAGGACGAGATACAAATTATAGTTAATATGCTTGAAATATTTTTGCTCTCGGTATTAAAAAAAAGCAAAAATATAAACTTTAAATCAACTGTTGATACAGGTGTATCGGAAGTATACAGAGAAATAGTAAACAAGCTCAACGAAAACATATACGGTAATATAACCCTTAAAGACTTGGCTGAGCAGTGCAATTTCAGTATATCTCAGATAAAAAGAGTATTTTCAAAATATTCGGATATCGGAATCCACAAATATTTTCTCAAGCTTAAAATTGCAACGGCGATACGAATGCTGGGACAGGGTGTACACCTTAACGAGATAAGCAAAACACTTGCATTTTCCAGCCAAAACTACTTTTCATGGGCATTCAAGCGCGAAACCGGACTGTCTCCCAGCGACTACAAAAGCAAAATCCTTAATATAACAGACTAAGTGTTAACGCTACAAAAAAATCACCGCAAATAATGTTGCGGTGATTTTTTATTCTTTAATTACCTTGACAGGCTCAATGCCTTTTACAAAGTCTCTGGTTATAATTACCTTTTTGACATTTTCCATACTGGGCACATCATACATAACCTGCTGCATAGTCTTTTCAATTATTGCCCGCAGTCCGCGAGCGCCCGTCTTATTGGCTATTGTAAGCTGCGCTATTTCCTCAAGCGCCTCGTTCTCAAATTCAAGCTCTATATCATCATATTCAAACAGCTTTTTATACTGCTTTACTATTGCGTTCTTCGGTTCGGTAAGGATTTTCAGCATTGCCTTATCGTCCAGCTCATCTAAGGATACAATCACGGGAAGTCTGCCGACAATTTCAGGGATAAGGCCGTATTTAACTATATCATAGCTTTCCACATTACTGTAAATTTCAGACAGACTTTTTTTACCTGATGTCTTAAGATCCGAACCAAATCCTATACCAGTGCTGCCCTTCAACCGCTTTTCAACGTTTTTCTGAATACCGTCAAAAGAGCCGCCGCAAATAAAGAGTATATTTTTTGTATCTATCTGGATAAATTCCTGGTTGGGATGTTTTCTGCCGCCTTGCGGAGGAACATTTGAAACGGTGCCCTCAAGTATTTTCAAAAGAGCCTGTTGTACTCCCTCTCCGCTAACGTCACGGGTTATTGACATGTTTTCGCTTTTTCGGGAAATTTTATCTATTTCATCAATATATATTATTCCCTTTTGAGCTTTCTCTATATCAAAATCCGCAGCCTGGATAAGCTTTAAAAGAATATTTTCAACATCCTCTCCGACATACCCCGCTTCAGTCAACGTAGTTGCGTCTGCAATGGCAAACGGAACATTAAGTATTTTGGCAAGGGTCTGTGCAAGATATGTTTTTCCGCTGCCAGTAGGGCCGATAAGAAGAATATTGCTTTTCTGAATCTCAACACCGTCATCGGTATCGTCAAGGTTCAAAATGCGTTTATAGTGATTATATACTGCAACACTTAACGCTATTTTCGCCCTGTCCTGTCCGATAACATAATCATCAAGAAAACTTTTAATCTCGTGCGGAGTATACAGTTTTATATCCAGCTGCTCATGCGGCTCTTCATCCTGTTTTGACGTATCCATGCCCAGTACTTGCATACCCAGCTGCAAGCAGTCACTGCAAATGAACGCATTGTGCCCTGCCAACATTCTTGATACCTCGTCCTCACTGCGTCCGCAAAACGAACATCGGCGTTTATTCATATCCTGAGTATCAGCCATTTTTACCTCGATTTAATAACCTTATCTATAAGGCCGTAGTCACATGCCTGCTGTGCGGTCATGAAATTATCACGCTCCGTATCCCGCTCGATCACCTCAAGGGGTTGACCTGTCGCCTCAGAAAGCAATGTGTTCAGTTTTTTCTTTATATTAATAATTCTCTGAGCATGAATCTGTATATCCGTTGCCTGGCCCTGCGTCCCGCCAAGGGGCTGGTGTATCATTATCTCGCTGTTTGGAAGGGCAAGTCTTTTCCCCTTGGTACCTGCGGACAGCAGAAATGCACCCATACTGGCGGCCATTCCGATACAGATTGTGGAAACATCACATTTTATATACTGCATAGTATCATAAATTGCCATGCCCGCTGTTATTGAACCGCCGGGTGAATTGATATAAAAGCTTATATCCTTATCGCTGTCCTGCGCCTCAAGATAAAGAAGCTGCGCCACAACCAGACTTGCTGTCACATCGTTAACTTCTTCAGACAAAAACACTATACGATCATTCAAAAGACGGGAATAAATGTCATATGAACGCTCGCCTCTGTTTGTCTGTTCTACAACCATAGGTACTAAACTCATAATATTATCTCCTGAAAATTAGCTTACTCTGCAGATTTTTTTTCTTCAGTCTTCTTTGCTGTCGTCTTTGACGATGTTTTGGTCGTCGTCTTTGACGATGCTTTAGTTGTCGTCTTTGACGATGTTTTGGTAGCCGTCTTTGACGTCGGTTTTTGAGCGGCAGGTTTTTCCTCTGTTATCTGTGCATTTGTCTTGATAAACTCAACAGCCTTACCGACCGCTACATCCATTGTGATCTCCGATGCGGGTATGAACCGTTTTACATCCTCCGCCTTCATTTTATACGCATCAGCTATCATTTGATATTCTTTCTCTATATCTTCATCTGAAACAACGATGTTTTCAAGCTCTACTATTTTCTCAAGAGCAAGACGCGTTTTAACCTGCTTTTCAGCATCGGGCTGATAGTTCTTTTTAAACGACTCAAGATCAGTACCCATATACTGCAAATAAGTATTGAGGTTAAGTCCGGAGCCTGCAAGCCGCTGCTCAAATTCCGCCATCATACTGTCTACTTTTCTGCTGATCATGACAGGAGGGATATCAACCTCTGTGTTTTCAAGAAGCTTATCTATAAGTGCATTTTCAAGCTCAGTTTCTGACTGCTTTGACTTT
This sequence comes from uncultured Clostridia bacterium, assembly GCA_944385895.1. Lineage (GTDB taxonomy): Bacteria > Bacillota > Clostridia > Oscillospirales > QAKW01 > RGIG9041. The sequence continues at coordinate 13,299 of CALWYZ010000016.1, forward strand.
TGCTCTGAAAGTTTCTTTTTGATGCTTGATTTCAGTTCCGTCAAAGTATCAAACTCACTTACATCCTTTGCAAACTCGTCATCAAGCTCAGGGAGCTGTATCTCTTTAACGGCATTTATCTTTACTTTAAATACGGCAGCCTTGCCCTTGAGCTCCTGTGCATGGTATTCCTCAGGGAAGGTCACGTTGACCTCGCACTCGTCAGATGCCTTTTTGCCTACAAGCTGATCCTCAAAGCCGGGAATAAATGTGTTCGAGCCAAGGTTCAAATCATAGCCTTGAGCCTTACCGCCGTCAAAAGCTACACCATCAACAAAGCCCTCGTAGTCTATATTTACAGTATCACCGCTTTTTGCCTCGCGGTCGACATCAACTATACGCTGGTTTTGCTTGCGAAGCGCCTCTATCTCGCCTTTTACCATTGTTTCTGTTACATTATAGACGTTCTTAACAACTTTTATACCTTTATAATCTTTAACATCCACCTGAGGTTTAACGGTCACGGTAGCTGTAAACACAAAGCCATCTGAGTCAACACTTGTAACCTCTACCTTGGGGTTGTCAACGGGTGAGATACCCGATTCAGAAACAGCCGATTCATAAGCTGTCGGATACAGTGAATTGATCGCATCATCATAAAACACACCCTCACCGTAAAGCTTTTCTATTATTTTTCTGGGCGCTTTACCCTTACGAAATCCGGGCACAGTCATTTTTGCCACATTCTTTTTAAAAGCCGCGTCAACAGCCGATTTAAACTCATCACCCTTAACCTCGACGGTAAGCTGTACGGTATTCTTATCCGTTTTTTTATTTTCCTTTAAATTCATTTATGTATACCTCCGTTTTACTAACTGATATATTTTATATATTAACAGGTAAAAAGTCAATAGAATCGGCAGAAACTAAATAAAATTCAATTCCAAAACGCATGCCCTGCACTGCTTTGAATATGGATCCGGCATGTAAATGACCGTAATAGCAACGTTTTACACCGTATTTTTGCATAATACTTATAAATTCTACGATAGACCCGTTTTCAAATAGTGGCGGATAGTGCATAACCGCTATCTTTTCCAGTCCGTCCGGGGCGCTGATGAGAGACCTCTCCAGTCTGCCTGCTTCCCTTGCAATTATCTTTTCGTCTTCTTTTGTTTCTCTTTCGCCCCAGCCGCGTGTGCCGCAAATTGCAAAGTCACCGGCAACCGCACAGTTGTTATATATGAACTCTATACTTTTGATATCGTTTTCATTTAAAAATTTTTGCATTTTACCGACTGTATTCCACCAGTAATCATGATTGCCTTTTAAAATGATTTTTCTTCCCGGAAGACTTTCGAGAAATTTAAAATCGGTTAAAGCCTCATCAAGCGACATTGCCCATGAAATATCTCCCGCTAAAACAACGGTATCATCCCTGCCTACCGATTTTATCCAGTTTCTTTTTAGCTTGTCGGTATAATTTTCCCATTTACCGCCAAACACGTCCATAGGTTTATCTACCGAACCAGATAAATGTGTATCTCCGATTATAAAAACTGACAAATATATATTTTCCTTCCATATTTTTACATGTTTATTTTTGTTGTTCGGGTTATAATAATTCCGAAAGGAGCTGTTAAAATGGATCAGAACAAAGAGACAAACAAAGGCGTTGTATGCGAAGTCACAGAATGTCATTATCATACAAACGACAACTGCTGCACCGCTGAAAAAATCGAAGTTTGCAACTGCAAAATCTGCGGAGAAAACGGAAACGAGACCTTCTGTTCGACATACCGCGAAAAATATTAGTTCCTTTTTTAACCGATAATATATATCGGAAAAGCATCTGCTGCCGTCATTTTACGCAAAATGTACATTTGTACGTTGAGAAATAAATTGGCGGCAGCATGTTTTTATACGTTTAAAAATTCATATACTTTTTCAGTCATATCCTCTTTGCTGCATTTTCCGTCAAAGCGAACCTGCGCGTTTTCAAGCGACGCCAGTGACGGCGGAATTTCAACTCCTGTTTTTTTGTTCAGGATTTCAAACAGCTTAAACTCATTTTCCGCCTGTATGCTGCCGCCAAGACCTTTTATGACACTTTTGGGAAATTTGTAAGGGCTGGCAGTAGAAAGAATAACTTTTTTATTGCCGCTTTGATATCCTGCACTTACACAGTAGCCAACAGCGGTATGCGGATCGATTACATAATTGAAACGGTTATAAGCGTCACCGATAGCTGCAAGCGTCTGCTGCTCGTCAGCATAGCCTGCAATAAAATCTGTTTGTATTTTACTTAAAATTTCCGGATCAACAGTATATTTTCCTGTTTTATTCAGCTGATCCATATACCCTGAAACCTTTAGGTCGTCATATCCGCTCATTATAAAGAGAAGCCGTTCAAGATTACTTGATATCAGTATATCCATAGAGGGAGACATTGTAGTAAAAAAGTCACGGTTTTTATTATATGTTCCTGTCTTTATAAAATCGGTCAAAACATTATTTTTATTGGACGCGCACACAAGCTTTCCGACCGGAAGTCCCATCTGTTTTGCTATATATCCCGCAAGGATATCCCCAAAGTTGCCGGTGGGCACAATAAAATCCAGCTTGTCCCCTGTTTTTATATCCGCGCTTTTTACAAGGTCAGCATAAGCGGAAAAATAATAAACTACCTGAGGCACCAGTCTGCCCCAGTTTATCGAGTTGGCGCTTGAAAAAACAAATCCGCCTTTTTCAAGCCGTTTTACGGCTTTTTCATCTGAAAATATACGTTTGACTCCGCTCTGGCAATCATCAAAATTGCCCAGCACTCCCATAACGCCGGTATTAGACCCGCTCTGCGATGTCATCTGTTTCTTTTGTACTTCGCTTACACCATGCGCGGGATAAAACACGAGTATTTTTGTGCCCTCTACATCGCAGAATCCCTCAAGCGCCGCCTTACCTGTATCACCGGATGTTGCGACAAGAATAACTACTGTCTTATCGGAATTTTGCTTTTTGAGTGCTGTCGTCAAAAGCCTGGGCATTATCTGAAGCGCCATGTCCTTAAACGCACATGTGGGACCGTGCCACAGCTCGAGTACAAAATTATTATCGTCAAGCTTTTTTACCGGTGCAGGATTGGAACCGCCGAATTTTTGATCAGTGTATGCTCCGTTTATGCATGATTCCAGCTCGTCTTCGCTGTAATCTGTCAAGAACTTGGAAAGTATAAGCTTTGCTCTTGTTTTATAATCCGAATTTATCATCGAGGATATTTCCGTCTCACTTACAGCCGGTATGGTCTGTGGAACAAACAGCCCACCGTCCTCAGACAAGCCCTTTATTATTGCGTCGGCAGAGCTGATTTTTACATTTTTGTTTCTTGTGCTTACATAGTTCATTTTTTGTTATTCCTTTACAGTGAATTCAAAAATCTTTTTACGTTATTATAAAATAATTCATGCGGGATATCAAGTTTTTTTATGCCGGTCACATCGTTTATACCTTCAGGCAGGCTGTCGCAACCATCAAAATCTGCACCGAATGCCAAAATATTCTTTCCCCCCATTGAAATAACATGATCTATATGTCGGTATATATCACACAGTTTTGCATTGCCGCCATGCTTTAAAAAAGGCGAATACAAATTGATACCCATAAGACCGTTTTTATATATCAGGCGTTCTATTGCAGAATCCTTGAGATTACGGGCGCTGTCGCATACCGCATAGCAATTTGAATGAGTCGCCAGCACCGGCATATCTGTATTTAAAATATCTTCTGTGCTTTTAAATCCAAGGTGCGAGACATCGATAGCTATGCCATGTTCGCAAAGCACAGAGCATATCTCCAGTCCAAGACGGCTGACTCCGCTGTCTTGACTGCTTTTGGCTCCGCCGCAAAGAGCGCTGCCGCTGTTATAGCACAGCGAAAGAAACCGAATATGGTTTTGCTCCAAAAATGTTATTTTTTTTAAGTTTGAACTCATGTCGCCGTCAAAAAAGTTGCCGCCCTCTACTGACAGTACAGCAAGTATTTTGCCTTCTCTTTCCGATTTTTCAATATCGCTCTTGTTTTCGTAAATCAAAAAGCTGCTGTTGTTTTTTATCAGCGCAAGAGAATTGTCCAGCATTTTACAAAAAAATCCAAACTTATCTGAAACGTCTTCAGGTATGTAATGAGCAAAAGCCTGAATATACGGAAGCATTTTTTTGCCTTTTTGCTGATTTATATGAAGACTGCGGCTGTTAACACTCACTTTATCCGTAAAGCATTTATAAAAAGTATCACAATGAAGATCGGCAAGCATATTTTTTCCTCTCAAACCTCAAAGGCGTTTTCTATATGATTTATTTTGCAGCCAAAGCCGCACGCCCTGACTTCTATAACGTCAAAACGCATGTCAACATCATCAAGCTGCTTATTCATTATATAGAAATATGCTGTTTTTATGATTTTTTTCTGTTTAAATATATCTACTGCCGATGCGGGTGTGTCGATTGGATGTTTGCCGCGGGTTTTAACTTCAACAAAAACGACCGTCTCGTTCTTAAAAGCAATTATATCAATTTCACCGTACCTTGAGTGAAAATTTCTCTGTAAAATCCGATAACCCTTTAAGCGCAGATACATGGCTGCAGCATCTTCGCCCTTTTTCCCCAGCCTCAGCATATTTTTTTGAGAAATGACGGACGGTGTATCTTGCACGGTCCGTATTTTTTTATTGCCTCAACATGAGCTTTTGTACAATAGCCCTTATGCTTTTCAAAACCGTAAACGGGATATAATTTTGCAAGCTCACATATATATCTGTCTCTTGAAACCTTAGCCAGCACTGATGCTGCCGCAATACTGGGAGATATACTGTCACCCTTTACCACTGTCCTTGTTCTGCAGTCAAAGCCCCTGGACATATTTCCGTCAATCAGCGCGATATCCACCTTCATATCAAGGTTATCTACCGCCCGTTTCATTGCAAGCATTGCAGCGTTTAAAATATTTATTTTTTCAATCTCATCCACCTCTGCAAAACCGATGCCAAAGCTTACAGCGTTGTTTGTTATTATATCAAAAAGCTTATCGCGTTTTTTCTCACTTAGCTTTTTGCTGTCATCAAGCTCCGGGCAGCAAAAAGCATCCGGTAATATAACAGCCGCTGCATACACACGTCCGCACAGGCAGCCGCGGCCCGCCTCATCAACACCGCATATTATCCTGCTTCCGTTTGCACGTTCTTCATTTTCTATTTCAAATTCAAGCATACGGAGCCTCCAGGGATATCCTTCCCAGCTGTCCGCCGCGAAACTCATCAAGCAATATCTTCGCACACCGCTCATAATCAAGCTCGCCGCCGCGAAGTATAAATCCGCGGCGTTTGCATATACCATCATAAATGTCTAAAGGCTCGCTGTCAGGCTGTATTTCTATACCGTAACGCGAAGTCAGAGAAGCCGGATATTTTGTTTTAAGCGTTCTGATGAGCTCTATCGCTAAAGTTTCTATATCTACAACATCATCCTTGATAGCGCCCGTAAAAGCAAGGTGCAGCCCGCATCGCATATCCTCGAATTTATTCCAGAGTATACCGGGGGTGTCCAGAAGCTCGATATCAGAAGACAGCGATACCCACTGTCCTGCTCGCGTCACACCTGGCCTGTCCTGAACAACAGCCGCACGTCTGCCGCAAAGTGAATTTATAAGAGTGCTTTTCCCGGAATTGGGCACACCGCAAATCATCATGCGTATTGTCTTTTTCATGCCCTTTGCGGCATATTTTCGGATTTTTTCATCGAGCACCGTTCTGACAGCAGGGATTATATCCTTTACACCTTTGCCGGTATTTAAAGCTACGCACACGCACGCTCTGCCCTGACCTTTGAAAAAGTTTAGCCAGCGCGAAGTAATATCCGGATCGGCTAGGTCTGTTTTGGTTATTATCATCAGCCTTGGCTTTGAAGCCAGAAGTCTGTCGAAGTCAGGGTTTTGAGATGAAAGTATACAGCGTGCGTCAACAGTTTCCGCCACTATATCGACAAGACCTATAGTTTTTTCGATATACCTGCGGGTCTTTGTCATATGACCCGGGAACCATTGTATATTTATATTCTGTAAATCCGACATATCTCTCTCCGTTTTTATTTTACAATTCCAAAGCGCGGGAACAGCCTTATCACAAGTCTGCCTAAAATATCGTTTTCATGTACGGTTCCTACTCGTGTATCTCGGCTGTCCATAGAATCACCGCGGTTATCACCCATTACAAACACACAGTCTTTTTCAACGGTATACGGCATTTGGGTGGAAAGTCTGTGCGTGTCAATATCCCCTATATAGTCCTCCGGCAGTTCCTTACCGTCAACAAACACACGGTAATCGTCAGTTATGTCTATTGTCTGTCCCTCTGTGGCAATGACGCGCTTTATCAGCACCTCGTCTTTATACTCATTATAAAAGCAAATTATATCACCGGGCTGGGGATCATAAAAAAGCCCCGATACTATAAGCCGCTCTCCGTCTTTCAGCGTGGGGTACATTGAGTTGCCGCTGACAACAAAGATACGGAACACAAGCGTAAAAATAGCAAGCACGCACACAGCAGACAGCACCACTGAATCGAGCAGATCATACAATTCCGAAATGACCTTAGACTTGCCGCTGTTTTCTTTTATTTCCATAGGTGACACCTCTATAATTCTGTTATTTTATAATTATATATTATATTACATGCTTTTTCCATAGTTTTATAAAAAAAAGACGGCAAAGCCGTCTTTTTTTCAAATTTATTCGTAACTTTCCTGCACATCAGTATTTTGTGTAACATCCTGCTGCTCGCCTAACTCACCGGCACTTTTGCATTGACACCTTTTACATAGAGTTCAGACGCCCTTTTGCAAGCACCGGCAGTTAAAAGCATCGACGCTAATATTATTACAGCAATTAATTTTTTTGATAACTATTATTCTTAATCACATAAATTGAAAAATACTTCTAAATCTTCCTGTTTCACTAATTTGCGGCAAAATCAATCGCCCAACGCTTTTTATTGACTAATCCGTTCCAAGACAAATATAATAGAATTTGCTTCTAATCCTACTTTGTACTCAATTGCACCAATAAATCCTGGAATAATAGCAAATTTCGCATTATACAGCAATACACATAAAACACAGACAACAAACATTTAATTTTTTCTGAGTTCTTTTATTTTTTCCATTGTAAAATTCCTCTTCTGTCTTAATTTATACTCAGAGAAAAATATAAACCGGATAACCAACTTCTAAATTTTATTACAAACATGAATATTTTTACTGTATTACCATTATGTAGTAAAAAGTATAATTTGTCAATACTATATAAAAAATAGTATTTATTAAGAATATTTATGAATTTTTATATATCGTTTAATATAAAAAGGACACAGCTATGCTGTGTCCTTTTTTAACGAAAGTGAATATGACTTACTTAAGTTCAACCTTAGCGCCGGCTTCTTCCAGCTTAGCCTTGATTGCATCAGCGTCATCCTTTGAAGCGCCTTCCTTAACAGCCTTGGGAGCACTCTCAACAAGCTCCTTAGCTTCCTTAAGGCCAAGACCGGTGATCTCACGAACAACCTTGATAACATTGATCTTTTTATCGCCGACTTCAGCAAGAATTACATCAAATTCTGTCTTTTCAGCAGCCGCTTCGGCAACAGGACCTGCTGCTGCAACAGCTACAGGAGCTGCCGCGCTTACTCCGAATTCTTCCTCGATAGCTTTTACGAGGTCTGCAAGCTCCATTACATTAAGAGCCTTGATATCTTCAATAAATTTTGCAATATCTGCCATGATAAATATCCTCCGTTATAAATTATTTTTATTGATTATGCCGGTGTTGCTTCATTCTTAGAATCAGCAACAGCCTGAAGTGCGCGTGCAAGACCGGAAATATTTCCGTTGAGCGCGTAGAGCAACATGCAAAGAAGCTGCTCTTTGTCGGGCATTTTGGATAGCTTTTCGACCTCGGCAATACTTATTGTCTTGCCTTCCATAAAGCCGCCCTTGATCTTGAAATTATCATTTTTTTCGGCAAACTCACCGATAATTTTTGCTGCAGAAACATGATCGTCAGAAACAGCAAGAGCCGTTGTACCGTTAAGGATTTCATCAAGTCCCTCAAGGCCTGCCTCTTTTGCGGCAAATCTTGTAAGAGTGTTCTTGACAACGCTGTATTTGACGCCTGCTTCTCTGAGCTTTTTGCGAAGCGCAGTATCATCGGCAACATTTATGCCGCTGTAATCGACAAATACACCGGTAGTGGCATTTTTCAGCTGCTCGGTAAGATCTGCTACAATCTTCTGCTTTGACTCCAATACCTGTTTGCTTGGCACGTTCTTTCACCTCCGTTAAAATTTACACCGCACAGTACTTGACAATCGTCTTCTGTCGTGCGGCAAAAATAAAATGCTCCCGACGCAGGAACACGCACGAGAGCATAAATATACCATAAGTAAAATTTCTCCTCGGCGGGTAATTTAAGCGATAAATCGCACCTGCTGTCTTTGAAGTAATTATTTACACGATAATATTAACATAACTTAGTTCAATATGTCAACGGTTTATTGATATTTGCTAGTATTGACCTTGACGCCCGGGCCCATTGTAGATGCCACAACGCAGCTTCTGATATACTGGCCTTTAGCTGTTGAAGGTCTTGCCTTTACAATTGCGCCGATAAGCGTTTCAAAGTTATCGTTAAGCTTTTCTTTGCCGAATGACACCTTACCCATCGGACAGTGGATTATATTGGTTTTATCAAGTCTGTACTCTATTTTACCGGCTTTGATTTCGGCGATAGCCTTTGCCACGTCCATGGTAACGGTACCGGCCTTGGGGTTTGGCATAAGACCCTTAGGTCCCAAAACACGTCCCAAACGACCGACAATTCCCATCATATCGGGGGTTGCAATAACTACATCAAATTCAAACCAGTTTTCGTTTTGAATTTTCGGTATAAGTTCATCTGCGCCCACATAATCAGCACCTGCGGCTTTTGCTTCATCAGCCTTGTCACCCTTGGCAAACACAAGAACACGAGTAGTTTTTCCTGTGCCGTGCGGAAGCACAACTGCGCCTCTTACCTGCTGATCCGCGTGACGCGAGTCAACGCCCAGCTTGACATGTATCTCTACTGTCTCGTCAAATTTAGCTTTTGCTGTCTGAACAACAAGATCCATAGCATCTATGGCATCATACTGTTTTGTTGAATCGATAAGCTTTTCGCTCTCGAGATATTTTTTTCCTCTTTTCACTTATTAAATCCTCCAATCGTGGTTTTTGCGGAAATTTCCTCCCACCTGCAAAAAGTAATCAGTCCTCTACCGTGACACCCATGCTTCTTGCAGTGCCTGCGATCATGCTCATTGCAGACTCTAAATCCGCTGCGTTGAGATCGGGCATCTTTGTCTCTGCGATCTGCTTTACCTGATCCTTAGTGATCTTTGCCACCTTGGTCTTGTTCGGTACGCCGGAACCGCTTTCAATACCCGCCGCTTTCTTAATAAGAACGGCTGCAGGCGGAGTTTTTGTGATAAAAGTGAAAGAATGATCCTGATATACAGTAATTACGACAGGGATTATATATCCGATATCGTTTTTTGTTCTTTCATTAAACTCCTTTGTAAACGCCATGATATTAACGCCGTGCTGACCGAGTGCCGGTCCTACAGGCGGCGCCGGTGTGGCTTTTCCTGCCGGGATCTGAAGTTTGATATAACCTATGACTTTTTGTGCCAACTTGAACACCTCCTAAAAAAATGTGGTAAAATAGCGGAAAGATATTCTCTCCTCCCACCCGCGGCATTATGCCGCTATATAAACGCGGTCGGTGACCGCAGTTTACTCAATGATTTTGATGTACCTATTTTACGGGTGTGACCTGATCAAACGCCACCTCCACCGGAGTCTCACGTCCGAACATGGAAACTATAACTTTAAGACGTTTTGCAGATGCATACACCTCATCCACAACACCCATACACCCGGTAAATCCGCCTTCTATTATTTTTACACTATCGCCTTTTGAAAAATCGTCCGCGTAAACGACTTTTTCCACACCGAGCTTTTTGACTTCTTCATCAGACAACGGTATAGGCTCGGTCGTAGCTCCTACAAACCCGGTCACCCCGCGCGTATTTCGCACGATAAACCATGTGTCGTTTGTCATTATCATTTTAACCAGAATATAGCTCGGAAATATCTTTCGCTCATGACTTTTCTCGCCCTTTTCCGTCTTTTCAACTACAGTCTCGGTGGGCACTTTTATGTCTTGAATCATATCTTCAAGCTTTCTGTTCTCTATTATCTTTTCAAGGTTTGCCGCGACTTTATTCTCATAGCCCGAATAGGTATGTACTACATACCACTGTGCTTTGTCAGACATACTTATTTCTCCTTACACTAAATAATCGGTCCGGATACTTTAAAAAAGATCCGGCAGCGTATTTAATGCAAAATCAAGTCCGTTGACAAACAGAAAATCCAAAAGCCAAACAAATATGCCTACAACCAGCACAGTTACTATTACTATAAGCGTGTTATTAAGCACCTGCTTAGGCGTTGGCCAGATGATTCTTTTGAAGGTTTCTATCCTGACTTCCTTGAAAAAGCCGCCGATTCTCTTGAATATACCGCGCTTTTCCTTTTTAACCTTTTCTGCCATTTTGGCTCCTCCTTACAAACAAAATGCAAATAATTACTTAGTCTCTCTGTGCAGCGTATGCTTTTTGCAGAATCTGCAGTATTTGCTCATTTCCAGTCTGTCCGGATCGTTTTTCTTATTTTTAACCGTGTCGTAATTTCTCTGCTTGCATTCTGTGCAGGCTAGTGTTATCTTTACGCGCATATTCGGCACCTCCTGTTTTGCCTCCCTGTTTGAATTATAGGGTATTTTTTGCACAAAAAAATAAGCCCTATGACAGGTAAAATGATTATAACACAGTAAATTTTGCAAGTCAACATTTTTTTAAAAAAAGTACAGTACTCAACCGCTTTGCACCGCTGAATTAATTTCTTGACTATGCAAATATTATATATTATAATGTTGATTATCATAAAAACGCGGGTGAATCAGATGCATAAAAACATATTGATTTTAACTATGGCTCTCAATATAGGAGGTGCGGAAACGCACATTTTTGAGCTTGCAAATGCATTATCTAAGTGCGGCAACAACGTAACTGTTTTTTCCGCAGGAGGAGTGTATGCAGAAAAGCTTGAACAAAACGGAATAAAACATATCATTGCACCGCTTAATAAAAAAGACCCATTAAGTCTTTTGAAATCTTTTAATATCGTAAGAAAATATGCAAAAGAACACCGTCCGTGCGTCATTCATTCGCATACCCGTATTTCAAATTTTACAGCATACGCAGTGGCAAAAAAATATAACATTCCGTTCATTTCCACTGTTCATTTCAACTTTACCACAGGTTTTTTGCAGCGTTTCCTTACTCATTGGGGTGACAGAGCCCTGGCTGTAAGCGAGGACCTGAAAGAATATACAGCTCGTGAATACGGATACGACAGAGACAAGATCACCGTCACGGTAAATGGTATAAACCTCAGTACTTTTTGTAAAAACCGACTGCCTCAGTTCAAGACAGAGCTGGGAATAGACAGCAATTCAAAAGTAATCCTATGCGTTTCACGTCTTGATGAGGTTGCCGGCGACCATGTTGAACATGTGCTAAACATGGCACAGCAGATATATCGTGATACACCCGACTGCAACATTGTTATAGTAGGCGGAGGCACAAGATTCAAGGAATTTCAAAATATCGCAAAGTCCATTAACTCAAAAACAAAAGATAACTTTATTATAATGACAGGACCTCAGACCGATATTTACAGATTCTGTAATATTGCGGATTTATTTATAGGTATATCCCGCTCCGCCCTTGAGGCCATGGCATGTGAGGTGCCCGTCATTTTATTGGGAAACAGCGGTTATCTTGGACTTTACTCTGAGCTTACAGAACAGGCCTGTGTAAACACAAACTTCACCTGCCGCGGTTATCCCTACCCACAAGACTCACAAATCACAGAACTTATTAAGGACATGCTTGCAAACAGGGACAAGTACAGCGTGAATATAAGCAGCGCTCTGGAAAAAGTCAAAAAGGATTATTCCGTTATGAAAATGGCTCATGACGCAGAGGCATGCTATGCAGCGGCGCAAAAGGATCTGAGACCTGTAGACTTCATGCTTTGCGGATATTACGGCAGACATAATCTGGGTGACGATATGGCATTAAAGGCTTTTTCGGATAATATGATAACACGATGTAAAGCTGATAACATAACTCTTTTGTCTGCAGATTCCAAAAACACCGGATATGAGCATGTAAACACTGTAATACACCGCTTTGACTTACCTAAGATATACAGGCAGATGAGAAAGACAAACGTTTTTGTTCTGGGCGGCGGGTCAATCCTTCAGGATGCCACCTCCTCCCGTTCAATGTTTTACTACACGCATATAGCCAACAAGGCAAAAACCTTTGGCTGTAAAGTAATGCTGTACAGCAACGGAGTAGGTCCCATCCTCAAAAAGAAAAATATAAAACGCGCAGTCAAAGTACTAAACGGAGCAGATGTGATAACCGTACGTGACAGACACTCTCTTGTGTTCATAAACTCCATAGGTGTTACAAATAAAAAAACCGTGCTTACCGCCGATGAGACCTTTACCCTGGACAAAGACAGTATAACAGCACCTTACGACAAGTTAAAAGACGGAAAATATATCTGCATAAACCTGCGCAATGCCAACATAACCGACAGATTTTTACACGGTTTTTCAGAATTTATCGATAAAATATCTGCAAAATACGGCTATACACCCATTCTGCTGCCAATACATTTCAGCAAAGATATTGATGTTTTAAACAAGATATCAAATCTATTAAAATGCAATAACATTCTTATTGACAAGGATATTCCTCATATGCAGACCCTGGGGATACTCAGTAAGTGTGAACTGTCCATTACAGAGCGTTTGCATGCGGTAATATTCAGCTGCATTTATAACAAGCCGTTTTTGGCTATAAACTATGACCCCAAGGTATTGGCTTTTTGTATTGAAATGGGGATGGATGACTATATAATGAGTCTTTCCGATTTTGATGCAAAAAAAGCTCAGCTGCAGTTTGAAAAGCTGGTAAACAACAAAGCTCAGCTAAAGCAGCTTTTAAGTGAAAAGCTTGTAAAAAAGCAAGAGCTTGCACAGTTAAACGCAGAGTTGGCAGATGCCCTTTTGAATCAGAGGTGACAAATGAGGATACTTGGAATAGATTACGGAGACAGACGTACAGGAGTGTCTGTTTCCGATGAGCTTGAATTTCTTGCAAACGCGGTCACAACAATAAAATCAGCGGATATACAGACCGTTGCACAGGAAATTGCCAAAATCAGCGTTACTCATAACGCCAAAAAGATTGTAATCGGTCTGCCAAAAAACATGGACGGAACAGAAGGCTTCAGAGCAAAGCGCACAAGAGAGCTGGGAAATATGCTGTTACAGCTGCTTTCAGACACAGAAATAATTTATTATGACGAACGTATGACCACTATGGCGGCAGCACAATATATGAATATCACAGGCTTCAAGGGGAAAAAGCGAAAAGCCAACATAGACATGCTCGCTGCCGATATTATTTTACAGGACTATCTTGATTCCAAACGATGAAAATAAAAAGAATTACCGCCATTGTAACAGTGGCAGTTATGTTAATAGCTTTGTCAGCATGTCAAAGTAGTTATACAACTGATATTTTTGCAATGGACACAATTATGACCATTACGGCATACGGGAAAGACTCTGAAAAGGCGACAGAACTTGCCAAGCAGAAAATCAAGCAGCTGGAAAGGCTGTTTTCGGTGACGGACAGCGACTCTGAAATAGGTAATATAAATGCCTCTACAGACTTTGTAGAAGTGAGCTATGACACAGAAAAGATCATAACCCGTGCGCTGGAAATATCAAATATGACACAAAAAGCTTTTGACATAACAATAAGACCTGTCACAAAGCTGTGGGGATTTACCGACAATAATCCTCATGTCCCGGATGCCATGGATATTGAATCCGCTCTCAATACTGTTGAAAGCTGCCGTGTTGAAATTGAAAACGGAAAAATTAAATGTACGGGAGAGCTTGATCTGGGTGCGATTGCAAAAGGCTACGCAGCAGAATGCATACGCGCCATATTTGACCAATATGATATAAAGCATGCCGTTGTTTCGCTCGGCGGCAACGTGATGCTAAAAGGCAGCAGACCAGACGGAAAGCCATGGAATGTGGGTATAACACACCCACAAAACAGCGAGGAAATAATAGGTATACTTAAAGCACAGGATACATCTGTCGTGACATCGGGCGGATATGAAAGAAGCTTTGTTCAAGACGGCATTACATATCACCACATAATAGATCCCAAAACCGGATACCCGGCAAACAGCGGTATAATTTCTGCCACTGTAATATCCCTAGATGATACACTTGCGGATGCACTGTCAACCGCTTTCTATGTATCGGGCGTTGAACAGTCTGCACAGTACTGGAGACAGTACGGCGGGTTTGACATGATACTCATAACAGACGGCTGTATTTATATAACTGAGGATATATATGACTATTTTCAGCTCAAAGACGGCTCTTTTTCAGTTGTAAAATTGGAAAAATAATCAAACATAATAAAACCATTCCAAGCATATATAGTATTAAAGTATGGCAAAGGATGGTTTTTTTAATGTACTATACCTGCGACGAGCGGGCAAAAGAATTTGCCCGCTACATAATCGACAACAACGCTACCGTAAGAAAAACAGCCGGCGAATTCAAAATCTCAAAGTCCACCGTTCACAAAGATGTAAGTTACCGTCTTAAGACAATCGACTATGAGCTGTACAAAAAAGTAAAAACAGTACTTGATAAAAATCTTGAAGAACGGCATATCAGAGGCGGAATCGCTACAAAAAACAAATACAAGGCTCTTTACGGCAAAAGCTGTTAAGCAAACATTTCCTCTATCAGCTGTATTCATAAAATAAAGCCCCCGCTTTACACGGGAGCTTTATTTATTAAGATCGCAAAACGGTATGAAAGAAAGACCGATTTTATCGGAAATGATTTTTTCCATCCACAGCACATCATACAGTTTGCCGAATTTATAACTGCAGCTGTTAAAGTGCCCTACCGTTTTAAAGCCCATCCTTTCATGAAAAGCGGGGCTCGAGTTGTCAAGATGCCTATCGTTTTTTCTGTCTGTATATGCAACGCATGCGTATAAATTGGTTACATTCTGCCGCACAAGAATTTTTTCTAGAGATGAATACAGCATACTGCCCACACCGCGGCCTCTTTTATCACGGCTGACATAAACGGAAAGCTCTACGGAATGCTCGTATGCTTTACAGTTTTTAAGTATAGATGCATAGGCATAGCCTACCGTTTCTCCGCCTGCGACGGCTACAAGATACGGGTAACGATCAAGCGCGCGGCTTATGCGTTTTTCAAACTCCTGCGGCGTGGGAACATCACATTCAAAAGTCACCGCCGTATCAGTTATATACGGTGTGTAGATTTCAAGCAGCTGATTTGCATCTTTTGGCGATGCCAGCCTTATCACTATCTTATCTTCAGCCATTTCAATACCTGTTTATAATATTTGTAATAAGTGTTTTTGCAGCAGTATACTGCTCTGCAAACGCCGAGTCGGACTCGGCCTTTTTTTCGTCATAAACGCGAAGACACAGATGAAAGCTTTCTCCCTCAACGACAAAATTTTCAACAGAAGAAAACAATCCGCTTGAAATGGCATCAAATGAATCTCCTTCCAGATATTCACTTTGACCCAGTTCGCTCAGATCAGCCAGAAATCCGCCGGCTTTAAGTTCGCTGTAATTTTGATCGTCCAGCAAGAAAAGCACACTTTTACCTGCAGCAAGGTTTGCGGAACGAGCAGAGTTTGCGCTGTTGTTCTGCTGAAATGTGTTTCCGTAATTAATAGTTATAACCTGAACATCTGTTTTTCCGTCTTCATTTCTGTCCGGTGAAAACTGGCCGAGAATCTGAGAAATTTGGTCTATAGTCTCTGTCCGATAAAAGTTTGTGCCGTATCCGTGATTCATAAAGAGCAAACTCACATCATAATCATTCTTCTCACGGCAGCTTTTTACAGTCATGAAAAGCGCAACCGCCGCTATCAATACAGCAAGCATATAATATTTATAATAATACCAAATATTAGACAGCTTTTTCAATACGCTTTTCATTCGTATAATCCTTTCCTAATCAGCCTTTATAATCAAAGCTTGGCATTAGTTCAAGCTTAAATTTATTTTGAATATGCATTTTATCGATACGTGCTTTTACAGCTTGATCGTCTATCTGTCCTGTACGGATATATCTGTCAAGCACGGCATAAGTAAATCCCAAATTATCCTCGTCTGTTTTTCCGCTAAGACCGTCTATAGGTACCTTATCAACCAGCTCCAACGGAAGATCAAGCACCCGTCCTATCTGTCTGAGCTCGGTTACGGTTATATTTGCAAGCGGGCTAAAATCGCCCGCAGCGTCGCCGTAGCGTGTAGAATACCCGACATAATCCTCGGATAAGTTGCAGGTATTGGCAACGCGTCCGTTATTGCTCTGGCTTATAGCGTACAAAGTACTCATTCTTATTCTTGCGGGAAGGTTGGTACGTGTCTGCTTTGAAATTTCCATTTCAGCAGGCAACGCCGACAGTAATCCGTCGACTGCCGCTTTTATATTAACAATATAATTTTTTATTTTAAGATGATTTACCAGCAGCTTTGCAAATTCGATATCCGACTGCTGACCATTAGGCATCAAAACACCTATGACTCTTTCACGTCCGAGCGCCTCAACACACAAGGCGGCCGTTATGGAACTGTCTTTACCGCCCGATATACCTACAACTGCATTGCAGCCTTCACCGTTTTGTCTAAAGAACTCTCTTATCCACTCCACAGCTTGGTCTTTTACTTTTACCGCATCAAACATAAATATTATCTCCCCTAAAAACTTGAAACAGGTTTTTCCAAATAATAATACCGTTTTTGTGTTTTGTCAAGTTTTATACCGTAATAAAATTTTAATATTGATTTTTTAAAAAAATACTGTATAATATATTATCGTAAAGCAATAAAGGGGAGTAGCTTACGCGATAACGCGTGACAACAGGCGACATTTCGGCAAAATTGCCCGCTGTTGTATTAAAAAGCAAGACTTTTATTACACAATTGTGTAATAAAAGTCTTTTTTAAAGATATAAAGAAAGGGAATTTTATGGAAGTACTGTTTGAAAGTTTGCTGCTTATAAGGTGGCAGCACATTGTAATGTGGATAATAGGCGGTGTTCTGATTTATCTTGCAATTAAAAAAGATATGGAACCCACTCTGCTGCTGCCAATAGGATTTGGGGCAATACTGGTAAATATTCCTATGTCGGGAGCAGTTACACAGCAGATAGGCGAAAAGTTTGAAGAGGGAGCACTGAGCGTTTTATTTGATGCAGGTATCTCAAACGAGCTTTTCCCGTTGATACTGTTTATCGGTATCGGGGCTATGATAGATTTCGGCCCGCTGCTTGCAAATCCCAAGCTTATGATATTCGGTGCCGCAGCTCAGTTCGGAATATTTTTTACGCTCTGTACAGCATCTATGTTTTTTGATATTAATGACGCTGCATCCATTGCAATAATAGGTGCGGCAGACGGACCTACATCCATTGTTGTCGCTCAGAAGCTGGGTTCAAAATATCTCGGCGCGATAATGGTTGCTGCATATTCATACATGGCATTGGTACCTATAATTCAGCCGCCTGTAATAAAGCTTCTGACAACTAAAAAAGAGCGGCTCATACGTATGCCGTACGAACAAAAAGAAGTATCGCGTCTGACAAAAATTCTGTTTCCTATCGTTATCACTATTATTGCCGGAGTTTTTGCGCCGGCTTCCGCCTCACTTGTAGGATTTTTAATGTTCGGAAACCTAATACGTGAATGCGGCGTGCTAAATTCACTTTCGGAGACTGCACAAAAGGTCCTTGCAAATCTTGTAACTATTTTTCTGGGTATAACGATAGCCTCCAGAATGCAGGCAAGTGAATTCCTGCATCCGGATACTCTGCTTATCCTTGCGCTTGGACTGGTTGCATTTATTTTTGATACGGCCGGCGGTGTTATTTTTGCAAAAATCCTGAACTTGTTTTTAAAGAAAAAAATCAATCCTATGATCGGTGCTGCCGGTATTTCGGCATTTCCCATGTCAGGCAGGATCGTACACAAAATGGGCAGAGAAGAAGATCCGGACAATTTTCTGCTTATGCACTCAATAGGCGTTAACGTATCCGGACAAATAGCCTCCGTAATAGCCGGTGGGCTTATACTTAATTTCTTTATGTGAGGACAGTAATATGAACTTTAATCCATCAGCTTTTATTTCCAACCTTCGTTATATGGGACTGGGCATGCTCGGTATCATGATAGTTATCGGTATCATAATCATCGTTACCGTACTGCTTACAAAAATCGGAAAAAAATAACGAAAATTATTATAAAAACCCCGTGATTGATAATCACGGGGTTTTATTTTATCGTTCTTCTCTGAAATACGGAAGGCCCAAATGTGCCGGGGGTTGGTTTTCACGGCGTTTGCGCGCGCTGATAACAACAAGTACTATAATAGTTACCACATACGGCAGCATTTTTATAAGCTCCTTAGATGCGCTCGAAAGACCCGGTATATAGGTACATATTATATACAGTCCTCCGAATATAAATGAGCACAGAATAGACAGATCAGGTTTCCATAGAGCAAAAATAACAATTGCTATGGCAAGCCAGCCGCGGTCGCCAAAGCCATCGTTTGTCCATGCTCCGGCTATATAGTCCATAACAAAGTACAGTCCGCCCAGACCTGCAATAGCACCGCCTGTACAGGTCGCCACATATTTATAACGTGTCACATTTATTCCCGCCGCATCTGCTGTCGCAGGGCTCTCCCCTACCGCGCGAAGATTAAGACCTATCCTTGTCTTTTTAAGAACAAAGGCGCATATTACAGCTATTATTACAGCAAGATACGCTAAAAAGCCAAAAGACAGGAATGTTTGGCCGAAAAGTCCGAGCTTTTCAGCAAACGGCAGCGGAGTCTTATAATAATTTCCTGTAGTGAGCAAAGAAATAGACCCGCTCTTTCCGAAAAAGCTTTGAAGAGATCCGCCAAGAAAATTTCCGACTCCTACTCCGAATGTTGTAAGCGCAAGACCTGTTACATTTTGATTTGCTCTTAATGTTATTGTGAGAAAACTATATATAAATGCCATAAATGCCGAGGCCAACAGCGAACACAGCAGCGGTATTATAATACAGAGTGCAGCTACCGGCTCGGGTGTATAGTATTCGTAAATATATCCACCGACAATGCCGGATATACCGCCGATATACATTATTCCCGGTATGCCCAGGTTAAGGTTGCCGCTTTTTTCGGTGATTATTTCACCGGTGGCACCGTAAAGCAGGGGTATTCCCTGTATTATAGCCGCATTAATAAAAGAGGCGATTGTAGTCAGCATTACTTACCCTCCTTATGTCCGGTACGGAAATTGATTTTGTAATTGACAAAGAATTCACAGCCGATAATAAAAAACAATATGATTCCTGTAAGTATATCTGCAACACTTTGGTTTAGGTTGAATTTGGTTGCTATCTCACCCGCCCCGCGCTGCAAAAACACAATTATAAACGAAGTTAGGACCATAATTACCGCATTGAATTTTCCAAGCCAGGATACCATGATAGCAGTAAATCCCATACCGCCTGCCGTCGTTGTGGTTATGGTATGGTTTGTGCCCGATACAAGCAGAAATCCCGCAAGTCCGCATATAGCTCCGGACAGACCCATTGTTCTTAAAATAACTTTTTTTACATTTATACCTATATATTTTGCAGTATTTTCGCTCTCGCCGACTACTGATATCTCATAGCCTTGCTTGCTGTATTTAAGATATATGAACATCGCTATTGTAACAGCCGCTACAATCAGTATATTAAGCAGATATTTCTGCCCGAATATTTCGGGAAGCCAGCCTGCCTGGCTGTCCTGATTTATTATTCCCATTACGCTGGAACCGCTGGGAACCCAGATCATTATAAAAAATGATACAAGCTGAGTCGCAACATAGTTCATCATCAGTGTAAACAGTGTTTCATTAGTATTCCATTTTGCTTTAAAAAAAGCGGGGATCATTGCCCAGATAATACCTGCAGCAAGGCTTGCAGCAAGCATTGTGATGATCATTATAAACGGCGGAAGTGAATCTTTTGCATAAAACATAACAGCTGCAGTAGCAAGACCCCCGACAAGCACCTGTCCCTCAGCTCCTATATTCCAAAACCGCATTTTAAATGCCGGTGTTACTGCAAGTGAGATACACAGCAGCATCGCCAGATTCTGCAGCATTATCCACAGCTTACGGTTTGTTCCGAAACTTCCGCGTATCATTGCCAAGTATACCTGAATAGGATTATAACCTGTTATCAGTATAATTATGACAGAGCACAATACAAGAGCCAGCACAACAGCTATTACACGTACAAGCCACGATTTCCACCATACAAGATCATCGCGCTTTGAGATTCGTATCAGCGGCTCGGTATGTTTAATCTTTTCATTCATTTGTCTGTCCTCCGTCCGTTTTTGTCATAAGCAGACCTATTTCCTCTTTAGTAGTATTTCGGGCGTCTACAATACCTGTCACTCTGCCTCCGCCGATAACCATTATACGGTCGCACAGTTCTATCAGAACATCAAGGTCCTCGCCGACAAATATGACCGCCACGCCGTGCTCCTTTTGCTCATTGAGCAGGTTATATATCGTATAAGATGAATTGATATCCAATCCGCGCACGGGATATGCTGCCATAAGCACGGTGGGCGCCGCGGCGATTTCTCTGCCTACAAGTACCTTTTGCACATTTCCGCCCGACAGTCTGCGCACCGGCGTAGATGTTCCGGGAGTTACCACCTGCAGATCGCTGATTATTTTGTCCGCAAGCGCCTTGGGCTCTGCCCGTTTGAGAAAAATCCCCTTACCATGCCTATAGCTGCGAAGCATCATATTATCAACTATATCCATATTTCCGACAAGACCCATGCCGAGTCTGTCCTCAGGGACAAATGAAAGCCGTACTCCCAGATCACGAATCTGTATAGGCGTTTTGTCTCTTAGATTATCCTGGACACCTGTTTTTGGGTTATTATAGATAATACTGCCAGAGTCGATATGCTGAAGCCCGGCTATTGCTTCAAGAAGCTCACGCTGTCCGCTGCCGGCTATTCCGGCTATTCCCAATATTTCTCCGGATCTTGCGACAAACGACACATTGTCAAGAAGACGAACACCCTCTCTGCTGTTACACTGTATATTGCTGACAACAAGCCTGTCCTTGATATCATGAGGCTCACTGCGCTCAATATTCAGGCTTATTTTTTTGCCGACCATCATCTCTGTCAATTCTATCTCATTGGTATCCGCCGTCCTGAGAGTACCCACATACTCGCCCCGGCGAAGAACCGATACACGGTCTGAGATAGAAAGCACCTCATGCAGTTTATGCGTTATTATTATAATAGCTTTCCCGTCGTCCCGCATACGGCGCAGAACCTTGAAAAGAGTCTGGGTTTCCTGAGGAGTAAGGACTGCAGTCGGCTCATCAAGTATAAGTATATCCGCACCGCGGTATAGCACCTTTATTATTTCAACCGTCTGCTTTTCAGATACGGACATCTGATATATTTTTTTATGCGCGTCTATTTCAAATCCGTATTTTTCGCATATTTGGCTGACACGTGCATACACATCGTTCATATTGAATTTTTTTCCGTCATTCATTCCAAGAACGATATTTTCCGCGGCAGAGAACACATCAACCAGTTTAAAATGCTGATGTATCATACCTATTTTATAATCATAGGCATCATGCGGAGAGGCGATAACCGCCTCTTGCCCGTTTATAAAAATCTGACCCTCATCCGGATGATAAATACCGGAGATCATGTTCATAAGCGTTGTTTTTCCGCTTCCGTTTTCACCCAGCAACGAGAGTATTTCGCCGTTTTGGACAGAAAGGCTGATGTTTTTATTTGCAACAACGCTTCCGAAACGCTTTGTTATTCCCTTAAGTTCAATAGCCGCAGTGCTCATTAATTTACCTCCGTTTGGTTCTCAAAGCAAAAAGCCTTCGGGTTTTCTGGTTTCAAAATCAAATGTTAAAAGATATTAAGGCGGAGCGTATTGCGCTCCGCCTTATAATACGGAATGGTTTATTTCTCAGAAATACCGTCGATGTACTTGATATCAAAGTAAGGTGCAGAACGCTTTTCGGATTCATGGAAATAGCCGTCTGATACAACCTCTGTATCAGGTGTGAAAGCATCATCTGTATCAACGTCTGCCATATAAGAATCAAGAGTTTTGCCTTCTACGGTAAACTTTGAGGTATCAAAGACATGGAGTGTTCCGGCAACGAGCTGCTCCTTAGCAGCGTCAATAGCCTCCTGCGTGCCGGGAGCCGCTACTGCTGTATTGAGTTCGGTAAGTTCAACCGCGCCTTCCTCTATACCGGGGCAGTAGTCATACGGGATCTCTGTGCCGTCCTGAGCGGCCTTAATGATCATTTCCATATAAGGCTGCCAATTTATTTTTGAAGAAATAAGTGCAGTATTGGGAGCCATTGAAATCGTGCTGATATTATATGCAACATTAGGTACGCCCTTTTCCTCACATGCCTTAGGTGCGCCCTCAGAATCGGCGTGCTGGCTTATAAGAACGCAGCCGTCATTGATAAGAGAAAGTGCCGCTTCTTTTTCAAGAGCTATATCAAACCATGAGTTTGTATATGTTACGCTCATTGTAGCACTCTCGCACACGCTTCTGGCGCCAAGATAGAATGAAGTCATTCCTGAAACAACCTCTGCGTAATCAAACGCACCGACGTAACCGATCTTAGCTTTATCAGCTGTGATGTCGCCGTTTTCAATCATCTGATTGAGTTTCATACCTGCAGCGATACCTGCAAGATATCTGCCCTCATAAATAGAGGCGAAAGCGTTATGGAAGTTGGGTACCTGCTCTGTATGCGCCATTGTTCCGGTAGCATGACAGAACTGAACGTCTGTAAACTCTTTTGCAGCCTGAAGTATATACGACTCATGACCGAAGCTGTCTGCAAACACAAGATCGCAGCCCTCATCAACCAGTTCTGCAGCTGCATTGTAGCAGGCGTCTGATTCAGGGATTCCGGTTTTGAACAGTACCTGCTCATCAGTAAGTCCGCAGGCTTCTGCCGCCGCTGTCGCAGCGTCCATAAAGTTTTTGTCATAGGTAGAGTTCTCATCATGCAGGAAAATAAAGCCGACTTTAAAATCGGTATTATTTGTGCCCTCTCCCTCTTCTGATGTCGTTTCACTGGCGCAGCCTGCAAGCAAGCCCAGCGTCATCACAAGAACAAGTGCGATTGCTAAAAACTTTTTCATTTTGTTTTCCTCCGTTTTTTTATATGTAAAATAAATTACACACAATATCATTTGCGAAACCGGATCTCTCCGTTTTCAATACTGTCTATGATCGCAAGGGATTCAACCCGTATTCCCTTTTGCCGAAGCTTGTCGCCTCCATGCTGAAAACCTTTTTCTATTGCCACTGCACATCCGACAAGCTCTGCATCAGACTGCCTGACAATATCCACCAGACTGTTAAGCGCCTGACCGTTTGCCAAAAAATCGTCAACTATCAATATCCGATCCTGTCCTGTCAGGTACTTTTTTTCCACAACCATATTATAATCATTATTATGTGTATATGAATGGGTACGACAACATATTATATCCCCAGATATATTGCTTGTCCCATGCTTTTTTGCAAAAACAACCATAGTATCCATCACCGCAGCAAACGCTGTTGCAACTGCTATTCCGGATGCTTCTACCGTAAGTATTTTTGTTATTTTCTCCCCTTCAAAAAGGCGTTTTACTTCCCTTCCCATTTCAAGCAGCAGCTTAACATCTATTTGATGATTTAGAAAGCTTCCGACTTTTATTACGTTACCGGGCAAGATGCTTCCCTCACTGATTATTCTTTTTTCGAGAAGTTCCATATGCACCTCCAGAAAATAAAAAAACAGACTGTGCCAAGTCTGCTTTGCCAATACCGAACAATACAAAACCAATAGTCGCACCTTATCGGCGTGCGGTAGAAACGTCTTGACACCTTCTAAATCAAGACATATATTGGCAAAAGTTTCTAAATCAACGAATATTTAATAACAATCTAAAAAATAAAATATTACATGTAAATATTAACATACAGTTAACTTGCTGTCAATAAACAATAATTTTTTTGTCGAAAGGCACAATTTTGCGTTTAATTAAGATAATAATGTACACAATACATACAAATGTATTTTTATAGGAGTAATAACATGTATAAATTTGCCTTTTTTGATGCACGTCCGTATGACAGGCATGGTTTTGATCTTTACGGAAGAAAAAACTGCATAAGTTTCAAATATCTTGAGGTCAAGCTGGACATTGATACAGTAGAGCTTGCACGCGGCTGTGACGGAATATGCGTATTTGTAAACGACGACCTAAATGCACAAGTCATTAACAAGCTGTACGAATACGGTATAAAAATTATAGCACTCAGGTGTGCAGGTTTCAACAACGTGGATGTACAGGCAGCATACAAAAAAATCCATATTTTAAGAGTACCTGCATATTCGCCGTATGCGGTAGCGGAACACGCAATGGCTATGCTTTTGACATCTATACGCAGAATTCACAAAGCCTATAACCGAACACGCGAATTCAACTTTTCTCTCAACGGACTTACAGGCTTTGATCTGCACGGGAAAACCATGGGAGTAATAGGCACCGGTAAAATCGGTAAAATTTTTATTGATATCTGCCGAGGCTTCGGTATGAACGTAATTGCCTATGATGTTTATCCTGACAACGCGTCGGATATAAACTATGTCGAATTGGATGAGCTTTTTGCAAAGAGCGACATTATATCCCTGCACTGTCCGCTGACTCCTCAGACAGATCATATTATAAACAGTCAAAGTATTGAAAAAATGAAAAAAGGCGTTGTTTTGATCAATACCTCTCGCGGCGCACTGATAGAGACCGGAGCTCTTATTGACGCAATAAAATCAAAAAAAGTCAGCGCGGCATGTCTTGATGTTTACGAAGAGGAGTCCGATATATTTTTCGAGGATTATTCAGGACATATCGTTCAAGACGATAATCTGGCACGGCTTCTGTCAATGCCAAACGTCCTTATAACTTCGCACCAGGCTTATCTTACAGAAGACGCTCTGGATAACATCGCTCAGGTCACTACCCAAAATATCTGCGACTTTTTTGAGGGACGCGAGCTTAAAAACGAAATATGCTATCATTGCGATAAAAAGCCGCAATGCCAGAAAAAACGCATCGGAAGATGTTTCTGATACTGTTTTTTTGCAAAAAACTGAAATTGCGGTCAAAGCTTTTATTTTGGCATAGAATGTAATGTATCCCGCAAGCCGGGATAAAATACAGTCGGAAAGGTAAAGCTATGGAATATAAAAATGATCTGAATGACCGCAGAACGGA
The DNA here is from genome assembly GCA_944385895.1 of uncultured Clostridia bacterium. Taxonomy (GTDB): domain Bacteria; phylum Bacillota; class Clostridia; order Oscillospirales; family QAKW01; genus RGIG9041. The sequence goes on from CALWYZ010000016.1 coordinate 39,003, forward strand.
AATGACCGAAAAACCATGCGGATGCACAGACAACTGTGCAAAGGAATGTAATATCTATACAAACGTAAAAGTCCCTGTAGAATGTGTGCCTCAGGCAAACATAGGAAAAATTGAAGTAGGATGCTGCGGGGAGCCGGAAGTTACATGTGAGTGCACACGTGACTGCGGCGTCAGAGTCGTATTGTCTCAGAACCTGTTTGTTAAAATACCGGTATGCTACGATGTCAAGGTAAGAACCGGCGAAAGCCACATCGAATGCAAAGAATGCAGAATGTAAAATAAAACAGCGGTACTTACTGTACCGCCTGTTTTTTTATTTGCCGCAGATGCTGTTTTTACAGATACTGCCGCATTTCCTGCGTCATGCGCTCTTCAAGATTTATAAGACGCTTTGCTATATCCCTTGACGTTTGATCAGCTCCATTATACTGATTCAAATATTTGTTCAGATTCTTAATTCCCATATTGCAGCCGTCTGTCATGATGTTTGCAATGGTTTTATCAGATTCGTTCATCGCTATCATCATGTTGGTCTTTATCCAGGACATGCTTTTTGCAACCACGCTCGGCTCTTTTATGTCTGCGCCCATTTTTACAAGCTCTGTTTCCGTCTCGCCCTTTAAAGTTTCATGTTCTGTCTTGAATTCATTCAATTTTTGCTTCATAGTATCGCTCTGAGCATTATCCATGACCTCATCTATCGCGCTGACACCCATTTTAATGCCTGAATCACACTCGCTTAAAAGCTTTAATGTATCTTCTTTGTTCATTTTTATTCCTCCTTTAAATACTGACTTTATTTTATCCTTTCTCTCTTTCAATATTACATCAAGTCAAAACAATACCTAAATCATGTCAAAAAATAACCTTGTTTTGATATTCAAATATAATATAATGAGTTTAAAAAAGAAGGAGGCAATAATATGATAAAAATCAACAGTCAAGAATTATACGACAAAATCAACGCGTGCTGGATCGGGAAAAATATAGGCGGTACTATCGGCGCACCGTATGAGGGCAAAAGAGAAATACTCAATGTATCAGGATTTGCGTCTGAGCCCGGAAAACCACTGCCAAATGATGACCTTGATTTACAGCTGGTATGGCTGAAAGCATTATATGAGCAAGGACCTAAAAACATCAATTCAAAAGTATTAGGAGAATACTGGCTCAGTTACATAGGTCCGTGCTGGAACGAGTACGGAATCTGCAAAGCCAATATGCAGGACGGATTTTTACCGCCTATGTCAGGCAGCGTTCTGAATGAAGACTGGAAGCACTCCAACGGCGCATGGATACGCACCGAAGTATGGGCATGCTGCTTCCCGGCAATGCCGGAAACCGCTATAAAAATGGCGTTTGAAGACGCAAGCGTTGACCACGGTTTCGGCGAAGGTACATTCGCAGCTATTTTTATAGCAGCTATGGAAAGTGTAGCTTTTGTTAACAGCAATATAGATGAACTGTTGGATATCGGGCTTTCAAAAATCCCGGAGGATTGCCGTGTATCCCGCAGTGTAAGGCTTGTTATGGACTGTTACAAAAAGGGTATGGATTGGAAAGACACAAGAAACGCCGTTGTAAAAGACTCAGAAGACCTGGGATGGTTTCAGGCTCCTGCCAATGTGGCGTTTGTAGTATTGGGTCTGCTTTACGGAGGCTGTGACTTCAAAAAGAGCATGCTGTATGCCGTAAACTGCGGCGACGATACAGACTGTACCGCGGCAACGGTAGGCGCTCTGCTGGGTATAATGTACGGTAATAAAGGCATACCTGATGACTGGCGCGCTTACATAGGTGATGAAATACAGAGCATTTGCATACGTCAAGAAGTCAGCCGCTACCCCAAGACCTGCACGCAGCTGACAGATCTTATAATAAGAATACTTCCTGTCACTCTTAACTCCTTTATTGATTTCAGACCGGTGTATGAAAAAAGGCATACCTTAAATCAGATTATGCTGACTGATGATAAAACAGATCTTTCCGAGTTGGATATAAATAAATGGAAAGGCTGCGGGTTTGCCTCAGGTCTTGCAGAGTGTTCCCCTTACTCAATTACCTCTGAATGTATGTTTGCCGATGCCACAGTTGAACTTGATTCTGAGCCGTTTATACAGCCATTTGCAACGATCAGCGGCAAAATCACCGTAAGACATAATATCAAAACAGGTGATCAGATGCATCTTAACGTAAAATGGTTCCTGCCCGACGGATTCTCGGTTGACTGCACCAAAAACCTGCTGATGAATTTCAGAACCGGAAAAACCCAGAGCAGCATCTGCAAATTTACAATAACAGCCGGCGAAACAGTTCAAGCTAACAACGATATTCTTATCCAGATAAAATGCCCCAACAGACCCACATCAATGTTTTTGCCTTTGCATATAATGGGATAAAAAACAAACCTCCGTTTCGGAATATCATCCGAAACGGAGGTTTTGATATATTATTTCTAAAGCTTTTTTCTGTGGTCATCTTATTAAAAGATAACGCTTGTGTTGTAAACACCGTTACATATTACGGTTCAACATGATCCAAAGCAAATATGCGATTACTGCTGAGAATAAATTTCAAGCAAACGCTGTGCATCCTGCTCATCCTGCGAGCTGACATCGAGATTGCCGTCGCTGTCAATCGGGAAAATACCCAATCCTCCGACTATTTTATAGTTTTCGGTGTCGCCCTCAACAACAGACGGTCCTGCTGTTAAGAAAAGCAGATACTGTTTACCCTCTTGAAGCTCAGGATCGTTTGAGCTCAGATTTCGGTCATCGGTCTTTCCGCCGATACGGCGTACACGAATATCGCCCTGCGCATCTCCTTTTATAACTCTTTCACAGCTTACCACCTGATCCGTAAACAACGTGCCAACCGTGTTCTCATCCTTTGTATCATCAGGCACTACAGTATAAGAAACACCGTCAAACTCGCCGACAACAACGATATCTGACTTTTCATACATATCATCGACGGACATATTTACTCTCATAGAATCAACTATTTCGACTATATCTCCAGGTTGTGGTGTTGATTCATCACTATCTTCATCAAAATCCGTTTGCAATTCAATTTCTTCGTTTTTGTTGGGACTGGGATCTTCACCTGCTTGAGTATTTTCAGAGCCCTGCCCCATCTCTTCGGCATTCTGCTGCGCCGCTGTATCCTCTGCCAGTCCCGAGTCATCTAAAGCGTTAGGAGGATTTTTACATGAATATAAAGTGATTAGTAAAGAAAATGCAATAGCAAACAATAGTATTTTTTTCATAACATAAACCTCTCTATCTGTAAATATAATTAAAACCGTTTAAATCGTCCTGCTTAAGCCATCTCTTTTCTAAATCTCCATTATGCGTACTCTTATACATTGTAGCATCCACCGGATAATCAACATTTTCCAAGCCAAGCATATGACCAAATTCGTGCGTCATACAATTTTGAACGTCCAAACAAGTGGAACTGCCAGTATTATTCCACGGATAATCAGCATTTACAACAATGTCGGCTTCTATTATATAATAATATCCGTCACTACCAAGCTCCGCCCATGCATGAGTTGTCATGGGAGCATTATCTAGCCCCTTTGATACTTTAACAATAAGATTCTTATAATCTCTTGCTTCGTTGTCATAATTTGAATTGTGTTGTGTAGCAGAGTGATATAGTATAGTCATACCTGTTCTGTTATTCCATTGTCTAGAAGCATAATCAATTGCCCAACGTGTTTCTTGGGTAAAGCCGGACCAAGATTGGAATACAATGTATCTATTTTTAATTCCTCTGTTTTCTGTTCCATTAAATAATAAAATATTATATGACATCGCAATTAAACTTAAAGCAATACTAAACACTAATAAAAAGCATACACATAAAAGAATTTTTTTGATTTTCACAAATTTCACACCTCCATGTAAAATTTAACGATATATTCAAATTAATAAAACATTGGTATCACCTTCCTACTTATGGAATATTTATCTATTAATATTATAGTCTATTGAGAAAATTTTTTCAATGGATTTTATAATTTTCATCATATTTACCAAAAAGAAGCTGTTTTCAAATAATTTAAATAATATTTTTGTTTAGTTAATACAAATAAAACCTGCTGATGAATTTCAGAACCGGAAAAACCCAGAGCAGCATCTGCAAATTTACAATAACAGCCGGCGAAACAGTTCAAGCTAACAACGATATTCTTATCCAGATAAAATGCCCCAACAGACCCACATCAATGTTTTTGCCTTTGCATATAATGGGATAAAAAACAAACCTCCGTTTCGGAATATCATCCGAAACGGAGGTTTTGATATATTATTTCTAAAGCTTTTTTCTGTGGTCATCTTATTAAAAGATAACGCTTGTGTTGTAAACACCGTTACATATTACGGTTCAACATGATCCAAAGCAAATATGCGATTACTGCTGAGAATAAATTTCAAGCAAACGCTGTGCATCCTGCTCATCCTGCGAGCTGACATCGAGATTGCCGTCGCTGTCAATCGGGAAAATACCCAATCCTCCGACTATTTTATAGTTTTCGGTGTCGCCCTCAACAACAGACGGTCCTGCTGTTAAGAAAAGCAGATACTGTTTACCCTCTTGAAGCTCAGGATCGTTTGAGCTCAGATTTCGGTCATCGGTCTTTCCGCCGATACGGCGTACACGAATATCGCCCTGCGCATCTCCTTTTATAACTCTTTCACAGCTTACCACCTGATCCGTAAACAACGTGCCTATTACATTTTCTTCTTTGGTTTGGTCAGGAACTACAGTAAATGACTTCCCATCATACTTACCTACAATAATTATATCTGCATCATCATACAGCTCATCAGCAGTCATCTCTATATTCAGCAAATCTATACTCTCTACTATATCTCCCGGCTGAGATGTCTTTTTATCATTATTATCCTCTCCGCCGTTCTGCTGATCGCTATCTTTATTCTGCTCCTTTTGATCAATTATATCCGACTGTGAATTTTTATTGCCGGATTCATTTCCCTGATCATTTAAGCCTGCCGTTGTTTCCTGATCTGTTGATACATCAGCTTGTGCGTCAGTTTGATTTTTACATGCACATACAGTCAGCAACATTAGAATTACGGTAAACAATATTAACAGCTTTTTTTATGCTTTTCATATCTTACCACCTTATATTTATTCTCATTTGACTTTTTAGAACATTGGAATCTCCTTCTTTCTATATATAATTACACTCTTATTATAGTTTAGAAAAAAACGGATTGCAATATTAATATTAAAATTTAATTATTTTTGTCACAATGCACAAAAAAGTAAGAATATATATGCAGTATATAAAAAAATTTTGGTTATAAATCATATATACGCCGCCTTGTTCAGGCGGCGTATATATGAAGCAGAATACAGGAGCTATTTTTTGACTGCAATACCGAAATTGTTAAGCAGCGCTATTGCGAAAATGACAAGAATTATACCGACAGACGAGACGACACCGGGGATTTCATGAAAAACAACCATTCCGGCAACAGTCGCCACCATAGGTTCAGTTGTTGCCATTATCGAAGCCTTTCCGGCATCGGTATATTTAAGCCCAAGGGTGTAAAGCAAAAACGGAATCACGGCTGTTACAAGTCCCATCAGCATAGTAAGCAAAATGCTTTGCAAACCAGACTGTGAAACTTTAGTCACAATCGTAAAGGGATTTATTACAAACAAAGCCGATGCAGCCGCAAATATAAACGCCCACAACGTTACTGTATAGGGAGAATACTTTACAAGAGCTTTCTTTCCCAGAATACTGTAAGATGCATATGTAATTCCTGCCATCAGACCATAAAACAGGCCCAGAGGCGTCACACGGCCTCCTATTCCGGCTATAAGCACACAGCCTAAAAAAGCCAGTACAAGAGCGCAGGCAGTCCTGAGCGTTATCTTCTCTTTGTACAACACCGCAGATGCCGCCGTTACAAAAAACGGAGCGGTGTAAAGCAGTATTGCCGCAACAGACATTGATGCGCTTGAAATGGCGCTGAGATAAAAAACAGACATCGCAAAAACTGATACGATACCAACAGCGGCAAGCAGCGGCAAGTCACGCAAAGCAACCTTAAAAATATTTTTATCCTTTATGAGCATTATAACAGCAAGTATCAAAGCAGCCCATATTATACGCATTGCGGCAGCTTCGACGGTAGTAAACCCGAGTTTTTCCGCTCCTCGCGAAAATATTCCCATAGTACCCCAAAATGCTGCTCCGGAAATTATAAGTACAGAATATTTATTCACAATAGCCTCCCGACTGACAGAATCTATTTTAACAGCAGGCGCCAATTTATTATTTTATCCGCCTGCATAAGCCTTAAAAAAACGATATAATTATAGCACCGTAAAATTTGCTTGTCAAAATAAATTGCAAATCAGCTTAAAAGCAGCACATACAAGCGTATCAATCCTACTCTACCGCGATGAAGTTAATTCTACCATTAGTAGAATTAACTGAAAAAACGGCTTGAAAGCTGAATAACTATATGCTATAATTATTTTAATATGTATTATGTAAAAGTAATAAGTACGGTAAAAAGATATATGCCTCATATAAAAAAGAGCACGTGAGGAGGTGGCGATATATTGGAAGATCTTAAAATTACCGTAGCAAAAAACCTCAGGGAGCTCAGAACTGCATCAGGTATGACGCAAAGCGATCTTGCAGAGCGTATAAATTACTCAGACAAAGCAGTATCCAAATGGGAACGTGGTGAATCCTTACCGGATGTACAAGTTTTAAAGTATTTGGCAGACATGTACCAGGTCAGTGTGGATTACTTGATCAGTGACTCTCACAGCCCGGCTATGCAGTCTGAAGATGCGCTGCGCATAATAAAAAAGAACAGACTAATAATTACTTTGCTTGCGGTGTCGGTGGTATGGCTTATAGCCACAATCGCATTTGTCTTGCTTGAGCTGATCGCAGACGCTAAGGCTCATGTATGGCTGTCCTATATTGTAGCCGTGCCGATCTCATGTGTTGTACTGCTTGTTTTTAATTCCATATGGGGAAGACATAAGCTCAATTTTATTATAATTTCGGTTCTTGTTTGGTCATTGCTGCTTTTTATATGCCTGATTTTATATATCAAAAACATCTGGCTTATATTTGTAATAGGAATACCCGCTCAGATTATAATCGCTCTATGGTCTAGGCTTAAATTTACTAAAATAGGGACACTGATACATAGGGCTTCAAAAAAATAATATTTATAAATTTATATATTTAAAGGAGAAAGTATGAAAAAGACAACAGTAAAAATATTGACAGCAGCAGTCTCTATCTGCATTTTATTATCTGTCTGCGCATGCGTTTCTGAAAATTTTGCTTCTTATACAAGTGAGCAACAAGTAAACGGAATAACAATAACCGAAACATTGTCATTCAATGCAAAAGGCGATGTGATTTATCAGATCACCGATAATATAAAACTGGATTTTACCGGTTTTGAAGAAGAGGAAAGGACTGAGCTCAAAGATACCTTTAAAGCCTCTATAACCGACATATATTCAGCAATCGAAGGCGTAACTTGCACGGACGATATGACCGACGGGATATATACGATAAACGCCGTGATTCCCTCACAAGAAGATATTTTAAACAAGATTGCTGAATCCGGGCTTATGCAATTTACAGGCGACAGCAAAGTACTGTCTTTAAGTGTTACCGGTGAATCTCTTGAAAAGAGCGGATATACTAAAACAGAATAATACATAAGACCGCAGATTATTTATCTGCGGTCGTTTTTATTTTCCGTCATAAAAATTCATGCACGGTTTTTAATTTGAATTTCTGATATTACACATTCAAGCGTGGGTCACATCACGATACAAGCAAATGTTTTACTTTACATCCGTTATATTATAAATTTACTGCTATGCATCGGATTTAACGTTAAGCAAGCAGACAGCGTGCGCGGATATACCCTCAAGAGCGCCGGTAAACCCCAGCTTTTCCTCTGTGGTTGCTTTTATGCTGACACAGTCCGGAAACACCTGTAAAGCTGCAGCTATATTTCTTATCATATTCGGTATATGCTCAAAGAGTTTCGGCTTTTGGGCAACGATAGTAATATCGCAATTACACAATTGGTACTTTCTAAACACCTTTTGTGCCGCGGTCTTTAAAAGTATGATACTTGATATATTTTTATATTTATCGTCACTGTCCGGAAAAAGTGTTCCTATATCTCCCATTGCCGCCGCACCAAGCATTGCATCAATAAGCGCATGGATCGCTACATCAGCATCGGAATGGCCGGCAAGACCGAGACTAAAATCTATCTTTTCACCGCAAAGCCAAAGCTCACGGCCTTTTTCCAAACGGTGTACGTCATAGCCGTGTCCTACACGAACGCGGGAAATGCCGCACAGGCGGGAACATATTTCCAAATCTTCCTTAACTGTTATTTTCAAATTATCCTCTCTTCCGCATACTGTATTTACAGGACGGCCGAAGTATTCATAAACCGAACAGTCATCGGTAAAACGGAGGTCTGTCAAAAGAGCTTTTTCGGAAAGTTCAAGATATTCAAGACGATTAAATACCTGCGGGGTCTGGATACGCATAAGTTTACTTCTGTCCACGGTTTCTATTATACAGCCTTTTTTATCAACCCGCTTTACAGTATCAGTCATGGGTACTCCCAATGCCGCAGCGCCGTATTCAAAGGCTGCCTGACACACAGAATCTATATTTTCCGGCCGTACAAGAGGACGAGCGCCGTCCATAATCGCAACATATTCACACTTTGCAGCCAAAACTCCGTTCCTTACGGAAACGGCACGTTCCGGACCGCCTGAAGTCAAAAAATACGGCTTACCGATGCCGAATTTTTCAGACAATTTCCGGATACGTTCAAAATTGTCCTGCTTTGATACTATAACTATTTCGTTTATATATTTGCTTTTACAGCATGCAGCAAGAGTCAGGATAATAACGGGCACTCCGTTTATACTTGAAAAAATTTTATCTATACCGCCCATTCTGGTAGAGCTGCCCGCGCATACTACAACTGCACTGACGGATTTATCCATAAAACCTCCAGCATTATTTTTCAGTAATTGTTTTTATCAGAACTTGCTTAAAATCTCTTCAAAAACTTCCGACGTGTCAGTTTTCAAAGCGGCATTGAGCTCGGAACAAAGTATACTTTTTGTCAATATAAACATTTTTCTGTCACTTGTCGACAGTCCATGTTTCTTTTCACGGATTATAAGCCCGCTGAGCACTTCAGCCACATTTTCTACCGTTCCCGATTTCAGTTTATCAACGTTTTCCTTATAGCGTTTGTTCCACGGTATATCAATATCCTCTTTTGCATTATCAAAACTGTCTATTATTTGTCTGGCATGTTCCCTGGAAACAATCGGACGCAGCTGAACTCCGGAACTGTTTTCAACAGGTATCATAAGTGTAATGTTTCCGCTGAATATTTTCACGCGGTAATACAGAATATTTTTACCGTTGATTTCCCGGCCTTCAATAGATTCGATAATTCCCGCCCCGTGCATGGGGTAGACAATTTTTTCACCTACTTTAAACACTTTTTTTCTCCGTTTCTGATATTAAAAACACCTATACAAATATCGCCTCATTTACAAGACCGATTTACATTTAACAGTTAAATTATACTACATTTTTAAAAAAATTGCAAGAAATTAAATTTCAAATTTCAAAAATCACTTGAATGTTGCCGCCTTCATGATATACTGTAGTAGTAGTTTTTCAATAAGCGGGGTGAGGTTTTTTGGGTAAGTTTAGCGGTATTCTGATATGCTCTGATATTGACGGTACTGTAATTTCTAATTCCGATTATGAAGGTATATTCAAAAAAAACAGTCAAGCGGTAAAATATTTTATTGAAAACGGCGGCAAATTTACATTTGCAACTGGACGATATGCGTTTTATCTTGAAAGCAAAGAATTCAAAACACTTATAAACGCACCTGCTTGCGTTTTCAACGGCGCTGTCGTTTACGACTACAACAGCAGAAAAATCATGCGTGAAAAACGTATTTGCCACCCATTATCAACACTTATAGGAATAGCAGACGGATTTAAAGACAGTCTGGTACGCGTAACTGCATCATTTGACGCAAATGAAAGATCTGTGAATGATCTGACGGACAGTATGTTGAATGAATATGCAGATAATTTTCCGTTAAAATGCATATATGTGTTTGACTCTGAAAAGCACGCGGATCAGTTCAAGGCAGGTCTGCTTGCTGACAAGAATTTTGATGACTGCTATGTTTCAAAGTCATGGAATATCGCAGTAGAAATGACTGATATAAATGCCACAAAAGGCGACGCCGTACAATTTATAAAAGCCATTACCCATTCACATACGCTTGTGACTATCGGCGATTATGAAAATGACGTTCCCATGATACAAGCAGCGGATATTGGTGTCGCTGTCGGCTCTGCCTTACCTTCTGTCAAGAAGGCAGCCGATGTTACTGTATGTTCATTTGATGACGGCGCCGTTTTTGAACTCATTGATTTGCTTGATAAAAAATTCATCTGATATATAATTCAATATTATAGTTAAAATGCCCAACGTCTGCAATTTACGTCGGGCTTTTTTTAATTTTAAAGCCTTGATTTTTGTGCAACATGACTGAATTTATCGTGATGTAAATCGTTTTTTGGTGTAACTATTGAAAAATCATATAGTGTGATATATAATTAAAACAATGTATTAAGATGTTATAAGAATATCAAACAGTTATTAAATCATAAATTTATTCAAATCATATATGCAAAGGAGTTAGTACAAATGGCTGAGTTAACAACAAAAACTATACGCAACATCTGTCTTTTAGGGCATGGCGGCAGCGGAAAGACTTCCATTGCAGAGGCCATGCTTTATTGTGCCGGGCAGACTGACAGATTGGGAAAAATCGCAGACGGAAATACCGTTTTGGATTTTGACAGTGAAGAGAAAAAACGTAAATATTCAATATCTTTGGCAACCGCCTCTCTTATGTGGAAAGATATAAAAATAAATATACTTGACGCCCCAGGTTATCTTGACTTTGAAGGTGAAGTTGCCGAGGCGATACGTGTTGCGGATGCCGCTGTTATTGTAGCTGACGGCAAAGCAGGCGTTGAAGTGGGGACAGAGCTGGCATGGGAATATGTTCAAAAAGCCGCTTTGCCAAGCGCGTTTTTTGTAAATAAATGCGATGATCCCGAAAGTGATTTTGGAAGAACATTCGAGCAGCTGCGTGACAAATTCGGACGCAATGTCTGCCCCACTTTCGTACCGGTTAAATCTGACTCACAGATAAAATTTGTAAATCTGATATATATGAAGGTATATTCGTTTGACAGTAACGGATCTCGCACAGAGGAGCCCATGACTGATCAGATAGCTGCCGAAATCGAAAAATACCTTGAGCCGCTCAGAGAGGCAATTGCCATGACGTCCGACGAGCTGCTTGAAAAATATTTTAACGGCGATGATATAACTATAGATGAGATGGTAATGGCATTACATGAAGGAATTATAGTCGGTTCTATCGTACCGGTTTTTTCAGGCGCTTCTTCAAAGCTATGGGGAATTAAAGGGCTTATGGATACGGTTGCTGATTCTTTCCCGCGTCATACCGCCAAAAAATATGAAAAGATAGTGTCGGCCGACGGTGAAATCGCAGACTTGGAAATTAATCCTGACGGCGACTGTTCTATCTACATATTCAAAACACTGGTAGACCAATTCGGTAAAATGAGCCTTTTTAAAGTCATGAACGGAACACTCAAACGCGACATGACTCTTAAAAACAGCAGAACAGGCAGTTCTGAAAAGTTCTCACATATTTATATTTTAAAAGGTTCAAAGCAAACCGAGGTTGAATCACTTTGCTGCGGAGATATCGGTATGATTTCCAAGCTTTCATCAGCAGCTACCTGCGATACTTTTTATGCTAAAGATGCCGTTGAATACAAAAAAACGGAGTTTCCAAAACCGTATCTGCGCAAAGGCATTATGACCTCAGATAAGGGCGATGAAGATAAAATATCTTCCGCAGTCCAGAAGCTTCTTGATGAGGACCCCACTTTAAAATACGAAAACAACTCTGAGACAAAGCAGATGCTGATATCCGGTATGGGAGATATACATATCGACATAATCGCCTCTAAGCTCAAAACGCGTTATGGTATAAATATTCAGATGAGCGATCCTAAAATCGCTTACAGAGAGACTATCAAAAAGTCTGTTCAGGCTGAAGGTAAACATAAAAAACAATCCGGCGGCTCAGGTCAGTACGGTCATGTAAAAATCACTTTTTCTCATGGCGATGCTGAAGGACTAACCTTTACTCAAAGCGTTGTCGGCGGAAGTGTTCCGAAAGGATACTACCCTGCTGTTGAAAAAGGCTTGCTTGAAGCAATGCAAAAAGGCGTATTAGCCGGATACCCGGTGGTAAATCTTGCGGCAGATCTTTACGACGGCTCTTATCATCCGGTGGATTCGAATGAAATTTCATTCAAGCTTGCAGCAAAGCTTGCCTATAAAGAGGGACTGCCCAAAGCAAATCCGGTACTTTTAGAGCCGATAGGGACACTTACCGTCTCAGTTCCAAAAGATATGGTCGGAGATGTGATGGGAGACCTCAACAAACGCCGCGGACATGTAATGGGCATGAACCCCGACAACAATAGACCCGGATACACTCTTGTTGAGGCAGAAGCACCTGAGGCTGAAATGACAGATTACACAATCTCTCTGCGCGCCATGTCTCAGGGCCGCGCTAAATATAGCTTCGTTTTCGCACGCTATGATGAAGTGCCGGGCAATGAAGCTCAGAAAATAATAGCCGCCGCAAAAGTAGATAACGATTAAAAAACAAAATAAAAACCGCCGTGATACCGGCGGTTTTTATTTTTATCAAAGCATATAATAAATACATTATGTTTTCAAGGCAATTAGTAATCGACAGTTGTATCAAGTATAATTCAATAATTGCACAGACATTATGCTTAAAGCAATAATTACTCCAACAGCAAAATATCTATATTTTAAAAAAGTGTTTACCGGATATTCCTTCAAAAATAAATCATATCTGTAAGCATAACACCCCAGTCATAAATCGGGTATCAATAAAAAAGTTTTTAATACTGTGAATGAATCCGCACTTTTCATAAAACGGAATTGTTAAAGGGCTGTCACCTGTTGCAACTTCAAGTATGGAGTACCTCCCCTTATTAAACTCTATCAACGTCATGCCGCATCCCATGCCTTGAAGCTGACGGGCAGCTGCAATATTTTTTATTTCAAGCACGCCTTTGCCTGCACCCATGACAACGCACTCTGCTTTTGCGCTGTTATCTTCTAATATGTACATACGATGACTTCACACGGGTTTTCAAAACCACGGTTTGCCATGGAAAGGTTATTGTGATTTTTGATTTGTTCCCGATAAATAATGAACGGAAAATAGTAACTGCCGTCACTGAGGTAATTACAAATATCCCCGCCATGGAAGTCCCGGCGTCCGGCAAATATTTCTTTGATATGCATCCGGCTTTCCTGTTCAGCCAGCCGCTCCATAAATTCATCAGAAAAACCAGCTGCCAGTGCCCGAAGGGCATTATCCTTAATCTGTGCAGGAGGGATATCCTGATACTGCATATATTTTTCTAATACCTTTTTCTGTTTCTGATACTTTTCCGCCAGTTTGACTCCCGGAACCGTCAAAACCGTTTTACGATTCTCCAAACGTTCTACAATATTCAGCTTTTCCAGCGTATCCAGCGTACGAGTGACTACCCATTTACTCACATTCAGGCTTCTGGCGGAATCCGTTACCGTACGCTTTGACGGTTCCGCCGTCAGGTAATAAAGCAGCAGCTGAATTTGAAACGGCGTTAAGTTTTCTTTTTCTGACATGAAAATCCCCTCCGGTATTGTATTTGTATAAGGTAAAAACACTATAAAATCAAATGAATCATCTTCACCATACAAAACCGGTCAGAAACAGCCATACTAACCTTGGTGGATAGTTTTAAGCCGTTTTTGGGAATATAACGGTAGTAAGGCTCTTCCATAATGTCCGTAGGCCCACCGCCGATCTTTCTGGCCAGTTCCGCTGCCGAATCTACATAAAAGAACATCTGTGCATCGGCGTGGCCGACCTGTTTCATGTACTTCTTTTGCATCATAGCCATGCCTTTTTTGTTCACTGTATCAAAGACGACTTCTATATCTCCGAATTGTCTGAGCATACAAAACAGGGAAATAACCTTATCTTCCTCAAAATAGTGAAACAGCCCGCCTGCGGTAACGAGGATAGGGGCGTCGGGCAAATCCGTGCGAACCTGCCTGATCCAGTCCTTGGAAAAGGCATCTCCGGCAAGATAGGTTTCCCGTTCCGGCTCCGGGAGCAGTTCCCGCCGGTAGTCAATGACATGCGGCAAATCAACGGCATACCAGCGCGTCTTTCCGTTATCACAGCGGTAATAAGTTGTTTCAAGTCCGCAGCCCAGCTGGACGATCACGCCATCCGGTTTGCGCATTAAAAACTCCTGAATAAACCGATCCATATTGGCAGAGCGAGCCGCTGAAGCCAGCAGGGTATACTGGCTTTGACTGCCGTTTCCCAACAGGTCAGATGGCAGCTTTTCTTTTAATTCCAGAGCCTTTTTATCATATATGATCTGCGGACAGTGCCCACTGGCATAAATTCTTCCTAGCATAGGGATAAACAGGGTATCTTCTACAACGCCTAATTTCTGCATAACCAGTCCTCCTTTATAGTGAGATTATTTCCGGCCTACCAGGAGTCTGGAAGATCCCAGCATCATCATAGCTGCTCGGCGGTGTGAGCCGAACGCCTCTTGTGCAGTATCAATGAGACGAACATCCTGATACCCCATATCCCGCAGTTTCTGCGCAAAACCTTCCATGTCACCGTACATTTTTGGTTTCATATCATCGTTGAGTGCAAAGACACCGCCTTTTTTCAATACCCGCAGGCTTTCCAGCAGCAGTTTCTGCATATCTGCACCCATAACATTGTGATAGACATAGTTGCTGATGACCACATCAAAGCTCTCATCAGGAAAATCCAGATGCTTCGCATCACCGTGCTGGAATACACAATGGGAAGCCACGCCCTCGCTGGCAGCATTTTTCTCGCAGAGCACCTTGCTGTAATTGTACACAGCACCCCAGTAATCAACGCCAATCACTTTTGCTTTCGGCCATGTCAGAGCCGCACGGATTGCCAGTGCTCCGGAGCCACATCCAACTTCGAGAATCTTTCCATCGCCATCATAGTCCAGATGGGAGAGGACAACCCGGTGAACTTGTTCCATGATTCCGCCGCCGCCAAAGGCATACTGCCGTCTGATCCATGTGATCCAGAACAGCAAAGCCACAAGTGCGATTGTGATAACAGCAAACAAAACACCCAGAACAGCAACACGGAATACATAAAAAGAGAGTACAGCCAGCACAGTGGCCAAAACTCCGATTCCGCCAATGATGTAAAAGACAGGATTGGACATCCAGCTTCCGTAATCTTCCCCGTGAGTTCCAAGTCGAATATTCTCCTGTTTTAATTCTTTCTTGTTCATTGCATTATCTCCTCTATATTTATGATCTCATCAACAATAGTCCTATCCCTGCCTGCACCGCCGCCATCAGGGGACAAAGGATCAATGGCCATTGCAACAGATGCTCCGGCAATGCGTAGCTTTTCATCCAGGCTTTGAACGCATAACCGGGGTGCCCTTCCGTACCAGGAATCATAAAACGGCGTTTCGCCCTTTTCTGGATGAGAAAGATATCCAGAAAAAACAGATCGCACAGGTTTATCATCATCCACTGGATGTATCCTGTCAGCGTCATCTGCCAAAACCCATGGGTGCCGCCTTCCACCATGCTGACTGTCCCGTAGAGCAAGAGAGGCAGAAGCTCTCCTAAAAAGATCCATAGCCGGTAAAAGCGATTCTCCGCTTTTGAGGGAGGTTCCGGCGCATTCTTGATAATATCAAGCGGGTAGCTGGGAAACATCAGTCGGGGATTGTACAGTGCCACGGCAGCAGCAAATAAATTAAAATAGGCTGCCATGGCAAATCCGTCCAATATCGTTCGCATCCAGTTCATCCAGATTCCTCCTTAAAACGCACTCGCACAATCTGCAAATGGAGCGGTCCGTCGGCGATTTTAGCCAGAAGGCGGTGAATGGGGCTTACCCCCGGTCCCTCCAGTTTCTGATAGCCCTGCATATACCCGCAGCTGGAAACAGAGAGCAATGGTGACCAGCTCTCCAGCTCTCCTTTGGCATCCTTTACGGAGAAATATGCACCGACATCCTTGATCCCCGCCTGTTTTACCCAGGTTTTCAGCATTAGTTTGACAGCGGTTTTGCCTGCTGCATCAAAAACCAGACGTCCTCCCGGAAAGTGTTCGGCCATTGCCTTAACCAACTGCTTCATCTGGTTTGTAGTAAAATAGTAGAATACACCGGCGGCAAACATCACTGCACCATTCTCAGGATCAAACCGTACAGCTTTCATCCAACTCAGATCTGTTAAATCACAAGCCAAATTTTCTTCCCGCTCTCCGGCAGGAAGCAATTGATTCCGCAGCGCAATCACATCCGGCATGTCAATATTCCAGATATGGCACTGACCGTTGTCGCACATTCGTCCGGTGTTGTCCAATCCGCAGCCAAGATTAATGACTGCGGCGTTTGGATGTTGATAGAGATAGTCCCGTATCTCCCATGCAAGATCATTTTGGCGCATGGCTACTTCCAATGCACCAAAGCTATGCATGATACTTTCCGATTGTTTTTCTAATGCAGAAAAATCATACTCCACTTTTTTTATCAACTCCCCGGCTGCTTTATCCTGAAACAATCCGGGAAACTTCCGGGAACAAAGCCATCGGGCGTATAGCGGAATGATCAATGTTTCCTGTAATGAATTCTTTTTAATTGTATATTTTTTCATAATCTGCCCTTTGAGTTAGCTATCGCTAACCTCTTTTTCATTTATTTTAACAGATTTAAAAAATTTTTTCTACTCAAATTGCTCTTTTAATTCCTATAAGATATTTTAGGGGTCCTTTACGCAAGTTTCCAGTTCTGGCTTTCTGTCTGTAATTTTACCATGCGGGTATAGATACCGTCTTGCCGGAGCAGGGTATCCGGATCG
>CALWYZ010000017.1 GCA_944385895.1 uncultured Clostridia bacterium
ACCCGGATGGGGCTCGAACCCACGACCTCTAGCGTGACAGGCTAGCGTTCTAACCAACTGAACTACCGGGCCATTATATTGGCAACGTGTTTAGTTTACTATAAATATATTTTAAAGTCAATAGTTTTTTTTAAATTCTATTTATTTATTTTCATTACAAAGCTGATTCTTTCTGTTTTATCTGTAACAGGCATATCCGTATAATTATCATCGATTTTTAAAATTTCAAATGAGTACCTGCTTGCTAAGTCACGAATATAGTCAATGCTGTAAAAGCGCTGCTTTTGCACGCAGTCGCTTCTAACATATCTGCCGTCTTTACTCTTTTCAAAATAAGTCAAATCATGCCAGCAAATATCAGTTTTAAAATCATAACTGCATTGCCAACAGCAAAATACGTCTTTAGTCTGATAAACATAACAGTTGTCATTTAAAATATTTTTAAATTTATATTCTGAGTTAATATCAAAAATAAACAAACCGTCGTAATTTAGATAGTTTTTTACAAGAGCAAACAGACTGCAAAGATCTTTTTTATATATCAAGTAATTTATACTGTCCAATGTTGAATATATAACATCGACCGTGCCATAAAGTTCAAATTCAGATATATTTTGATTTAGCAGCAACACATCGTTTATATTGCTGCGTTCCAGTTTTTCGCGTGCATTTATAAGCATATCCTCATCAGAATCAATACCTATCATATCATAGCCGGATTTTGCAAGTCTCAGCGTTACATTAGCAGTTCCGCATCCAAGATCACAAACAAGCTCAGAATCAGGCTTTAACATCTGAATTTGCTTATCTATATAATCTGAGATAGTATCATAATCCGCACCGACAAACAAGTCGTAATATTTTGAAAAGTTATTCATTCAGACCTCAATCCGTTCAACTAATATTTGAGTCAAAAATCCGGTTAACAATCCCGTAAATACTGAGATAAGCAGCAGCACCGGAAGATAACCAAAGATATATCCGCTGCCCAGCATTACCGAGGCGGCAAGTATTTGCCCAAAGCTATGCAGTGCAGCGCCGGCCACGGATATACCGCAAATTGAAAACAGTTTTTTAAAGTTCAGCAGTACAAACATTACCAAAAGAGCCAGAAAACCGCCGGTAAGTGAAAATATAATCGAAGACAGGCCGGAAAATAAAATTCCCACAGTCACGCTCTTTATAATCATAACAGATGCAGCATAAAAAAACCCTATTTTTATTAATACAAATAAAATAACGCAGTTTGCCAACCCCAACTTAATACCGGGAACAGGTACTACAGCCTGTAAAGGTATAAACCTTTCCAAGGTTGATACTATTATTGCAAGAGCAGCAAATACACCGCATTTCGCAGTTTTAGCAATCATCCGGATATCACATCCGTTTCCTTATTATCGGTAAATACACGTATTACAACTTTATTAGGCAAACAACAAATAGTCTGACCGGATTTTGAAATTTTTCCGCTATAAACGCATACCCTATCCGGGCAGTCAGCATCGCGGACTAAAATACTTCCGTTTTTGACTGTAATTATATTGACATAATCATTTTCAAAAACAAATTCGGTATCTACTGAAAGATCAAATGTTTTAACAGGCTTACCATCACAGTACAAAACGGCTCTGTCTCCTGCCTGTTTTGCGGGCATAAGCATTATGACCGCGCAGATAATAACTGCTGCTATTATAGAATAATCTCCGATTTTTAATTTTATCATTTTAAAAATTCAAATTCAAAATCATAAATATTGACAGTATCGCCTTCTTTAATACCCATTTGTTCAAGTCTGTCAATTATACCGCTGTTTCTTAATACGCGCTGAAAATAATTCATTGATTCAAAATCATTATAATTTATGCCAGACATTATTTTTGGCAGCCATTCGGCTTCTACATAATAAATTCCATCATGTACATTGACGCTGAAATCCTGAGCAGTCTTTTTAACTGGCTGTTCGTTTATTGTTATTTCCGGATCATATATTAATGTATCGGGAAGATTATCAAGCATTTCTACAGTTTTGGCTATAACTTCTTTTATACCGTTTTTGGATGCTGCAGAAATAAGAAAAAATGGGTAACCGAGTTTTGTTACATAATCCTTGAATTTTTCTATAGCATTCATATCGTATGCAATATCACATTTGTTGCCTACAACTATTTGCGGTAATGATGAAAGTCTGTCAGAATGTTTTTTTAGTTCTGAGTTTATAGCCTTAAAATCAGCTATAGGATCTCTGCCCTCACTTGATGAAATATCAACTACATGTATAATAAGTCTGCAGCGATCAACATGGCGCAAAAAAGAAGTGCCCAATCCCACTCCAGACGATGCACCCTCAATAAGACCGGGAATATCGGCAAGCACAAAATCTTTGTCTTCAAAAGCATGTACTACTCCAAGGTTAGGGACAAGCGTTGTAAAATGGTAGTTAGCTATTTTGGGCTTTGCTGATGAAACAACAGATAAAAAAGTGGATTTCCCAACATTCGGAAAACCGACAAGACCAACATCAGCTATTAGTTTAAGTTCAAGCTGAACCATTCTTTGCTCTCCTGGCTCTCCAGGCTTTGCAAAACGTGGTATTTGACGAGTCGGAGTGGCAAAGTGCTGATTTCCCCATCCGCCTCTGCCGCCCTTGGCTGCAATAAAATTTTGACCGTCAGACATGTCTTTGATTATAAGGCCGCTTTGAGCGTCTTTAATCAGCGTACCTAACGGAACCTTAATTATAAGATCTTCGGCATTTGCGCCTGAACATTTATTTTTGCCGCCGTTTTCGCCGTCTTTTGCAACATATTTTCTTTTATAGCGAAAATCCATAAGCGTATTCATGTTTTTATCAGCGACAAAAACTATATTTCCGCCTCTGCCGCCGTCACCGCCGTCCGGACCGCCTGCCGCAACATACTTTTCTCGGTGAAACGCAACAGCGCCGTCGCCTCCGTCACCGGCTTTAATATAAATTTTAGCGATATCTATAAACAATTTTGATCTCCTATAAAAAAGCCCCGGAAACATCCGGGGCTGATTATTTTTACTGCTCTACTGAATATACTGAAACCTTTTTTCTGTCCTTACCCATCCGCTCAAATTTAACCTTACCGTCAATAAGAGCAAAAAGCGAATCGTTTGAGCCTCTGCCTACATTAGTGCCGGGATGTATTTTTGTGCCTCTCTGAGTAACAAGAATGTTACCTGCAAGAACAAACTGCCCGTCTGCTCTTTTAACGCCAAGGCGTTTTGACTCGGAATCTCTGCCGTTTTTGGTAGAGCCCATTCCTTTTTTATGTGCAAAAAACTGAATGTTAAATTTAACCATTTTATTTACACCTCCGTAAAATCAATCTTAAAATAATCAGGATACTGGTCTGAAACACTTTCACAAAAGCGCTTCAATGTATCAAGCTGTCTGTCTGCCTCGGAAAACTCGGTATTACAGCGAAGTGTGATTGATGTATTTTCATCATCTACCGAAAGCTTAACTTGATCTTTAAAATAAGCAGTCAGATAATCTGCAGTCAATTCAACTGCAGCAGAAACCGCAGCGCACACAATATCATAGCCTGACTCGGCATATCCTGTGTGACCGTTACAGCAAAAACCAAGATAATGTCCTTTGCTTTTAAAAAAAATCAAATTAGTCATTATGCCTTTATTGCGGTTATCTGAACCTTAGTATAAGGCTGCCTGTGTCCTTGCTTTCTTCTGTAATTTTTCTTAGGCTTCATCTTGTAAACAATAATCTTCTTAGCCTTGCCGGTCTTTACAACATTTGCCTCAACTGTTGCTCCGTCAACATACGGAGTACCGACTTTAATTCCATCATCTGTGCTGACAGCAACCACCTTGTCAAATACAAACTGAGAATCGTTATCAGCATTGATCTTTTCAATAAAAATGACGTCACCGTCCTGGACCTTGTACTGTTTACCGCCTGTTTCAATAATTGCGTACACTACAAAGCACCTCACTTTCTTTAAGAAAACTCGCTATGGCAGGTAACTGAAAGTTTTTAAAACCCGACATAAGCGGCCAAGTATGATTATAACACAGCAAATGCGTATAAGTCAATAATTTTTATTATTTAATTTAAAATATTATTTTGTGCTTTTTATAAGTTCGTCAGCTGTCTTAAGCAGTTGTTCAGTTATGTCTACCCCGCCCATAATCCTTGCAATTTCTTCACGTCGCTGGCTATCAGAAAGCTGATATACACTTGAACGTGTCAGTGAATTTTTTGTTGTTTTTATAACCTTATAATGATGATCAGCCATTGCCGCTATCTGAGCAAGATGAGTTATACAAAACACCTGTCTATTGTCTGCAAAACTTTTAAGCTTACGACCGATTTTCTGAGCAGTACTGCCGGAAACGCCAGTATCAATCTCATCGTATATTACAGCTGAGCTATCAAACTTGTCATCGTTGAGTGTGCTTTTTATGCAAAGCATTATTCTTGAAAGCTCACCGCCTGAGGCTATTTTTGAAAGTGGTTTTAATTGTGAGCCTTCATTGGCAGAAAGCAAAAATTCGACACTGTCATATCCGTTGGCTGTATATTTATTTCCGCCTCTGTCGTTCATATTGCGCGTAATGGATACTTTAAATTTAACCTGAGGCATGTCCAGTTCTCTAAGCTGTGAGCAAATTGTACTTGACAATTTTCCAGCAGCTTTCAACCGGTGCTGGGACAAATCGTGTGCCATTAATTCCAAAACAGACAAAGAAGATCTGTATTTTTGTTGTGTTTTTTCAATCTCAATATCATTATACTCCAGCTCTGCCAGCTCATTTTTAAATTTATCCAATGATGCGACAGCATTTTCTTCGCTCTTATATCTACTAATTATACGTTCAAGGGTATACATTCTGTCTTCTATATATTCAGGTGTATATCCGCTTTGCTCCTGCTCTGACAACAGGCCCTCAACATCGGCACAAACATCATCTAATTCGGCTTTAATGTTTTCAATTTTTAAAAGCGTTTCTGAAATTTTGGCATATACATCCTTTATGCCGGCAAGCTCATTAACAACAGCAGCTATGTTGTCTGTGATACAGCCCTCATCACCGCTTAGCAAGCGATCACAGTTATAAAGACATTTAGATATAGCTGCACTGTTTAAAGCTGCATCTCTTGCGTTTTTTAAAGTATTATACTCTCCCGGCTTTATATTTGCGTTTTCCAGCTCGTTTATTTTAAAATTAAGCGCTGCTCCAAGATCTTCTTTTTTGTTTTTTATTTCAATAAGTCTGTCTAATTTTTTTCTTATTTTCTTAACAGATTCATATTGATCACGGTATTTTTCAAGCAAATCACGACTATTTGCGAATTCATCAAGGTACTCAATATGTGAAGATGGATCAAGTATTTTTGAGCCGTCATGCTGACCGTGAATATTGACAAGCAATCTTGATATATTTTTTAATGTCGATGAGGTTACAGATACTCCGTTTATTTTAGCTATACCTCTGCCATCAGTTCCGATTTTACGGGTCACAATTATATTGTTATCATCATCGGGAAAAACGCCCTGATCCGAAAAGGCCTTGAGCTGTTGATTGGTAAACCGGGTAAAAACCGCACTAACCATAGCTGTATCACCGAAAGGACCTATCAAATCTTTTGAACTTTTGGCACCGGTCAATAATCCGATTGAATCAATAATTATGCTTTTACCTGCACCCGTCTCACCGGTAAGTACATTAAACCCCACGGAAAAATCTATATCGATTTTTTCAATTATTGCAATATTTTCAATATGCAAATTAAGAAGCATCGTTTATGCCCTACCCAATTCTGTCTACTATATTTTCTCGTATCTGTGAAGCTGCTGTATTGTCTGTGGCAGCTATAAAGATCGTATCATCACCTGCAAGGGTTCCGACAAGACCATGTAATTCAAGACTGTCAATGTATACACAAATAGCGTTTGCCATTCCTGCCTTACATTTAATTACAACAAGATTTTGTGCCGATTTGACCATCAGAACCGAATTTTTCAAAATAAGGCTGTGATCGTTTGAATCTGCATGTTTTTTTAGAACATATTTATTTATTCCGTCTTCAAATGATTTTATCAGTCCCAGCTTTTTTATGTCTCGTGAAACAGTTGCCTGAGTGACATTGTATCCGTCTTTGTTCAGTATTTCAACAAGCTTATCCTGAGTAGTTATATCAAATTCCAGAACAAGTTCCTTTATACGAGCAAGTCTTTCTTTTTTCATTTGCGTTTACCCCTGGTACTAAATTTATTTTTAAGGACAGTATAAAAATCACAATCGGACAACTGAACAAGACGCAGGTATTTGTCGTTTTTTCTTATTATTATCCTGTCCTCGTTCTGGATATAAAAAACATGCCTTCCGTCCACACTTATAAGTGAATTTATGTTTTTAGATGAATTAGCTCTGCATTCCAATTTTTTATCTGCATTGAAAACAAGAGAGTGGGATGACAGCGTGTGAGGAGATATTGCCGAAACAAGTATAGCTTCCATGGTAGGATCCATTATAGGTCCTCCCACACTTAAAGAGTATGCAGATGAGCCGGTAGGAGTTGAAAAAATAAGTCCGTCGCAGAAATAGTCGGCGATTATTCCGCTTTCGCCGTATAAATCTATACTTATCGGCTTAAGAACAGCGCTGCGCGTAACAACAACATCATTCAGTGCACTGTATTCATATATTTTTCTGTTGCCGCGGTAGACAGAAGCACTGAGCATCATCCTGTGCTGAAATGATAAATTTCCTGCAAGAATATTCGGGATTCGGTCAATCTCCGACTTATCGATCTGCGCAAGATAACCGAGTGTGCCTAAATTTACTCCAAGCAATGCAACATCGTATCTTACCGCCAAATCCGCAACATTTAAAAAAGTACCGTCCCCGCCCAGCGTGATAACCATTGAGCAGGTCTTAAACATTTCCTCAAGCGTCGTAAATATGTAATCGCTGCCTTGAAAAAAATTTGTATATTCTTTTGTCATGACAGGACAAAATCCGCTGCCGTATACAATCTCGGCAACACGCTTAAAATATTTAAATTTATAATCTTTTTTGTTATTGACAATTATACCTATATTTTTCATTTTGCGTCAGCCACTCTGCTTTCAATAATTTTATGTGAAAACGCTCCCTGAGGTTTTGATTTTATCATATACAGCAGATATTCTTTGTTGCCGTTTTCGCCTGCAAGCTTTGAAAAGCAGACATCCTTTACATCAAAGCCCACAGAATATGCCGCATCGGAAATACTGCATATTGCTCTGCAATGTAACCGGGGATCTTTAACGACACCATTTTTTCCTACATTTGCCGGACCTACTTCAAACTGAGGTTTTACCAGACAGATAAATTGACCTAAAGGTCTTAACGTTCTGTATACCGCAGGAAGTATGTGAGTCAGTGAAATAAAAGACAGATCGCATGTAATAATATCTATCTGCTCGCAAAACATGCTTTTTTCAATATTTCTCGCATCGGTCTTTTCCAAATTGACAACTCTTATATCGTTTTTTATGCTGTCATGAAGCTGGTTTGTACCTATGTCAATAGCATATATCTTTTTTACGCCTTTTTCAAGCATTATCTGACAAAATCCGCCGGTTGAAGCGCCAAGGTCAATAACTGTTTTGCCTTTAAAGTCCAAATCAAAGCTTTCTATTGCAGTCATTAGCTTTTTGGCAGACCTGGCAACATATTGCTGCAGATTCTGTTCAATGGTGACAATATCGTCCGGCTTTACATTATATGATGCTTTATAAATCGTTATATTATTAATTCGGATCTTGCCTTCTGCAATTATTTCAGACGCCTTATTTCTGCTCATGCAGTATTTATTTTCAACCAAATAAACATCAAGTCGCATATTAATTGTCGGTTATCTGTCTTATACGTTTTTCAAGTGATTGGCTGTCAAGTCCCAGTTGCTTGCGCAGCAAGCATGCAGGAGCATGTTTTACAAAATCGTTTTCCACTGCAATGATAAAATAGCCGCCATTAAATCCGTCTGTGTAAAGACGATCTTCCAAAAGCATGCCAACCCCCCCGATTTTATAACATTCCTCTATAAAAATAATATTCTTATAGCCCATAAGATCCGAAATCAATTTATCGTCAAAGCAATTCAATACATTCAATTTAACAATATCAACGGAGATATGTTTTACAGCGTTTATAACCTCGATTATCTCATGTCCGTATGATATTACCGCGGTATCAGCTCCGTTATTTATAGTTTCATAATTTAGCCGTGGATATTTGAAAGGAAAGTCGGTATACTCTATACAATTTCCCTTAGGATATCTGACAACACATGATTTTTGTTCAGTGTATACAGCACGATCAAACATAGCCGTAAGCTCAGTACCAGTTGATGGCGAAAATATGATAAGATTGGGTATCGGCAGAAGCATAGGCAAATCAAAAAGCCCCTGATGTGTCTCTCCGTCCTCACCCACAATGCCGGCTCTGTCAACAGCAAAAATAACTTTCAAATTTTGTAAAGAAATGTCATGGATTATTTGATCATAAGATCTTTGCAAAAATGTAGAATATACAGCAAAAACAGGTAAATATCCGTTTTTTGCCAATCCTGCTGCAAAGGTTACGGCATGTTCTTCCGCTATACCAACGTCAAAATAGCGTTTTGGAAACCGTGATTTAAAAGCCGTAAGACCGCAGCCGGAACCCATTGCAGCAGTTATTGCGCAAATTTTATCATTCTTATTTGCAAGTTCCACAAGAGTTTTTCCAAATACATCTGTAAATGTAAGTTGTCCGTTTTGATTTGAATTGCCTGTGCCAATATCAAATTCACCGACACCATGAAATTCTC
Source organism: uncultured Clostridia bacterium (assembly GCA_944385895.1). GTDB lineage: Bacteria > Bacillota > Clostridia > Oscillospirales > QAKW01 > RGIG9041. The sequence goes on from CALWYZ010000017.1 coordinate 8,849, forward strand.
TAGGTTTATCTTCAGCAAACGAATATCCTTTCCCTTTTTTTGTATTAACATGCACTAACACCGGACGCTTAAGCGATTTTGCTCTTGACAGCACACGAATAAGCATTTCAAGATTATGCCCGTCAATAGGGCCTATATACTTAAACCCCATGCTTTCAAATATATTTGATGAATAAAAATATGACTTAATAGCAGATTTAAGCCTATTAAGACGCCTGTAAAGAGGTTTACCTACATACGGTATTTTTACAAGAAAATACCCAAACGCGTCTTTGAACCGAAAATATCCGCTTTTGCTTCTAAGTCTGGTAAGAGTTTTTGAAATAGAACCTACATTTTTTGAAATACTCATCTTATTGTCGTTTAAAATAACAACAAGGTTTTGTCCGGAATTTCCGGCATTATTAAGTCCCTCATATGCAAGTCCGCCTGTCATTGACCCGTCACCGATAACAGCTACAACAGACGAATCATTGTCTCCAGACAGACTTTTTGCGTACGCAAGACCAAGTGCAGACGAGATTGATGTCGAGCTGTGACCGGTTTTAAAAATATCATGCTCGCTTTCCTGAGGATTAGGAAAACCTGAAAGTCCGTCTTTTTGTCTAAGCGTAAAAAATTTGTCATATCTGCCGGTAAGCATTTTATGAACATAACACTGATGACCGACATCAAATACTATCTGATCCGTAGGCGAAGAAAATACACGATGTATAGCGATAGTAAGCTCTACAACACCAAGATTACTGGCAAGATGTCCCCCGGTGTTTGATACATTAAGTATCAATGCCTGTCTAAGTTCATCTGACAAGATTTTCAGTTTGTCAACGGACATATTTTTCAGCTCTGACGGCGAAGTTAAATTTTCAAGAATTTTAAATTCCATTTTTTATTTTTTCCTATTAATAAAAAAATTGGCCAGCTCATTGAAAAAAGGTGTGTTTTGAAATACTGGTATCATTTTAGTATCACTCACAAGCCGATCAAGAAGTGCACATGATTTTTCAAGTCCGATTGTACTGACAAAAGTGGATTTATTGCATTTCTGATCACTTTTTACTGGTTTCCCGAGACTTTCGGTATCAGACGTGATATCGAGTATGTCGTCTTTGATTTGAAACGCAAGACCTAATATACTCATACCTTTTACAAGCTGATCACGAATATAATGAGGAATATTTCCAAGCACACATCCCATTTTAACCGCGGCGCAAAACATATCCGTTGTTTTTCTGTTATGCAGATCCGTTAAAGTTTGAATGTCAATTTGCTTGTTTTCACTCAGCTTGTCCATAGTCTGCCCCGCCAGCATTCCGTGTTCGCCACATGCGTTACTGAGTATACGTATACATTCTATCTTTTTATCACAATCAAAATTACTATCATTTGAAATTACAGAGAATGCTTTTGTAAGCAGTGCATCGCCCGCAAGCAGAGCAATAGCCGTTCCAAATTTTTTGTGACAGGTAGGCATGCCTCTGCGCAGATCATCGTCATCCATTTCCGGAAGATCGTCATGGATAAGAGAATATGTATGCACCATTTCAACAGCGCAGGCAAAATCAACAGCGTTATCTGCTGTTATACCTCCGTATTTTGCCGTCTCCAAAAGGATTAAACCGCGCAAGTGCTTGCCGCCTGCAGTCACGGAATATTTTTCTGCCTCAAGCAGTGTATCGTATCCGCATTTATCATAAGACATTATCTGCTCCAGACGTAAAGTTATTAATTTTACTGTATCGCTATATCTATTCATCTGCATTAAAATCTTTAAATTCAGGCTCTTCAGTGTCATTATTAATCAAAATTTCTACTTTTTGCTGGGCCTGCTTAAGATAATTTGAGCACAATTCTGAAAGTTTTATTCCTTTTTCAAACAGCTTTACAGATTCATCGAGAGTTGTATCTCCGCTTTCAAGTTGTTTTACTATTTTTTCAAGCTGTGCCAGAGCTTCTTCAAAAGTAATGTTGTTATCCATGTTTTTCTTCCTTAACAATAGAATTTACAGTACAATCAATACTGCCGTCATATAGTTTGAGATAAATACTGTCGCCTTCAGCTACCGCCGATGTACTTTTAATTATATCACCTGACTTGTTCTGTCCTATCAGATATCCGCGGCTCAGTATTTTCAACGGACTTAATGCATCAAGCTTTACTACAACCGATTTGAATCCTGAGTCACATTTATCAAGCCTAACACCAGTTACAGAAATAAGCCTTTCGGTAATGTGATCAAGCAATAGCTGATAACGCTCTGTAAAGAACTGTTTGTCTTCAAACATTCGTGATCGTTTTAACGACTGATATTTTTGAGTGAGAAACTCCAATTTTCTCTGAAGAATGGAGTACATTCTTTTGTTTACATTTTCAAACTTGGACAGCAGATCCACTGTGTTTGGAACTGCCATCTCAGCAGCAGCAGACGGAGTGGGCGCTCTTAGATCGGCAACAAAATCACAAATCGTAAAATCAATTTCATGTCCAACCGCAGAAATAACCGGTACTGTCATATCATATATTGCTCTTGCCAGGTTTTCATCGTTAAAAGCCCACAGGTCTTCGATTGAGCCTCCGCCGCGTCCTATTATGATCACATCGACGCATCGTGCCTTCTCAAAAAATTTGAGTGCTTTTATCATCTGCACAGCAGCGTCTTCTCCCTGTACAAGCGATGGATAAATTATTACTTTAGCAAACGGAAAACGTCTGCCTAAAACGTTTATAATATCTCGTATTGCGGCGCCTGTCGGAGAAGTGATTACACCTATTTTTGAAGGTATTTTGGGTATTGCAAGCTTATGTGAAACATCAAACAATCCCTCTTTCTCAAGCTTTGATTTAAGTAATTCGAAAGCGACATATAAATCTCCTATTCCGTCAACTGACATAGACGATACAATAATCTGGTATTTTCCTGACGGTTCAAAAACAGATATTCTACCGGTAGCCACTATTTTCATACCGTTTTTAGGCTCAAACGCAAGAGCTGATGCCGAGCCTTTAAACATTACGGCATTAAGAAGGGAAAACTCATCCTTAATAGCAAAATACAAATGTCCTGTTCTGTGTACAGTCAAATTTGATATTTCTCCTATAACGGAAAACTTTTGCAAATGAACATCATTTTCCAGCTTGCTTTTTATGTATTTAGTTAAACCGCTGACCGTCACAACGTTGTTATCAGGCATTAAACTCACCTCTTTCAACAGCGCTCAACCATGCAGTACCCATTGCGTTATCAGCAGAATAACGCGGAAGTGCAAAATAAACTTTGGAACATCTGTCTTGGATCTCATTTCTGAGCAAAACGTCTGACATTACCCCGCCTGACATCAGAATGGGAATATTACCATAAATTTTTCTTAGCTTTGCTACAGATTTCAAAATAAACGAAAGCACTACATCCAATACAAAATCGCAAATTTCCCCTGACGTAAAGTTTTCACAATGCATTTTTTCAATTTTATTTTGAAATCCGGAAAAATTATACATTCCGTCATGTTCTTTTATATTCAGATTGCCCTTAAGATTACCGTTTGCTGCTTTTTCAACATGACTGCCGCATGGAAATGGCATGCCCAGCATTGTACCTGCTCTGTCAATCAGCTGACCACAGCTAATATCGGCAGAGCCTGCTATCTTATGTACATCAAAGTTGATACCATTAGGCTTGCACAAAACAATATCGGTTGTACCACCGGAGACATGATAAGCAATAAAGTCTGAGCAAAGCAGGTGTCCTGCATTTGCAGATACTATAGCTGCCATAATATGATTTTTTTGATGCGAGTAAAGATATAACGGTATATTATTAAGCAAAGATATAGTTTTTGCAAAAGAGACACCAACTGTAAAGCAAGGCATATATGAGTTTTCACGTTCAGAAGGACATTTGCTGGCGCTGACGCAATCGAAATCGAAATATGGTATGCCTTCAAAAATATGATTAAAATGTTTAATATGACAAAAAACAGCGTCACTCTGACGTATACCGCATTTTCCGTTTTCAACAGGAATCATTATTCTGTTTTCCCATACAATACCGGCTTGCGTATCTACTACGCAAGCCGATGTTGTATAATTGCTTGTATCCAAAGCCAATATTTTACTCATTTTCGGACCCTGATATTATGCCGAGATTTGCATGTACATAGCCGACAAGGCTTTCATCGTATTTCTTTGTAATCTCAATGGCTTCATTAATAGCCACCGGAATGGGCACATCATTATTATAAAGCATTTCATAAACCGCAAGACGCATTGCAGCAAGACAAATTTTGTCAAGTCTGTCAAAAGTTCTGGTTTTTATTGACGATCTGATTTTTTGGTCAATCTGTTCAAGATTATCAGCAATGCCCTTTACGGTAGAAACTATATAATCTGTCAGAACGATATCGTCTGCGCATTCAGAGTATCTTTTCATTAGTTCCTCAGGCTCTATTTCAGAATAAAACGGAAAAGAAAAAACAATTTCGAATGCAATTAATCTTTCTTCGGTTCTGTTCATAAAAACTCCGTTCAGCTTACGGTATATGTGTTAAATAGCGTACCGTCCACATAAAGTGAAATAATCGTACCCTTTTTGAGCATTACAGTCTCAGAATTATAGATATAATTTGCTCCGGCAAGGTTTGCCATAGTAATATTTTCAACTTTATTCCATGAATTATCATTTGTTGAAATTGTCAAAGAAACGCTGGTTTTTGAAGAAAACTGACTTAGATCGACAGTCAATTTATAAGAAACGCTGTCCTTATCATCGGTTTGGTCATCTTCCTGACCGTCGCCGCTGGCGGGATTGTCGTCAGGATTGGTATCCGGGTCAGTATCGGGATCTGTATCAGGATCTGTATCAGGGTCATTGTCAGGATTGGTATCCGGGTCAGTATCGGGATCAGTACCCGGAGTTACATCAGGATTCTCATCGATAGGATCATCTTCTGCAGGTTTCGGTCCAAGACTTATTGTAATTTCAACAGTTGATCCTTCATCGACCTTTGTACCTGACGCGGGATTTTGGCTTATAACGCATCCGTTTGGAACTGTTTCATCATATTCATAAAGTTTGTCGGCAACAAGACTTTCTGTCGCAAGCTTTTCAACAGCATCCGCCTCAGTTCTTTTTAGAACATCCGGAACGGTTACGGTAACAATTTCTTTACCCGAGCTTATATAAACAGTAATGCTCGTATCTGATTTTATTTCGGTAAAGGCCGCAGGATCTGTTCTTATGACGTAGTTTTCTTTGATTGTATCACTGGCTATATATTTTGTTTTGTACATTATTCCCAGATCATAGAGTTCGTCAATAGCTATTTCGTAGTATTTATTTGTAACATCCGGTATTTGAACAGTCTCAACGCCCATGCTTACTTTAAAACTTACTATCGAGCCCTTATCAACCTCAGCACCCGCTTCAGGCTCTTGAGAAATTATAGTGCCTTCCGGCTCGTCGCTGAGCATATTGGTTTTTTCAAAAACAAGACCTGAAGAGTTTTCCTTTTCTACTTGGTCATAGTTTTTACCAACATAGTTATCAACTATTACTTTTTCAACAACATTATTACTATTAGTTATCATGTTTTTGATTTCGGGAAAGTATACTATACCCGCAACTACAAGCGCTACAATTAATAAAGCTGAACCCACGCCGCAAATAATCGGCAGCCATATTTCTTTAAACTTTGATTCCGTCTCGTCACTCTCCTGATCTGACTGTTCTTCTGTTATGTCCTCATCTGACTCGTTCTGGGCATCAGTGTCTGTGTCTCCCATTATATCCACAAATCTTGTAGGAGAATTATCAACATTAAGCTCGTCCTGCAATGAGTCCGGTACAGTATTGAGATAACCGAATACAGTATCCGGATCATTTTCAACACTTACTATGTCATTAAACATAGCTGATGCGGAAGCATATCTTAATGCAGGATCCTTCATCATCGCCTTTATTGTTATTTCTTCAATTCCTTCTGGAATCGAGCTGTTTATTTCTCGCGGAAGCTTCGGCTGAGCCTGCACTTGCATCAATGCTACCGAAACTGCACTATCCGCTTCAAACGGCAGGGTTCCGGTTATCATTTCATACAGCATTACACCGACGGCGTAAATATCGGTCTTTTCATCTGTACGGTCGCCGCTTGCCTGCTCCGGGCTTATATAATGCACAGAACCGATAGCCTTGTCTGTTATTGTCTGAGTTTCAAACTTAGATAATTTTGCAATACCGAAATCGGTCACCTTTATTGTACCGTCACGAAGAAGCATGATATTATGAGGCTTTAAATCTCTATGAACTATACCGCGTTCGTGAGCATGTGACATAGCCTTCAGTATCTGTTTAATATAGAACGCAGCCTCATGCCAATCGAGTACTTTTACTTTGTCAAGATATTCTTTTAATGTGACCCCGTCTATGTATTCCATGACAAGATACATCATATCTCCTTCAAGACAAACATCATAAACGTCAACGATATTATTTTGAGACAGCATTGTAATAGCTTTAGACTCGTTTATGAATCTACGCCTGAACTGGGCATCTGACATAAACTCTTCTTTGAGTACTTTTACGGCAACAACTCTGTTTACTACTTTATCAAAAGCCTTATATACAACAGCCATTCCTCCTACGCCGACTATCTCGGTTATAATATATCTGTCATTTATTGTTTTGCCAATCAATTTATCCATGAATTTAAGCCTCCTAAGCTTTCATTATTACAACTGTCGAGTTATCGGCGCCGCCACGTGAGTTTGCCAGCTCAATCAGTTTCTGCGGGATGGTTTCTATGTTATCTTTGCGTTTTACCGCTTCAAAAGGTATTTCAAGATCGTCAATATAGTTTGTGATTCCGTCTGAACACAAAAGAATGATATCGCCCGGCAAAATCTTTTCTTTGAAAAAATCAAAGCTTACATTTTGCTCTACGCCGAGCGCGCGGGTGATTATGTTCTTATTCGGATGGTTACGCGCCTGGGACTCTGTAAGCATACCGTTGTCGACGAGCTGCTGAACAGCAGAATGGTCATGAGATATCCGTTTTATGCTGTCGTCTCGTATAAGATACGCCCTGCTGTCTCCTACATTTATAAAGTAACCCGTATCGTTTATTACAACTGCTGAAACCAAAGTGGTTCCCATTCCGGTGAGGCTCTGATCATTTAAAGCCTTGCTGTAAATTTCACTGTTTGCCGAAGCAACGGCGTTATTGAATGTTTCTTTGATTTTTATTTCATCAAAATCACAAGTTACAGACGCCAGATGTTTTGCCAAACTTTTTACAGCAGTGGCACTTGCAATTTTTCCTCCGCCGGGGCCTCCCATACCGTCACAGACAACTGCAAAGCCCAAGTTATCATCAATTATGTCAAACGTATAAGAGTCCTGATTGTCTTTTCTGACTTTTCCTACGTTGCTAGAGCCAAATATTATCAATTCAAACCCCTCTCTTCCGTTCAAATTTGCTTCTGAGCTGTCCGCATGAAGCGGATATGTCAGCTCCCAAAGTCCTTCTGACTGTACATGAAGCACCCATAGATACAAGCAGGTCGTTAAACCTTCTGACTTTTTTCATATCCGGAGGACTGAATACCCCGTTTTCTATTCTATTCACAGGAATAAGATTTATATGATACATAATACCCGAAAGTAAATCAAATAGCTTTTTCGCATCGGCATCAGAATCATTAACACCGTCTATAAGTGAATATTCAAAAGAAATTCTTCTTCCGGTTACCGATTGATAATACCTGCATGCAGAGATAAGCTTTTGAATGTTATATTTATGGTTGACAGGCATAATACTGTTACGTTTTTCATCAGAGGCGGCATGCAGCGAAATAGAAAGTGTTACCGGCAGATTAAAATCCGCAAGTCTTATGATATTATCAGCTAATCCGCATGTTGAAACGGAAATATGCCTGTAGCCGATGTTTATGCCTTTAGGATCGTTTACCAGTTTAAGAAACGTAATAATGTTATCAAAATTATCAAGTGGTTCTCCGATTCCCATCATAACTATATTTGAAATTTTTATTTCCAGTCTTCGCTGTGATTCCAAAACCTGACCTAATATTTCGCCAGGCAAGAGATTCCTTATAAAACCGCTTTTTGTTGATTGGCAAAATTCACATCCCATTTTACACCCGACCTGAGATGATACACAAATCGAATATCCGTGTTTATATTTCATTACAACAGTTTCAATAAAATTACCGTCATAAAGCTTATACACGAACTTGACAGTTCCATCTATATCTGACACGAATTTTTTATAAACAGTAACAGGCGCAATAAAAGTACTATTCAAAAGATCCGCTTTCAAGTCTTTTGGGATATTCAGCATATCATCTACCGACTGTATCCCACTATGTAACCAATGAAAAACCTGATCTGCTCGATATTTCGGATAACCCATCTGAACTATCAGACAAACCAGTTGATCAAACGTTAGCGATCTTATATCAATTTTATTTTTTTCTGAGCACTGCAATATAAAATCCATCCATATTATCAGTATTAGGTAAAAACAGCTTTTCGCCGTAATTATTATTATATATATTTATACTTTTGTCAATTTCTATTTTATCATTATTTTCAAGAAAATCTCTTATAAGCAAATTGTTTTCCTGCACGTTAACAGTACATGTGGAATATATAAGTCTGCCTCCTCTTTTTAAATACATACAACCATTTTCAAGTATTTTTTTCTGTATATCAATAAGATCGGAAAAATTGCAGTCTTTATATTTAATATCAGGCTTTCTGAAAATCATACCCAAACCGCTGCAAGGTACATCGCACAGCACACGGTTTGCCGTATTAATAAGATCCCGATTCAGTTTTGTGCTGTCAGCCGTAATTGAAAGCACGTTTTTCAACCCAAGTCTTGAACAGTTCTTTTTTATTAAATCTGTTTTGTGCTTATAAATATCAAAAGCTGTTATTTTTGCGTTATCGGCAGACTCATAGCTCAACACGAACGTCTTACCGCCTGGGGCTGAACACATATCGTATATAACATCGCCGGACTGAGCGCCGACTGATACGGCGCAAATATATGAAGGCTTGCTTATAACATGAAAATAACCGTTTGTATATGCTGCAGTGCTTTCAATGTCAAAGCCAGAGTCAACACAAAGCAATCCTTTTATATCAGTTTTTCGGGCGATGATATTTTCAAAACGCAATAATTTTAATAGTTCATCGTCGGATGCTTTTATTCTGTTTACTGCAATATATATCTTTTTAGTTTCCGAATATCCGGATTGTAAAAACAGCTCAGCTTTTTCAATTCCCAAAGAATCTATAATTACATTTAAAATCTTTGAAGATACGGAGTACTTGACAGATAAATATTCGATTTTATTTTTCGGCATTAAAATACTTTCATATGTTTGAGCCAGTTTTCTCAAAACAGCATTAACAAAGCCTGCGCTTTTTATCTGTCCGTTTGTCTTTGCAAGTTGTACCGAACTGTTACATGCAGCACTTGCCGGAGTAGACATAAATACAATTTGATAAAGGCCTATTCTTAGTATTGAAAGTACAACAGTATTTATTTTTTTGATTTTCACACTGGAAACATGAGAAATATAAAAATCAAGCAAAAGCTTTTTTTCAATCACTCCGTAAACCAGAGCACTTATAAAACGCTTGTCCCTGTCAACTTTAATGTCTTTCAAAGATTTTTTGAGCAACAGATTAGGATATACACCATCACGTTCATACGCTATGAGAATATCCAGCGCTGTACTTCTCGGATTAATTGTCATTTCTGCCTCGCGTTCGTAGCATAAATGCTATCATTTGCCCCAAGGATATAAGCATAGCTGCAACATATGTCATTGCAGCTGCCGTAAGGATCCTTTTAACACCTGTGATATCTGTTTCATTATAACCCATATTTTTAATATTTTCAACTGCTCTTGCGCTGGCATTAAATTCCACCGGAAGCGTTAGCAACTGAAAGATCAAAATCACCAGAAAACATACAACAGCAAAATTACATATTCCGGGCAAGCGGGATATGAGGCTCAAAATGATAAGAAAGTAAAGTATTGTAGAGCTGAAATTTGTAATACCATTTATAGCAGAGCGCAGCTTTATAGGATAATACTGCGCAGCGTACTGTAAGGCGTGACCTGTCTCGTGTGCTGCAATCCCGATTGACGCAATACTTGAACCGTTATACACGTTTGATGAAAGGCGTATGACTTTTTTAATTGAATCATAATGGTCTGATAAATATCCATTTGTACATTCAATAGTAACATCATAAATTCCTGCATTTGTCAGTATCATTTGGGCTATATCATGACCGGTCATGCCTTTGGAATTCACAATTTTAGAATACTTATTATATGTCATATTAAGAATCGACTGAATTATCAATGACAAAATAATAAGCGGTAATATAATAAGAATAGAATAATAATCATAAAATAACATTTTAAAACCTCCTATAATGAGTAAACAGACATACCTGTTTTTATTTTCACACCAAGGCTGAATGAATATGCATCCATTTTTCTTTTACCCATTCGTTGTACCTGAGTCAATATAACGCTTTTATTATCACCGCATGCTACTTCAATACCGTCTTTTCCAATATTTATTATTGTTCCCGGCTGCTCATTAGTTTCATTTCCAAGCAGCACCTTGTGTATTTTAATACTTTGCGTTTTTGCATTAATATATGCAAGAGGCCATGGATTCAGTCCGTATACTTGGCATTTGACTTGCATAGCAGTATTATTAAAATTAATTTCACCCATTTGTTTTGTGATCATTGACGCATATGAGCTTTCTGTATCGTTCTGCGGTGTATACACAGCCCGCCCGTTAACAATATCTTCGATTGTATCTACAAGGCATTGAGCACCCAGAATACTCAATCTGTCGAAAAGCTGACCCGCAGTCTCGTATAAACCAATATCCGTTGAAGCTTGTGATATAATGTCTCCGCTGTCAAGCCCCTCAGCCATTTTCATTATGGTGACACCCGTCTGCGTATCTCCGTTCAAAATGGCAGATTGTATTGGAGATGCGCCTCTGTATTTAGGCAGAAGTGAGCCGTGGACATTAATACATCCGTATTTCGGATAATTTAAAACATACTCCGGAAGTATTCTTCCATATGCGGCAACAACTATAAGCTCGGGGTCTATGCTTGCCAGCAAATCTTTACAGCAGTAATTTTTAAATGTATCCGGCTGACAAACACGAATGCCATTCTGTAAAGCAAAATTCTTTACAGGTCCCGGCATGATTTTATTGCCACGTCCGGACGCCTTATCCGGCTGGCAGAATACTGCACATACATCGTACAATGTTTTTAAACGTTCAAGTGATGGCAGGGCAAAATCTGGCGTGCCCATAAATGCTATTTTTAATCTGTCAGACATCAATCAAAAACCTCTTTACCTATTTTCGGTATAGTAATACCGTCCAGATGATCGTTTTCATGCATCAAAGCACGAGCAATAAAGTCCTCAGCCTCGTATACAAACCATTCTCCTGATAAATTCTGGGCCTTGATAACAACCTTGTCAGGACGTATAATCTGAAAGCTTCGGCCCGGGAAAGACAGACAGCCCTCAAGATATTTGTCGTTTTTCCCTTTCTTTTTGATAATTTCCGGATTGATAAATTCCATTATATTCTTTTTGTCAAGGTCAACATCTACAATAAATATTCTTTTTAATATTCCGACCTGGGGTGCGGCAAGGCCTACTCCGTCAGCTTTGATGAGGGTTTCTTTCATATCTCCGACAAGCTCGATAATACGATCATCAATTTTTTCAACAGGCCTTGATTTTTTTGAAAGAAATTCCATATTTTCTTTTACTATTTCTCTTAGTGCCATTTTTACCTCAATTATTGTTCATTGGATTTACATTTATAGATAAAGCCGATGTGACGTTATCTTCAAAATAGTTTGATATTTCCCAAAGCATTTGGTACATACGATTGCAAATTTTGCTTTTTATTACAAGTTTATATCGATATTTGCCATTGAAATACGCTATTTTAGGTACAGTAGGATAAAGTAACCGAACCGGTATATCATTATATTTTTTACGGCTGATTTGATCAATATAAGTGTACAGTGCCTGCACATCTGAATATGCTAAGTTTTCCTGTGAATTTGTAACATTAAACAGTATAAGATCACAAAAAGGCGGATAATTCATAGCTTGTCTGAACTTAATCTCGAAGTCATAATATTTATCATAATCCTGATCCTTAGCATACCTGATTATCTCGTGATCCGGAGAATAGGTCTGTATCAATGCCCTGCCCTCTTTACCGGCACGGCCTGAACGACCGCATACCTGAGTCAGCAGAGAAAAGGTACGCTCATTTGCTCTGAAATCGTCAACGAAAAGGGAAAGATCAGCATTTATCACCCCTACGAGTGTAACATTTGGAAAATCAAGACCTTTAGCTACCATTTGTGTTCCAACCATAATATTATACTCGCCTTTTCTGAACGCATCAAGACTGTTTCCGTAAGAAATATATGAACTTACTGTATCGTAATCCATCCGCAGTATCTTTGCTGTCGGAAAAAATTCTTCCAGTTCTGTATTGACAAGCTGAGTTCCTATGCCTAATCTTTTTATATGCTTACCTTTACAGACAGGACATGTATCAAACATTTTAATGCTGTACCCGCAATAGTGACACATACACCTATTATTGGCAGAGTGATAAGTAAGTGCAATACCGCAGTTTTTACATTTAGCAACATAACCGCAGCTGCGGCAGCCGACCATTGTATAGGCGCCGCGTCTGTTTAAAAACAGTATTGTCTGTCCGCCGGAATGTAAATTTTCTTCTATGGCAAGACGAAGTTCTTCACTCAAAAAAGACTGGTTGCCCTGCTTGAATGAATTTCGCATATCTATTATTGACGTGTGCGGCAAAGGATTATTATTAAATCTCTTATCCAGTTTATAATATTTATATTTACCTTTTTTTGCAAAGTAGCTGCTCTCGATTGAAGGAGTTGCCGAACCGAGAACAAGAGGTATATTAAGCTTTTTACATATAAATTTTGAAATATCGCGCGCATGATATCTTGGTGAGCTTTCCGATTTATAACTTTGCTCGTGCTCCTCGTCGATTATAATGATACCAAGATTATTGACAGGAGCAAAGACTGCGCTTCGTGTACCTACTACAACGCTGCTTGAGCAGTTTTTGACTTTGCGCCACTGGTCTGCTCTCTCACCCGGAGCAAGTCCGCTGTGGATGACAGAGACCTTGTCGCCATATCGGGAATAAAACCTATTTAAAGTCTGAGGTGTCAATGAGATTTCCGGGACCATAAATATTGCCGACTTATCTTGCTTGACAATCCGATCTATAAGAGACATATATATCAGCGTTTTTCCGCTTCCAGTCACACCGTGTATAAGATGTACCGCATACTCATTCATGCTGACTTTAACGGAATCATATATTTGCTGCTGCAGTCCTGTAAGCTGTATTAAAGACATATCAACAGTGCGCTCGATATCTTTATAAGGGTTTCGCTCTATCAGCTTGCGCTTTATAGTGATAATCCCCTTTTTTTCAAGAGTCTTTACTGTACTTGTACCACATCCGCTGTAATAAAGCGCATCTCTTTCGGAAACCTCATTGCAATCAAGAAAAACCGACAGAAGATCTTTTTGTTTAGAAAATCTTTTCTCTAGCTGTGAGATATAATTTTCTACTTCTGCTGTACTTATATTTAAAGTTAGATATTTTTCTGTAAGCCTGCCTATATTATCAGCGGTAACGATTTGTTTTATTACAAGTCCGCTTTGTCTGCACTGATCAAAATTTGCCTTAAGCTCATCTGGAACGTCATTGTATTTCAAGCGGTTGTTTTTTTTCCTGAACAATAAAAAAAGCCGGTTATCAAACTGCTCAAGCTCATCTGTGCATGCAAAATACTCTGTTATTTTAAAATCAATACCTCTTGGGACTATTGCCTTCAAGGCATTATAATATGTTACAAAGTATCTGTTTTTCAACAAACGGATTAGCGACATTTGAAGCCGATTTATAAGGACCTCACTGTCAACAACATCGATTATCTGTTTGTAAGCAGAGGCATCATCGCACTCATGCAGCAAAATAACAAGTGCTTTCTTTTTTATGTTTGCTTTGGAGAACGGTACAACAACACGCATTCCGACTTTAAGACGTTCTAAAAATTCAGACGGTACAACATAGTCGTATGGTTTATCTATTTTATTTATAATATCGTCAATGACAACACTTGCACACAAAGCCATACGAAACTCCTGTTTACAGTTTATTTTTCAGGTTTGATTTCAGAAGGTGCTTGCTCATTGGAAGTTTGAACGTCGTTTTCAGTTACAGACTTGCATCTTACTTTTCCGGATGCAATATCTTCTATAGCTAGCTTGACCGGTTTATCAGAAAGCGGCACTTTATTATTTTCTGACTGCTCTAAAAGCTGTCTTGCGCGTTTTGCTGTTATTATAACAAGCGCATATCTGTTGTGAGTAACCTTTTCTAAGTCATTAATTGCGGGATATAACATCATATCAATACACCTCTATAATTAGTTTTATTATATTTTTTTATGCGCTCAGCCCTGAGTATTGCCAAAATATCTTGTACTGCATTATCGACAACATCATTTATCACAAGATATTCATAAATATCTATACGAGACAGCTCATCTTTTGCCTTTAAAATACGTTTGTTTATCACATCGCTGGTTTCAGTGCCTCTTTCAGTCAAACGTTTTTGCAAGTGTTCGAATGTAGGCGGAGCAATAAAAACTGAAACGGCATCAGAGCACTTTTTCAAGACATTCATTGCACCATTGGTTTCTATTTCAAGCACAACATCAAAACCTTTTTTTCTCAGGCTGTCGACATATTCGGCATCAGTACCATAATAATTATCACAGTATACCGTATACTCAAGCATCCTGCCGTTTTGAATGTTTTCCAAAAACTTTTCTTTTGAAATAAAACTATAATGTACTCCGTCCTTTTCGCCTGATCTTGGCGGCCTTGTGGTACAGGATACCGAATACGCAAGATTTTTATCATGTTCAAATACCTTTTCAAGTACTGTACCCTTACCCACACCGGACGGACCGGATAATACTATAAGCATTCCTTTATTCATCTTCATCATCCTCATCATCATAGCTGTCATTCAAACGATTAGCTACGGTTTCCGGTTGTAATGAAGATAAAATGACATGATCGCTGTCAGTAATGATTACAGCTCGTGTGCGTCTGCCGTATGTTGCATCAACAAGCATGCGATTTTCACGCGCCTCTTGAATTATTCTTTTTACCGGCGCGCTTTCCGGACTTATAATGGCAATAACTCTTGATGCACTGACCATATTTCCAAATCCGATATTAATAAGTCTCATAAATACCTCTTATTCGATATTTTGTATTTGTTCCCTTATTTTTTCTATTACAGATTTTGTATCAACCACAAAACGGGTAATATCAATAGAATTACATTTAGAACCTATTGTATTGACTTCCCTGTTCATTTCCTGAACTATAAAATCAAGCTTTTTACCCACAGGCTGACCCTCACTGTCAATCAGGTCTTTGAATTGAGATAAATGGCTTTTCAGTCGGACTGTTTCCTCACCGACATCTATTTTATCGGCAAAGATAGCAACTTCCATTATAAGTCGCTGTTCATCATATTCACGCCCTTCCAATGCTTCAAGCATCCTTGCTTTCAGTTTTTCCTTGTAAACTTCAATTGATTTGGGCGCAAGTTTCTCTATTTCTTCAATGTTTTTTTCTATTATATCAAGATTATTGACAAGATCGTCATAAAGCTTTTTGCCCTCTGCCACCCTCATGGCGTCAAATGATAAAAGTGCTTGTTTCAAAACCTGAACTACACAACTTTCTGTCTTGCTTTCGTCAATATCACCCTTTTTAATTTTAACGACATCAGGCATTCTTGTTAAAAAAGAAGCGGATATATCATTTTTAATTTTCATCTTTTTACTTATAGTCTTAAATGCTCTGACATACCCTTCAGCCAGCGGTTCATTGAGCTCCAGGTCATATTCCGTTACAGCATCGCTGTTTATAAATAAATAAAAGTCTATTTTGCCACGGGTTATGTTTTCGTTTATGATTTTTTTGACCTTGTCCTCGACAAAGATATAGTCTTTGGATATTTTGGAATTAAAATCAAAATATCTGTGATTCACAGATTTTATATCAATATTTATTTGTGTACCATCCACAACGGCGTTAGCTCTGCCGTATCCTGTCATACTTTTAACTGGCATAATACTGCTCCCAATATAAATATTAATATATATAATATAACACAATCATATATTTTGTCAATATCTTACCGTTCCAAAAGATACACAGAAACATATTTGCAAGTCGTTATCATACATAAAATTCAAATTTACCGGGTTTCAGAAGAAGACGTCTTATTGTTTAATAAAGATTGACAGAACAATAATTTATCACAAAAAAACTAAAAACACATTGCGGCTATAAATCGCAATGTGTTTTTTTGCAAGGATTCATATATTACTTTATTTGCCTTCATGCTAAATGCCAAAACAAATGACTATTTATCGGCATTTCCAAACCTGTTTCCATTTCCGTTCCCATTACCATATCCATTTCCGTTCTGACTGCTGCCATTTTCTGTTTGCCCGTTAAAATTTAAGTCACCCGATGCTTTCATATTTATCATTTCTCTGATTTGGCGCATTGTAAGATCGCTGATATCTTCAATAGTAACATCCGGATCCAGCTCATAAAGTTCAAGATATGCGCGGTATTTACCAAAAGAAATACCAGCCTCATGTGCTGATTTTATCATTTCGCTATTACTCAGGCAGTATATGTTTTCCTCCGGTATTCCTGATTGCTCGGAAATAGATTTTCTCATATTTTCCACCATGTTTTCAAATCTGCCTGTCACGGTTATTTCTACAAGTTCATCAGACTCAATGCATGACAATACAAAATCATTATTTAAAACAGTATTAACAGCATCTGAGTAATTTAAATTTTTCAAGTTCAGTGTTTCAGCAAGATCTTCGCCTTCGCTGTTATAACTGCTGACATCGATAACCTTATCATACATGTTTATTTTAAGTTCCATAGAAGGATTTATATCTATACTGATGGCTGCTGCAGGAACTGTAAAAGAAAAATAGCCAAATATCACAATCATAAAAACAACTGTTGCTGCGCTCATGGCAGCAATACGATATAATTTCCTATTACGAATATTATTTGTTTGTCTGCAGCGATCGTTTACATATTTATTCTGTAAAAAACCAGGTTACTGTACTGCTAAGCTTTATTTCAATTTTATAAATAGCAGAAGTATTTCCCGTTTTGCGGTAAGATGCCTTTAAAATAACACTTTTTTATTCATCTATCAAACACCGCACCTATTTTTTCATCAAGTCTGCACCGCTGTTCCATGCCTGACCGACCTTTTCGCCAATGGCATAATACCCATTCTGCATTTGGTCAAAGGCAAAAGCATGGAGTTTTCCGGCGTCGATCTTTCCGGCGTCATCCAAAACTTTATCGTCTGCAATGACATTTACAATCTTTCCAAGTACACGCAAACCATAGGGTTGAGATTGCATCTCCACAACCTCACACTCCAATGTGAGCGGATATTCGGTAATAACCGGTGCGTCTACTCGCTCGCTTTTGACAGCGTGAAGGCCTGTGCGCTCAAATTTATCAGTCATTTTGTTGGAACTGGCGATTCCGAAAAAATCAGATTCCCGAAGTGTATCTGTCCCTGGCACGGCGATGGTAAAAGCTTTTCTATCTTCCAGATTAGCCACTGTTTTATGTTCGGCCTCCAGATTTAGTGCGACCATATCTTCGGCGCAAATCCCTCCCCACGCCATCATCATCATATCGACCGTATTATCTTTGTTGTAAGTACCAATCATGTAAGTCGGCATAGGAAATAAATAAGGTTTGATACCCAAATTTTTTGACATAGTTATGACTCCTTTCTATGTTAGCAGGATTGACTTTATCCGCTTTTATATTAAATTATAACATGAATAGAAAGTAAAACAAGCACGCACATTTAAGTGCGATGCTAACACCAATATCATATACTTACCTTTAGGAGAGTGTAAAATATTAAAGACGCTAATTTAGAAAAAACCGGATTTAACTACACAATGTCCTTAATACAGGGAAAATATAAGATGTTTATTCTGTATGCTCTGATGGGATTTAAAGTCGTGCGTTTTAACGAATTGAAGAAATATATCAAAAGTATTTCTTATAAAACGCTGAGCACTACATTAAAAGAACTGGAATCAGACGGACTTGTCCATCGTGAGGAATGTCCACAAATTCCACCCAAGGTCGAGTACAGTCTGACAGAACGCGGAAAATCATTGATTCCAATTTTAGATAGTATGTGTGACCGGGGAGAAAAAAACAGAATATAGCCATAAATAAAGAGGGGTCAGTTTGAAAAATCAGTTAGGCCTCTTTTCTTTGATTAGAAATAATAATTTTAAAGCCGCTTACAAGTTACACGATTTTTAATTTAATATTAAGTAAATAGAAATTTAACCAGTGCCTTGATCTTCTATACAATGGAAGATATGAAAATCAGAAAGTCAGTATTTTCAATGGTTTGAATATATTCATATACACTTTTGACTTATTCTCCCTTAACAAGGCTTAATCTATTTGTTAGGGGACTATTATTTTTAGTATTTGCGGTGCTTTGGTTATTTTATGTATCCATATTATCCTGCCTATATGGGCTAATGTTATTAGTTTATTATCGGGATTGATAACAAGAATAGTTACACATTAGATAATATAAAGTGGTTTATAAATATAAAAAATTTAACAGAAATACAATTAAGAGCAAAAATAAACTATTGTGTTTTACTTTTTGTTTTACTGGCTTTTTTATTTAGTATAAGCAATCCAAATACAAGAACGACCGGAAAAATTGTAGCTACAAGCAATCCTGTTTTAAGATTGCCTCCTGCCATTTCGGAAAGAGTTCCTACCATAGAGGGGCTTACCATAGCACCCAAATCTCCTGCTAATGCCAAAAATGCGAACATTGCAGTGCCGCCTCTTGGACATTTCTTCGAAGATATGCTTATAGATCCCGGCCACATAATGCCGACAGCCAAACCGCAAAGAGCGCAGCCTGCAAGTCCAAGGATTGGAAATGCAGACAATGAGGCCAACAAATAACAACAAGCACACATAATTCCGCAGCCAAGCATAACCTTGGTTAAATCGAGTTTTTCACTAAACTTTCCGTACAGTACACGGGATATACCCATAAACATTGCAAACAAACACGGACCTGCCAAATCACCGACTGTTTTAGATACACCAATAGCAGATTCAGTAAATGCCGATGCCCATTGAGCCATAGTAGCTTCTGAGCCGCCCGAACATACCATAAGTAAAATCATCAGCCAAAAGACCGGAGTCTTCAGCAGTTTGCTGATCCCCATACTTTTGCCGTCTTCAACCAATCGTTCTATAGGGCATTTAATAAAGTTAAATGTGTTATATAACGGAATTAACGCCCAAATAAAAGTAAGTATCTTCCAGCTTTCTACGCCAAACACAGAGAAAAAGATTGTAGAAACTAAAATAACGCCCATTGCACCCCAACAATAGAAAGAGTGCAAAAGACTCATCATTCCGTCCTTATTTTCAAACGGACAAGCCTCAACAATAGGACTCACTAAAACCTCAATAAGACCACTGCCCATAGCATAAAGAACTACCGAGACTAAAATACCTATAAACGGTACAGGAAATACTTCCGGTAATATTGCCATTAGAACAAGACCAACTGCTGATAATACTTGGGATGCCACCACACAGATACGGTATCCTATTTTGTCGGCAAATTTAGTAGCCGCAAGGTCAACGAGTAATTGTGTTAAATAGAAAACCAATGGAATCATTGCAATTTTTTCAAGGGTGATTCCGTAAGTACTTTTGAATGTTAAAAATAATAGAGGAGCAAAGTTTGCGGATATAGCCTGTGTTACAAATCCTAAATAACATGCTACAAGTGTTTTTTTATAATTCTGTTTTTTACTCATAGCATAGTCTCCGTGTAGTAATAGTGTACGTTGAAATAAACATCCTTTTTGTATTCATCGATGATATCACAGAACAAATCAGTCTGAGCCGGTGTTATGATCTTGATTCTGTCATACGTCTGATTTACAGAGCTTTTGTTTAAAAACTTAAATTCCATAATGTTTGTCCTTCTTTTATAATATTCAACCGTATTATAACATCGGTTTTTTTTAAAATAAAGATACAATAACGTCAAGAAAAAGCACTATTTACCCAAATTGCAGTTTTGACTAGGCGTATAGCCATAGGCTTTCTTAAACTGTCGGCTGAAATAGTTTACGGAATTAAATCCGCAGGCAAAGCTGATTTCCTCAAGGGAAAGCGTTTTTTTGGTTTAATAATCTGTGTGCAGTTTGAAGCCGATATTGGATAAGCGCATCAATCGGCGAACATTCCATATATGTATGAAAGCATCGTCCTGCCTCACTTCGGCTGATATTTGCTGCCTTTGCAATATCCTCAAGTGTCGCAGGCCTGGAATAGTTTTCATAAACGTATGTCAGCATCTTCAAAAGACGAATTTGATTATTTATCTGTATACGTGTTGCATGAACTTTTGGAAAATCAGTGAAATTGCTGGATATATATTCAAATATGCGATTAATATTACGCTGAACAGTCAATTCATAACACTCTTTTTTCTCGTTCATTTGTTTATAGATATCTTTGATCAAACAGTTTATCTCACTATGAGAACGGTCTCTATATCGAAAAACAATGAAAGGCAGCGAATCACATTGAACAATAGGCTGTATATATTTTTGATAAATTGTACTTGTTTCCGGAGCTACTAATGTACCGGAAAATACGATATTTGGCATTGGATCTGGTACATCATCCGATAACTGCTTTATTCCGTGCAGCACATTTCCGTTGACGAATATACTGCCACCAGCTTCCAGCATGATGTGCTGCTCAGCAACTTGGTAATCTAAAACTGTGCGCTCTGCCGTTGCAATCTCAAAATCAGGATGCCAATGCAAAGGTCCCGCCCAGTCGGTCAAAGCAACAAGTTCATCATGAAAATAAGTGATTGGAAATTCTACAGCATTATGCGGTATATATTCTCTCAATTGATGATCGAGTATTATAGGCATATGTTTTGCTTCTTTAAATAATTAAAATTATTATATCACCAAATCTTGACTTTGCCTACACAATAATCCAGAAAGGCGGCAGGGAAATTTAGTTTTCCTTGCCGCCACGTTATCAAATTGTTTTAAAAAGATCTCTTGGATCGATGCAAGCCCGCATAAACAAAGGCTTTCGGGATTCGTTGTTTTTATTGCCACTTGCTCCTGACAGAAGTTTTTTAAACAGATTTGCTTATGAGATTTGGCTCAGCTTATTGATATTCTTTTCATTATTCAGATAGTAGAGGCTATCTGATTTTTTTGTTGTCATGGTGTTGCCAAGATTTCATACTATTATAGTGTTATAAAACATAGTATAGCACACCACTGACAACCAAGCAAGTAAATAACCATTAACATAGATTTACTATCGCTTATATTGAATAAAGTGATCAAATCACAGAATGATTGATGTGTTTATGATATATTATTTATAGTATAAATTAATAACTATTTTTTGGAGGGCAATCATGGAAATGAAAGCAAAAAAGCAGAAAAAGGCCTTTGTAGAGGAAGACAATTGTGTTGCGTGTGGATGCTGCGCCAAAATGTGTCCAAGAAACGCCATTGAAATATGGAGAGGAATTGCAGCAAAAATAGCTTTTGAAATGTGTGTAGGATGCGGAAAATGCGTAAAAGAATGTCCTGCTTCGGTAATTTCAATCCGGGAGGTGCTGTAATGAAAAAACATTGGTACAGATCCTCATCAAGCACGCCGTCAACAATGGCCTGTTTCATCAGAAGCGGCTGATACATCTGCAACAGATGTGTAACAGCCGGTGCGTCTCCGCCTTTGGCCTGCAGCAGTATATCTTTAAAAGTCATTCATCCTCACCTCCCAGCAAAACACGCAGCTTGGCAATCGTGCGGTAATAAATAGCTGCTGCTCCTTTATAACTAAGCCCAAGCTCTCTTGCAATTTCATCAAAGCCCTTTTCGTCAAGCACACGGGCAAAAAAAACGCGGCGTTCTTTTTCCCTGATGGCAGACAATGCGGCATAAAGTTCTGCGTAATCTACAGCAGATTCTATGTACTCGCCGTCATATGGGCAAGGAAAGAATTCATCCGTAATGTATTCTCTTTTGCACCGCCGGTATTTTCCTCGAAGGTATGCCTTCCTGGTATTGCAGAGCGCCGTATTCAAAAAAGCAGTAAACTGATTCTGTAATATCTGATCACCGGTTAAACCGTCGTTTCTTTTATACATCTTGCTTTCCTCCTAAATGATCTGAAATTTCTAAAAATCCAGATCATTTGGAGGAGAGCGAATATGCCGACGGGATAAAAAAGCACACAGACAAAACGGTGGAAATCCCGTCTGACTGTGCGCCTCTTTACAGGTGTAATTATTTGGAACTAACAGTTCCTTTTCATTACATAAAACGGTTGCTTCAGCAAACCGGATTTTAAAAAGCTCTAAAATCCATATAAGCCAAAGCGGAATGTCTTTTTCTTATCACCGCAGTCTGCACAATCTTGTGTGCAGACAAATAGGATTACCCCTCATTTTTTGCCCTCTCTCTTCATTATATTTGGAACCATTAGTTCTAATAAATAACCACGAATGTATCGTTTTAAGGGCCGCAGGAAATCCTTAAAATGAAAAATGGTGAACTAATAGTGGTAAATAAAAAGGAAATATCAATCAAAAATATGGGATATATCTTAAAACAGGCACGGCTGAAAATGGGATATACCAGGGATCAGCTTTCTGAGCGTGTCGGCATCAGTCATAGATATTTAACAGCCATTGAAAATGAGGAACGGCGGCCCAGTTATGAAGTTTTATCCAAGCTGCTCCGCAATCTCGGTTTATCTGCCGACAGCATCTTTTATCCGGAAAAGGAATCCGAGCCGGAAGAAAAACAACTGCTGCGGCTGTTTCAGTAGTGCAGCGAACGGGATCGCAAGGTTATTAAATCTATTATTGATACGCTGCTCGATAATCCATAAAGAAAAGGGGAAGTTGTTTCGGACAACTTCCCCTTTTCCTTCAGACGCCTGCATATGCCGCTGTCCTGTTTTCCTTATGTACTTGTAGATTTTTCTTCTGCGGAGACCTTTTCGCCGGATTGTCCTTTTCGTATGGTCTTGACTCCGAATACAAAATAGATGATGTGGCAGACCCAGACGATGGCAAGGATGACGCTGGGAACTACCACATTTGCCCGCATCATCATAAAAAATCCGATCCCCATCACCAGTGTCACAGGGATGATGATGCCGAGTTTGGTCTGCACCGTCATGCCCTTTTTCTTAACGAATGATTCGAGGTGCTTTTTGTAAAGCTTTGTGCTCACAAACCAGTCGTGGAGCTTCTGGGAGGAGTTGGCAAAGAAAAATACTGTCAGCAGAAAAAAAGGCACCGTGGGCAGGATGGGCAGCGCCACGCCGACGCACCCAAGCCCCAGGCAGAGAAAGCCCAAGATCAAAAATATCAGCCGTTTCAGTTTCATGGAATTTAAAATCCCCCTATTGTAATCTATGTATTTTTGTTTTCAGCTCATTCTCCCATGCTCAACGGAATAGACGGTGTCCGCAATCCGCATGGTGGACCGGCGGTGGGAAACCAGCACCACCGTCTTGTCCCCCCGTTCTTCGTGGAGGGATTTTAAAATGACCGCTTCGTTCAGGCTGTCCAGATTGCTGGTGGGTTCGTCCAACAGCAGGAAGGGCGCGTCGTGCAGGAAAGCCCGCGCCAGCCCCAGCCGCTGCCGTTCCCCGCCGGATAAGGTGTCGCCCAGTTCGCCCACCGGGGTATCATAGCCCTGCGGCAGCGTTAGAATGAAATCGTGCACCGACGCCTTTTTGCAGGCGGCCTCAATCTCCTCGTCCGTTGCCGTGAGCTTTGCAACCCGCAGGTTGTTTTTAATGCTGTCGTGGAACAGGTGGGTTTCCTGGGTGACAAAGCTCTCCATCTCCCGCAGGTTGGAAGTATTGATGTCCGCAACCCTTGTGCCGGAAAGCGTTACGCTGCCTTTCTGTACGTCCCAGAACCGCATGAACAGTTTGAGCAAAGTGGATTTTCCACTGCCGCTGCGCCCCACAATACCCACGACGCTGTGCTCCGATATCTCCACCGACACATCGGAGAGGATAGTTTCGCTCCCGTAGGAAAAGGTGACCTGCTCCGCCGCCGCACCTTCGAAAGCGATTTCCGGCTTTCCAACGACTTCTTCCACCACCGGGGTTTCGTCCAGAATATCCAGCACCCGGTTACCCGCCGCAAAGGTGTTCTGCAAAGTGCTGCCCAGCGCCGCCAGCGCAATGGCCGGGCCAAAGGAGGAAAAGAGGGCGATGGTGGGAATCAAGACCCCTTCAAAGCCCACCGCTCCGCTTTGGCAGAGCAGGGCGGAGACAAACAGCATGATCAGGTCAAAGGCCAGTACCACCGTGTTGGTCACTGCCGAGTTGCGGCCGGAGGTGCGTTTCATCCGTTCCTCGTCTTTGGCAAGGCCATCGGTTTTTTCATTCATCTGTGCCAGCCGCTTTTTGCCCTGCCCATATTGCAGGGTTTCCGAAAGCCCACGCAGGCTGTCCAGCACAAAGCCGGATAAATCGCCCGACTTGGTGCGGAACTTCATCCCATTGTCCCCGCTGAGCTTAGAGGTCACCAAAGGAATGACAATCCCCACGGTGAGATACGCCGCCAGCGCGATGAGACCCAGCAGCCAGTGGAAGGAGCCGATGAACAAACACATGACGACGGTGAACAGGAACGCGATGGCCGCCGGGGAAATGGTATGAGCGTAGAACACTTCCAGCAGCTCAATGTCGGAGGTGATGACCGAAATCAAGTCGCCCTTGTCCCGACCCTCCAACTTGGCGGGGCAGAGCCGCCGCAGCGCCCGGAACACCTTGTCCCGCAGAAGCGCCAGCAGCTTGAAGGCGATGAAATGGTTGCAGGCCTGTTCCGCATACCGCAAAAAACCGCGGATAATGGCAAACACCACCACGCAGACAAACAGGGCGGTCAGGGTGAAGGGGGTATCAAATTGCAAAGCCTCCAGCACCGCGTACCCGCCGAAGATGGTGATAAAGGCGGCGCAGAGATGGCCGATGAGTCCCATAAGGATAGCCAGGAGCATAAACCCGGTCAAGGGTTTCACCAGCCCGATGAGCCGGGCCATAACCTGAAATCCGCTTCGTCTTTTCATACCGGTATTCATGCGTTTTCACCATCCTTCCCGTAGTTTTCCAGCGCCTGCTGGGCGTTCCATAGGCGTTCGTACAGCCCATGATTTTGCAGTAATTCTTTATGGCTGCCGCTTTCCGCGACGCTACCGTTGTCCAGCACATAGATGTTGTCCGCCTGGACCACATTTGCCAGCCGGTGGGAAATGAGAATTACGGTTTTGGTCCTGGCTAATTTATGAATTTCCGCCATGATGTCGTTTTCACTCTCTATGTCGATGTTGGAGGTGGCCTCGTCAAAGATATAGACCGGGCTGTTGTGGAGCAGCGCCCTTGCGAGGGCAAGCCGCTGACATTGACCGCCGGACAGGTTCGACGCCTTTTCCAGCAACGGGGTATCCAAGCCTTGTTCCGCTTTCAGAAACGCGGATAAATTCACCCGTTCCAGCACCGCCCACAGTTCGTCGTCGGTTGCGGAAGGCTTACCCATGAGCAAGTTATCCCGCACCGTACCCTTGAAGAGATAGCTCTGATGGCTGACATAGGTGATATTCCGCAGCAGAGAGCTTTCGTTCACTTCCCGCAGTTCCACGCCGCCGATGGTGACCGAGCCGGCATATCCCCTGTTCCGCCCCATGAGAACGGCGGCGATGGTGGATTTTCCGCAGCCGCTCTCTCCCACCAGTGCGGTAAAGCTGCCCTGGGGGAAGCGCAAGTCCACGCCGTGCAAAATCTCCCTGTCCGGCTCATAGGAAAACCGCAGGCCGGAACATACGACGTCATGCTGTAATGGAAAGCTCTCGGAAACCTCCTGTTTGTGTTCCGGAAGATCCAGCAGGCGGAAGATTTTGTCGCTGGCGGCCATGCCGTTCATGGCGATGTGGAAAAAGCTGCCCAACTGCCGCATGGGGAGGAAGAAATCCGCTGCCAGCAGGATGATCAGCAGGCAGCCGGCTAACGATACGTGGTTACCCATATACTGCGTCACCGCCATGATGACCCCCAGCGCCGCTCCGCCGTAGGCGATCAAATCCATAATGGTGATGGAGTTGAGCTGCATGGTCAGCACCTTCATGGTGATTTTGCGGAACTTCTCGGCCTCCACGTTCATCTCTTTGTTTTTGAACTCGTCCGCCTGATAGATTTTGAGGGTCGTCAGCCCCTGTAAATTTTCAAGGAAGGTATCCCCCAGCGCCGTGTACTGCCCCCAGTATTTGGAGAGCAGCTTTTTTGCCCAGGTCTGCACTGCGGCAATGGCTATGGGAATCAGCGGCACGCAGATCAGCAGCACAATGGCCGCCGGAACATTCACAAAGCAGAGCACCGCAAACAGGGTCAGCGGGGCCAGCATGGCGTAAAAAAACTGCGGCAGGTAAGCGCCGAAATAGGTTTCCAGCTGATCCACGCCCTCCACCGCCACCTGGACTATTTCGGAGGTTTTCACCTGCTCGTTGTAGGAAGCGCCCAGCCGCAGCAGCTTTTCATAGATTTTCTCCCGCAGGGTTTTCTTCACCGCTTTGGAGGAAAGGTAGCTCATCCGACTGGCCCCGGTGGTGCAAAGAAAGCGTATCACCAGAGCCAGAACGACCACGGCTGCCGTCGCCCACAGAGTATGGGAACTGGTATTGCCGTAATAAAGCCCGGCAAACAGGTTTGTAATGCTGAACATCATGGCGATGTTCGCCGCCAGGGAACACCACTGCAAAACGACGTTCCCGGCGATGTATTTTTTGCTCTCAGCTACCGTGCCGATGAGCCGTTTGTTGATCATCATGGTTTCCCCCGCCCTTTAAAAAATTTTTTGCAGCCTTTTTGATGACCGCGCATAGCGCAAGGATGGCCGCTGAAAACAGGAAGGCCAACAGGCCGTATCCCAAAGACTGTATCGCGTCATTCATCCCCGTCCGCCTTCTTTCTTTTTGCCAGCCCCTTGATGGCCTCGTAGCTTTCCGGGCTGACCGCGTGCTCCATTAGGCAGGCGTCTGCCGCCGCCGTTTTCCCGTCTACCCCCAGATCCTCCAGCAGCGTCCGGAAGGTCTGGTGGCGTTCGTAGGTGGCTCTTGCGATTTCTAATCCTGTTTCCGTCAGCCGGACAGCACTGCTGTCATCCTGAGTGATGTATCAGTCAGCGCCTTTGGTGATTTCGGAAACCACGATTTGCACGCCTTCGTCAAACACGCCCTTGTCCGCATTCACCTTTACGCCAGTGGCGGCGTCCGTGTAATCCACAGCAGGAGACTGCTCTACAGGTTCTTCCGGTTCAAAAGCCGGATCGTCTTCAGTGGTTTTTGTAAGCGTGGACCAGTCGAGCTTTAAGAGCACATCCTGGTCGCCGGTACCTGCGGAAATATCCTCCATGACCGGCACGAATACGTGCAGCGGTACATAGCCGTCTTCATCCGCCAGGGCGTCCGCTACCAGCGGGAACTTGATCTGGTCTGGGTACAGCTTGCCTTCATAGGAGCCGCCCGCTTGGTTGAACTCATCGTACACATCGCTGCCGTCGGCGTTTTTCTGGGTGGAAAGGACAGTAGCAGGAATCAAGGTGCCTTCGACAGTTCCGTACTGGCCGTAGGTGTAGCCGTTGTCATAATAGGACAGTTCCGCCAGATAGCCGAATTTGTTGAGGTAAGCCAGGCCGTGGAAATCCATTGTCAGATAATATTTACCGTCTTCCACTGTCAGTTTAATGGCATGGTTGATGGCATCGTTGCTCATGGACTTTTCCTGACGGTTAGTCTTGATCATCTCACCGTAAACCGAGTATACGCCGTCTTCCAGGTTGTTTTTGTCCAAAACACCGCTGGGAATCAGACTATTCACAGCATTTTCCAAAGCTGTTCTCAAAGTGTCGATTGTGTTTTGGGAGACGTTTGGATCTGCGGCAGCTTCTTTTGCCTCAGTAATTGCCGTTTGCAGTGCCCGCCAGGACTCTTCTGTATAGGCACTTTCCTGAAGCTCTCCTACCTCATCCAACAGTTGATTCAGGCTGCTCAAGTCGGCGCGGGCAATCAGTCCCTCCATTGCGGCAGTCAATTCATTGACCGCAGCGGTAACCTGCGTCACACCGGCATCTTGATTATTTTGCACTTCTTTGGCAGCCGTCAGTTTTTCTTGGAAAGCATTCCAACTATTGGGCGTATACGCAGTTTCTTCTTTAGCTTCCGCTTCAGCAATCAAAGCATCCAAAGAGGATTTATCTCCCTTTTCTTCCAGAGCATTTATCGCTTCAATCAGCTTGGCAGCCATAGCGGCATTTTCTTCATCCGTAAATTGCTTTAAGGACAGAACAGGGACGGGCGGCATGCCGGTAGATACTTCAATATTTTGGGAAGGCCATACGTTGGAAAGCGTTTCTTCGGTTTCTGCGATCACGTCCTGCAGCGCCTGATAGGAAGCATCCGTATAATTTCCTTTTTCGATCTGTGTCGCAAGATATAGCTGGTACTGAACATTATTTTCCGGATTTTCTACTTTTTCCAGACTGGTCCAATCCACCTGAAGCCGGGCGTACTGTTCGCCGGTAGAAGTAGAAATACTGAACATCACAGGTACGAATACGGAAACATAGGCAGCGTGATCCCAAGTGTACTCTTCTGCCGATCCAGGAACATCTCCATCCCCGATCATGATTGGGGTCGCATCCGCAGTGACAATATGCGGATAGGCTTGATTGGTCACATCCATCAGGATCTCGTCATGCCCATAGCCGGCGGGTCTGGTATGGGCAGCTGGCTTGCTGCCGTCAATTGCATAAGCGGAATCCGGGTCATTGAACTGATCGAAAACAACCTCGCCCGTTGTAGTCCGATGCTCCGCAAGAACAGTCGCCGGAGTAAAAGTACTGCTTTCAACAACAGGGGACAGGTTGAAAAGCGTCGTGTTTACAGAATTGAGTTCCAGAAGGAATCCGTAAAACATCAGATATCCCATTGGCATATACTCTAAAATAGCGGTCGCCTTGCCGTCTTTCACGACGATCAACGGACGGTAATCGGTATCACCGGTTTGTTTCGCTTCATAGCTGCTGCTGCCGCGAAGAGCCGTATTCCCCATGGAAGCTGCTTCCCGTGTTGCATTCATCAGTTCGATATCGGCGTAATATACACCGTCTTCCACCGGTACATCAAGCTGCCGGACAGGAGTTCCTGACGCCCGTGAGGATGCCGCATTTACCTGAAAAGAAAATGCCTGAGATAAGCCGAGACTGAATACCATAGTCAGGGCAAGAACCGCCGCCAATCCTCGCTTGAAGGCGGATTGTTTTGTTGTTGTCATTTTTACAAAACCTCCATTCGTTGTTTTCTCCCCTGAAAGGGAGTATGTCGGTTAACGATTTCTAACCATCTGATAAAAAATTTTGCCGTTTCTACGGCGAATCCTTGATACGACTCATTGCTCCTCCTTCTATTTGTTTCTGGTCAGGAGGCCGAGCTGCGAACTCGCCCTCCCGGTATATTCCTTTTGTGCAGGAGACCGCCTACGAGTAGTTAGCAACAGCTAACTAAACCTCCGAAAAAATACTCCTTCCGGAGTTTTTTGAGGCAACCTGCTTTACCTGTTCTTTTTGGCTTCGTCCTATGGAAACGCCCTATATCTCAAAAGCCTTCCTTTGTCCCGAAGGGCGCTGTTGTTTCCAGCTTTCTCCCTCAGTGCGTAAATAGTTGGATTTTTCTGCTTCATAAAGCGGTTTTTCTTTTCCAATTTATTCCGCAACTTCCCTAAAGCAGTTCCAGTATAACCAGTTGACTTTTCCTTGTCAATCGATTTTCTGTTGCAAAAGTGCTTCAAATCGCCTTTTTTCGGCTCAAAAAAGCCCCGGAGCCCGCATCAATCCAGAAAAAACGCACTTGGTGCAAACCTGCTCCAAAAAATTTTTATTTCCCCCTTGACAGTCCTGTTTCAGTGGATGAACATGGTGAAAATCGCCGTGCTCTCCGGCATATGCATATCTCCCACACTGCACTGCATTTTCAGGCATACGCTGCCGTGGAGCAGGGTATCCCGGCCTTTCCCCATGGCGATGAAGTTCAGCGCCGTCACCGGAAAATATACATACCGCCCGTCGATCCCGCCGTCCCGGAATTCGCCGTCGTACAGGTACTGCATCTTGTTGACCCGGCCCTCCATCTTCTTGCCGCTGGACATGGATTCGGCAGACACTGTTTTCACCGCCAGATACACCAGCCCCTCGTGATCCTTCACGATCAGCTCACAGGGGTTCTCAAACCCACGGTTTGCCATGGAGAGGTTGTTGTGGTTCTTGATCTGCTCCCGGTAGATGATGAACGGGAAGTAATAGCTGCCGTCCTTGAGGTAGTTACAGATATCCCCGCCGTGAAAGTTCCGGTGCCCGGCGAAAATCTCCTTGAGGCGCATCCTGCCCTCCTGTTCGGCAAGGCGGTCCATAAACTCGTCGGAAAACCCCGCCGACAGCGCCCGCAGGGCGTTCTCTTTAATCTGCACAGGCGGGATATCCTGATACTGCATATACTGCTCCAGAATTTTCATCTGACCGCGGCATTTCTCCGCCAGTTTTTTTCCGGATGCGGTCAGGACGGTCTTCCGGTTTTCCTGCCGTTCCACTACATCCTGCTTTTCCAGAGCGTCCAGCGCACGGGTGACCGCCCATTTGGTGGTTCCCAGGATTCTGGCCGAATCCGTCACCGTCCGTTTTTTCGGCTCCGCCTCCAGATAATACAAGAGCAGCTGGATTTGGAACGGTGTCAATGTTTCAGGCATAAAAAAATCCCCTTTCCTAACTTGCGTACAGCAAAACAAGCCCCATTCGCTGTATCTCCAGCAAACCGGCGTCTGTCTTGCATATACAATTCAGGCTTTAGGGAATGTAGTTAGTTATTGCTAACTGTTAATAATATATCATGCCCCTCCCGGTTTGTCAAGTGAAATATTTTTCGTGCTGACTGGGCAACATGCTGTCCAGTCCTTTTGTCGGGAATCGGCAATTATACAGCAGTAGCCTGTCCTGTACACAGAAACATATATTTTTTCACGTCCGCTCCCGGATATACTCCGTCACAAGTTCAGCATACCGCTCCAGCCTAACCATCAGCGCCAAATGCCCGCCGGTCAGGTTTGTGACAACGGTGGGATGCGGCATAATGGCGATTAGGGAATCCTTGCAGGCCTGGTTGAAGGTGGTATCGTCCTCGGACAGGATCAGCAGGACTTTGTCGTCCCACCTGGCAAAGTCTTGCTCCGTCATACCGAAGTAGTTTTCCGCGTCGCAGAGAAAATCAATCATGTGGTATTCATAAGGCTTGGTGAGCAGTTCCAGCATGGCGCCGCACAGTTCTTCCATAACTGATTTCTCCCGCTGGGTAAAACCGTCTGTTTTCTTTTTCATCACCGCCCATTTCATCAGGCGCTTGAAAAGGGAAAACGGAAGAACCGATAAAAGCCTTTTGGATTTCTTCTGGTTTTCCATCATCTTTTTCAGATGGCCGTATGCCTCATCACCGCCCATTTCATCAGGCGCTTGAAAAGGGAAAACGGAAGAACCGATAAAAGCCTTTTGGATTTCTTCTGGCTTTCCATCATCTTTTTCAGATGGCCGTATGCCTCATCACCCATATCCTTTGCCAGGGAACAGGTGTTGGAAAGCACAAGCCCTTCCACCATCTCCGGATGCCGAAAGGCAATGACCTGGGCCACCACGCCGCCCAGGGACTGGCCCATCAGCCAGGCTTTTTCCTTCAGGCGGCAGAGCAGTTCTGCCACGGCGTCGGAAAATTCGCCGATGTCGGCAAATTGGATCTGATAGTCAAAGGTCAATACGGAAAAATCCTTCGCAAAACGGGCAAAGTGTTTGTAGAACAGATCGGACAGCCCGATCCCGCCCGTAAGCAGGACCAGCGTGGCCTTTGCGCTCGGATTTTTATAGTAACGATAAGTAAATGGCTTTCCATTGCCCAAAGTCACTGTCTGCGCCGGATACTTCCGGCGGAAATCCTCCAAGTTCATGCTTTCCTCCTGAAATGCATACTTCGCCTGCATTACTTCCTACCCACCAGCAGCCGGTACTTACCCGTCATCATCTGCGTCGCTGCTCCGAAACGCCATCCGCACGATCCGCAGCTTCAGCGGCCCGTCGGCAATTCCGGCCAGAAGGCGGTGGATGGGGCGTATTCCCGGCCCCCGCAGCTCCCGGTAGCCCAGCATATAGCCGCGGCTGGATACACAGATGCGAGCCGACCAGGCGGGCAATTCTTTTTCCGCATCCCGGACGGAGAAGTACGCCCCCACATCCCGGATGCCCGCCTGCTTGACCCAGGTTTTCAGCATCAGTTTTACGGCTGTCGGCCCGGCGGCGTCGAATACCAGCCGCCCGCCCGGAAATCGCCGGGCCATAGCCGCGCAGAGGGCTTGCACCTGTTCTGTTCGGAAGTAATAGAACACCCCGGCGGCAAAGAACACTGCTCCGTCTGCGGGAGGTGTGTCGATGGCGTCGAACCATGAGAGGTCGTTTAAATCGGCGGCAAGATTCTTCTCCCGTTCCCCTGCGGGGAGCAGCGCCTCCCGCACCGCCATCACATCAGGCAGGTCGATATTATAGAGGCGACACTGCCCATTGTCACAGGAGCGGCCTGTCTGATCCAGGCCGCAGCCCAAATTCACAACAGCGGCCCGCAGGTGGTCGCGCAGATAGTCACGCACCTCCCAGGCCAGGTCGCTCTGGCGCATGGCCGCTTCCATCGCCCCGAAGGTCTGCATCAGGCCGCCGGACGTCTGCTCCAGGGCGGAGAAGTCGTAATCCAGCCGCTCCAGCAGTTCCACGGACAGCGGATCGAAAAGCAGCTGGGGAAAACGCCGGGTACACAGCGCCCGGGCGTACAAGGGGATCACCAGCGTCTCCTGTATGGTGTTTTTCTCAATGTGGTATTTCATCGGCATCCTCCCATGCTAAGTGCGCCTGCATTACTTCCTACCCACCAGCAGCCGGGAATCCCCCAGCAGCATCATGGCCGCCCGGCGGCGGGAACCGAAGGCTTCTTTTGCGGTGTCGATCAGCCGCACCTCCTGATAGCCCATGTCCCGGAGTTTTTGCGCAAACGCCTCCATATTCCCATACATCCGGGGTTTCATGTCATCGTTGAGGGCAAAGACGCCGCCTTTTTTCAACACCCGCAGGCTTTCCAGAAGAAGGGCCTGCTTATTCGCGCCGGTGATATTGTGGTAGACATAGTTGCTCACCACGGCGTCAAAGCTCTCGTCCGGAAAATCCAGTTTGTTAGCGTCGCCGTGCTGAAAGGTACACTGGGAACCCACACCTTCGCCGGCGGCGTTTTTTTCGCACATGGCCTGGCCATAGCCGTAGGCCGCGCCCCAGTAGTCTATGCCCGTTACTTTTGTCTCCGGCCATGTGAGTGCCGCCCGGATGGACAGCGCCCCGGAGCCGCAGCCTACATCCAGCAGCTTCCCTTTCCCGTCATAATCCAGATGGGAAAGCACGGTATGATGCACCCCTTCCATCATGCCTCCCCAGCCGAAAGCGTACTGCCGCCGGATCCATGTGATCCAAAAAAAGCAGCGCCAGCAGCACGGCTGCGGCTGCTGTAAAAATCACGCCGAGAACGGTGATACGGAACACGGTAAAAAACAGCACAGCCAGCACCACTGCCAGAGCCAGAAGCCCGCCGACCATATAGAACACAGGGGTAGACATCCAGTTTCCGTACTTTTCGCCATGGGTTCCGAGATGAATGTTTTCCCGTCTGCTTCTGTTTTCCGACATAAGACTACCTCCCATAATTTCTGTTAAATTCCATCAATGCTTCCCTCGAACTCGAAAGCCCGGCCGTTTTCCAGCCGTATGATCCGGCTGCATCCGGTAAGCGTCGAATGCCTGTGGGAAACGATAAGGAGCATTTTGTCCCCACATTCCCCGCGGAGCGTTTGTAGCAGTTCTTTTTCGTGCAGGACGTCCAGACTGCTGGTGGGCTCATCCATCACGATCACATCGGGGTCCATCAGCATCACGCGGGCAATCCCCACGCGCTGGCGTTCCCCGCCGGAGAGCCGCGCCCCCATCTGCCCCATCGGGGTTTCATAGCCGTCCGGCAGGGTCCGGATAAATTCCGAAAGCCCTGCCCGGCGGGCCGCCTCCTCTATTTCCTCCCGTGCGGCGTCCGGCCTGCCCAGCGATATATTCTCCGCAATACTGCCGTTGAACAGGAAGGTATCCTGCTCCAGGACGGCGATCCGCCGGCGAAGTTCGGTTAACGGTATCTGTTCAATGGGAATCCCGTTCATACGGATCTGTCCGCTCTTCGCATTCCAGAAGCGCAGGAGCAGCCGCAGCACCGTCGATTTCCCGATGCCGCTTTCTCCCACGATCCCCACCTTTTCAGCACCGGTGACCGTAAGGCAGAAGTCCTGTAAAATGGTTCTGGAAGAATTCCCATAGGAAAAGCCCACATGGTCAAACTCCACTTTGCGGATCGGGCCGCAGGACACCGGATGCTCCGGCTCGGTAATTTCCGGAGGCGTGTCCTCAATGAGAAACAGGCGCTCCGCCGCGGCATATGTTTCCAGCAGGCTGGAAACCACCATGGTCAGGGACTGGGTGGAGGAAAAGGACGCCGCCGCCACAAAGGAAAGCACCACCGTTCCCACCGGGTTCGGCATGCCGGAAGCCGCCAGCCAGGACGCCGCCGCAATCACCAGGATCCGGGCCAGGTAAACAAAAAAGGTCGGAGCGGACGATACCGTCTGCCGGTGGAGGGTCATCCCATGAGCCGCCCGGTTGATTTCCCGGTTCTTCTCCCGCACCTGTTCCATCCGCCGGGGTCCGAAGCCAAAAATCTGGATGTCCTTCAGGCCGTAAACGCTTTCCAGCACCAGGGATTTCATCTCACCCAGCCTGGCGCGGTAGCGCATTCCCACGCCCCGTCCGGCTTTGACGGCAGCCAAAGGGAAGATTACGCTGACGATCAGGTAAACCGGCAGCAGCACGGCGGCAAACAGCGGCTGGAACCACAGCGCCAGCCCCAGGGTGACGCAGGGCAGGAGGATAACAGTAAACATGGGGCCGATGGCATGGGCGAAGAAAAATTCCACCGTTTCAATGTCCGAAACGGCAATATTCAAGATATCCCCCTTTTCCCTGTCCATCAGGCAGGCGGGAGCCAGCTTCCGGATAGTCTCGTACAGTTGCACCCGCATACTGGCCAAAAGCCGATACGCCCCCGCATGGGAAACCACGCCCTCGGTATACCGTCCCAGGACGATAAGCAGGGCGGATAGCGCCGTCAGCCCTCCGTACAGCCAGGGGGAGCCACCTACCATCCCCGCGCCGGACAACAGCAGCAACGCGCCGAAGCCCATCAGCCCCATTTGGGAAAGATTCCCGATGATGCTGGCAAGCGTGGAGACCAATAATGTGCCCTTTACCGGCGCGGCGATGTGCAGCAGCCGCCTGGTCATGGCCGGTATGGAATAAACAAACCGTTTACGCACGGCGCATCCCCTCCTCTCCCAGCTGCTCCAGTCTGGCCTGTTCCTCTACCAGGCGGCGGTACAGCCCCGCTTCCCGCATCAGCGTTTCGTGGGTACCCCTCTGGGAGATCCGCCCGTTTTCCAGCACATAGATCCGGTCCGCATTCCGGATGGTGGACAGCCGGTGGGAAATGACGATCAGGGTACGGGTCTGGGCCAGGTCATCGATGCAGTTCCAGATTTCCTCTTCACTGTCCGTATCCACGCTGGAAGTAGCTTCGTCAAAAATGATATACTCCGCCCGGCAGAGCAGCGCCCTGGCAATGCCGATCTTCTGACGCTGTCCGCCGGAAAGCTTCCCGCCGGCGTCGCCCACCGGGGTATCCAGGCCATTCGGCTGCGTCAGCACCCAATCCTTCAGCCGCACTTCCCTAAGAGCCTCCAGAAGTTCCCCGTCTGTAGCGGACGGAGCGGCCATCCGCAGGTTTTCCGCAATCGTACCGCTGTATAAGCTCACCGTCTGCGGTACCATGATGATCCGCCTGCGCAGCTCCTCCGGCGTCAGGCTGACGGTATCCTTCCCCTCCAGCAGGATTCGTCCCTGCTCCAGATCGTAAAACCGCATCAGAAGGGCGGCAATGGTGGATTTCCCGCTGCCGGAAAGTCCCACCAGCGCCGTCACCCTTCCCTTTGGGATATCCAGGGACACATCCTTTAAGGCCGCGCTCCTGCCCTGATAGCGGAAGGAAACATGCTCCAGGCGGATACCGGCATAAGGCTTATCCTCCGCCGGCAGATCCGGCCGGTAAGGGCGCGCAGTGTCAATTGCCAGCAGCTTTTCCACCTTATCGGCGGCGGACACCCCCGCCAGGGCCGAATGGGTGGCGTTCATCAGCTGCCGCACCGAGCAGAAGAAGCCAAAGGACAGCATCAGCACCATCAGCCCGTCGGAAAACGCGATCTGTCCCGCGAAAATCTGCCAGGCGGCAATGGCCGTGGAGGCCGCCACCGCGCCGTAAATCAACCCGTCGGTAAGCAGGAAGGAGGAAAAATTCACCCGCATCACATCCATGACCTTATTGTTGAAGTCCCGGGATTTTTCCGACAGCACCTTCTGCCGCCCTTCGTCACGGTCAAAAAGCTTGAAGGTGGTGAGCCCCTGGACGCTCTCCAGGTAATAACCGGTCAGATCTTCCATGGAGGCCCAGTATTCTGTTTTCAGCTTTTCGATATGACGGCGGAAAATATTGTTGACAGGCAGCAGCAAGATCGAAACGGCAAAAAGCAATATCGCCGGGATGAGGGAAACCTCCCGCAGCCGGAAAAACAGATAGACAGGGGCGATCAGGCTGTATAACAGGCCGGGAAGGTACTGGCTGTAATAGACCTGCATGGATTCCACTCCGTCTACCGAAGAGGTAACGGCCGATACGGGACCGATTTTTTCAATATTCCCCACGTCCAGCTCCAGCACCTTGGAAAAAATACCGGCGCGCAGGGTCTGGCGGGCTTTGGCCGTACAGCGGTATTCCGCTTCTCCGGTGAGCAGTTCCAGCAGGAGCATCGCTACGGCGGTCAGCAGCGCGGACAGCACGGCCCGCCCTGCGTCAGACATCGTCATGGCAGGGGAAGCGATATTCCCCAAAAAGCCGGAGATAATCCCGGCAAAGGCGGCAAGGCCGGCCAGTACGGCAAGCTTTAACGCCGTGATCAGAAAAATCCATCTCCAAAGGCCCTTCGCCATATGGAGAAGCGTACGGTTTAACAGCAGCATAGCATTCCTTCTTCCCCAAGCACAAAATATGGCTTCCCCGATATGCGGGATCCGTTCTGGCATATCAGGAAAGCCACACATCTATCCGTTTCTATTATAGTTAGTTATTGCTAACCAGTCAAGAGAAAATTTTATCTCTTGACAAAAGAATTCGTCTATGATATATTGATAATTAGATTATCGGTAATTAAATTATCAAAGTAAGAAGGTGATACGTTATGGCAGTGCCGGATCATTCCATTGACCCGCGGATTTTTGAGAGCGCCCGGAAGGAGTTCCTGGAAAACGGATTTGAAAAGGCTTCCCTCAAGGCCATCTGTGAAGGGGCCGGCGTCACCACTGGGGCGCTGTATAAGCGGTACAAGGGGAAAGAGGACTTGTTCTGCGCTGTGGTGGAGCAGACGGTGAAGGACCTGTACGAGGTGGCCCATGCCCGGGGAGACCGTGACCCTGCCGCCATGTCGGACGCAGAACTCATCAAGGCCTGGGACATGGACGGCCCGGACATGATGTGGTGGATGCGGTTCCTCTACGACCGGCACGATGATTTTGTCCTGCTGCTCTCCCGTTCCGACGGAACCCGGTACGCGAATTTCCAGCACGACTGGGTGGAGGTGCTGACAAAGGCCACCAGCGCCTTTTTGGCGGAAGCCCAGCGGCGGGGAATCTGTCGGACGGACGTGGGACCGGAAGAACTGCATATCCTGCTTTCCGCCTTCTGGACCACCATCTATGAGCCGTTTATCCACGGCTTTGACTGGGAGCAGATCGAACAGCACTGCCGCATTGTCTGCAAGCTGTTCGACTGGCATAAGGCGCTGGAATTTCATGTGGAGAAGTAGCCCTCCGCTGAGGGCTTTTCTTCGGTCAAAAAGTTAGCAATAACTAACCATATAAGGAGGTAACAACCGTGTTCAAAAAAGTGTTGGAATATGCGGGCGAGTACCGCAAAACCACCTACGCTTCCATGGCGGTCATGCTTATGGGCATTGTGATGAACGTACTGCCCTTTCTCTTCCTCTACCAGCTCATGGAACCGCTGCTTTTACATGAGAATGTGGAGGTTTGGTAGGCAAGCATTTCATTCTGCCAAGTGATAATCTCTTTTGTGGAAATCTCGCTGATTTTCAGCTTACCGAAAAAGGGCAGTATCTTCGTGCGGATAATATGCTCCTTCGT
>CALWYZ010000018.1 GCA_944385895.1 uncultured Clostridia bacterium
ATACGGATTTGAAAATTCAGGAGCGTTACCGAATTGGCGACATCATGCGCAAAGAATGTTATCTTGCCCTATCCATAAGCTAAACAAAAATCGCATTGACTTTGGCTTTATAGAAAACAATGCTTCTGCAAATGGCGATACCTACAACTGTCTTATCATTTCTACAAAGCAACATAGTATTATCTGTGAGCAAGCAGGATGTACGATAGAACCGCTGAATCCTTCAGGAAGTCAGACCGCTGTGGTATGGAAAAAGGCTTCAAGCAATGCCCTTGTCAATAGCTTTTCTGATTTGCTTTTGTCAAATCAAGCGGCAATCAATGCGGAATATGTAAAGTAGAAAATACTTTCATACTGTGATATAATAAAGAGCGGAAAGGAGGTGCTATGATGCAATACTTCATTGATTTAAAAGACGGGAGTCTGCAAGCCGCCCAAAACTGCGGCGATAGAAAACCGTTTTTCACGGTTATGAGTACGGCGGAATTTCACGAATGTAAAGAACAACTGCCGTATTATAAAGAACTTCTCCACTGCCTCGGATCGATTCGTTACTGTAAAGCGGAAGTGTTCAAAAACTGCATCATCGGGACCTTACGCCTGCCTCAGAAAAGCGAACAGCGTTCACCGCAGCTTTCTTTCGGCTTTTATTTGACGGGACAGTCGCTCTTATTTGTCGAAGATGTAGGCGATTTGAAATTATGGGTAGACAAACGGATAGGTATGCTTCAGGAACTGAACAGCCCGGCTCAGCTTCTTTTGCGGTTTATGGAGCAAATGATAGAAGATGATGTTCTCTATCTTTCTCACATAGAGTCAGAAACAGAGAAAATGGAAGAAAATATCGGTTCCGGCGGTTCGGCAGACTTTTTCCCTTTGCTCACAAAACACAGGCAAAAGCTGTCCGAATTAAACGCTTACTATGAACAACTGACGAATATCGGAGAGTTGTTTCAATCCCGCACGTGTTCTTCATTTGCAGACGATACGCAGGACTGGGATAAATTTGCCTATCGTGCCGAGAGATTGCAAAATCATGTTCAGCTGCTTCGTGAAAATATGCTTCAGCTTCGTGAGCTTTATCAGTCAAAGCAAGACGCACGGCAAAATAAAATTATGGGGATTCTCACAATCGTCACAACCTTTTTCCTGCCTCTTACTTTAATCACGGGATGGTACGGAATGAACTTTGCCTATATGCCTGAGCTTAAATGGCGGTACGGTTACCCGGTTGTTATACTTGTTGCGCTGATTATTGCAGTCGTCGAATTTATTTACTTCAAAAGGAAAAAATTCTTTTAATTTCACTCTCTTAAAATATGAGACTTACAGGAGGTGTTTTTATGGACGAAACAAGGCAAAGCCCGGAACAGATTTTGAAGCAAATTGAAAAGGAAGAACAAAGCCTTAATCGCGGGCATTTGAAGATATTTTTCGGATATGCCGCAGGCGTAGGCAAAACCTATGCCATGCTGAAAGCCGCACATTCGGCAAAGAGGCGCGGTGTTGATGTTGTTGCAGGTTACATTGAACCGCACGCCCGTCCGCAGACCTCTGCACTTGTAAACGGGCTGGAATGTCTTCCGAATCTTGTTTCGGAATATAACGGAATTACTCTTTCGGAATTTAATCTTGATGCTGCGCTTGCCAGGCACCCACAGTTAATCCTTGTGGATGAGCTTGCCCATACCAATGCGCCTGTGTGCCGACATACAAAGCGTTATCAGGATATTGAAGAGCTGCTTAATGCGGGAATAGATGTTTATACCACGGTAAATGTTCAGCATATTGAAAGTCTCAATGACACCGTTGCATCTATAACGGGCATTATGGTACACGAGCGTATCCCCGATTCGGTATTTGATAATGCCGGTCAGGTTGAGCTTGTTGATATTGAGCCGCAGGAATTGATTGAACGGCTGCAAGCGGGTAAAGTTTATAACCCGACTCAGGCTGAGCGTGCAACAGAGAATTTCTTTACCGTGGAAAATCTTACGGCGCTTCGTGAAATTGCTTTGCGACGCTGCGCTGATAGAGTAAATCTGCTTACCGAAGCTGTAAGAATTAAAAGCCACAGCGATTATCATACGGACGAGCATATCCTTGTCTGCCTTTCATCATCGCCGTCCAATCCCAAAATCATTCGTACTGCTGCCCGAATGGCGAATGCCTTTAAGGGTGCTTTTACCGCGCTGTTTGTGGAAACCCCTGATTATCAGGTCATGTCCGAGGAAGATGTAAAGCGACTGCGGAGCAATATGCGTCTTGCGGAACAGCTCGGCGCAAAAATCGAAACTGTGTACGGGGAAGATGTACCTTTTCAAATAGCTGAGTTTGCAAGGCTGTCGGGCGTGTCGAAAATCGTGATTGGCAGGAGCGCTGCAACCCGAAGGAGCATATTCTCTAAACCTACGCTTACAGATAAGTTAATTGCAAGTACGCCGAATTTGGATGTGCATATTATACCGGACACAGAAGGAAAAAGTGTAGCATACCGTGTCAAAAAAGCAAGGAAGAAAAATGAAATCGTGTTCTCGGTTTCCGATCTCTTGAAAAGCGTTGCTATTTTGATTTTGTCAAGCTGTATCGGAATGCTGTTTCGATACTTGGGCTTTGCAGAAGCCAATATTATAACGGTATATGTTCTCGGTGTCCTTGTAACCTCGGTTGTGACAAGGCATCGAATTTACAGTCTGATATCCTCTATTGTCAGCGTATTGGTTTTCAACTTTTTCTTCACCGAACCGCACTTCACTCTTCAGGCTTACGATCAAGGCTATCCTGTCACCTTTTTGATTATGTTTTTGGCGGCGCTGCTTACAAGCTCTCTTGCCGTAAAGCTCAAAAATCATGCAAAGCAGGCTGCGCAGGCTGCTTACAGAACCAAGGTGCTGTTTGACACAAACCAGCTTTTACAGCAGGCAAAGGGTAAAAACGAAATCGTTTCTGCAACGGCAAATCAACTTATTAAACTGCTCGGTAAGGATATTGTGTTCTATTTGTCAGAAAACGAAACTTTAAGCGAGCCGCATATTTTTACCGTTTCAGGTGACAAAACGGACGAGGAAATAACCGGTATAAATGAAAAGGCGGTTGCAGAGTGGGTACTGAAAAATAACAAGCACGCAGGCGCTACTACCGAAACGCTTTCAAGTGCAAAATGCCTATGCCTTGCTGTAAGGGTAAACAGCCGAGTCTACGGTGTTGTCGGCATTTATATAGGCAATGAGCCGCTTGATTCGTTTGAAAAGAGTATTCTTTTGTCTATACTCGGCGAATGTGCTTTGTCGCTGGAAAACGAAAAGAATGCAAGAGAGAAAGAAGAAGCGGCAATTCTCGCTAAGAATGAACAGCTCCGTGCCAATCTCTTGCGGGCTATTTCCCACGATTTGCGAACGCCGCTTACTTCCATTTCAGGCAATGCAAGCAACCTTATATCAAACGGCAATTCCTTTGACGAAGCGACAAAGAATCAGCTTTATACCGATATTTACGATGACTCTATGTGGCTTATCAATTTGGTGGAAAATCTGCTTTCGGTCGCAAGAATCGAAGAAGGACGGCTTAATCTTAACATTACAGAGGATTTAGTAGACGATGTCATCACAGAAGCGCTACATCATGTGAACCGAAAAAGCGTAGAACATCATATTACCGTTCGGCATAAAGAAGATTATCTGCTCGCCAAAATGGACGCAAAGCTTATGGTACAGGTTATTATAAATATTGTGGATAACGCCATTAAATACACGCCTAAAGGTTCTAATATTTTGATTAAAACTTGGAAGCAGGAAGATAAAGCTGTTATAACCATTGCCGATGACGGCGACGGGATACCCGATGATATGAAAGAGCGGGTATTTGATATGTTTTACAGCGGTGCAAATAAAATAGCCGACAGCCGCCGCAGCTTGGGGCTGGGCTTGTCGCTGTGCCGTTCCATTGTAAATGCACACGGCGGCAAAATAACCGTTTCAGACAACACACCGCACGGCACGGTGTTCACTGTTACATTACCTGCCGGGGAGGTAGAAATTCATGAATAAACCATTGATATTGGTTGTTGAAGATGATAATTCGGTCAAAAATCTTATTACAACAACCCTTAAAGCGCACGATTACAGATACTTAACCGCACCTAACGGTTCCACCGCCATTTTGGAAGCGTCATCGCACAATCCCGATATTGTCCTCTTAGATTTAGGACTTCCCGATATTGACGGCGTTGATGTTATTAAAAAAATCCGCACTTGGTCGAATATGCCGATTATCGTTATCAGCGCACGAAGCGAAGATACCGATAAAATTGACGCACTCGATGCAGGCGCCGACGATTATCTGACCAAACCGTTTTCGGTGGAAGAACTTTTGGCAAGGCTCAGGGTAACGCAAAGGCGGCTTAATATGATACAGAACGAGACCGCCGCCGAAGCGTCCGTTTTCACAAACGGTCAGCTTCGTATAGATTATGCCGCAGGATGCGCCTATTTAGGCGATGAAGAATTGCACCTTACACCTATTGAATATAAACTTCTGTGTCTGCTTTCAAGAAATATAGGCAAGGTTTTAACCCATACCTTTATTACACAGAGCATTTGGGGCAGTTGTTGGGATAACGATATTGCCTCTCTGCGCGTCTTTATGGCAACGCTCCGCAAAAAACTGGAAAAGGACGCAGATTCTCCACAATATATCCAAACGCATATCGGCGTTGGTTACAGAATGATGAAGGTTGAATAATTTGTTAAACAAAAAATGAATACGCAAAAACGGTGCTGTAAATCCTTTTGATCTTTACAGCACCGTTAATCTTTTATGAAAAAAATCAATTCATTATTTATGACTTCCTTTGCTCTGCTGCGGATGTTATTCATTTGAGCAACCCATTTCATTTGATTATCCGCTTTGAGTTTCTCGGTAACACCCTCATGCTCCGCTATCTGTTTTACCAAGCGAAAAAACATCTCCTCAGCCTGTTTGTCAATATCTGAGAGGTAGCCGTTCAGTTTACCGCTTGTCAGCAGATTGAGATAAAAGACCTTACGATTTTGCTTGATATACTGCAAATGTCGCTGTCCCCATAAACCGACAGGCTGTTGTTCTCCTTCGGGCAGTTTTAAACACGGTAGATAGTAGTCACCTTGAAGTTCGAACCAAAGACCGTTCTTTTCGTCATAAATGTACTTTTCCATAATCACGCCTCCTTGTAAATTACTTTGAATTTCTTTTGTTTTGCACCAATGATTTTCAATAGAACTTCATCCACCGCATCGGTGTACTTGCCGTCAGCAATAATCTTGTTCCGCATTTCGTTCAGGCAGTTCACAATCACCCGCCGTTCAAAATCATCAAGCACTATGTAATACTTCTTATCTCGCATATCGAATCCTCCTTTGCCTGTATTGTAACAAAGGAAAGCGCAATTAACGAATGTGCGGACATAACAAAACCCGCCACCTTAGACTTTCATCTAAGATGGCGGTTTCTGTTTCGTATCAGAGCATCACCTTGACGGCAAAGCCGCCGCTAAAGAAGTAGGTGTTCGTCCAATACACGTTTGGTGGAGGCGAGGGGAATTGAACCCCTGTCCGAAAACTATCCGGCATTGCTTTCTACGGATGTAGCTTTATATTTAAATTCCCTACAAACGGCGTCATAAAGCAGACTTCGTTTTTTGGTAGCTTCATATTACAAATAACCATTCAAAGCTTTATGGTATTCGTTCACCACTAAATGTTACACCCTCTTGCGCTCGTGGTCCTTCGCATTTGGATGACGCTGCAATTAAGCAGCGTAAGCTAATTTATTATTGTTAGCGTTTAATTTTAA
Organism: uncultured Clostridia bacterium; assembly: GCA_944385895.1. Taxonomy (GTDB): domain Bacteria; phylum Bacillota; class Clostridia; order Oscillospirales; family QAKW01; genus RGIG9041. The sequence continues at coordinate 5,830 of CALWYZ010000018.1, forward strand.
GTTACACATTTTTAAGAGGTTGTGTGCCTCTATCCGCTTACAATACCATCCGGTCCCCGTCGAAACCATTGCGCCCCCGCAATATAAGATTGTATAGTACAATCTTATATATTATTATATTATATACAATATAAAAAATCAATGGAAGCTTTTGTTTGTTATTTTATCATCGGATATACTTACTTCTTGTGTCAAGTAGCCAATCACATGCCTCGTTTAACCAGTTTTTCAGTCTATAAGTTTCTGTGTTTGTAACAAGATCTCCGGTTGATTTACCATGAGAGCCTTTTTCATAAATATGCAGTTCAAAAGGCACACCGTTTTTCTTTAGTGCGGTTGCAAATCTAAGTGAACTTTCGCATGGTACTCCTGTATCTTCAAATGTACTCCAGATAAATGTCGGGGGAGTATCTTTTGATACCTGTCTATCAAGGCACAAATATTCAAGCATATTTTTATCGTTGCACTTTTCTCCCAGAAGATTGTTGAAAGAGCCCTTGTGAATTTGAATCTCTCCGTCATAGTCGTTTATGATTACCGGATATGCTAAAATAAGACCGTTTGGTTTTACCTGTTCAACATCTTTAAAATAATCGACGGCTTCCTTTTTGTTCCAAAGTGTGCCTGCCGAAGCAGCCAGATGTCCGCCTGCTGAAAATCCGCAAATATATATTTTATCTTTGTTCCCGTGATACTGCTGTGCGGTTTCACGAAGATATTTTACAGCTGTCAGTGTTTCTAAAAGTGAAACCGGAAATACAGCTGGATTTACACTGTAATACAAAATTGCAGCGTTCATTCCGCGCTGTAAAAAATTAAAAGCTATCGGTTCCGCCTCCCGCTCGGAAGTCATGTGATATCCTCCGCCAGGTAAAATCAATACGGTTGTACGGTCCGGTGTATATTTTGAAACTTCCTCGCTGTCATTAGGTATAAATATTTTGAGCTTCGGTATGTAGTCAATACGATCGACCGCAATTTTTGAATAGTCAAGATTTATTTCCTTTACTTCATAAATCATGATTTTGCACTCCATTCTGTTATATTAATATTTATTTCTGTCTCTCAATGTTCTCTGTATATCTCTGTCGGCTTGCTTTTTGGACTCGGAATCTCTTTTGTCATAAAGCTTTTTACCTTTACATAATCCTATTTCTACTTTTACCTTTGAGCCTGCAAAATACAGTGACAGAGGAATAATAGAAAAACCTTCTTGCTTAACCTTTCCAAGCAAAGACATAATTTCCCGTTTATGCATTAAGAGTTTTTTGTCTCTGAGCGGGTCGCGGTTAAAAACGTTCCCTTTTTCGTACGGAGAAATATGCATACCTTTTATAAAAAGCTCTCCATTGTCTATCGAGCAAAAGCTGTCTTTTAGATTTACGTTTCCGGCACGAATAGATTTGACCTCAGTTCCGTAAAGTTCTATGCCCGCCTCGTATGTGCTTAATACAAAATAGTCGAAATACGCCTTTTTATTTTTTGAAATAATTTTATTATGCTCTTTCATCTGATATCCTTAATTACATTTTCCGGAGGTGAATCAAGAATTTCCGGATTATTGAATATAGTACGCATATATTTGAGCGCAGATGCAAAATAGAAGCCGTCACATATTCTCTCGTCGGTAACAACGGTAATATCGATATAGCGTTTTGGTATGGATTTGCCGTCTTTATCCAATTCATATACTTTTCTTTTTGCACCGTATGAGATAAACACGGGAATATTTCCAAAATCATATAAATGATGATAGATCGGCGGAATTCCAAGTGAACCCATAGATGTAATAGCAAGAGAGCCATGAAAAGGACTGATATGTGTAAGAGTTCTCGGCACCAGACCGAAATAATCTATAAACCTTAAAAATCCTATGGTAAAGCGTAAAAATATTCCGGGAATATATGTAAGAATACGCGCCGTAATATCAAATCCGCTTTCACCGTTTCCGCTTTTTGCTTTGTTTTCTTCAACAAGCTTGTTGAAATTATGATAAACAGTTTCAGCCGTTTCCTGAGGGGTCATATAAAATTTTATGCATGTATCAGGTGACTCCAGAGTCATTTCTTTTTTTATTGTCATCATAACTTCGATATGATCGCGTGTGTAAATTCTCTGACCGCGAATAAACCTGTTTATACCCGGCTTTTGAGAAACGGTTCTTGCGTAAGCGGCAAGAAAAATATGAAGCATACCGAATGAAGAAAGTCCTTCCTGACGTTTTTTGCGTATATAAGCTTCAGCTTTCTCTATATCTATTGAATCTCTGATATAATTCATAGATGTATTTCTGGTTTTCATTATGTAAGGTATTACATATGACATCGGAGGCAGCGACCTGACTCTGCGCCCCTCTTTGGGATATTTGCTCATACCTCTCCCCCTAAATATAATTATAGCCAAATGCAGTCTAATTATATATACAATAATGTGATTTGTCAATCGATATGTTTTATGCTGACACCAACAAAGAACATATAAAATATGCGGCAAAAGAATATTTTTCAAAATTAAGAAAAAGTTGTTGCAAAATCGGATATAATATTATACAATAACTGTTGGAAATTTTTTATTAACGGAGGATATAAAAATGGTTAAAGTTGCTATTAACGGTTTTGGAAGAATCGGAAGACTTGCTTTCAGACAGATGTTTGGCGCAGAGGGCTATGAGGTTGTTGCTATCAATGATCTTACAAACCCCCAGATGCTTGCTCATCTTCTCAAGTATGACTCAGCTCAGGGCAGATATGCTCTTGCGGATAAGGTAGTTGCCGGCGAGGATTCTATTACAGTTGACGGTAAAACTATTAAAATTTACGCGGAAAAAGACGCAAAAGATCTTCCCTGGGGAAAGATCGGTGTAGACGTAGTTCTGGAATGCACCGGTTTTTATACTTCAAAAGCTAAAGCTCAGGCACATATAGATGCAGGTGCTAAAAAGGTTGTAATCTCTGCTCCTGCGGGCAATGATCTTCCTACAATAGTATACAGCGTCAATGAAAAAACGCTTACCAAGGAAGACAATATCATATCCGCAGCTTCATGTACGACAAACTGCCTTGCTCCTATGGCAAAGGCTCTTAACGACTATGCGCCCATTCAGAGCGGTATCATGACGACCGTTCATGCGTTTACAGGTGATCAGATGGTTCTTGACGGACCTCACAGAAAAGGCGATCTGCGCCGTGCTCGTGCAGCTGCTGTAAATATCGTTCCTAACTCAACAGGTGCTGCAAAAGCTATCGGTCTTGTTATTCCCGAGCTTAACGGAAAGCTTATCGGTTCTGCTCAGCGTGTTCCCGTACCGACAGGTTCTACCACTATTCTTGTAGCTGTAGTTAAGGGCAAGGATATAACCAAGGAAGGAATTAATGCTGCTATGAAAGCCGCTTCTTCTGTTTCATTCGGTTATACAGAGGAACAGCTCGTATCTTCTGATATTATCGGAATAACATACGGCTCACTCTTTGACGCTACTCAGACAATGGTAACAAAGATAGATGATGACACATATCAGGTACAGGTAGTATCTTGGTATGACAACGAAAACTCATATACAAGCCAGATGGTAAGAACCATTAAGTACTTTGCTGAAATGTAATTAAATTCAGATAAAGCCGGCTCTCAATTAGAGAGCCGGCTTTTGTTTTATTATAGTAGCTGAAAAAGCGGTATGTGTTTATTTGTATAATTGTAAATACTACCTCAAAATTTATTTGCATAAAATGTTATGAATTTACATAATCATGTACAAAAGACAGTAAGATACGGAGGAGCATAAGATGGCGACGCAAACAGACATATACCGCGATATCGCAACACGCACGGGCGGAGATATATACATCGGAGTAGTGGGGCCCGTGCGCACGGGAAAGTCAACATTTATAAAAAAATTTATGGAGACCCTTGTTATCCCGAATATACCCAACGAATATAAACGAGAGCGCGCGGTTGATGAATTGCCGCAGTCAGCAGCAGGGAAAACGATAATGACAACTGAGCCCAAATTTATTCCCGATGAAGCGGTGGAAATAGTTATGGAAGACAACGCACATTTTAATGTGCGTATGATTGACTGCGTAGGATATGTTGTTGACAGTGCGCTGGGTTATATAGAAAATGAGCAGCCGCGCCGTGTTATGACACCTTGGGATGATAATGAAATGGAATTTCAGCAAGCTGCTGAAATGGGCACCAAGAAAGTGATTTGCGAGCATTCCACGATAGGTCTTGTGATAACAACCGATGGCAGTATCGGCGAGATTCCGCGATCCGATTATGTGCCTGTGGAACGTAGAATAATAGATGAGCTTAAATCTATAAATAAACCTTTTGTTGTGCTTGTAAATTCGATGTTTCCCGATAGCAGCAGCGCTCAGTCTTTACGTGCTCAGCTTGAAGAAGAATACGATGTCCCTGTCATGTGCGTAAACTGTCTTGAACTGGATCAGCAGCAGATATTGGATATAATCAAAACAGTCCTTATGGAGTTTCCGGTAAAGCAAATAGAAGTCAATATTCCGGAGTGGATCAACAGTCTTGACAGTAATCACTGGTTAAAGCAAAGCATTTGCAGCGCTATAACAGATAGTGCTAAAAATCTGCATAATATTCGTGATATCAAAAAGATGGTCAGTGGTCTTGCCGATCTTGACAGACTGGAGAGCTGCAGCCTGTCGGGTATGGATCTTGGCGTAGGAAGCGCGGATATAAAGCTTGATTTTGATAAAGAATTGTATTATAAAATACTAAGCGAAACAGCGGGCGTAGATATAGCAAATGACGGTGAGCTGATAGAATTTATAACCGCAATGTCTCAGATAAAGGAAAAGTACGATAAAATCAGCTCAGCGTTTGAGGAAGCGCAGGCGACAGGCTACGGAATTGTAAATCCCGGAATGGAAGATCTGACGCTGGATGAACCGGAAATATTTAAACAGGGCGGAAGATTCGGAGTCAAGCTTAAGGCCAGCGCACCTTCCTACCATATAATTCAGGCAAATATCAAAGCTGAGGTAAGTCCAATCGTAGGAAGTGAAAAACAGAGCGAGGAGCTTATAATGTATCTTATGGAAGATTTTGAGGAAAATCCCCAGAAGATATGGGAGTCAAATATCTTTGGAAAATCAGTGCATGAACTTGTAAATGAGGGACTGCAGAACAAACTTTCGAAAATGCCGGATGATGCACGCTATAAGCTTCAGGAAACACTGTCACGTATAATAAACGAGGGCAGCGGAGGCCTGATTTGTATTATTCTTTAAAAGAAGGAGCGTATATACGCTCCTTTTTTAGTATATATTGTTAAAAAGTGCAAACAATAAATTCGGAGGTGATATCATGTCAGAAAATGAAAGCAGAATAGCTGAGTACATGGACAGTCTTCCTGAATATATACGGGAGAATATCAAACAAAGCGGCGTTAAAATAGAAAGTGTTGAGCAATTAAAAAAGATAGTAGACGGAATACAGAATAAATAAAAAAAGAGACCGCAAAGCTTTTGCTTTGCGGTCTCTTTTTTAAAAAAACGTCAAAAAATTACCGACAAATTATTTACAATATCATAAATAAATTATATACTTAAATTTAAAAGGTGATAAAATGAAGGAATTTATCAAAAAACGTCCGTTGTTTTGCGTATGCCTGTCTGCCGTGTTAACCGCCTTCGTTTGTTCGTTTATGGAAAGCCGCGCCATACTTGCATTTTGCTGCGCTGTTGTATTTGCGATATTTTTCGTATTGCCTTTAAAATTTGAATTTAAAAAAGTTGTAATATTGTCGCTTATATTTTCTGCGGCAATGTCTATGTCGTTCTTTGCGTATTATAAATTTTCTTATGAAAAGGCATGCCGTCTGAACGGCAAGACAATATCTGTCAACTGTACAGCCATTACGGAAAGTGCCATTACAACAAACGGGAATTATTCGGTAGATGTCCGTATAAACAGAATAGACAATAACGAATCAAATCTTCCAGAGGACTGTAAGTTAAGAATATACTATTCTGAAGATGTGTCTTTTCTGCCGTCCGCTGTATTCTCTGCAGTTGTTTCAGTGGGCGACTCTGATTCAAACGATAAATTTGACGGTGAAGGTGTACATATAACAGCTTACGCTACTAAAATCAATACCGAAAGAGCATATAATGCTAAGTCTTTTTCGTACATATGTTATAAAATGCGATCTTTTGTGTCTGACAGAATTGACAGCTTTGAGACTGAGACGGCTGCATTTGTTAGAGGTATGATCCTGGGCGATAAAAGCACTATGTCGGGAGTGTTTGTCAATAAGTTTTCTGATATAGGAATGTCACATGTAATGGCGGTAAGCGGTATGCATTTATTGTTTGCCGTTTTGTTCTTTGATTTTCTTTTTGCGTTTTTTGGAATTGGGTATAAACTCAGGTGTCTGTTTTCTGTCTTGTCTGTTATATTATTTCTGATACTAAGCGGCTTTGCGGTATCTTGCATTAGGTCTGCAATTATGATTATTATACTGTATATCGGCAGACTGGCTGATAAATTTTCCGATAGCCTTACATCTTTATCTTTGGCAGCGTTTCTAATATTGCTTGTTTGGCCGTTCAATATAAGGTCCGCGTCGTTTGTACTGTCAGCATCCGCGACGCTGGGAATAATAGTCTTAACTCCGGTTTTAAATTTAAGCAGAGTTCATACATTCAAAAATCATTATGTGAATACGTCGTTCAAGTTTATTTGTACTTCGGTTGCGGTTTCGCTTGCGGCCAATATTGCATGCCTGCCCGCGCTTATAATAATGTTTAAAGAAGTGAACTTCTTGTCGCCGGTATCGAATATAATACTGATATTCCCGATTCAGATATTGTTTTACATGGGGTTTGCACAGATAATATTTTCATTTATTCCGATATTGTCGTCAATGCTTGGCCAATTGGCATCTTTTCTTTATGGCTTTATAAAATTTATTACTGATTGGGAATATAACTTCAAATTCACATCTGTTAACGCCGGGTATAAGTACTTCTATCTGGTGTTTGCTCTTTTTGGGGTTTTGGTGCTGGGCATTTTCGTATACTATTTCAAATTTCCCAAAAAGAAAGTTTATCCTTATATTTTAAGTTATGCAGTGTTTTGTTTGATTCTTTTTGCAATTAATTTTGTCAGCAACCGCAATACTGCAAAAGCGGAATTTGTAGACGTAGGTCAGGGAAGCTGTACTGTCTTCAGTAAGGATGAGCATGCTGTTATAATAGACTGCGGCGGAGAATATTCCGATAAGCTGTATGAGACTCTCAAGTATTCATCTGTCAAGCGCATAGAACTTGTCGCGCTTACACATGTGGATACAGACCATGTCAAATATCTGCGCTATTTGATAAATTCTTATGATATCGATAAGATAATATATCCGGAATTTTGTGACGTTTCAGAAATTTCAGCCATTCTTGAAAAGGCTTGTTCAAACGGCACGGAAGTATACGCCGTATCTGAGGATGTAACGTTTGAAGTGCTAAGCGGAGCATCTGTAACGGTATTTATAAACCGTGCATATGATCTGAGATTGGAGGATAACACTAGCGCGTTGTATAAATTCAGTTTTCAGGGTAGTTCTGTCGTATGTCCCGGCGATATGTCATTTTATCAGGAGTATGTATATCTCGGTTATGGCTCTTTGCTTGACTGCGATATCCTGCTGGCTCCGCATCACGGCGCTGCAAAATCATCACTTCAATCGATACTGGAACTGTACTCACCTGAATATACCGTTATCAGCTGCGGCAAGGATAATTCTTACGGTCATCCCAATGATAATGTGCTTGACAGATTGCTGGATGTATCGGAGGTCCTGCGTACAGACCAGATGTCTACTATTATTTTCATATTAAACGATAAAGGATACAAATTGGTGCAAACATGAGTTCAGCAACGGCTATAAATAATATAAAGAAAGAAAAACTTTGCAGCTTATATTATATTTACGGAGAAGAGGAGTATTTAAAGCTGCATTACTGCTTGCGTATAGTTAAGAACGCGGTAAGTGCCGTTCCCGAATTGAATTTAATTGAATTTGACGGCAGAAATTTTGATTTGACTGACTTGGAAAACTGCGTAAACAGCTATCCTGTCATGTCAGATAAAAAAGCTGTAAAAATTGTAGATATGGATAATAACCGTCTAAAAAAAGAATTCAGCGGCCGGCTTTTGAAAATATTAGAGAACATACCTGATTTTTGTGTGGTGATATTCTATGATACTCAAGCCAAAAATGAAAGCAATAACACTTCTTTGATTAAGATTGTTGAAAAAGCCGGCGGAGTGATTGAAAAAGCGGACCATCCTGCCTTGGCAAAACTGGAATCATGGTGTCTGCGCCACTTTAAAGAAGAAGGGAAAAATATATCACGTCAGGATATTGGCTATTTTCTTCAAATTACTGATAATGATATGACTTTTTTGAAAAATGAGATACAAAAGCTTTGCAGTGGAACAACATCAGATACAGTAACCAAAAACGATATAGACAGACTTGTTGTCAGAAGCATTGATGCCAATCGCTATGCGATAATAGATGCGTTTTGCGCCGGGAATTATTCTCTGGTCATGGAAATTATCAATAAGCTTTATTTGCAGAATACCGATGACATGATTATAGCAAATGTTTTTTACCGAGCATTTTTGGATCTGTGGCATGCAAGACTGGCTTTGGACAACGGCAAATCACAGGCTGAGTTATCAAAGGATTTTAATATGAAATCATATGGAGCACTAAAAGCTTTGAAAAATGCTAAAAATATGAGTCTTGGATTTATTCATCAGTCATTGCAGCTGGCATTAAAGCTTGATACGGAGCTGAAGAGCACTTCTTATAATAAGCGCGATCTTATAACCGCTTTTGTGGCTGATGTCATATTCAGGAGGAATAATGGAAAAGCTGAAAATTGACCGTCTTATCATAGTTGAGGGCAAATATGATAAGATCAGGTTGGAAAACATAGTTGATGCTACAGTAATTGATATAAATGGATTTAATATATTTAAAGACAAAAAACTTTGGAAAACACTCAAGGCTCTCTCTGCAAACGGCGTTATAGTTATAACGGACAGCGATACTGCGGGCTATAAAATACGTGTCTTTTTATCTAAAATACTTTCCGGCAGCGAAATAACAGATGTTTTTGTTCCGCAGATACCCGGCAAGGAACGCAGGAAAAATATTGCGTCCGCGGAGGGCTTTTTGGGCGTGGAGGGGATACCTGATACAGTTTTGAGAGACTGCCTTTTGCGGTATTGCTCAAATTCTGAACAAACTGCAAATATAACATCTGCCGATCTTTACGAATTGGGGTATACAGGTAAGCCTGGAGCACAGCAAAAGAAAAACGCATTGCTCGAGTATCTCGGTGTTCAAAAAAACGTGTCGAATAAATTTCTTCTCAGGATAATAAACGAAAGATTTACAAAAGCTGAGCTGTCAGACTTGAAAATCAATTTTAAGTAGTATATACTTTTTAGAAAAAGCGAGGATTACAAAAATGCGTGAAAATGATATAAGATTCAGTATGTTGACCGATTTTTATGAATTCACCATGAGTAACGGTTATTTTGAAAAAGGGAAAAAGGACGAAATCGCATATTTTGACATGTTTTTCCGCAAAATTCCTGACGGCGGAGGTTTTGCAATTGCAGCCGGTCTGGAACAAGTCATAGATTATATGCAGAATTTGAAATTTGATGCCGAGGAAATAAGCTTTCTCCGTTCAAAGGGTATTTTCAGCGAGGGATTTTTAAAATATCTTGAGACGTTTGAGTTTTCCTGCGATGTATATGCAGTGCCTGAGGGCACACCTATTTTCCCGGGCGAACCTATACTTATAGTCCGTGGTCCTGCAATTCAGGCTCAACTTCTTGAGACCATGGTTCTGCTTACCATAAATCATCAGTCATTAATAGCCACAAAAGCGTCAAGAATAGTGCGTGCGGCGCAGGGCAGGGCAGTAAGTGAGTTCGGTTCAAGACGCGCTCAGGGATATAGCGGAGCATTGCTTGGAGCACGCGCTGCGTATATAGCAGGATGTGTGGGAACTTCAAATACACTTTGCGATATGATTTACGGTATTCCTTCTAATGGCACAATGGCGCATAGCTGGGTGCAGAACTTTGACAGTGAATATGAGGCGTTCAAAGCATATGCGGAAATATATCCTGACAACTGCGTTTTGCTGATAGATACATATAATGTTTTAAAATCAGGCATAGTTAACGCGATAAAAGTCTTTAATGATGTTTTGGTACCGCGCGGATACCGTCCTGCCGGAATAAGGATTGATTCGGGCGATATAACATACCTTACTAAAAAACTCAGAAAGATACTTGATGATAGCGGATTTCCCGACTGTAAAATCATGGTTTCCAACTCTTTGGATGAGTATATAATTCGTGATACGATTATACAGGGTGCACAAATAGATTCTTTCGGAGTGGGCGAACGTCTGATAACATCAAAGAGCGAGCCGGTTTTCGGCGGAGTATACAAGCTTGTCGCTGTTGAAGATAATGAAGGTAATATTATTCCTAAAATAAAAGTGTCGGAAAATGTTGAAAAAATAACAACGCCTCACTTTAAAAAGGTTTACAGGTTTTATTCGAATGAAACAGGCAAGGCAATGGCGGATCTTGTATCGCTTTATAATGAAGAAATAGACGATACAAAGCCTTATACACTTTTTGATCCGGTCTATACATGGAAACAGAAAGAAGTTGATAATTTCACGGCGATAAATATCTTAAAGCCGATATTTATAAAAGGAAAGCTTGTGTACAAAAAACCGAAAGCGTTTGACATACGGGAGTATTGTCTGGCGCAGATAGATACCCTGTGGGACGAGGTAAAAAGATTTGAAAATCCTCATAAATTTTACGTTGACCTTACCCCTCAGTTATGGCAAATAAAAAATGATTTACTAAATAAGTATAACTAAATATTGTTTACAATTTGTGCAACATGTCTAAAAATTGACGCAATAAATTTGTGATTAGGCGATTTTTAGGTATGTTGCACAAATTATTTTTAGCTATATTTAGTTTGAAAGCATATTTAAAATCTGTTTTAAGTTTTTTTGAAAAATTATTGCTTTTAAATTTAAATTTATTAATATAAGTGTTGCATAAAATTAATAAATTTGTTATAATTGGCTACTGTAAAGCAGTCTGTTATGTCAAATGACTGTAAAATATGTCTATTAATAAACAGAAATTTGACAAAAACTGCATAAAAACTGATTTTTTTAAAAGCGGAGGTATTCATAATGTGTAACAGCAAAATTTCGAAATTTTTATTGAGAACTATTTATATGCTGTTAGCTTTTGTTATGCTTCTGTCATCTTTCAGTGTGTTTGTCTTTGCTGACTCTTCCGACAATACCACTCAGGGCTCGTCGGCAAACGATACTGCAGTAAATGACACTTCCGATGAAAATGAATTTGACAGCTCTCCCGAGCCGTCTACAGGAAGTACATCCATTGAGGCAGGCGGTAGTAAGGAAGACCTTACTGAAACTGTTGATGACGAAGAATTAAAGCAGCTTTATATTGAGGGATTTGAACGTACCGGCATATATGATGATTATTATAATAAATATGCCGAGTATGACAAAGTGCTGCCGGAGATTATTATTAATCCCAGAGAGTATGCGTCTACAACTGCACAGATTACTCAGTATGACGAGTACGAGGGCAAGCAGAATGTTATCAAGATAGATAAAAACGGTGATTTAGTGTACAATGTGCAAATCCCCGAAACGGGAATGTATGCTATCGAATTTACATATTTTTCATTGATCGATAAAGTCACTAGAGATCTTGAATTTGCCATATACATTGATGATCAGGTGCCGTTTTCCAGCACAGAAAGTCTTACCTTGAAGCGCAACTGGGTGGATGAGTCAGAAGAACCCAGCTTTGACAGTGTGGGAAATCAGCTGCTTCCGACGCAGGTGCTTTCGCCAAAGTGGCTTACTGTTGATTTTTATGAGCCTAACGGAAATTATAACGATCCGCTGAAATATTATCTGACGGCCGGAACTCATAAAATTACAATCAAATCAGTATCCGGAACCTTTGCTTTGTCCCAGATAAGAATTCATAATGACGGAAGCCTGATATCCTATGATGAATACATAGCTGAGAATGATGCTGCCGGTGCTACAGATGCCACAACTTATTTTGAACTTGAGGCTGAGGATTATGTTGACAAGACAGACTCCATAATGCAAAGTGCCTACGACAGAAGTGATCCTAAGGTAACTCCGTACAGTGTAAGCAAGACAACACTCAATACTTTTGGCGGAGCAAACTGGAATACAAGCCTTGGCAGAGTCAATTATGAAATAAACGTTGAAGAGAGCGGTTATTACGAACTTTCTTTTAGATACAGACAGTCTTTCCAGAGAGGTGTTACAATATACCGCAGGCTGTATGTTGATGACGTTGTACCTTTTGACGAGGCACAGTCATTGGCGTTTTCCTATGGCTCCGGCTATCAGTATACGGTTGCCGGAAGAGAAAAGGAAGACGGCACTTTTGAGCCGTATAAGGTTTATCTCGAGGCTGGAAAGCATATTATTTCGCTTGAGGCTGTTATAGGTGATATGGCGCAGGCCAGCCGTGATGTTGAGCAGGCGGTATATCAGCTTAACTACATATACCGTAAAATTATAATGATAACCGGTACATCTCCTGATACTTACCGTGACTATGAGCTTTTTGAAAGCGTAGAAAATCTGAGAGCAATGTTCCTTCAGATTTCAGATACTCTTAAAGAGATAAAGGCAAATGTTGATATGGTGTCTACCAATACCGGTGGTGAGAGTGAAATTCTCAATACACTTGCCATTCAGATTGACAGTTTTCTTGAGAAGCCTTATACCATACCTTCCCGTTTGTCTACATTTAAAGACAATATAAGCTCGCTCGGTTCATGGATGATCGAGATAAGAGACATTCCTCTTCAGCTTGATAAAATAATCTTTGCCGGACAGGATGTGGATACGCCCAACTATAAATCCAATGTGTTTGAAAAGACAGCACATGAGGTTAGAGCATTTATTTCATCGTTTGTTGATGATTATACCGCTATCGGCGGTACATCCGACGAAGACGAAAGAGTGATCACTGCGTGGGTCGGAACTGGCCGTGACCAGGCAATAACACTGAAAACACTGGTTGATAACTATTTTACGCCGGATACCGGAATAAAAGTCAACGTTTCACTCGTGCCGCTGTCGGTTTTGTCAAAGGCGATTGTTGCAGGCCGCGGACCTGATGTTGCTCTTCATGTTTCGCGTTCCGAACCGATGAACCTCGGCTTCCGAAATGCGCTTGTAAATCTAAAGCAGTATGATGATTATGATGAAGTAATTCAAAGGTTTACCGAATATGCAACAGTACCATACACGCTTGATACAACTGATGCGGACGGAAACGAGATACATCAGGCGTTTGCATTGCCCGAAACCCAGAACTTTACGATGCTCTTTTATAGAAAAGACGTATTTGCGGAGCTTAAGATAAGCGTTCCCAATACCTGGGATGAGTTTGACGCTATTCTTCCGGTAATACAGGAAAACAACATGTCGGTTGGTATAGAGTCTGCAATTTCTACGAATCTTTTCTTTACATTTATAATGCAGAATGAAGGGGAAATTTATTACGAAGACGGATCAAAGACAAAATTCGAAGAGGAATATGCCGTTGATGCGTTTACAAAGTGGACAAATTATTATACATTGTATGATTTCCCGCTCTCTTACAGCTGGTATACACGTTTCAGAAACGGTGAAATGCCGCTTGTATTTGAATCCTATTCAAACATAACATACCTTGCTGAGTCGGCACCCGAATTGAAGGGATTATGGGGTGTAGCACCTATTCCCGGAACTGTTGATTCAACAGGTAAAATAAACAGAACAGAGAGCTCAGTCGGACTTACAGCATGCTGTATAGTTAAGAGCAGTTCCAGTGATCCTGAAATCGCACAGCGCAAGCAGGACGATTCATGGGAATTTCTTAAATGGTGGACATCAGCTGATATTATGGCAGAGTACGGTAACAGAATTGAAATGGCAATAGGACCTGTTGCAAGATATACAACAGCTAATGTCGAGGCGTTTGATCTTTTGAACTGGACTACAGAAGAGTCCCAGGCGATCAAGGCACAGCGTCAGTGGGTCAAGGAATATCCTGAGCTTGTCGGCGGTTACTATGTAAGCCGTTCAATAGTTAATGCGTTTAGAAACGTTACAAACAATTACACAAACCCCAGAGAAATGCTTTTCTATTACAATGATCAGATTAATGATGAAATCTGGCGTAAACGTATAGAATATAATTTATCAGTACCGGAGGAGGCGAATAACTAATGGCTACAGTTTCCAGCAAAGAAGTAGAGTTACTTAAAAAGTCAAGACTGTCTTTTAGGGAAAAAGCTCATCTTACATGGAAGCGAATGAAGGATAATAAAATTAATTATTTGCTTATTCTTCCATTTTTAGTTTTTTTCCTGTTGTTTACGATTTTGCCGGTTTTATCGTCGATCGTATTGTCCTTTACAAGATATGATATTTTGAATGCTCCCGAATTTGTTGGATGGGACAACTATCTCAGAATGTTTCTTGAGGATGAGGTTTTTCTTATAGCTCTTAAGAATACATTTCAGTTTGCGGTTATAACCGGTCCTGTTTCTTACTTTTTGTGCTTTGTTTTTGCGTGGTTTATCAATGATTTGCCGCCAATTGCCAGAGCAATATTTACGGTTATTTTCTATGCACCTACGCTTGCCAATATATACTTTATATTCCAGTATATATTCAGTGGAGATATGTACGGTCTTTTGAATTCTTTCCTGCTTCAGTTCGGGTTGATCAATGAGCCTGTTCAGTGGCTGACAAACACCGATTACATGCTTAACATTGTTATTTTTGTGCAGTTGTGGTGTAGTTTGGGTACAGGCTTTCTGGCGTTTGTCGCAGGACTTCAGAATCTCGATCCATCACTTATCGAAGCTGGAGCTATTGACGGAATTCGCAACAGATTCCAGGAACTTATTTACATAATTCTCCCACAGATGGGCGGTTCGCTTATGTTCGGTGCTGTTATGCAGATATCGCAGGCATTTTCAGTCGGAAGCATTTCGTCTGCACTTGTAGGTTTCCCGTCTATCGATTATGCCGCACATACTATAGTTCTTCATATTTCCGACTTTGGTAATACGCGGTTTGAACTTGGATATGCATCTGCATTGTCAGTTGTACTGTTTGCAATAATGCTTGCTATAAAAGGTATTGTTAACAGACTGCTCAGACGTTTTTCACATGATTAATGGAAAGGAGATTATTGTAAATGTCAAAATTAAGAAGAAATAAAGTTGCAATAGCAGGCGATATTACCACATATATTTTGCTTTTGCTTTATGGTGCATTTATGGCATTGCCGTTAATCTATTCCGTTATCCAAGCATTTAAGCCGTATAATGAACTGTTCATTTTCCCGCCGCGATTTTTTGCAAGACAGCCAACGCTGGCCAACTTCTCCCAGCTGTTTGACCTTACTTCATCAACTTGGGTGCCGTTTTCCAGATATGTATTCAACACAATTTTAAATACGGTTGTCGGTACATTTCTGCATATTATTGCTGCGGCTATGTGTGCATATCCGCTTGCAAAGAATAACTTCCCAGGTAAAAAGTTTATATTCAACATTGTTGTATGGTCTCTTCTTTTCTCGGGAGGCGTTCTTGAAATACCTGTATATCTTGTAATGTCATATCTTGGTATTATCGATACATACTTTGCATACTGGCTGCCGGAAATTGCAGTTGCTATGGGTACATTCCTGCTTAAGCAGAATATGGCGGAAATACCTGACGCGATGATAGAGGCGGCGCGTATCGACGGCGCAAGTGAATGGAAAATCCTATGGCGTATTGCAATGCCTGCGGTAAAGCCGGCTTGGCTGACACTTGCTATCTTTGCTTTCCAGCGTAACTGGAATGCAACATCATCTTCGTATATATATACTGAGACGATCAAAACATTGCCTACTGCACTTAGCCAGATTACATCTACAGGTTCTGTTGCCCGTGCCGGTGAGGCATACGCTGCATCTGTATTAATGCTGGTTCCTCCTATTATATTTTTTATACTTGCGCAGAGCAGTACTGTTAAGACGATGGCCCATGCGGGTATTAAGGGTTAAGGAGGCAGGATAATATGAAAACAATATTTAAAAAATTATCTGTTTTACTCATTGTAGTTGTTTTGGCAATTTCGGTTGCCGCTCCTGCACTCGCATATATACCTTATAATACCTATATCTATAACTTTTACGGTGAGACGGTAGGCAGCCCTTCAGGATATGTCCCTGAAAGGATATATCTTGCAGAAGATCTGGGCATAAGTTCAATACATAATCCTAACGATGTGTTTGTAAGCGACAAGAATGAAATATATTTTCTTGATCTGGGCGGAGAAAATACACGCGGACGCTTATGTATATTTGATTCAGAATTTAATCTTATAAAAGAATTCAAAAGTCTAACAGATATAGACGGATCTGTTTACTATATGACCAATCCTTGCGGTGTTACTGTTGACAAGGATGGCTACATATATGTTTGTGACACAAATAACGCCGCAGTTATTAAGATAAACAGAGAAGGTCAGATCATACTGAAATACGAGCAGCCCGGTGATGATGTATTTGACGAGTCTTATACCTATCAGCCATATAAAATAGCTATCGGCATCAACGGCGCAGCATACGTTATTTCTCGCGGATGTCTTGATGGTATTCTTGAATTTGATGTAGAGGGAAACTTTGTACGCTTTTTCGGCGCGCCAAAAGTACAGCTTTCGATCACCGATTATATATCAATTTATTGGAGGCAGATTTACCGTGCATTCGGCGGAGCTGAAGTTGACTCTTCGTTTGTAACGTTTGTTCCTACAGAGTTTGAAAATCTCGAAATAGATGAAAACGGATTTATATTTTCAACAGTTATTGCAAATGAATCATCTACTAATGAAGTATCAAAGCTTAACTTTACCGGATCCAACGTTTTAAGCCCGACTACAAAGAGTACCAAGAAAGTTTCGGATGCTCTTTCTTCCAACTACGGAGATCTCGAAGTACTGCCGGACAATAATAATAACTTTGTTGATATTGTTGTGGATGAAGACGGATTCTTCTCAGTTCTTGATACAAAACTTTCAAAAATTTTTGAATATGACGCAGAGGGGAACTTGATTTTTGTTTATGGAGGCGCCGGCCAGCAGGTTGGGACTTTGGTGCAGGCCACATCAATGGCAAAGCTGGGCAAAAAGACATTGGTAGCCGACAAAACGGTATGTGGTATAACCGTATATGATCTTTCGGATTACGGCAAAGCACTGCATGATGCAGTTGTCCTTTATAACAAGGGCCTATATAATGAAGCGGAACCTCTTTGGCGTGAAGTCCTGAGATATAATTCCAATTCGGATATAGCACATGTCGGTATAGGTAAAGTCTATTATATGAACGGTCAATATAAAGAGGCAATGGACGAATTTAAACTTGCCAATGACCGCGAAAATTATTCTCGTTCATATGAGCTTTACAGAAAAGAACAAATAAGAAATAGTTTCGGTCTGTTTATGACAGTAATTGTCGTGTTAATAGTTTTAGCGTTGTTGTGGCGTATTTTTGGCAAAAAAATAATACGCAGCATCAAAGAGAGAAAAGAGGGAGGTGCGCAGATAAATGGATAAGGCGTTTGCATTTAGAGGCACTGTTAATCCACTCAAAATAATTAACCATCCCATTGATACGGTAGAATCTCTTAAGGAAAAGAAAAACGGTTCTATCTTTTCCGCCACTATTCTCCTCGCCCTTTTTACCATTTCTGAGATAGTACTTGATGTATTGAAAGGTTTTATACAAAACACTTCTCGAATACAAGATTTTAATATAATAATGGTACTTGCACGGTCATTGTTTATGGTTTTGCTGTTTGTTGTTACAAACTGGGGGCTTTGTACTCTTCTTAACGGCGAGGGTCGGATGATCGATATATACATCTCAATATGTTATTGCCTTTTGCCCCTTATATTTGCAAGGTTCTTTGAAACAATTGCATCCAATGTCCTTACAGCAGACGAATATGTGTTTGTAGACATGATAGTGTTGTGCCTCAATATATGGTTTGTGTGTTTGGTTCTGTTTTCACTAAAAACCATACATAATTATTCGTTGGGCGGAATGATATTAAATGCAATTGCTACTTTGATTGGAATGGCTATAGTATTTTTCATAATTTTTCTGTTTGTTATTTTGATGCAGCAGTTGTATATATTCTTTGCAACAATAATAACTGAAATAATGATGAGATAGAAAGGGGAGTGTTGATTAATGAAATTTAAAAAGGCATTATCTTTAATACTGGCAGTTTTGATGACACTTTCAATGCTCTCTGCATTTTCCGTCGCAGAAGAAAGTGATGACATTTCTGCCGACTCATCTGCCCAAGACAGTACTGACAGTACAGATGCCAATACCGGCGAAAGCACTACTGATACTTCTGTAAGTACTACAACAAGTACAGGCGAGGAGCAGAAAAACGAGTTTGGTGATATTATTGCCAGCAACATGACAGGCGATGGTACAACCGGAAATGTTGCGGATCTTGCACAGTTTACTCTTGCATCCGAAAATGAAAATCTTGCATTTTATATCAACGATATAAACGGATTTTTCGCACTCTATAATAAAAAGGATGGCTCTATTTGGTATTCCAATCCGCTTGACTGGGAAAAGGATACTGTTGCACAGGCTGCCAACAAAGAGCAGCTTCAGTCTCAGCTTGTAGTTACTTATCTTAATTCCAGCTATGATATAATCACGGTTGCATCAATGCAGGCGCATATAGTATCAGAGCATAAAGATAATCAGCAAATACTCACATATGTTTTCAGCGGAGCTACAAGAAATTTTTCCATTCCGGTAAAGTATGAGCTTATGGAGGATTATCTTGATGTTCAAATTATTATAGAAGATATCGAAGAAAACTCTGACGCAAGGATCACCCAGATAACATTGCTTCCATTCCTCGGTTGCGGCGGGCTTGCCGACAGCGGATATGCGCTTATTCCGGACGGCAGTGGTTCGCTTATGACATTTAATAAGACATGCAAAAACTTGTCACAGTATACAGGTTATATTTATAACCGTGATATTACTGCGTCATCAAATAATGTTTCTTATGTTGACCTCAATGAGACAATCAGTATGCCTGTATATGGAATAAGCAAAAATGGTGCCGGCT
This sequence comes from uncultured Clostridia bacterium, assembly GCA_944385895.1. Taxonomy (GTDB): domain Bacteria; phylum Bacillota; class Clostridia; order Oscillospirales; family QAKW01; genus RGIG9041. The sequence goes on from CALWYZ010000018.1 coordinate 25,169, forward strand.
ATCTTTCGGTTATTACAGAGGGTGCCGGAACGGGCGCTATAAAGTGTAATGTAAGTAAAATGTTTAACTCGTATAATAGCGTTTCCTCGCACTTTATTATTCGCGATACTCAGACAAGAGTAAACGCGACAGGAACAACCGGAGCCGGTGTATACTACGCTGACAATACCTGTGGAAATATATCTATGAGGGTATATCCGTTAAATAAGGAAAACTCAGATTATGTGGGAATGGCTCAACGTTACAGAAAGTACCTTATTGATGAGCAAGGACTATCACCGTTGGATTCCACCAGCACATATGCAAATTCCCTTAACATGAATCTTTTCTGTGCTGTTAAGTCACCTATGCATTTTCTTGGAATTCCGTACACAGGAGTCAAGAAACTGACATCATTCAGTGATGTTAAAGATATAATAGACGAAGTTAAGGCAAAGGGAATAGATAGTCTTATTATAACTTTGTCAGGCTGGAGCTCGGGAGGACTTGAATCAGCTATTGATACCAAGTTCAGCCCTGAGTCAAAAATAGGCGGAATGTCGGGTGCAAAGGATTTGATCGCTTATGCTCAAGAGCAGGGTGTGTATCTTATGTTTGACAATGATGTACAGTCGTTTTATTCAGGCTCATCACAGGTCAAAAAATTTAAACATACTGCTTATTCACTGTCCGGTACACCTGTTACTGTTTATCCTTTTTCCAAATCTCTTAACAGATCGGTTATAAGCGATAAATTTTATCATTTGATTCATCCAAATTACATGGTGCAATTTGCAAATGAGTTTGTTGACAACGCCATGAAGCTTAATATACACAATTTTTCATTTAACTCGGCAGGTACAGATCCATATGCTGCATATAATGATGATTCTCTTTTGACAAGAGATAAATCAGTTGAGCTTATGAAAGAGTTATTTAAAAATGTTGCTGATAAAACGGATGGTATCGTGAGCACGAAGGTAGGTAATTCGTTTGTTTTTGGCAGTGTAGACAACTTAGTGGAAACTCCTGTTTATTCAAGTGATCTAATCATGGCCCAGACAAGCGTTCCGTTCTATCAGATAGTGCTTCGCGGATATGTGAACATGTCTGCAGAAACCATGAATCTCTCGTCAGAGGTTACAGAGCTTGAGCTTAAGTGTGCTGAGTCCGGACTCAGTCTGTATTATCAGCTTATGGATTCCGATTCAACTGAGTTCCAGGATACATCCTTCAGTGACTATTATGCATGCAGCTATAATGACTACTTTGATATCATGACAGATACATATCAGAGAATGAAAAAAGTTTATGACGCTGTAGGCGTAAGCAGCATTGAAGATCATGAAATTTTCAGCGATACGGTCAGAATAACGACATTCTCAAACGGTGCCAAAGTTTATGTTAATTACGGCCAGGAGGATGTAACAGTAAACGGCGTTGCAGTTGCCGCCAGATCGTACACTGCAGTGGGAGGTGCTAACTAATGGCTGATGTTATAAATAACGAAGCTGTAAATCCTGCCGAAGAAAATAAAGAAATAATAGATCAGGCTGAAGTCAAAAAAGTTAAGGTTAAAAAGATAAAGACTAAAAAAGACAAACCTGGCAAACAACCTAAGGCTAAAAAGAAAGAAAAAAGATTTAGCAAAATGCCATATGAGAAAAAGCAAGGCTTTGTGGGATTTATGTTTACACTTCCGTGGCTAATAGGCTTTTTTATGTTTTTCTTTATTCCAGCAATTAAGTCCATAAATTTTTCGCTATCGGATGTAAAAATATTTGAAAACTATGCAACTGAGTGGAACAACTTTTACAACTATAAATATATTTTTGCAAGCGGCTCCACATATCTACAGAATTTGTTTTCAACACTTGGGGATCTTGCAATAAATGTTCCTGTAATTCTTATTTTCAGTTTGTTTGTTGCAGTTCTGCTAAACCGTAAATTTATCGGACGCAGTGTTGCAAGAGCGGTATTCTTTTTACCGGTTATAGTTACAACCGGTGTTGTTATGACAGCTTTTAACGGCGCATCTGATACATCTGCTGTTTTTGAGGGTGATGTTTCCAACGGTATAATGTTTTCCACTATGAATGCAACAGATGTGCTAAACAGCCTCGGGCTATCCGAGCAGATAACAAAGTATTTAATACTGGTTTCAGACAGAATATTTGATGTCGTGTGGGATTCTGGTATACAAATAATTCTGTTTCTTGCGGCTCTCCAGAGTATCTCTCCTGCCTTGTATGAGGCATGTGACGTTGAGGGTGCAACAGCATGGGAGAAGTTTTGGCTGATAACCTTCCCCAGCGTATCACCGATCATTCTTGTTAATATCGTTTATACGATTGTTGATACATTCTCTGATCCGTCAAACCCAGTGTTGGCTCAAATCGACGGAGTTATTAAAAACTCCTTTAACTATGGTGTAGGAGCTGCTATGGTTTGGGTATACTTTGTGATCATACTTGCAATTATCGGATTGATATTCCTTATTTGCAAAAAACTTATATTTTATTCTGTGGATTAAGGAGGTGTATGTAAATGAATATAACAAAAGCTATTGTATCACAGTTTACAAAGCATAAAGGCAAAAAAACCGACAAGAGGCTATGGCTTAATGTCATATCCAATTTTATCGGTAAAATTGTCGTTTCTCTTATTTTATTAGGTCTTGCATACGTTATCCTTTATCCGCTGATTTACTGTATTTCTCAGGCGATTCGCTTGCCGTCTGATATGTATGATCCGCGAGTAATCTATATTCCGCGTCATTTCACATTGCAGAATTTAAAAGATGCATGGGATTTTCTTGATTATCCCAGAATACTTTTGAATACTGTTAACGTGTCTTTGTGGCCTACAATTTTGCAGTTGTGTACTTGTGCACTGGCCGGCTATGGTTTTGCAAGATTTAAGTTTAAAGGAAAGGGTATAATGTTTGGTTTGGTAATATTGACACTCATAGTACCTCCGCAGACAATTTCCGTTACAACTTATACTACTTTCCGTTACTTTGATCCTTTCTTTATTTCCTCAGGATTAAATTTGGTTGGATTATTACCTGAAAACTATATAGATATAACTGATACGCTCTGGTCTTTTATTCTTCCAGCATTGTTCGCAAGCGGACTGAAAAGCGGACTGTTTATATTTATATACAGACAGTTCTTCCGCGGTATTCCTAAGGAATTGGAGGAGGCTGCGTACATAGACGGATGCGGATCTTTTGGCACGTTTTTGAAGATAATCGTTCCAAATGCTGTTCCTGCGTTTATAACAGTATTTCTTCTCAGCCTTGTGTGGTATTATAATGACTATTTTACAGTACCGCTGTTTTTGCCTCTGACAGAGGTCTTATCAAGTTCTTTAAACGACATGTTTACAAATATGACCACTGTCGGAGGACTATATGCGGGCGTAGATGTGTTGCTTGTATATCCTATTTGGCGTGCCGGTATAATACTGTATATATTGCCTTTGTTAATAATTTTCTTGGTAACCCAAAGAAAATTTACAGAGTCTATCGCAAGATCCGGTATAGTTGGTTAAACTTATTAAAATTAAAAAATGGGCTTGTTTTATACAAGCTCATTTTTTAATTAATAACGAGGAATTGCTGGAGGTATATCAAATGCCTTTTTTAAAGAGAAAAAAGGTTTAAAATACAAAAAGAGTCTGGAACAAAATAGGCTCCAGACTCCGCATGGTGCGGATGTTCTTAACCAACCTAAATTTCATACTTAAAAAACCGGCTGATGGCTCACATATTTCTCCGTACATTTGCTTGCATTGTAACTATTTGATATGATGGTAGCACAAGATTTTAGGAGGTCAAGATTTTATGGAAAAGTACAAATATGACGAAAGCAACGGACTGTGGTATGAACTGGAGGGTGATTATTATTTGCCGCGTCTAAAACTTCCGGAGGCAGAACAGGTACATATCGGTATTTGGGGACAGCGGCACTTGAATTATCTGCGAGAAAATAAGCGGGTATTGCTCTCCAACTTGCAAATCAGTGGAAAACTGAACATTTATCTCGCCGACATCGACAAGCAGGCAGAAGAAATGTTTTCCCGGCTTGTAAGTCAGATGGCAGAGCGGGAGGGCGTGACCGAGCGACTCAAAGCAGATAATCAAATGGAATGGGTTGGGCGGATGAATGACATTCGTGGACGAGCCACAGAAATTGTAAACAGTGATTTGATTTACAAATAACAAAAAGCAAATAAGGAATTATATACAAATGGCACAAAAGAGGTAGTGACCCAAAATCACTGCCTCTTTAATCGGTATTATCGGTTTTATCAAGAAAAGTGTGTTAAATTATCAAAAAAGTATTTGCATAGACTCGATATATACCCAAATTAAATAGTCAATGGCTTTTTACCATTATTTAAATATCGTGAATGAATTGCCTTGTTAATCATCCAAATGGTCGATAGCGTACTGAGCTTCCTCAGCGGTAAATTGGCCACCGTATTCAGAAACAAGCTGATCATAAATTGCACTCTTGGACATACTCATCATGCTTTGATATGTTTTAGCTGATTCTAATGCGTTTTTCTTATAATCAGCATCTAAATTGTCTATAGCATATTGAGCTGCATCATCTTCGAACTGACCACCATATTCGGACGTCAACTGATCGAAGATTGCTTTTTTAGACATATGCATCATTTCAGAATATGTTTCTGCCTGTTTTAACGCATTTTGGTATTCGATAGAAGGCTTTTTGCCTTTTGAAATTACAACTTTAATCGTTGCGCCTTGTTTAACGGTTTCGTTAGCCTTTTTATTTTGGCTGATTACAGAACCCGAAGCAACGGTATCTGAGTAATCTTCGCTAAATTTAACGGTCACTTTATTTGTTGCAGCCCAGTTTTCAATATCAGCCTTATTCATTGCGCTGAAATCAATAACAGTGATTTTATTGCTGTCGGTTTTGTTATCAGTTGTATCATTATTGGTTTCATCGCCACTTTGAACAACAGAACTGCCGTTATCGGTGTTAGTAGAAGATTCATTACCACCGTTTACACTGCCGATGATGCCAATAGCTACAACCGCAATAATTACCCAAAACCACCATTTTTTATAAATCGGTTTTTTAGCCTTTACCGAAGCAACGGGCATAACTGGTGCTTGCTCTACTGCAGGTGTTTCTGCTTGTGCAGGCGCACCGCAGTTAGGGCAAAATTTTCCTTCAAATTGAGTTCCACATTGATTGCAATTCATATATTTAATCCTCCAATTTTATAATTATGCATTCCACTGATTGCCGCAGTTTTGGCACACACAAACTTTTCTTTGTTTGTTAACAACTTTTTGTTTTTTGTGGCCGAAAATTGCAAAAATCAAAGCCGGTAATGTTAGGAAAAGCCACTTAAACGGTATCCACCACCAACCCACACAAATCCACCATAGGCAACCATGATGCTGATTTTTAAGTTTAACCTCATTAATTACCTGAATACTAACATTTGTACTTCCGCACTTTCTGCATGTAACAACATTTTTAGAACTAATATTGTTTGCAGTTGGAGCGACTTGGCCTGCAGGAGTTCCACAGTTTGTGCAAAACTTACCCTCGAACTCTGAACCACATACATTACATTTCATATCTTTTTCCTCCTCTATTTTATAGCGGCGAACCGCAATATTCACAAATTGATGATTTTGTACCGGTAATCTTATTAGGTGCGCCACAGTTTGGGCAGTTGACTACTTCATTATCAGTAAATGTCATCAAAGAATAACTGGCTACAACACCGCTCATTCCGTTTTGTGCTTGAATAATATAATCTTTATTTATATCAATATTTACAGTTAGCTTATTGCTTTTTACGCCCATTGAACGAGCAGCCTTAAAAACCACAGTATGAGAACCCGGAGGTAATTCTATTTCAGTTTCTTCTCCCGGTCGCAACGTTGCAACAACGTTTTTATCAATCTTCACATTATAGGCATTTGCATTTCCCAATCCCATAGTTAAAGCCTTAAAGAACATATTTTCATTTTTAAGCACCTTTAAAACGACCAATCAAATTCTCCTCTCATTAAATATTCTGTTTGTTTTACAGTGGTGAACCGCAATACTCACATTCGTTCGCAGTGCCTGGCACAACTGTATTTGTTGCACCACAATTTTTGCATTTTACACTTGTTGATTGGGTACTTGATGGCGAAGCACTTTGATTTATATTGATGTTAACTGAAGCTGCTTTTTGCGGCATTATCAGCTCTCTGCGGTTTAAATCCACATACGCATTCATAAAATATCCGTCATCAAGCATTGACTGTAAATCCTTTGCCGCTTGTTCAAAAGAAGTAGGATAAGCGGCAGCAATATTATCGATTAATGTATCATTGCTGCTGTTGATAATGGCAACATATCTGTTGTACTTTGTACCTTTCTTTATGTACGAATGGGCCTTATACAATGCAAAAGCACCACCGCCGCCGAAGATCATAAGCATTACAATAACGCCACCTACAACGCTTGATCCATCTTCGGTTTCGAGTTCGCCTGTGATTCCCATAATCAAATACATTACAGCAAAGCCTATTAATATCCATGCTAAAATTTTTAAAGACCTTCCGTTTTTGATATAGTTAAATTTTTCGTCAGTCATCTTTTTAACTAACATCCAAATACCAATGGGGAAAAACAGAAAGAACATTAATGCAATAATTCCCCATGAAAAAGATTTTTTCTGCATTTTCTTCACCCTCCTATTCTGAAATCTGCGATCCGCAGAATTCGCATTCGCCTACCGTTCCCGAGACAATCTTATTTGTTGCACCGCAACCCTTGCATTGAACGGTGGTATATTTTACCGTTTGAGTTGTTGCATTAGGAGCAGGTGTAGCGACGGTTGAAACTTGTTGTTGCGGCATTGTTGGTACAACTAACTTATTGTGCTGCCCATCAAGATAGCAGTTAGGGAAAAAGCCAAATGCTATCATGTAGCTGATGTTTTTTATCGCTATTGCAACAGTAACGCCGGTGGCAGAAGCCAATAAATCAATTGATTTTTCCGGATCAGCTGCAAGTCGAGCTGAATAATCGTAAAATGTTCTGATTAATTTAAATTTTTGATTTCCCTTAATAATTAGCCAAACACCAACGGCAGCAATTGCCAAAAAGAATAATACCAATGTTACATCAAGAGCTTCTTTAAATCCGGATGTTGCACACCCAACAAAAGCAATAAATCCGTTAAAAACAGCTATTATCCAACCAAATACTCTTTGAATTGTGCCTTTAACTTTTACCTTGTTAATTGCAGAATCAACACTGTTTGACGCCATAATTATATACCTCCGATTTTCAATCTGCTCACTTCAGCGTTTCTCTGCTTAATAAGGCACATTGTTTTTTCGCAAATTTCAAGAATTCTCTCGTTATTTCTTTCTTTAAGATTCAACTGTTCCAACAAAGTATTAACGCTCTCATCTATTAGATTATCGGTATCAACGCAAACGCTCTGATCACAACTTTTTACTGCATCATCTATTTTTTTAAGCTCGCCATGAATGGTTTTTTTGCAATCGATAGAGTTTAAACTCTCTGTTTTATATTCCAGTGCTTTAAAAAAGCGGAAAGCGTTATCAACGGCATTAGCTTTATCAGAAACTTTCTTGCCGAAGAAATATACTAAGACTGACGAAATTAAAAATACTCCGGTTAGGCAAACAAATATAATTTTATATGTTGCAATTGCATTTCTGTAATAAAAAGCAAACAACATCGATAATGCAATAACTAAAACCTGATAACCGAAAAGTATTGTATACCCCCCTGCAGTCATCGTAAGTTTCTTTTTGCCAGAAACGGTGTTATAGAATAGAGTTCCCAATAAAGTAATCACTTCCGAAACTATGACACCAAACAAAGTGGTTTTATCCATCAGCAATTTTTCGTATGGAAGTAAATAATATATTGCAACCGTTAAGGCGATGAGCAGCAAAAAACCAAATGTAGAAATTAAATTCTTTTTGAGTTTCCTCATTGTTATCACCTTTACCTTACTCTATTTTTGTACCACACTCAGGGCAGAATTTGGGAGTACCGGTTATCGGAGAATTACAAGAGGGACAAGTTTTTATTAAAGACTTACCGCATTCAGGACAGAATCTTGTATTCTTACCGGGGAGAGCAGCACCACAATGAGGGCAAGGCTGAGGAGCCTCATATCCGCAGGATGTGCATGTTACAGCACCTGCTGGCAAATCCGCACCGCATTTGGGGCAGGGATTATATTTGTCGCCGCACTCGGGACAGAACTTCATGGTGTTTTTATACTCAAAGCCGCAGTTACTGCATTTTACAGTATCTTTTGCATTGTTCTCTTCCTTCTTGTTGGTATCACAACCACAGTCGGAGCAGAATCGTTTGCTCTTAGGCATTATAGCACCGCACAAAGGGCAAGATTTTGTATCTTCGGCATTTGTATCAAGCGTTTTTGCAATTCCACCAAATTGACCGCCAACTGCGCCTCCCATTGTAACGCCCATTCCGAGACCTAACCCAGCACCCATAAGATCTCCAGAGGTTCCGGGATTCTTTGCGGCGCCTTCCAACGTATCGAAAGAGCGCTCTTGCTGATAGTTATATCCGATAATATTCATCTCGGCCTTCTTGGCAAGAGCATCTTTGAGTTTTTTAACAGCTGTGTCATCTTCGGGAACACTGATGTCATTAACATAAAAGTTAACAAGTTTTATGCCGTATTCTTCAAGTACGGGCTGCATCTTTTCTTGCAGATATGTGGAGAGTTCTTCAATATAAGCATTGATCTCCATAATGCTTATTTGTTTATGTACCAAATAAGAGGAAATCGCATCTTTTACCTTTGTAAGATATAAACCGCGGAAATATTTAAGAATATTGGTTTTATCAAATACAGAAAGAGTTCCAACCAATTTAACGAGGAACTGTTTGGAGTTTTCAATTCTAATTCCAAACTGTCCGAAAGCTCTGACAGGGATAAATACAGAATATTTAGGGTCCTGCAATTGAATTGGTGAAGCTGTGCCCCACTTGATATCAAGTGAGTTTACCTTGTTTATGTACCAAACCTCCGCAGTAAACGGTGAACGACCACCGAAAGGGAGGTTGATTATCTTATTTAAAATCGGAATATTGGCGGTTTCTAAAGTATGACGACCACTCTGGAATACATCCAGTGCTTTACCACCCTTAAAAAGTATCGCTTCTTGCGACTCATTAACGATCAGTTGTGTCCAAGTGCCTAATTCTTCACTCGGGTATTTCCAAGCGAATACATCCGGACTACCGTTATACTTAACTACTTCTACAATTGCCATTTTTGTTTCCTCCTCAAATGCTACTGCTCATCAATCTGATTTGCATATTTCTATCTTTTACTACTTTTTTGATATCGTTGATAATGGCTTCCATGCTTGTGATATCATCAGATTTTATTAAAACCAAATTATCAACTTCCGCAGAAAGCATCTCAGCCATCGAGCGAAGCCGTGTGTCTATATCAGAGACATCGACCGTTAGACCGAAATCTGAAAATCTTAACTCATCAAGAAGGCTATCTATAAGCGGCAAAGCCTTCTTCTTTGATTCGAGCTGCATATCTATAAGTTTTGTTTTAATTTTTTCAAATTCATATATGAGAATTTGCATTTCACATATTTTACCGTTTACTTGATTGGTTTGTTTTATTACCAGATTCTTGGTTGCAAACATTAAGACGGTAATTATTGCGTATAAGGCCATACACATCAAATGAATACTTATGAATATATTAACAGCAGTGTTAAATATGAACCCGAACAAAATGTTGATAGCAACCACAACAGCAACATAAATTGCAGAAAAAGCCACCATCGAAATTTCCAACGGAAATGCCGAACTTCTTTTTCGATTAGTCACTACTGTTATAACTGCGGCTAAGCCAACCGCAAACAGCACCATTGCAAAGCCGATCCAAAATACTGTGTCCCTATCGGTAGTCAAAATTATCGATAGAGCGATATATAACGCTACAATGATCGAATATACCGATAGAATTATCCCGTGCTTTCTCATTTTATCCCTCTTTCCCATCTGTGTCAGTTTCAAGATTATCAATTGCGAATTCCAGACATAACATAATAATTTCATTTCTATTTCGTCCAGTGTTCTCTGCAATGCGATCCAAATCTTTTATTAACTCGTTCGGTAATCTTGCGGACACAACAGAGGTATCACCCTTATAGCGTTTTGATGGTATAAATAATTTCTTACCAGCCAAGATTATACACCTCCACAATATTGCTGTTATTATCCAACGCTATTATTGTAATACAAATGTTTACAGATGTCAACACCATTTTCGACATATCGCAAACTTTTCTTGTATAATTTTCGCTCTTTATTGCATATTATATCGCATTAATTCCAAAATTGCGATATATCCTACACGATTTATCGCAATTTTGAGTAAAATTTTATGTAATAAGGAGGTGCGCCGGTGAATACAAAAGAAGCAGTTGCCAAAAGAATACTACAATTGTGCGAGGAAAAGCATATTGCAATTAATGCTTTAGCCAACATCTCCGGTGTAGCGCCCTCTACAATTTATAGTATGCTAAATGAAAAGAGTCAAAATCCGGGAGTCGTTTCTATAAAGAAAATATGTGACGGTCTCGAAATAACTGTTCGTGAATTCTTTGATTGCGAATTTTTCGACAGCAGAGAACAAGAAATATGTTAAAAAGCTTATGAACTCATTTGAATTCATAAGCTTTGTTTTTTAAATATCACTATAAGAAACACTTTTTTATTATGATAGTTACATCCGTAAACAATATTGTATCTATTTCAGGTGACATTTTCGTTATTTCAGATAATCAGTTAAACATGGTCAACTTCGTTTCTCACTTCTCTTGTCATCACGGTAGTGGAATTTTGCTGAGCCACTTTTTCTGAAATTGTTGTTTCCATAACCATATATTTAGGTATGTGATTCCTATTTGTATTTTGCATAATCCATTCTCCTGCGGAGGCGAAAAAGAAATCACCCTTTTTGTCGGCATAAACATATTGAACAACATCGTAATCGTCTTCGCCGAAGGTATAGTGGATTTTGCCCCAGTCATTGTTATGATCGGCACAGTATTCATAGGTGACTGAGTTATTGTCAGCGGATGTCAACCTCAGCTCTACAATATGGATGTACTCATCAATCGCAAGCTCAATCAGCATTTTCTCATATGCGCCGTTTACAATTTGGAAAGCAGTATCCGGAGACGATAACATATGCTCGGCGGCGAGGTCTATGTAGGCTTTCCCTTTGCGGAGCAGCTTGACCGAATTGCCGTTTTCGTCTTTACTGAGTTCATAAATCCCGTAACATTCCGGGCAAAAGCCGAGATGATCGGCAACCATCATGCGTTCTCGGTAATCAAGTGCTTCGTAAGCGGTAAACAGTGCTTCTGCCTGCCACTGTTTGAAAAATAACCTTTCAGGATTGGAGGTAGTGTCAACCGTCACATCCTCCGCCGTGCTTTCACCGTCCTCGTCAGCGTATTTGCGGTAAAAATCGGTGTAGTGCGTGCTGTCAATTCCGGCACGGATGATCTCTTTGGTGTCTTTGACGCTTTTCCCGATTTCGGCGGCGATTATGGTTATCGTTTCATCATCAAACTTATACTCATATTTTGCATACAGCGCCATTGCCTTTCTGAGCGTTCGGTATTCGTCCACACTTTGAACGGAATAACCTGTCCGCATGGTACTGATGTACTTGTCGATTTCATTTTTTACATAATGCTCTTTGAAAATAAGAAACGGCACTCCGGTGGAAATATCGTATTTTTGCAACGCCTTGTAGATACCGAAAATATACGCCTGTTTCAAATCGGCGAAGTGCCCTTGCATTGCGGTTTCTTGCACCGTATCCATAATAATTGTGTTCAGCCTTGGCTCATAATAGTGGAAGAACCAACCGAGGTATTTTTCGTCCTTTTCAGCAAAGTAAAGAGCAATATACTCCTGAAAATCATCTTTTTTCGGCGGTGCCGGCTTCATACGGTATAAATACAAATCTTCTGTCCACTTTTCGTTTTTCACCGGCACACACCTTCCTTCACTTCAAATTCCTGTCCACTTCGGCGTATAACGCTTCTCGACTCATATCTATTTTGTACTGCGTTTTTGCATATTGATCGTCCGCCAACGCTCGCAGCTTATGTTCCTTTGCAAGATGTTTCGCCGCTTCACCAAATGCTTTGGATATTGTACATCTGCCAACCTCTGTACGAATGGCACCGCAGCGGCGATTATACAGTGATACAATCGGATCGTTCTCCGCTTTTTCTTTTCTGTTCAGCACGGCGGCATATTTTCGGCAAGTAATCTTCTTGCCCCGGTACAACTCCGGAGCAATGCCGTAAGAACAGTATTTCTGCCGTCTTGCGCTTTGCATAAGAAAGTACTTTCCGCAAATTTCACACTTGCGGGGATAGTGCCCGTAGTGTAGCCCCTCAAAAAAGTCTGTCAGTATAAAGCTGTAATAGCTGTCGAAATTAAGCCTCTTTGCCACGGTTCCGGTTACGCTTTTTGCGTTCTTCTTTACCGATATGTATCTGCCGCTTTGCGTAAAGTGATGGTCTACGAATATTTCTAACGCCAATGGTAATAAATGCGCCTCGTCAAGTCGTTCAACCTCGTCAATGCGGTTGCAGAAATTTAATAGGTTCCCGTGTGCAAGTATCAAGTCATCGGCAAGAGAATCAAAGAATAACAATATCGATTTTATCTCTGCAATGTTGTTTTCAATCACAGAAAAATCCGTTACGTTTTTCATCCTGTCCGCCGTGCCTGCGGCAATATCATCTTGTGTCAATAAACTGAGCTTTGCCTTGTTGGCAAAGTATTCGCATATCTTCTTCCCGGTTTCTTCCGTGAAAAGCGTTGTTACTGTATTTTGGATTTCTTCAAAATTCAGCCCGTCAAACGGTCGCAGTTTTGGTAATGCTTTTAAGGCTTCAAGAGTATTTGCACCCGTTTTCACAAATTCCGTGATGCTCAAGTATCCGTTGCTAAGCTGTGTGAGAATATGATAATTCAAATCATCCCGAAATACTGCAATCCGCGCGGCAGTATCTTTTATGTAAAACTGATTGAGTAGGTGCGTGGCAAACACTCCGGCGGGATAGCTTTTGCCGCCGAATATCACTCTGCCGTCACGGTAATCGGCAGTAAAAAACGCAGAAATCATTTTTTTGCTCCTTTGCTTCTATTCTATCATGGCAAATGTCCCAAAAGATGGGCTTAACGCAGACATAAAGTCAAAAAGTTCTGTTCGCACAAGTATTATATATTCTATTATACCGTAAAAATTGCTGAATTTCAAGGATTATCGCTTGTTGCGTTTTAGAAGTTTTGGTTGTTGCGCTGTTTCGTAAAAAATCTCTGTTTTCCGTTATTATATATACAGAAGGCAGGAAATGAGCCGTCGAGGTCACGCTCGGCGGCTTTTTTCTGCCCGAAAAACGGAAAGGAGGCGAAAATCCATGTTGCTCAAAATCACACCGAAGCAACGGACGAAAATCAATGCCCTTGTGCGCAGGTCATGCTGTAACTGCTACAAGGGTAACTGCCTGCTGCTTGATGACGGTGAAGAAACAAAATGTGTGCAGCTCATTTCACGGTACGGTATCTACTGCAATTATTTTTTGAAAGCAGTGTTGCCGGATGAAAAGGAACTGTACACGGAAATCTTACAGCAAAACGGGGTTATGAGATAACTGCCCCCACAAAAGTTATCCAAGAATATTTTGAATTGCGCTTAAAGCGCAGGAAAGGAATTACTATGAAAACGAATAAAAACACAAAAATCATTGGCATTGACCACGGCTACGGCAATATGAAGACAGCCAACCACTGCTTCAAAACAGGCATATCCGCCTATGACAGCGAGCCGTTGTTCACAGCAGATATGCTTACCTTTAACGGCAAGTATTATCTTATCGGCGATGGTCACAAAGAATTTGCTCCCGACAAGGTAAAAGACGAGGACTATTATGTCCTCACCCTTGCGGCTATTGCCAAGGAACTGAAAGCGGAAAACCTCACCGAAGCACACATTGTGATTGCCGCCGGTCTGCCATTGACTTGGACAAGCGGGCAAAAGGCAGAGTTTAAAGCATATCTCTCGAAAAATTCGGAGCTGGAATTTGTCTACAAGAAAACCACTTACCACATCTATATTGATGATGTTCGCATTTATCCGCAAGGTTACGCCGCTATTGCGAGCTTTGCCACTACACTGAAAGGCGTTAATTTAATTGCAGACATCGGAAACGGCACAATGAATGT
>CALWYZ010000019.1 GCA_944385895.1 uncultured Clostridia bacterium
CTTTGTCAATTGTCCTTTTTTACAATTAACGGGTCCTTCTTTTGATGCTGTTTAATTTTCAATGTTCATTCGCGCCTCCTTCTCGGCGCCGCCCCCCCATTTTTGGGTGCCTGTCTATAATACCACACACTACCTCCTTTGTCAACACCTTTTTTCATCTTTTTATCCTTTTTTTGTTTTTTTTGATATTTACGATAAAAAAAGGCAAAATTTAAGCATTTTCGCCTTTTTTATCTATAATTTAAATATTAAACATCAAATCAGAATATACGGGAAACGGCCAATCCGAAGAATCTACAATTGTCTCGAGCTTATCGGCATTTTCCCTTACAGCGTCCATATCTGGAATTATAGTTGAATTAAAATAGCATGCTAACTTTACTATATCTTTCGTGCCAGGACATTGAGTCATATCATTATCAAGTACGTCTATAGCCGTACTTAAATTTTTACTCAATCTGCTTATTCTGTCTAAAGATATACGTGCAGGATCATCAGAAATATCAATCCCTATTTTCTGCTTGCTGACAAGTGACTGAGCAAGCTTGCCTGAATATTTTAAAACAGCCGGCAAAATATCTCTCTTTGCCATATCAAGCATGGTATTAGCTTCAATATTCAAGGTTTTAATATAATTTTCATAGACTATTTCGCAGCGTGCATGAAGTTCTTTTTCAGTAAAAATTTTATTACGTTCAAAAAATTTCACGTTCTTTTGAGAAACAAGGTAAGGCAATACATCTACTGTGCTTTTCAGATTAAGCAATCCGCGGCGTTTTGCTTCTTCTATCCATTCCTTTGAATAGTTATTGCCGCTGAAAATAATCCGACTGTGAGCGGTAAACGTCTCTTTTAGTATATTATTGACCTCGGCTGTAAAATCACGACATTTTTCAAGGCGGTCTGAGAACTCTCTCAACACATCAGCTGTCATAGTATTAAGTATAACATTGGTAGTTGAAATAGACATTGAAGAGCCCGGCATGCGAAATTCAAACTTATTGCCCGTAAATGCAAACGGCGAAGTCCTATTTCTGTCGGCAGTGTCCATTTTAAAATCAGGAAGGATATTAACGCCTGTGCGTATCTTGTCCACTTTTACGCCGTCATATTCAACACCCTCTATAATGCATTTTACTATTTCTTCTATTTCTCCGCCTAAATAAACCGACACTATCGCCGGAGGAGCCTCGTTGCCGCCCAAACGATGATCGTTGCCGGGGCTTGCAACAGAGTATCTGAGAAGATCCTGATGTTCATCAACAGCTCGCAAAACCGCGGCAAGAAATATCAGAAACTGCTTATTTTCATAAGGATTTTTGCCCGGTTTGAAAAGGTTGATTCCTGTATCTGTACCAAGTGACCAGTTGTTGTGCTTTCCGCTGCCGTTCACTCCATTGAAAGGCTTTTCATGCAAAAGGCAGACCATACCATGACGCAAAGCCACTTTTTTCATCATTTCCATTGTTATCTGGTTATGATCTGTAGCAGTATTTGTAGTACAATAAACCGGCGCCAGTTCATGCTGTGATGGTGCCACCTCATTATGCTCTGTCTTTGCGTAAACACCTATTTTCCAAAGTTCTTCATCAAGCTCTTTCATAAAAGCTTTTACGCGTGGTTTCAAGACACCGAAATAATGGTCTTCAAGTTCCTGACCTTTAGGCGCATTTGCCCCAAAAAGCGTACGGCCGGTAAAGATAAGATCCTTTCTCTTGTCATACAGTTTTTTATCAACAAGAAAATATTCCTGTTCGGCACCAACTGTCGGTATTATACGTTTTGTTTCATTATCACCGAAAAGCCTTACTATTCTCAGACTCTCCCTGCTGATAAGTTCTATCGATTTTAGCAGCGGAGTCTTTTTATCCAGCATTTCTCCTGTATAAGAGCAAAAAACCGTAGGGATACATAAAGACTCGTCTTTTATAAAAGCATATGATGTCGGATCCCAAGCTGTATAACCGCGAGCCTCAAAAGTCGCACGCACACCGCCGGAAGGAAAACTTGAAGCGTCAGACTCTCCTTTGATAAGCTCCTTGCCGCTAAAATCCATTATTACAGTACCGTCCGGCTGAGGAGATAGAAAACTGTCATGTTTTTCCGCCGTAAGTCCCGTTAAAGGTTGGAACCAATGCGTATAGTGGGTCGCGCCGTGTTCTATTGCCCAATCTTTCATTGCAGATGCGACTTCATTGGCTATTTTTATATCAAGATCTTTGTGCTGTTCTATTGTACTGTAAAGCGACTCATAAATTTCTTTTGAAAGACGCTTTTTCATTTCTTTATCATTAAAAACATTTACACCGAACAGTTCTGGAATATTCATATATACCTCCTTAAAGCAAAAGACCCTTGCTAAATATCCCCAAAAGCTAAAACAAAAGTATTATATTTGACTGCCTAATTATTGTCAAGCGGTTTTATATTATTAAAAAAGGCTTTGATTTTATGTAGTTTTTTATCACTCCGCCAGAACCGCGACGTTTCTTCCTGTCTCTTCAAGCAAAGTTTTTAAATGCTGCTCAAGCTTTTGATTATTTCTCGGGTATCCCGACACAAAAACGCCGACCTCATATTTTTCATCAGTCAGTTTTTCCATCTGTTCGACCGCCTTTATCACTGAAGTATCTATTGAATTGCCTATATACATAGCTCCCGATACTGCAGGCTCTGTTTCTTTCAGACCGGCAGACACACGGATACAGTATCCGTATAGAGTATACTCCATTCTCAGCGAATATTTATCTCCGTAAGACAGCACTATAACCTGCGTCTTAAGTGTCATGGAAATGAGAACCACACCGATAATACATATAATAATATATTTTTTGTCGTTTACAAAATCTCTTATTTTGTTCATTTTTACTCCATAATATTTATTTTCATTATAATTAGTAATTATATTATAACAAGTAAAGTTTTTCAATAAATAATTAAAAAAGTATTTATTTTATCATTTAAAAAGACTATAATATTAATAATATTAATAAGGAGAATTTAGTGTGGAAAAATTTCCTGATTTAAATAAATACGACAATATTCATTTCATCGGTATAGGCGGAGTATCAATGTCATCGCTTGCTGTTATCCTGTCTGAAAACGGCAAAAAAGTAACAGGCTCAGACAACAGCGTATCCCAAAACACAAAGATGCTTGAAGAAAAAGGAATAAAGGTATATATCGGCCATAACGCTGACAATGTGAAAGATGCACAGCTGATAGTATATACAGCTGCTATCAAAGATGACAACCCGGAGCTTGTCCGTGCTAAAGAGACCAATACTCCTACAATAGAACGAGCAGTTCTTTTAGGAATGTTAATGTCTCTTTATCCTCACTCCATTGCAGTTGCCGGGACACACGGAAAATCAACCACGACATCAATGCTCTCGTCGATCTTTTTGGATAGTAAGTATGATCCAACAATACTCATTGGCGCACATTTTTCAAGAATAGATTCTAACTTTAAAGTCGGGACTTCTGAGTTTGCTGTATATGAGGCATGCGAATATGTCAATTCGTTTCATCATTTTTATCCCGAAACCGCTATTATATTAAACATTGATGCAGATCACCTTGACTTTTTCAAAGACATTAACAATATCAAAGCTTCTTTTAAAAAATTCATTCAGAATGTTAGCGAAAAAGGTACTGTTATTATAAACGGTGACGATAACAACTGCAAACACATTACAGATAACTGTAACAGAAAAGTTCTTACTTTCGGAATCGGCAAATCAAATAACTGCTATGCATATAATATACGTACAGTCGAAGGATACCCCAAATTTAATGCTGTTTTTTGCCAACAGGAATTAAAAGATATCCGGCTTTCTGTTATGGGAGAACATAATATTATCAATGCGCTTGCAGCTATATGCTGTGCAAAATCATATGGCATAGACAATAGTTCCATTATAAGTGGTTTGTCAAATTTTAAGGGTGCTGACAGAAGATTTCAGATAATAAAAAAATTGAACGGCGCTTATATTGCAGACGATTATGCACACCATCCAACTGAAATAAGTGCTACAATCAATGCGGCAAGAGCTGCCGGATACAAAAAAATAACCGTTATTTTTCAGCCTCATACATTCACTCGCACAAAACTGCTTCAAGACAAGTTTATTTCATCTCTGTCTAAAGCGGATAAGGTAATATTGACCGACATATACAGTGCAAGAGAGATCAATACCATAGGAGCCAATGTGCTTGATATCGTAAATCAAATCGAGGGCGCTGAATATATCAGCAGCAAAGAAGATATTGCAAAATATATTAAAAACGCCGCCCGTCCCGACGAAGTATATATACTAATGGGAGCAGGCGACATAAACAAAACTGCTGAATTACTTTGATATCATGCGGCGTAAATAATCAGCAGATTCAACGATCTCCTTATATGATGTATAATTGGTGCTGTACACCTCTATAAGCGCAGGGCCATCATAACGATTGGCAGACAATATTGAAAATATTTTTTCATAATTCACCTGCCCTTTTCCAGGAAGCATACAGACATGATCTGTATCATAATCGTTAATATGAAAATTTACTATATTTTCCCCCATCGCATTACAAAGCTCATAAGGGTCTGTCCCTCCCTTATGGGCTTGTTTTATATCAAAAGTAAATTTTATTTTATCTCCCAACCGGCAAATCAGATTTTGTACGACATCCGGACGGTTAATGCTGTTAAAAAATACATTTTCATGAGCTATACATATACCGTATGTCTGCGACAATTCATAAATAGGCTTTAAACATTCTATATACTGGTCTATATCAGATACTGCCAGACCTCTGTCACCATGCATATTTATCACATTCGCGCCCAGATATTTTGCAGCCTTACAGTATTTTGTATACAGTTTACACGCATCGCTTACTCGTCTGTCGTATCTTGAAAAGAACATATAGTTTTCAATCGCGCTAGTAAACGGATGTACAGAATGGACTCTAAGCCCTGCTTTTTGGCACCTTTTGCCAAAATCAATTATATATTTTGTGTCCAGTTCGCTGTAAGTATTTATAAACAACTCACATACATTAAATCCAAGATCTTTTGCCAGAGTTATTGTTTGTTCCGGATGGCTAGGATAAAAGCTGGCAAGCGACAAGCCTATTTCCATGATATCTCTCCTGTAAATTTATAGTTTTTTTGCCATTTAACCTATATTGAAAATAACTATTTTATATTGTATCATTTAAGTAAACCGTAATCAAGCATAACAGGAGATGTTAATATTGAATATTTCAAAACATTCAAGAATAGCCCTGTTCATTTCCACGGGATTATGGGCGGCAATAATGTTGGTTATAAGTATACTTATGTACTGTAAAATAGATGTCAGCCAGCATTTTTCTTATTACGTGCTTCTTGAATTTTCCAAAGCAATAGATTTGTGGTACATACTGTGTGTTCTAAGTGCTTTTGCTATAGATGTTACAAACAAAAAAAGGCGGTAACCGCCTTTTTTATTTTTCAGTCAATATTTTATCTATAGCTGCAAGTTTGACACAAACGATAAATCTTTCCACCGCCGTTTTGAGCTGATCAATTTCCGGAAAAGAAGGCGCAATACGGATATTGCTATCATACGGATCTTTTCCGTAAGGGTAAGTATCCCCAACTTTGGTAAGCGTAAGCCCCGCATTCAGAGCCAGGTCATAAACAGCACTTGCACAGCCTTCCAGAACATTAAAGCTTATAAAATATCCGCCTTCAGGCTCTGTCCAATTAGCAATACCGGTGCCGGCCAATTCTTTATTAAAAGCTGTTATTACAGCATCAAACTTTGGCTTCATTATAGCGGCGTGACGTTTCATATGGTCCAGCATGCCCTGTTTATTTTTAAAAAACGCGACATGGCGCAGCTGATTGATTTTATCAGGGCCGATAGTTTGTATTGCAAGAAGTTTTTTGAACTGGTCTATATTCTCCTTACTTGCCGACATTAAAGCAACTCCGCTGCCCGGAAAAGTTATTTTAGATGTTGAGGCAAACATAATCGGCATATTCGGTCTGCCTGATTTTTCACATTCTTCAAGGATGTTCAGTACTTTTTTATTTCCTTTAAAATCATGAATTGCATAAGCATTGTCCCAAAATATTCTGAAGTCTTTGGCAGCTGGTCTGAGTTGTGCAAATGCACGCACCACATCGTCTGAATATGTTATGCCTGTCGGATTTGAGTATTTTGGCACACACCAAATGCCCTTTACAAATCGGTCTGTTTCAACGTATTTTTTAACCATCTCCATATCAGGACCGTCAGAATTAAGCGGTACTGTTATCATTTCAATACCGAACTGGCTGCAAATTGCAAAATGTCTGTCATATCCAGGAGCCGGGCATAAAAATTTGATTTTTTCTTCTTTGCACCAAGGTCTTTCACTGTCACAGAAGCCGAATGAAAACGCTCTGGCAATAGTATCATACATCATGTTAAGGCTGGAATTACCGCCTAAAATTATATTTTGCTCATTCAAGTTAAAGACATCTGCAAAAAGTTTCTTAGCACTCGGCAAACCGTCAAGTCCGCCGTAATTTCTGCAGTCTATACCCTCGTCGGTTATGCATTGCTCATTTTTTGTTATAATGCTGAGAATGTTCTCAGAAATATCAAGCTGTTGTTTATCGGGCTTTCCTCGTGCCATGTCCAGCTTTATTCCGTCTTTTTTATATTCATCATATTTTTCAAGCAGCTTTGAACGGATATCGCAAAGCTGCTCTCTGCTCATTGATTGGTATGTCATTTTTGCCCCCAAATTATAAATCTGCGTTTTTAACTGTTCTGGGAAACGGCAAAACGTCTCTGATATTTGCCATTCCTGTAACATACATTATAAGCCGTTCAAAGCCCAAACCGAATCCGGCATGCTTTGTTCCGCCGTATTTACGAAGATCAAGGTAGAACGAATAAGTGTCTTTGTTCAAACCGAGTTTTTCCATTTTCTCAGTGAGAACATCAAGACGTTCCTCTCTTTGGCTTCCGCCTATTATCTCACCGACTCCAGGGACAAGCAGATCCATCGCCGCAACAGTTTTATTATCGTCATTAAGTCTCATATAGAAAGCCTTAATCTGTGCTGGATAATCTATAACAAACACCGGTTTTTTATAAATCTGCTCAGTCAAATATCGCTCATGTTCGGTCTGCAGATCCATACCCCAGCTTACAGGATACTCAAACTTTTCTTTTGACTTTTCAAGTATCTCCACAGCTTCAGTATAAGTTACCCGTGCAAAATCATTATTTATAATATTATTTAGTCTTTCAAGCAGTGTCTTATCTATAAAGCTATTAAAAAATTCAAGTTCATAACTGCAATTTTCCAAGAGGTAAGAGATGACATATTTTATCATTCTCTCAGCCAGCTCCATATCATCCTCAAGGTCTGCAAAAGCAATTTCGGGCTCGATCATCCAAAATTCTGCTGCATGCCGTGCCGTATTGGAATTTTCAGCGCGAAAAGTGGGACCGAAGGTATATATTTTATCAAACGCCTGAGCAAAGCACTCACCGTTAAGCTGTCCTGATACTGTAAGAAAAGTACTCTTTTGAAAAAAGTCACGCGAAAAATCTGGCTTTCCGTTTATTTTATCAAAATCGAGAGCTGTCACTCGAAACATCTCGCCTGCGCCCTCGCAATCAGAGGTAGTGATTATAGGTGTATGGACATAGTTGAAACCATTTTCGTTAAAAAATTTATGGATAGCAAATGCTGCTTTTGAACGAACTCTGAAAACAGCAGACATTGTATTTGTACGAGGACGCAGATGCGTCATTGTCCTCAGATACTCAAGAGTATGACGCTTTTTCTGCAGCGGATAGTCAGGAGTGCTTTCACCTTCCACTGCTATTTCGCTTGCTTTTACTTCAAACGGCTGTTTTGCCTGAGGAGTGGAGCAAAGTACACCTTTAACTACAAGAGACGCACCTACATTCTGTTTTACAATTTCATCATAATTGGAAAGAGTACCGTTTTCCATGACAATTTGCAGACTTTTGAAATGACTGCCATCATTCAATTCAATAAATGCGAAATTCTTGGAATCACGAATTGTACGAACCCATCCGCAAACTGTAATTTCTTTATCAAAGTATTCATCAGGTGAGCTGTACAACTGTGATACTGTTATATATTTCATGATTTTTTTCCTCCGGTAAAAAACATCTGTTTTTTTAGACCACTGCATATTATACTATGTAAAAATTAAAAATACAATAGAAAATTCACTTTTTATTCACCACTCTTATAACAGATGGCTGGACTTTTTTCAAGTATCTATCCGATACAGATATATATTTTACTGCTATAGCTGACACAGCAAAAAGTATAACAGCCGCAATACCGGCGGCTGTTATACTGTATCCGGAAATAATCGAATAACCGATCACCGGCAGAAACACCGGCAATAAAAATAGAATCGTCATTCCCAAAAGGACATACCCCGAACGGGAATTGAGTTCTACGGTAGAACCGACTGACACATCGATATCACACGTAGCTCTCACCTCAACCGTCTCACCTGAGCAACCGCTGCAGCATCCGCAGTCTCCGCAGCACGCTCCGTTTCTTAAAACGGTCACCAATACATCTGACTTACCTACTTGTTTAACTTTTCCTATTGTAGTCATAATTTAACTAACATCCGCCATAACATAATATTTACCGACAACACCGACTTTATAATTTTCAGGAATCACAGCATATATCGGCATACTGTTAACACCATTTGTCTGGGGCTTATTTTGACAATCTATCACAATACTTACGTCTGATTCCTGCAGCTTGGCAATATCCGATGCTATTCCACGGAAAGTGACATCAATATATTTATCTGTCACATTTACATTTTGGCCTTCCGCTACATTTTCGATCGCAAAATTAGTAAATCTTATAGTTTTAGTTCTGATATCTCCAAAATCAATAGATACTTTTACACTCGAAATTTCGTCAATATTCTTTATGCCGTTTTGCAGACTGACAACATATGTCTGTTCAAAATTATCGGTTTTTTCTGCAACATCAATAGTTCCAAGATCATAGCTGTTCATTGTATCAAGGACCTCTTCGCTACCGGCAACATTGATCGTGCCCGGATCAATGGACAGTACTGCAAAATTATTGTCATAACCGCCGGAGCTGTTTACTATAGTAGCGGTTATTGGTAATATTTTTGTTTTAAGGACAGTAATCGATACGTCTATTTTTTCATAATCTGACGTAATAAAGTCTTTGCTGACCTCATTACCCTGTATATCAACAAACTTATAGTCACAACTATATACCATTGTCTGAGAGTATTCATTATCCTCTACCAAAACCTCAGCAGAAACTATCTGATTTACTTTAGACTCCGGACCCTCTATATTTAAAACCGACGGTACGCATACCGGATCATTTTTAATATATCCTTCCTTAACATTTCCAGACACATTAACATTGATTTTAACCTGAGCAGTTGCGCTCTTTTCAAATTTCAGCGTAACATTTTTCAAAGACTGATCCACAATAGTTATATTCTGACCACCTGTATCTACTTTTACAGGAAAGCTGTATTCACCTGAAGACGTTGCGCTTGACAGATCTACATATGCAGTTATCCTGTCAGTATTAAGAACAGCAATAACATCACGACTTGCAGTATAAGTCAAAGACATGCTCTCATCAAAGTCTGTAACAAGCACAAGTCCCTCTCCTGCAGGCACAGAATCCTCCATATTGAGCTGAATTTTAATATTGTCTATACGTCTTGTATCTTCCGGGTTTATATACTGTACTACAAGCAGCCATAAAATCATAGAAATCAAAAGTGAGAGTAATTTTATAGGCCAGTTATTCTTCAGTTTAGACCAAACAGAAAGAAGTCTACTTTTCATCGCTGTTCACCTCTTTCCTAAAACGTTTGAAAAGATGCTTTTTCTTTTCAGGCAGCAGCAATTTTTCCTGAAGAATATTTCTAAGGTGATTCTGCGAAATACCGATATGGATTTTACCGTCCAGCGCATAGGATATCTTGCCCGTCTCCTCAGATACGACAACCACAACAGCATCAGACGCCTCTGACATACCGACAGCCGCCCTGTGGCGAGTACCCAGTTCCTTACTTATTTCAAGATTTTTGCTCAGCGGAAGAAGACATCCTGCCGATGCAATTTTATTATCTCTTATAATTACCGCCCCGTCATGCAACGGCGTATTGGGGAAAAATATAGTGATAAGAGTCTGCGGGCTCACCGATGCATCTACATTTATTCCGGTATCAAGTATATCGCCGAGCTTTACAGACATTTCAAACACCAGCAATGCACCTATTCTACGCTCAGACATAATACGGCAGCTTTCACATATATCATCGATCATCTTATTTGTTATTAAATTATAATCATTATTATTTGAGGTTTGTAAATTTCTGATTGTATTAAAATTCATTCTGCCTATGCGCTCAAGTCCTGAACGCAGCTCAGGCTGAAAGACTATGATTACGGCAATAAATCCGAACATAATCGTATTTTTCAGTATGTATTCAAGTGCGCTCAGCTGCAAGTATATTGCAAGTTGATATAACGCAAGCACCAAAACAACACCGCGTATAAGATGTCCCATACGCGTATCCATGGCAAATTTAATACAGTAATAAACAATAATCGCCACAAGAACTATATCAATATAGTCAAAGGGGAATTTCATGGTAGTAAAAATGCCTATCAGATTTTTAAAAAACTCCATTACCGCCTGCACAAAAATACCTCTCAAAAATTATTTGAATACCAGTCAAACTATTATAAATAAACAAAAATACATATTATTATACAAAAAATAAAATATGGCATAATATATCAATTACATTATACCATATTATAACTATAAAATAAATATTAAGTTTTATTTTTTTAAATATTTTTTCAAAATTTTTATGAATACATCTATTTCAGATTCGGTATTATAACATCCAAAGCTTATGCGCACCATACCGGTGTTTTCTGTACCCATTTTTTTATGAAACAGGGGCGCACAATGTATACCGCTTCTGACGCAAATATCATTATCAGCCAAATATGCCGCCACCCGGTCAGAACTCGAGCCGATTATATTAAAGCATGTAGTAGAGGCAAAACAGGCAAGATCAGGATCTACATATGTTATAACCCCGTCAAGACCATTTAAGGCATTTACTGCATACTTGACAAGCGATATTTTATGCCTGTAAATATTCTCTATGCCGATATCAAGAATAAATTTAATTCCTTCATACATTCCCTTTATCACAGGCGTTGGAAGTGTACCGCTTTCAAGCATATCCGGCAGATATTCGGGCTGATTGAGGTCAAAGCTTTCACTTCCGGTCCCACCCACAATCAAGGGCTCGAACAATTCATTGTTTATTGCAATGAAACCGCTGCCCTGAGGTCCCATCAAGCCTTTATGAGAAGGTGCGCAATAGTAATCGATACCATCCCTTTTCATATCAGTCGGTATTATTCCCGCACCCTGTGCGCCATCCACCACAAGCCTCACACCTTCAGGAAGCGCTGCGGATATTTTTTGTATCGGCATAACCTTACCGCAGACATTAGAACACTGTGTGCATATCACGAGCTTTGTGTTTTTTTTAATATTCTTGAGTATGTTGTCAACAGTCTTGTCGTCATCATACAGGTCAACGCAAACAGTGTCAAAGCTTACTCCTTTTTTTTCAAGAAGCTTTAAAGGTCTTAGTACACTGTTGTGTTCAAGGTCGGTTGTAACGGCATGATCGCCGGATTTTAAAATGCCCTGTATCAAAAAATTCAAGCCATATGTGGCGTTGGGTACAAAAACTATATTTTCAGGTTCGTCCATACCAAGCATTTTACAAATAACGGATCTTGTGTCATATATCACACCGCTTGCCTCAATGGCAGGCTTATGTCCGCTTCTGCCCGGATTTGCACCGTTGCTTTTAAGCCACATTCCCACTGATTTACTGACTGAATACGGTTTTGGGTATGAGGATGCGGCATTATCAAAATAAATCATTTGCACACATCTCCGTAATTTATTTTTTCCTTTTTGTGAAGTATAACGCCGCCGGAACACATTATCTCAAGAGCACGGTTCAAATGACGATCATCAAATACTATACTGTATACACATCCGTGTATATCTGGATCATCATTTATTTTTTCGACTTTTGAATGTATGCCGTTATCGTACAGAATACGGTTTGCCTTCATCGCATGCGTCATATTTTTACACTTTATTTTCATTTGTTTCACCTTGCTTTTGTTATTCATTCTTATACTATTCAGCAGCGTTTAAAACAGACAATAATTTGCATTTTTCAATAGCTAATGATAATATATATAAAAAAGGAGGTTTACATCATGAACATAACACCATTTGAATTAACCGAAAATATTTTCAAACTCATTTCCGACGACTGGATGCTTATAACCGCAGGAGATAAAAGCAAAGCAAATACCATGACGGCAAGCTTCGGAGGATTCGGTGTGTTGTTTTTCAAAAATGTCGCACATATTTATGTAAGACCAGAAAGATGCACATACGGTTTTCTTGAAAGCAAGGACACATTCTCTCTTTCTTTTTTCAGTCCTGACTATAAAGATAAGCTTGCATACTGTGGAAAGGTATCGGGAAGAGAACATGATAAAATATCAGAATGCGGCTTTGACGTATTATATGATAAAAACGAAACGCCTTATTTTGATCAGGCACATATAACCGTATTATGCAAAAAGCTGTACCGCCAGGATATTGATGAAAACTGCTTCACTGACAGAGCGGCATATCTCAAAACATATGCCTCAGGCGGCATGCACAGAATGTATATCGGTGAAATAACAGATATTATTGTAAAATAAAAATCATACTTCATTTGGACAGAACCAGTAAAAAATACATTAGAAAAACCTCCTATGGTATTATAAAACAAAACCATAGGAGGAATTTTTATGCCAGGAAGTTAAGGATATTCAATTCATCAATACAAAAAACATTGTATCTATCTGTGATAAGATATATTTTAGACAAAAGTATGCTCCACACAAGATGGTACTAAACAAAATATCAGCCTTGTTATTTTTACTATCGGTGCTGTCAACAAAAAGGAAAAGGTCACTACATTTCCAACTTCTCAGTAACCAAGACTTTCAATACACATCACACGCGTACTTTAAGTCCACTAAATCACACAGCATAACGCCATCAATGTCAAGATGAAAAAATACATACGACAATGCTTTAGCTAAAAAATTTTTTCAATTCTCAAAACAAAATGTATCTGTCGCTCCAAGCATAAAAACCTATGAGGAGGCATGCCTGATCATACATAAGTACATTCATTTTTATAATCACAAATGTATTCAACTAAAAACAAAACTGACATCTCATAAAATTTGATGTCAGTATGTTGCTTAGAATTAAATATTACACCATAGGGGGGCGTTCTTTTTGTATTGTCCGAATGAACCGTTGCAGTTCATTAATACCGGTATGATTTTTATTTATATCAAGATTCAACCGTCTTGCCCAAAGCTGTCAGCGCTGCAAGAATTTGTGTATCCTCTTTATAGGTAAGTTCATAGAATCTGTCTTCCAGCTCAGCTGTCAGTTTCGCCTCAATATCCGGCGATACTCCTATACCTTCATAGTTTTCACCGTTAGGCGGATAATACATTTTTGTGGATAGATAAAGTGCTCCCTGACTTAGCGGTATTATTTCTTGAGCATATCCTTTCCCGTATGTAGTTTGACCGACCAGAGTTCCGGTCTGAAAATCACGTATTGCAGCTGCAAACAACTCACCTCCGCTGTATGTAGAACCGTTAATCAGCACTGCGTAATTTTTAGAGAAGCTATTTGCATCAGAGGTATGTACAGTCTCTTTTCCGGCATTATCCTTCAATGTTACAAGAGTACCTTCGGGAAGCAGATAATCAAGAATACTGACCACAGCAGAAAGACTGCCGCCTGTGTTGTTTCTGACATCGAAGATATATTGAGCGGCGCCCTGCCCTTCCAAATCCTCTACAGCTTTTTTAAAATCATCATACGTAGTATTGTCAAATTCACTTATCGCTATATAACCAACATCGTCTTCGATAAGTTCATACTCTATACTTGATGTCTGATACTCCCCGACTGTAACTGATTTTTCAATTTCCTCATCATCTCGCAAAATAACCAGATCTATTACCGTTCCGTTTTCCGCCTTCAAAAGATTTACTGCCTCTTCATATGACATTTCATCTACGTTGTTTCCACCTATTTTGTAAATGAAATCTCCTATTGAAATATCAGCGTTTGCAGCAGGAGAATTGGATTTTACATTTATGACCTTCAATAGACCTGTGGCCGAAACATATTTGACTGTGACTCCAACTCCGGAATACTTACCGCTCATCTGTGATACATAGGAACTATATTCATCTTCGTTTAAATAAGTGCTGTATTTATCTATAGCCGAGACATAACCTGAAAGAAGGGAATCCATAGCGGCATCGTTGTCCGCCTGGCCGACATAACGCTGTTCGATCGTCTTATTGACTTCCGTGATCCTGTCATAAAAGTTTTCTTTTGTAACAAGACTTGGCATCATACTTGTCAGGTACATATAAGTTGCCAGGCACGCCAGCACTACAGCCACAATAACTATAAAAATAACCGTGCCGATTTCTATCTTTTTTTTCATCTGCTATTTCCTTTCAATTATGAAAAGGTAAAAGTCATTACTCCGCTGAAATAACTGAGTGGATTAGTATACTCTCCGTTTTTCAGAATTTCAAAATGCAGGTGCGGTCCTGTTGAATAGCCGGTACTTCCCACATATCCTATAACGTCGCCTTTGTTTACAACCTGACCGGCAGATACCAGAAGCGTATCCGCATGCCCATAAAGAGTTGCATAACCGTCACCGTGATTTATAAGAACATAATTTCCGTATCCTGTATTATAGCCCGCCTTCATAACAGTGCCGCCTTTGGCAGCGTATATGGAAGAGCCGCGTATTCCTGAACTTGAGATATCACATCCGGTATGTAATTTATAAACACCTGTTACAGGATGTGTCCTATATCCGAATCGAGAGGTGATATTTCTATATTTAGAATCAAGAGGCCACATAAAATCTCCGGAGTCAACAACCCCTGAAGATCCGGATGCGGCAAGAGCTGCTCTTATTTCGTTTTGAAGTTCTTCCTCAGCAGCTTCTGCAGCCAAGACAGCACGTTTTGTTGCCGCCTCATCACTGTTTATATCGTCAATCAGCTGTTCGCTTGCCTGTTGTTTTTTCTCGAGTTGCTTTTCTTTGCTGGAAAGCTGCTGAGCAGCTTGCTCGCTCTGCTCCTTGTCAGCTTTTATCTCAGCCTGCTTTTCTTCTATTATCTGCTTATTTTCTCTTATGCTTTCTATAACCTGATTATCTTTTTGAGCAATTCGGCTTACGATCTCCACCTTGGAAATCAGGTCATACAGACTTGCTGATTGAGCTAATATTTCAAGCATGGACGCCTCGCCCTGTTCATAGGCGCTGCGTATTCTGTTTTTACTGAGTTCCAGATTTTCCTCCAGCTCACTTTCTGCCCTGTCAAGCTCAGTTTGAGCCTCCTCCAGCTGAGTATCAAGAGCTGAAATCATATCATTTAAAATATTTATTTCATCTTTGGTGGAATTTATCTGTTCATCAATAATACTCTTTTTTTCCATCTCCTCCTCTTTCTTTTCAGAGATGATATTGAGCTCATTTTCCAAAGCCTCTTTTCGCTTTGCTATTTCATCAAGCTCTTGTTGCATTTGTGAAACAGAGCCTGAGGCATTGGCACTTACACTGCTAATTATTATTCCTGAAAACAGTGATAATACCATTATCACCACTATTATCAATGCGACTACAGAACAAACTTTTTTCATATATGAATCCTACACTTTCAGATATTTGCGAATGGATAGCGCACTTCCGAATATTCCAACAGCAAGACCGATCACAATAAAAATCATAACTAGACTGCCAAAAACTGAATTAAACGGAACTATACAATCCATTAAGAATGTCAGCTGCG
Organism: uncultured Clostridia bacterium; assembly: GCA_944385895.1. Taxonomy (GTDB): domain Bacteria; phylum Bacillota; class Clostridia; order Oscillospirales; family QAKW01; genus RGIG9041. Next base: position 16,074 of record CALWYZ010000019.1, read on the forward strand.
ATATAGCAGGAACAAGAGCATACACATAAATACACCATTGAAGGGCAACTGCGATAATAGTTGAAACTATTCCTATTAAAACCCCTTCCAGCAAAAACGGAAAACGTATAAATCCGTTTGTCGCGCCTACATACTTCATTATATTTATTTCATTTCTGCGACTATGCATTGCAAGTTTTACAGTATTTGAAATTATAAACAAAGAAACAACTGCAAGGAGGACCAGTATCCAGAACCCTATCATATTCAGTGTTTTACGTACTGATATGAGCATATCCACAATTTCCTGAGAATCACGGATATTTGCAATTTCTTCCATCTGGGAAATTGTTTCAGAAATACTTTTAAACTGGTTTATATCATCTATTGTTATCCTGAGCTCATTACGAAGAGGATTATTTTCACCTTCGTATCCGTCAAGATAATCCTTGTTTGCTCCAAGGCTTTCTCTATACTCCGCAAAAGCTTGTTCTTTTGTAACATATTCCACGCTGCTAACGCCGCTTATAGCCTCAACCTTGGCACACAGCTGTTCTCTCGACAGACTGTCATCACCGTATGCATCATCTATAAATGCGACAATCTCGTTTTGATCCTCCAGTTTATCCATAAAGCTGAGCACATTTTCCGATGCAAGATATACAGAGCCAATTATCAGCATACATGCCACAAGTACAAAAACAGAAGCTATTGTCATAAGAGCATTTTTATACATTCCCTTAAAGGATGATTTTATAAAGTAAAAAAAACTACCTGCGTTCATTGTATTCGTAACCACCTGTTGTATCGCTGATTATTTGGCCGCTTCTAAGCGCTATCACTCTTTTGTTAAATTCATTTACGAGTTTTTGGTCATGGGTTATAACTATAACGGTCGTACCCATTTTATTGATTTCAATCAAAAGCTCCATTATTTCCCTAGCGAGAGCGGGATCGACATTACCTGTCGGCTCGTCCGCAATTATTGTTTTCGGATTATTGACAAGAGCTCTGGCAAGAGCGACCCTCTGCTGCTCGCCGCCCGAAAGTTCCTTGGGATAGTTTTTGGATTTATGTCCCAACCCCACTATGCCCAAAACATATGGGACCCTGCGGCGTATGGTTTTATTGCTGCAGCCAATAACGCGCATTGCAAACGCCACATTTTCATACACGGTCATTGTCTCTATCAGTCTGAAATCCTGGAATACAACGCCCATGCTTCTGCGAAGCATGGGTATTTTTCTGTCTTTCATTTTGTTAACATTAAAATCATTTACAATGATTTTACCGCTCGAATGGCGTTCCTCTCGCAAAAGCAGTTTTATTATAGTACTTTTACCCGCGCCACTCGGACCGATTATAAAAACAAATTCCCCATCAGCAATTTCAAAACTGACACCGTTTAAAGCGTTTGTGCCATTGGGATAATTTTTGTATACATCATCAAATAATATCATATTCTGCCTTTTAGTTTAAAATTTAGTGGGATTTGAAACAAGATAACGCTTGACCATAAGAGCAACTTTGAAAACTATAGCATGATCAAACCTTCTGAGATCCAGACCTGTCAGTTTTCTTATTTTTTCAAGACGGTATACAAGTGTGTTTCTATGTACAAAAAGCTTTCTTGATGTTTCAGATACGTTAAGATTGTTTTCAAAGAACTTTTGTATAGTAAACAATGTCTCATAATCAAGGGATTCAATGGAACCTTTTTTAAAGATCTCAGAAAGAAAAGTTTCACACAGTGATGTTGGAAGCTGATAAATAAGCCGTCCTATACCAAGATTGTCATATGTCATAATATGGTTCTCAGTATCAAAGATTTTTCCAACTTCCAAAGCAACCTGCGCATCATTGAACGACCTGGGCAAATCACGTATGTTATCAACAATTGTACCTATGCCGACATACGCTTTGATATAAAGTTCAGAGCTTATAATATCTATTATACTTTTAGCAAGCTTTTCAAGATCTTTATTGTCGTTGGTATCTTTTACTTCTTTAACAAGCACAAGATCCGTCTCATTTACATTTATTATAAAGTCTTTTTGCTTGTCAGGGAAAAGGCTCTGCAATATATCATATGCCGATACGTCGCTCTTTTCAGAAAGCCTGATAAGGATTGCTACACGAAACGCGTCTGTCTCAAAATGGAGCTCTCTTGCCTTGATATAAACATCACCGGGAAGAATATTGTTAAGAATAACATTTTTAACAAAATTATTTTTATCAAACTTTTCATCATAATACTGTTTGATATTTGCGAGTGCAATAACAACGAGCGAAATATACTTTTCCGACAGCTCGTCCGCACCCTCAACAAACGCAATATATTCAAACCCCGGAGCCTGAACAATCGGCTTATATGTATATCCGTCATCCTTGACAGTATCAAGAGTAGAGTTAATATATGACAAAACGTTATCGTGCTTTTCCCCTATTTTTATCAAATCACTGCACGCCACAACTACGCCGTTCTCATCAAGAACGCCGACAGTTCTGTCAATACTCTCCTTTAACTGATATACCACGCCTTGAAAAAATCTGTTGGACATTTTGTTATCCCCCTACACATAACTTTTCACAACAATATTTTATAACAAAAGAGCCGCGATTTCAACAGTTATTTTATAAATTTTTTGTTAAACCTGCACAACGGCACTAAAAACAAAGCATTTTTTAATGAGTTTATTGATTTTTTGCCGAAATAATATTGTGCAATTTGCTTAATTTTCTACAATTTTCTTGTACACAAAAAAATAACAGGCGCCCAACCGGACGCCTGTTTTTTTATTTAGTTAATAATTGTTTTCTGAGTTTCTTTATCAAAGAGATGAATATGCTCAAGGCTGAGAACGATTTTAGTTCTCTCATCCGCTTTTGCGGTTGTTGTAGGAGCAACCTTAGCAGTGAGCTTCTCGCCGTCGACATCCAGATAAAGGAATGTTTCTGCACCCATAAGCTCTGTTACTTCTACGTTTGCCTCAATCACATAGTCAGGCATTGACTCAAGATATCTTTCTTCATCATGTACATGCTCAGGACGAATACCGAATATAATTTCTTTGCCCACATAAGATTTTACTTCATCGTTTATCTTTGATTCCGGAAGCTTAAGAGAATTATTCTTGAATTCAAGATATATATCTCCCGACTTCTCTGTAAGTACCGCATCAACAAAGTTCATCTGAGGTGAGCCTATAAATCCGGCGACAAACATATTGCAGGGATATTTATACAGTCTCTGCGGAACATCAACCTGCTGAATAAATCCGTCCTTCATAACAACGATTCTGGTAGCCATTGTCATAGCCTCAGTCTGGTCATGAGTAACGTAAATAAACGTGGTTTCAAGGTTGTGATGGATCTTAGCAAGCTCTGTTCTCATCTGTGCACGAAGCTTTGCATCAAGGTTTGAAAGCGGTTCGTCAAGCAGGAATACCTTAGGCTCACGAACTATAGCACGACCCAGAGCAACACGCTGACGCTGACCGCCTGAAAGAGCCTTCGGCTTTCTGTCCAAAAGATGGCTTATATCAAGGATTTTAGCAGCCTCTTCAACGCGGCGCTTTATCTCATCCTTAGGTGTCTTTCTGAGTTTAAGTCCAAACGCCATATTGTCAAACACGGTCATATGAGGATAAAGTGCGTAGTTCTGGAAAACCATCGCGATATCTCTGTCCTTAGGCGCGATATCATTAACTATTCTGTCGCCAATGTACAGTTCTCCTTCAGTTATCTCTTCAAGACCGGCAATCATTCTCAGTGTTGTGGATTTACCGCAGCCCGAAGGACCTACAAGCACGAGAAACTCCTTGTCCGCTATTTCAAGGCTGAAATCTGAAACAGCTACAACGCCGCCCGGATATCTTTTATATATGCCTTTTAATGATAAGCCTGCCATTTATTGTTCCTCCATAGTTTTTTAAAATTTATTACTATATAACTATAACATATATTTAAAAAAAATCAAATATTTTTTTCTACAAAATTATACCTTGCTTTTTGTACATTATACACAATTTTGGAGCCCTAAAAATTTTTTAGAGGTTATTTTTGTTGATTTCGTTCAAAAAAAGTTCATATTCTTCATCAGTAAGACGTCTGTACTCCCCTTCTTTTAAACAAGGGTCCAAACTGACGTCCCCCATGGCTATGCGTTTCAAATTGACCACTTCATTACCAAGAGACTTAAACATTCTTTTTATCTGATGAAATTTACCTTCATATATTTTAATAATACATCTGCATTCAGTCAATGCCGTAAAAACAGCAGGCTTGCAAACATAGCCGTCATCAAGAACGATTCCTTTTTTGAAGGCTTGCTCATAGCCGTAAAAGTCATCATGTGAAAGAAGCACCTCATAAGTTTTATTGACATGCCTCTTGGGCGACAGCAAATCATGTGCAAACGCGCCGTCATTAGTTATAAGCAAAAAACCTGTACTGTCCTTGTCCAGCCTCCCTGCGATAAAAAGATCCGAATACCTATCTTTCTGATCGATCAAATCAAGCGCCGTCATAGCATGCCTGTCCATAGTTGCACTTAGTACGCCTTTAGGTTTGTTCATCATTATATAGATATATCTGCTGTATTTAAGTGTTTTTCCGTCCAGCTGAACAGTACATGTATTTTCATCTATTTGCAAAGCGGGAGATTTGGCTTTGACATTATCGGCAAGCACCCTGCCTGCCGATATCAAACGCTTTGCCTGAGATCTTGTAATATTTATGGTGTCACAAATATATTTATCTATTCGCATAATAAAGCTGAAAATCCATATAGATTTTTTAATTTTACTCCTTTATAAAGCCATGAATAAATCCGCCCAGTGTTGTTGACGATATATCGCCGCCTATAACTTTATTATTGTAAACGATAACGTTGGCAACAACCTCGTCTGTAGAATCCTCATAGTTTAAAACCTTATAGGTGTATTTTTTCACTCGGTAGCTTTTGTACTTTGATAAGTCAAATCCGGAAAGCTTCTGTAATTCATTATATTTTTCATATTCAGAGCTAAACTCCTCAGGTATCACTATTTCCTGTATCTGAACAGGCTTTTCTGATACATCATATCCGTACGCGTTTAAAAACGCAATATGCTCCTCTACCGACTTTGCCGAATTACTGACGTTACTGCTCAGCACGTCACTGGCCTGACGCGGAACAACAACACATACCACAGCTATTATCAGACACAATGCCGCGGCTATACCCAGCAATTTCTTCTTATCAAGCCTGAACGAAACAATATACATAACAACGCACGACCTTTTTGGATTAGTTTGATATATTCTATTCAAGGTCGGCCGTTAATATTACTGACCTACAGACTATTATTTTTTCCTTGCACCGATTTTATTTTCGGCATTTTGCAGCAAATTAAACAGAGACGCGCTCAGAACAGGGTATACAGTTTTAAGATATTCTTCGTCCATCTTCAAAAAGCTAATATCATCACAATTTTGACATATTTCCGTAAGCTGCTTTTGTATATCAGCCTGACATCTGCTCATTGCTGCATCGGACATATATGTATAGCTTTTTTCATCAGCGCCAAAAAGGATCGGAGAATTATCCGGATTTGAATTATAAAGCATCCTAAACATTTTATAAACGCTTATTCCAAGATAACCGGAAACCTCGTTTATTAATTTTTTATTGCCGGATTTTGCAAGAATATCCATAATAACAGAAACTGAATTACAAATAAGCTTTTTATTCAAAACAGGAAGCATACTTTTAATTCCGCTGTTGCCGGTACCGCCTGCATCTTCATCAGACAGTTCTTCCAGAGAAATAGTCATGCCATGCTTATCATAACTTCTGCCCAGAAGATAATCTGCAGTAACTCCGTAATACTCCGCCGCACGCACCAGAAAGATAAGCCCGCATTCTCTGATGCCGCGCTCATAATGAGACAGTAATGACTGAGACACTCCCAGCTCCTTTGCGGCTTGTTTTTGAGATACTCCTTTTTCTTTTCTCAAATGTGTCAGTACTCTTGAAAAATCAGATAATTCCATTTTACGCTCCTGTCATCTGTTAAGGATTTTTATAAATGATTTTGTATTATCAGCAGTCATGCCCTTTTCAAAAACAGCTGTTCCCGCAACAATGACATTTGCCCCGGCATTAAGAATCAACTCTGTATTTTCAAATGTAATTCCTCCGTCTGCTTCAATATCAAAAGCAAGACCGTGCTGCTGCCTGTAATTTTTCAGCCATTTGATTTTGTCAACCATATCAGGCATGAATTTCTGCCCGCCAAAGCCGGGTTCCACTGTCATTACAAGAACCATATCCACATTATTTAGATGTTTTTCAATTTTCGTTATATCTGTTCCCGGTTTTACAGAAATCCCCGCCTTTTTTGAACAGCTGTGGATAATATCTATAACATCGCCTGCATTATCGGTGCTTTCAACATGAAATGTTATAATATCAGATCCAGACGACGCAAAACGTTCTATATAACGCTCCGGCCGGGAAATCATCAAGTGCACGTCAAAAACGCAGTCAAAGCGTTGTCTCAAGCTTTTAATGATCGGAAACCCGACAGATATATTCGGGACGAATAAACCGTCCATTACATCTATATGTATATATTGAGCACCGTTTTTCACACACGCGGATACATCACGTTCAAGATTAAGAAAATCAGCAGCAAGGATAGAGGGAGATAAATAATTCATACCATTTCACTTCCCGTTAATCGTTTTTTTAAATATAAAAGGACGGTCACGGAGGACCGTCCGATATTTTAATCAGTCAATTCGTTTTCTATTAGATTAGCAAGTGACGAAACGGCAGCCTCTTCATCAACTCCGTCAGCAATTATTTTTATTTCCGTTCCTTTGATAATGCCAAGGGATAAAATCCCCAACAAGCTTTTAGCATTTATTCTTCTATCGCCTTTTTCAACCCATATAGAACTTTTAAATTCATTTGATTTCTGAATAAAAAAAGTAGCAGGCCTTGCATGAAGTCCAACACTGTTTGTCACCGTTACCTCTTTGGAGTACATAGGTAATCCTCCTATTACATTAAAATTACTAATTACAACTAAAAACGACTTTATATTAACTTATTGTTTACCACAAGTCAATAGAATAACCAAACTTTTGGATAATTTGACATAAACCCGTTTAATTTAAACCTTTTTTTCAACACTTAAAACAACGACACTTCCAGCAAAATATTTACTGGTGGTAGACACTGAGTTACTAGGATAAAGGGCAAAAGTCCCCTGCGCGAATATACCTTTTTCGGTTTCCGTGCCGCTGCCCTCAACTGTCAGGAAATAATCATATGCAGTCTGGCTTTCATAATCAAAATATGTTCCATCTGACAGTTTTTCCTTAGATATCATTGGTTTGCGCTCAACTTCTGTCACAACCCCTATATATTCTCCCGTAGATGCATAGATACTGCAGCCGACCTCAAACGGTACCCTTTCACTCTTTTCAATATTATATGCTTTTAATTTAGCAACATATTCTACTGTTGACTTTGTTTCAATAGGCAGTTTCAGCTGTCCCGTTCTTCCAAACACAAAAACACCGGCAATAAACAAAACACAAAGCACTATTATTATATCCAATATGCTTATTTTTTCAAATAATTTACCGTTTTTATCAATTATCTTCACAGTATTACACCTCTTCCATATTGACAACTACACCCATAGCGCAAAGACTGGGCATATTAAAAGTAGTGGTTTTTCCTATTCCCAATTTTACACCGTTTACCTCTGTCGAGCGTTCTGAAACAACAGCAGATGCTTCAATAACTATACTGATAGTCTGTCGGTCATTATAGGTTGTAGATGTAGGCTCGCCTGTAACTTCGTTGTAGCTGTAATTGACAAATGGTTTTGCCTGGGCAGAAACGACCGTCCCTACAAAGTAATTAGTTGAAGTCTCATACACTTTTTCTCCGACATCAGGAATACCGTCTACTGTATTGGATATGTTTAAAAAGTCCACTGTATATCTTATTGTCTTTGTCTGTGAATTTACAATTATCTCACCCGATTTACTTGTCATAAAGACGTTGTAAAATACAATGGCTGCAATCAAAACAATTGCAATAATGATAATATCAAAAACCGGAATTTTACCAAATAATCTGTATTTTTTCATAAAGTTACTCCTTTTTTATGATCGTACGATTTTCTGGCTCTGCGTGTGTGAGACATTAAGCCCTGCTATTAAAAGCGCTAAAACAGTCCAGAAAAACATATAAACTATATTATTATAAAAAATATAATCGACCATTCCCTCAATCATTATCGCAGCCAGACCCGCAATAAACGGAATAATATAAAACTTGGTGCCAAGGGTGTTGTTGTGTTTGACAGTATAGCATATATCCTTAAGTGTGTATATTATTATCAGCAGCATAAGGATAAGAGCGACAATACTCAATTCTATTGTAATCTGAATCAATGAATTATGTGAATGCTGAGCGGTGACGCCGTTTATCATATAATTTTGGTAAAAAGCGGTAAACGCCACTGTTCCGATCCCGGAACCTACAAACCAATGATTCTCAATTATGCGCAGACACCCTTTCCAAATACTCACTCTGTAAATAACTGATCCGTCTTTCAAATATGAGCCGACGCTCATTATCCTGGTAATTATATTTTGGGGAAGCACATACGGAATAAAAGGAAGTGCAAATATAGCAACACTCAACAGCCTTTTGTCGCAGCACCATATAATTACAAATATCGCAAATGCCACTGAAATATAGCAACCGCGTGAATATGTGAGTCCAAGATTTATGACCTGCAGCACAAGACAGCCTATAAAAAACAGCTTCTGACGGAATCCGTCTGATAAAAGTATTGCTGCAATTATAATGCATATGGCAAGTATTATAAATTCACCATACACATTTGGATTGAGAAATGTGGCGGATATTCTGCGCAGTCCGCCCACATATTCTTCTGTATATGACCAGCCCGTACCGCCCTGACCTGAAAATCTCTGATAAATTCCCAGCAGACCTGTATATATAGTGCAGGCTGATATTGAAAACACCAATTTTTTAAATTTTTCCTTTGTATTTATAACGACAACTACACAGAAGAAAAACAAAAGAAATACCGAATGGATCGCACCTGCTAATATGCTGTCGCTGCCACCATATCCGAAAAATGTATAAAAGACCGTAATCAGCAAATACAACGAACAAATGACGTATACGGCACGCAGTTTGGGAAGATGCTCCAGTTTGCAAAAAATTCTGCATAAAACTATCAGCACTGTCACACACGCCATCACCGACGCGGGCATTGTGGAAAATGCAATACCACCCAGCAGAGAAAGCGTTATAAGCAATATCGGTGATGCCGCTATTATAGGAAAAACAATAAATGCTGCAAATAAAATAAATGACAGCTTATCATTCATAAGAAAGGATGCAGCACCTACGGCAATCCCCATAAATAACGCTGCAAACGCTGTCTTTTTCAATGAAATAACGCGATATGTTTCTGTCTTTATTCCGAAAAAGCCTAAAAATTTTCCGAGTATACGTGAATTTGAAATAACAGTTCCAATACTTGTTTTAAAACTCAACAGTATCATGCCCAGAACAATAATAAAAGCCAGACAAATCATATGGCCGATATTGCCGTAAAACCTGATAAACATCAAGATACCACTTGGTATAAGATAAAACGACAAAAGAGATATCTTTGAAGAAAAAATATATTCGGGAAAATGACAGATAAATCTGACACAGGCGCTCTCAGAGACCATTTGAGAGAACTTACCTTCAAATATCAGTTTTCTGAATGAAACAGCAATCTTTGAATGCGAGCCATACTCACCGACATTTTTTGACGTAAAAAAGCCATACAGCCAGCTGCTGTGAAACGCACCTTTTACTGCATTGACTATACATAAAAACAGTCTGCCGAATAAGGAAACGCTTAAAATCTGATTTACTCTGTTCCAAAAACCACTATATGTCAGCATTTCTGTCCTCCTTTCTTAAAAAGCTTTTTATATTTGAAATATTCTTGGATCTGAGAATTACCAACACAACAAAATACAGTATAACAGCAGTTATAAAAATCACTGCTATATAAATTATCTGCATTACAACAGAAACACTAAAATCGAACAAGCCGAGCAAAAATGTACACACAAAATACACAACAATTCCGCCGACTATCAGCTTTACAAGCTCAACGATAAATCCTCTATCAAATATGTTTTTTGTATATTTCATCGAAAACAGACACAAAACCGCCGTCATAAGCACACCCGAAACGACCGTTGAGACAGCAAGTCCCTTAAGCCCCATTACAGGTATAAGCAAAATTGAAAGCACAAAGTTAAGGGCTATTCCCAAAGCCGCAGCTATCATAGGCACTATAGATTTCTGCATCGAGTAAAAATATTTGTTCAGTATATCCTGCCATGACAAAAAGACCATACCAATAGAATATACCGTCAAAAGAGCTGCCACATTTAATGTATCCTGAGAAGTGAATTCACCACGTTCATAAATTATCCTTATGACAGGAACAGAGCATGCAAAAAGAAAAACCATAATAGGCATTATTATAGCTGTGATTGTTGACAGCATGTCCTTACATATCAGTGTGGCACCTTTTGTATCCTTGCAGGCAAAACGTCTGGACATTTCAGGAAAAAACATATTTGTAAGAGCATATGAAAAAACACCCGCGACGATAAAATATGCATTATAAGCATAATTTACCGTTGCGACTCCGCTTTCGGATACTCCCGAACTGAGGTTTGAGGAAATGAGCTGATTTATAGGCTGTGCGAGTGCCGAAACAAAAAGCGGTAACGTCAGAATTGCCACCTTTTTGATTTCAGGAGAACTAAAATCTATTACAAAGCTGTAATTGAACTTTTTCTTTTTAAGAAAAGGTATAAGAAATAAAAACTGCAAAAACCAGCCTATACAAAATGCTACCGCAAGACCGTGTATACCGAATACTCCGTTTATAAAAACAAGATAGAGTATCATCGACAAGTTTGAAAAAAGCGAAACAAGAGCAGGTGCGATAAACTGACCATACGATTGCAAAATACCTACAAAAATGAAAGTACCGCACGCAAAGCAGATTATAGGCATTATTATACGCATAAGATCAGATGCAAGATTCACAGCGTTTTGGTTCGTGTCAAATCCGCTGGCAACAAGCATAACAGCAGCTTTTGGGAAAGCTATACCCAGAACTGCTATAACCGCTGAAAACAGAAGTACTATATTTAAAAAATTACTTGCAAAGCGGTTTGCGCTTTTATTGCCCTCCATTGACAGCTTTTCATTAAAAACAGGTACAAACGCTGCAGAAATAGCTGTTCCGAAAGTTACGTCAAACACAATAAGAGGTAAATTGGAAACAGCGGTAAATGCCGATGCCTCAATACCTGTGCCGTAATTTGCAGATAGCAGTATATTTCTGGCAAGACCAAGAACCTTTGTTAAAAGTACTGCCGCTACCAGTATGATATAGACAAAAAGATTGCCTTTTTTCTTCATATTCATATATCCTTTTAAAATTACAAAAGCAAGTTTATCACAGATAACTAAAAATGTAAATACCCGCGTATTAATTATTAAATATTCTTTAACAAAAATTGACACAATTTTGTTATAAAAAACATTATAATTTCAGTATCGGAGTGATGCCGTTGAATCTTACAATTTATGTTGACGTGTTATTTTTGCTTAATATGATGATCGATTATATTGTGCTATCGTCAAGCGCAATTATAAGCGGCCGGGAAACTGTAAGGCTGCGAATGCTTGCAGCATCTGCGACAGGAGCTCTGTACAGCGTAATAATATTTTTTCCACAGCTTGAGCTGCTTAATGTAATTATTTTCAAATTAATTATAAGCGTTATTATTGTTCTCATAGCTTTCAGATTTATCAATATTTATGCGTTTGTCAAAATATTTGTAATATATTATATAATAAATTTGATTTACGGCGGCGGAATGTACGCTTTTTATCATTTCACATCGATGGGTTCAAGAATGAACGCATCGAATGGTGTATACTACATAGACCTGCCGCTGTGGGCGGTAATTATCCTTACATTTATATTTTATTTTCTGATCAAAATCTTCACGAAAATAACAAGTTCACGTTCCGTCAAGCAACAGATACGAAAGCTGGATATTTACTTCAGTGATACTCACGCAACAGTAAACGCGCTATTTGACACAGGTAATACACTTTACGATCCGATTTCTCTTTTGCCGGTCATGCTGGTAGAAGAGCAAGCGTTGAAAGGGAAAATCAGCGAAACTCTGCTAAGAGAAGTTCGTAAAAACAATACCGATGATCTGCCGCTTATGCACCAGCTGCACCCTGAACTTAAGCTGCGTGTTGTTCCGTTTAAAGATATTACGGGAAATAAAAGCTTTGTATATGCTTTTAAGCCGGATAAGATAATAGATTGTCAAAAAAATACGGAAATTTCAAAATTGCTTGTCGGAATTGTTGCGACAAAGTTATCTGCAGATGATTCTTTCAACGCTCTGCTTCACTCAAAAGTTTAAATAAACGGGGGAAAAGGATAATGACATCAATTATTAAAAAAATCAGAGTTTTGGTAGCTCAATATCTAATAAAAAAACTGCCGTTGATTTTTGTTAAAGACAATGTCTATTATATCGGCAGCTATATGACTCTGCCCGCTCCTCTGGAAGCGGAAAAAGAGGCTCAATACATACGTCTTCTCGAAGAAGGAGATGTCGAAGCTCAAAGAATACTTATAGAACACAATCTAAGACTTGTAGTATATATTGCCAAACGATTTGAAAACACAGGGATAATGCCGGATGATCTGATTTCTATCGGCAATATAGGTCTTATTAAGGCCATAAAGACATTCAAGTCCGAAAAAAACATAAAGCTTGCAACATATGCTTCAAGATGCATAGAAAACGAAATACTAATGTTTCTGAGAAAAAGCAACATTCGAAAAAATGAAATATCTCTTGATGAGCCGCTAAATATCGACTGGGACGGAAATGAACTTCTTCTTTCAGATATTTTAGGCACCGACTGCGACAGCGTTTACAAAGATCTTGAATACGATATTGAAAAGCAAATGCTTCTTCAGGCGCTTACAAAGCTTTCCGATCGCGAAAAACAGATAATGGAAATGCGCTTCGGACTGAAAGGCAAAAAGGAAATGACTCAAAAAGAAGTCGCAGATCTTTTGGGAATTTCTCAGTCATATATATCCAGACTTGAAAAAAAGATAATAATCAGGTTGAGAAAAGAAATAGAAAAAAGCTGCTGATTACCGGCATGTGACAGTCATTTCTGTCGTGTAATAACCCTCTTTGCCGTTATTGTAAATCTTTTGTACGGCTGATATTACTATTTTTGAAATATATCCGTCACTATCAATATAATATGTACGGACATGCCCGGCTGAATTGCGTACAATTCCCTTAACTTTATTATAGCCCATAATGTCAGTAATTGTACTGTTTTTTAAAGTAAACTGTACAGTAACGTTTCCGTCCTGATCAGGTGTGGAATTATATTGAATATCAGTAATATGATTAGTATTGATTTTTTTATTGCTGTCAACTCGAAACAATGACAGAGTTATAAGAGGGTTTGTCTGTGGAGATATAAAGGAGTAATTTTCCTCTGTTTTGTCTGTCCATTCGTTTGTTTTCTTATCAAGACACATGACCGTATTTCCGTCACACTGATACTGAAGGGTCATCTCGCCGTTCAAATAATCAGTTCTTGAAAAATTGACCTTTCCCTCAGATACGGTGTAATCACATTCTATCAGCGACTCGGTATGCTTGAATTCGATAGCATTATCATCGACAACAGACAACACGCTGACTGTTCCCTCTTCTCTGCTTTCGGATTTAGTCACCGCTTGCGTATATACATCTATCCCCTCCTGCATATGCTCTGTAATTTTAAGACTAGAACATGAAGATAGCAGTATAAGTACAGAAACTGATATTATAGTCCAACTTATTTTTCTCTTATAATTCACTTTATTACTCCGTTTTATTAAAAATCTATAAATACAAAGTCATTATATCACTATATGGTTTTTCTTTCAACTCTCACAAATATAATTTTATAAATTAAATATTGAACAACCTTAATTTTTATGTTATCATATAAAAGAAAGGTTGGTTTTGCTATGAAAAATAAAAGAATTATTGCTACTATTATTCTGTTAATAACGGTGGTTTTTATATCCGGATGCAGTTCTGACAAAGTCGGGATAGATATTCTCAAGCAAAGCAAGAATTACACAGGTCCGTTTGATATGCCGTCAATCAAACAAGTCGATGAAGGTTCAGCCCTTTGGGTTTTAGCATCACTGAATGAAAACGGATACAAGATTAAGTCGGCGTACAAGACTAAGTCAGACGACGAAAGTATGATAGAAAGTTATAAAATAAACTGTTATGATGTGTACATAGAATTATTTTATTACAGGCCTACATCGGAGAAGCTTGCTGAAATCAAAGACACCGGTAAGTATATCATTTATAACAGCAGTGGTGATGTGCTCAAGGAATATCCTGCTTATGTGAACGGACAGTTTGTATTGTTTTTCGGTTCCGAAAAAGATTTTGAAGGAAACGACCGCAGTGAAGACAATGCCAAAGTCGCACAGCTTTTCATGGATCTGGACTGGTCATTACAACCCTGATAATTATTAATTAAAAAGGACAGCACTTTCAATAGGTGCTGTCCTTTTTCTTTAGTTTTGCATAGTAGTCACGCAAATCAAAATCAAGTATAAAATTGCTTAATTTGCCGGTTCTTTTATTTATATAAGAATAAGCAAGTTTAACAAGTAAATACGCAATTACAGCAGCTATGGTACCGGCTAACATGCCGGCAAGAACATCGCTGGGATAATGCGCCATAAGATAATTCCTAGACACTCCCATTGCAAGCACAAAAGCCGCTGACGGCAGAATGTATTTTTTGCCAAGCTCCAGACAAAGCGCTACAGCTCCGGCCATTGCCGCGGTAACATGTCCCGACGGAAAAGAAAAACCGCTTTCAAATGGACTGCCGACATACTCCCACCAGACGCCGAAATCATATACCACCTCAAACGGCCGCGGACGCCTTATAGCTTCTTTAAGAATAAGGCTTGTTATAACCGCTGAGCATAAAACCGCCACAATCATGCAAACTCCAGCTTTTCGGGTTTTAGAAAAGCAGATCAGTATAACTGCCAAAAGTAAAATAATTATTCCCTTCTCACCCACAAGCGTTATGATTTTCATGACCGGCGTCAGTACAACACCAACTGATTGGGCAAGTATATGCATAAAAGACAGAATTGCATAATCAAAATCAGCAAATACGGTATTGACCCAATTTGCAATAAAACTTAAATCCATTTTCAACCCGCTTTCCGTATTAATTACATAGGATCAGTATCCGCTGTGCTGCTAATCTCAACGACCTCATGACTGTTAGGCTTTATAATCATCAGTATACCCAACGCTGCAAATAGAACCAGAGTTACAAACAGACCGCCCTCAGGTCCGAAATTTCCGCCGTTCAACCGGTCCATTCCGTCTACTGTATTGAAATTAAAAATACTTGTACCCGGTGATATACCGCTGACATTAAAACCCAATACTGATCCCTGTGCAAAGTTCCAGGAAGCATGAAGAGCTCCGATTCCCCAGATATTTCCGCGTTTTAGCACATACACCCCTGCAAACAGACCAAATAGGAATATATTTAAAAGCCCCAATAATGTTATTCCGCTATTAGCACCATGCGAAAGAGAAAACAGCATAGAGCTCATTATCAGAGAATATATCAGCGTTGTGTTTTTTGCAGAACTGACCATGAAAAAGCCGTGTATAAGCGTCTCTTCTGCCATACCTTGTATCATATATCCGATCAGATATAAGACAGCTGTCGTCAGAGCGGATTTTGAAAAGCCTGAATATGTGACAGTATTGCTAAACACGCATAACGCCGCAACTATTGCCATCATAATCAAGCCGGCAACAAATCCTACAACATATTCTGAAACGGCTCTCCTTTTTCTAAATCCCATACTGCCGATTGTACGTTTTTCTATAAATTTGCAATATATAATCGGGACAACAAGCATAACAGCGCTGAAAAACAGTGTTAAGATATTTACCCATTCAGGCATGTTTGTAAGCAACTCATAGACCTTACTCATAACATCAGAATAGTCTGCAGAATTGCTCATAATCAGCTGTAAAATTTCTCTGTCACTGAACAGCAGATAAAATGACACCGGTGTAAAAAGTATTTGAATAACGACATCAATAACCAGCATCATCACAAAATATACAAGCAACAATTTAAAAGGAGAATAGCTTTTACCCTGTTGGCGTGATTCTACAATCATTTTATTTTCATTCAAACTATTAAACATACAGCACCTTCTTACCGTAACAGTATATTTAACTGTATAGCATATGTCAAGCTGATATTGATTTTTTTACATTATTTGATATATAATTATAGTAATTATTATTTTAACGGGAATGATGATTATGAGAGCTATTCATACAATAGATCCTATATTTGACACCGACTCTTCTATTCTTATTTTAGGAAGCTTTCCGTCTGTTAAATCCAGACAGGCCTGCTTTTATTACCACCATCCGCAAAACAGATTTTGGAAAGTTGTTTCTTCTGTCTTAGGACAAACCACTCCTTTAACCATAGAGCAAAAGAAAGAATTTTTACATAGAAATCACATAGCCTTATGGGATGTAATCAAAAGCTGTAAAATAGAGAATTCAAGTGACAGCAGTATAAAAGATGTTCAGCCAAATGATTTAAGCTTGATTTTAAACAACGCTGATATAAAAATGATATTTACAAATGGCAGCAAAGCCGGAGATCTTTATAAGAGGCTTTGCCAAAACAAAACAGGTATGCATACAATTACGCTGCCGTCAACCAGTCCGGCTAATGCCAGATTTTCTGAAAATAAACTTATTGATAAATGGATAATAATAAAAGATTTTATTTTTTAACACCTAGGTCTTGACAACAATATCAAGTTATGCTAACATAATTAAGCGACAAGTGAAACATGCGGGTGTGGTTCAATGGTAGAACTCCAGCCTTCCAAGCTGATAACGTGGGTTCGATTCCCATCACCCGCTCCATTTTTTTGCGCCTGTAGCTCAGCTGGATAGAGCAACTGCCTTCTAAGCAGTGGGTCAGGGGTTCGAGTCCCTTCAGGCGCGCCACTTTATCGCATGGCTTTATATGGTGGATGTAGTTCAGTTGATTAGAGCGCCAGATTGTGGCTCTGGAGGTCGTGGGTTTGAGTCCCATCATCCACCCCACTTTTATTTTTTTATACTGGGGTGTAGCCAAGCGGTAAGGCAACGGACTTTGACTCCGTCATTCGCTGGTCCGAATCCAGCCATCCCAGCCACTTTATCATGAAGGCGTAGCTCAGCTGGTTAGAGTACCTGCTTGACATGCAGGGGGTCGGTGGTTCAAGTCCACTCGTCTTCACCATATCAATAAATAAATGTCATTGACATGTATATTTATTGTTGTTATAATTGCTTTATCGGGGTGTGGCGCAGCTGGTAGCGCACTAGACTGGGGGTCTAGGGGCCGCAAGTTCAAGTCTTGTCACTCCGACCAT
>CALWYZ010000020.1 GCA_944385895.1 uncultured Clostridia bacterium
CGTATGGAGAATATGCGGCTGATAATATAAAAAACCACCGAAAACGGTGGACGACACATAATCCACATTATGTTGTAGAGGAACAATAAAAAAGACCTGCTGTAAACTGTGCAGATCAAAAAAGGGCATAGAAATCTAAGCCTTCTCTTATTTATCAAAAAAGATAAAACGAAAAGGCTTGATTGTCATGTTCAAATTTCGACAATTTTGAGTTTTTCACACTTTTCTTGGCTAATCGCTTGTTATTCTTCTATTATTGTGCTATAATACGATATGTAAAATTAGGTTTGTTATGGCAAAGTTCCATTATAAATACAACATAATGTGGATTATGTAATTAATAATGTTGTGCGGAAAGGGATATTAATATATGGCTGTTTTAAAGTGCAAAATGTGTGGCGGCGATCTTACTATCACAAAAGATACAAAAATAGTGGAATGCGAATTTTGTGGAACCAAACAAACAATCCCCGGAAACGATAATGAGAAAAAAACTAATTTATTCAATCGGGCAAATAGGCTCAGAATTGCGAGCGAGTTTGATCGGGCTGCCGGTATATACGAAAGCATCATTGCTGAATTTCCAAATGAAGCGGAGGCATATTGGGGACTTTGCTTATGTAAATTCGGCATTGAATATGTTGACGATCCTAAAACTGCCGAAAAGATTCCCACCTGCCACCGTACATCCTTTGAAAGCATATTTAGTGATAGCAATTTTAATTTAGCCATATCACATTCGGATCCGATAGCGCAAGAAGTTTATCAAAATGAAGCCAAGGCCATTGATGCTCTGCAAAAGAATATTCTAACCATTGTAAGCAAAGAAACTCCATTCGATATTTTCATTTGCTATAAAGAAACAGATGATATTGGCAATCGAACACTTGATAGTGTTTTGGCACAAGATATCTATGATCATTTAACAGAAAAAGGGTTCAAAGTATTCTTCTCAAGAATCACTTTAGAAGATAAGTTAGGTCAAGAATATGAGCCGTATATTTTTGCGGCACTCAACTCCGCAAAAGTGATGCTTGCGATTGGTACTACCAGCGAATATTATAATGCGGTTTGGGTTAAAAATGAATGGAGCCGCTATCTTTCTTTGATGCATAGTGATCGTTCGAAAACACTCATTCCCTGTTACAGAGATATTGATCCTTATGATATGCCTCCCGAGTTCAAAAATTTGCAGGGGCAGGATATGGGAAAGCTCGGCTTTATTCAAGATTTGACACGTGGTATAACCAAAATCCTAAACGGCTCTGATGAAGTTCGGGTTACACCTATAGCAATTGGTTCTACAGACGGATTAACCAAAAGAGGTTATCTGTTCCTTGAAGAAAGAGATTTTGTCAGCGCAGATTCTTATTTTGAAAAGGCCCTTGATGAAAATCCAGAAAATTCCAAAGCCTATATTGGAAAGGTTCTCGCAGCATTACGGAAGGCTTCTCTTGATGAAATCAACGATACCCTCGTGAATCTAAATGGTTTCAAGGATTTCGAACGAGCGCTTCGCTTTGCTGATGAAAAAGATAAAGCTGTCTTGGAAAGCATTAAGGAGAAAGCCGACAAAAAATACCTTATAAAGAGCCTTGTTATAGGACTGAAAAACTGGGCTGAAACAAAAGAATGCGATGATTTGCTTACGGAAGCAAAACTTCTTGCGCAGTCAGCTACGGTTGAGGGATATGAAAAAGCAACAGGCATCATTCAAGATGCATACGATCGTCGAATTGACAGAAAAGTATTTAGCAACTCTTTGGTAGAGTCCTATACTCACAGAACATACATAATTCGATTACTGTCTTCTGAGCGAGCATACTACACTATAAGCAAAATTAAAGATAGTAAGTACTTTAAAGGTACATACATTTCTGATTTTGTGCTTGAGCAAGAATTGGAACAAATGATCAAAGACGGCAGTATAGGGAAAATCTCAATTGACGGAAAAATGAATTACTGTCTTAAAGAGATTGCAGACGAGTACGAGGAACAATGCAAACAAGAGGAGATCCGGCAAAGAAAAATGAAAGAAGAAGCCGTGGCCGCAGAGGAAAGAAGAATTGCAGAGAAAAACGAGCGTAACGGGAATCTTCTTAAACAAATCGAGGATGTTGAAAAGCAACTCAAATCACAACAAGCAATATATTCGGAAAACTCAGGTAAATTGTTCGGGGCTGGAGCAAAGTTAAAGAAAGCCGCCAAAGCCGAAATTGATAGACTTGAGGCTGAACTTTCAAAACTTGTTGACCAACTAAATTAAGGAGTAAGCGTTATGAGTAAGTTTGTTATTGAATGCCCTTCGTGCGGTCGATATGCAGAAGTATCTGGTGGATTCTTTTCGAAGAAGAAAATCGACTGCACCTGCGGATATACCATAAATGTTAAAACAGATAAGCTATCTTCCAAAATGTGTCCACATTGTGGCAACACCGTAGTCTTTGATCAGAGCAAAGGGGAAGATGCGGTTTGTCCTGTTTGTCACGAAAAAATCAACACACGGGAAAGTACGGCTGCTTTGGCAGAGTTTACTTGTCCTTCGTGCAGTTGTAAGCTCTCTGCCGATAAAAATGCAGCCACATACACCTGTCCCCTATGTGATACCGTCATCAATGTTCAAGAGCGCATCGCTAAAGAAAAAATAAAAAATCAAGGACTCGTAAGCGTAATAAAATACGAAGGTGGGAACGACACCTTTGTATGGAAGCATCCAATTGAAGATTTTAATCTTGGTTCACAACTTGTTGTTCACGAGTCGCAGGAAGCTATCTTCTTCCGTGATGGTAAGGCTCTTGATTTATTCGGCGCAGGTAGATACACTCTTGCAACTCAAAATATTCCGTTGCTTGAAAACCTATATAAGTTGCCAACTAACACGACCGAAGTATTCCATTCAGAGGTGTATTTCGTAAACCTCACCACACAAATGGGAATCAAATGGGGCACGGACAGCAAAGTGCGGTTGTTTGATCCCGCATCCGGTCTACATATTGAAATTGGCGCTTGCGGCAATTTCAGCTTGCGTGTTATAGATTCAAGAAAGTTACTTATCAAATTGGTAGGCACAGCATCCGAATTAAAGCAAAGCGAAATAGTGGGAGATCCTTACAGCATTTCTTCTGTTGTTGGCAAATTCAAGGCGCTTGTTATGAACAAGGTCAAGTCCAATTTGTCACGCACTATTAAGGAAAACAGCATCGATATTTTAGAAATTGACGAATATATTGATATCATCTCTGATAAGCTTCGCATTATCATCAATGAAGCATTAGATGACTATGGCCTTATGATGCCGGAGTTCTTTGTGACTTCGATTATGACGCCTGACGATGATCCAAATTTCCGTCGCCTTAAACAGCAGTTTGCTGATAAAACTTTGAAGGTTCGTGAAGAAGAAATTCGCAAAGCGGAAGCAGAGGCAGCACAAGGAAGGAAAATCCTTGAAGCACAGACAGAAGCGCAATTGAAAATGGTAGGTGCACAAGGAGAAGCCGAGGCGTTGAAAATCAAAGCCCAAGCAGAGGCAGAAGCTTATAAAGCACAAGCCTACGCTGAAGCTGAAGAAATGCGTGCCAAAAGATATACGTATCAACAGGAAACCGCTCGTCAGGTTGGACTCGAGGCCATGCAAAATGGCATTGTAGGAAGCGGTTCGAACGGATCGTCGACCATAGGCGATGTGGCCGGTCTCGGCGTAACCCTTGGTGCAATGGGCGGAATTATTGGAATGACCAAGGATGCTCTTAATCCTATTATGCAGAATTCTGCCGACATTGGCAACGGCATAATCGACACATTAGATGAAACTTGGGACTGCTCTTGCGGTGCAATTGGTATTAAATCAAAGTTCTGCCCCGAATGCGGTTCGGCAAAGCCCGCCCCGATAATCAGTTGGGATTGCGTTTGCGGACAAAAAGGTATTACTTCAAAATTCTGTCCGAATTGCGGAACCAAATGTCCCGAAGTGCCTTCAACTTGGGATTGTCCCAACTGCGGGAAGAAAGGCATTTCCACTAAATTCTGTCCAGAGTGCGGAAACAAGAAGGAGGGATGAATAATGGATACCAAAACGAATAAAAAAACAAAATCCATTATTGCGGTATATGCTATCATAGCGTTTGTTTATGTTTTAGCCTTCTTAATTATCCCATTTCAGAAAAGTGTCGCCAGTTGGATAAGCTTTGCTTTTACTGTGATATCGTTTCCCTGCGGCGTGCTGATCTATAATATAGCATTTAGAAATGGAGAAGCGTTAGTAAGCAAAGTTTATGGTTACCCGATATTTAGAATTGGGGCTATTTACACTATTACGCAAATCATCTTTAGTATTATAATTTGCGCTATTGCGACTTTATTAACAGTTCCTTATTGGATCGCCCTACTGCTTTCCGTAATCATACTGGCTGCTTCGGCTATCGGTCTTATTGCAACCGATAATGCCCGAGATATAGTTGAAGAAATGAATCAAGAAACCAAGCAGTCTATGCAGAACACAAAGATGTTCAACCTAAATATAGCTGCCATTGTTGATCAATGCTCTGATGTTACGCTCAAAAAAGAATTAGAAAAGCTTTCCGAACAGTTCCGTTTTAGTGATCCTATTTCAAATAGTAAGACTGAACCAATAGAGTCCGACATACTAAAGGAACTTAAAATTCTTGAGGCATCAATCACAGAAGATAACGCCGAGGAAACACTGAGTAAAATCATTAAGATCCGTAATCTATTATCGGAGCGAAATAGAATATGCAAAGCCGAAAAGAATACTTAATGTTATTGAGCCTAAAATTTATTAATGATCAGGAGGAAAAATAATGGACGAAGGAAGAAAAAAAGGGTTAGCCTTCTCTGTTAGCGAAGATCAAGTCCGGGAGGACTTTGTAAACTATTTACTTGAAACAAAAGAGATACCGCCGGATGCTTCTACAGCAGCTCAAATTGTGAAAATCAAAAAGCACTATCAGCTTTTCTCAAAGTGCGAAGGCCCATACACCGCGCATTGGGGTGCACGATGTATTTGGGAGCATACAGAAGAATATACATACAAAGATACAGAAACCGTTTTTGTCGACAAATATGGTACCGAATATAGATACCAGCATGACGGAACAACCCCTGTATCAAGGGAAGTTACAAAAACAGGCTATAGAACAGTTGTCGATAGGGTGGAGCAGGTTAATAGGGAAATAAATAATAATTACAGCGAGCTTATACACGCACAAGGGGTAATTACCCCTTTATCCAATTGGATTATTGAGAGATTTAGTAAAGAGAAAACTACAGTAGCATCATTAAGTGATGGTGACTTTTCCGGATGCGCTGTAACAGAGCAAAGGGATAGAGGAAGGGTTACGACTTTAGCAGATACCAATTGCAAAAACGCTTGCCTATCTTATGTAAAAACTATTATCCCCGGAAATAGATACGGAAATTTCACTTTTGACTTTAAAAGCGATTTCAAGATCAGTGAGGAATATTATATTCCCGTCTATCAAGTAGAATATACATATAATCATCGGCAGTATGAAGTGTGGTTCTCGGGATATGAAAAAGGAGTATGGTTTAGCGAGAAAACGCCAAACAGCTCAAAAATTAAATCTCCCGGAAAAGTCAGCAAACTTCTATATACATCTTCAATCGTATTCTTCGTTATAGACGCCGCACTCCTTGTGCTTGCGGCTATGATCGGGAATTCTCAGCCACTTTCAACCATGTGGACGCTATTGACCATTATCCTCGTAGTGTTTGGCGCCTTTATTGGTTGTCTGATTGCAGGCGGTATTTTCGGCAAGATAGACTCGATCACATCAGGACGCTGGACTGATGTGAAAAGCCAGCTAACAGAAATATATCATAACGAAGAAATGACGCTCCAAATCAGAAAATTAAAAATGGAGCAAATTGTAAAGAAATTTGTAGCGGAAGAAACAAAGATTTCTCGCAGACGGAAAAGGCGCATTTTGATTCCGACGATTTCAATATTGGTCATTATTTCGTCTGTACTGATAGCAAAGCAAGTAATTATCCCAATGGTAAACTATAGCAATGCAGAAAAACTACTTGCTTCCGGAAAATACAGCGAAGCTGTTGAGGCATTTCAAAATTTGGGAGATTACAGAGATTCTAAAAACAAAGTTGCTGAAGCTTTAGTGGCGAAAGGAGACTATGTTTCGGCCATTGCTTTGTATGAAGAAATGGGCAATCAAGAAAAAGCCAAGGAGTATGCTTCCCTTGCAATAGAACAACAAGTCGCCGAATCAAAGGAAGTAGGAAGAAAAACACAAATAGGTAGCATTATAACCATTGGCAATTACGATGCTGTAGTTTTAAATAAAGAATCAGATAGGATACTTATTATGCTTCTAAGATATAGCGGAAGCGATCATTCTCGAAATCTCAACACGGTTTATCAAAAGAATTACGACTACAAGTCATCGAGTTGGGAAAGCAGTAGCATACGAGCGTTTTTAAACGGTGCA
Organism: uncultured Clostridia bacterium; assembly: GCA_944385895.1. Classification (GTDB taxonomy): domain Bacteria; phylum Bacillota; class Clostridia; order Oscillospirales; family QAKW01; genus RGIG9041. The sequence goes on from CALWYZ010000020.1 coordinate 6,483, forward strand.
TTTTTAGATGAATTTCAAGAAAGTATTAATAGGTTGATATTAGAAACCGATTTGCCGAATATTACTCAATCGGGCAAAGATCTTGGAACAACTAAAGATAAGGTATTTCTGTTAAGTGCGGTTAGTGACAAACGTTACATAGATGCCATAATTGATAATGGAATTATTATCAATTCTACAACATTTACAAGGACTCCTGCTGGCAGTACAACTGTGGTGAGTATTGATGTTGAGAATTACTTTGATGGTACGGGAAATCATTACGCTATGGGAGAACAAGAAGTAAGCAATTCGTATTATATTAGACCTTGTATGTGGTTAGATATTTCATGATTATTATTAATCAAGGTGGTGGTTAAATTGCTGATTGAAAAAGAGAATGCAAAAAACGAGCAATACATTTTTCAGTACAATGACGGTTGCTTTAGCGAGGTGATTACATACAAAAAACACTTAATAAATAGAATTAAATCCGATCTGAATGCGCAAGGAAATGTGGAAATTCAAGCCTTTTCTTCTGAAAATGTAACAGGTGAGAAATTAGAAGCATTTATACGGATCGCAAAGGATGTGGGATATACCATTTATAAAGTTGTAAAACTATAAAACATAATAATTGATAGTAAAAATCCGATGAACAGAAAAAATTATTCATCGGATTTTTACATCCTATTTAGTTGTTTTGGTGTTCTTCGTTAAGAAAGATCTTAGCTTTTCCGCTTCTCCCGGTATGCGTTATGCGTAAATTAGATCGTTGTATACGATTTCAGCGGCTCGGATTCGGACATTGTTCATCATCCTAACCCATTTCATTGGATCAGCAGCTTTCAATTGCTCGGTCACGCCCTCCCGCTCCGCTATCTGTTTAACCAGCCGTTCAAACATATCTTCAGCTTGCTGTTCAACATTGGCAAGATAGCTATTTAGCTTGCCACTGAGCTGTAAGTTAGAGAGCAGCACCCGTCTGTTTTCTTTTAGATACCGCAAGTGCCGCTGTCCCCATACGCCGATAGGCCGCTGTTCTTCCTCTGGCAGTTTTAAACACGGTATATAGTAATCACCTTGAAGTTCATACCAAAGCCCGTTTCTTTCGTCAAAAATGTACTTGTCCATAATCACGCCTCCTTGAAAATTACTTTAAAATTCTTTTGCTTTGCGCCAATGATTTTCAGTAGAACTTCATCTATCGCATCGGTGTACTTGCCGTCAGCAATAAGCTTGTTCCTTAATTGGTTTAGGCTCTCAATCATAAGCCGATGTTCTTGGGTGTTTAGTACAAGATAGTGTTTTTTGCTTCATCACCGGTTCTCCTTTCGTTTTCTGCACTTATTGTACTGTTAGTAACCGCAAAAATCGAATGTACGGATAAGAAAAGAAGCGTACCCACCGTTTCTGGTGAGCACGCTCAATATTATATTTCGGGATAGATTGCTTTTAGCTGCTGATACATTTTTCTTGACGGTCTGCGGCTGCCCGATTCCCATTTCGCATAGATACTTGGAGAAATACCGGCATTTTCAGCAAAAACAACTTGGTTAAGTCCATAACGCTTTCTGACCGTATGTAATAGTTCCGTATATGGCGCACTTATGAAAACACAAAAATCATCAAACAGCAGAGACTCGGATATTTGCAGTATTTCAGACACGGTTATGGCAATTTCATACGGCATCGGGAAGCGCCCCTGTTCATAGCCGAGAACTGTTGCCGGTACAATGTTTAATTTCTCTGCAAGCTGTCTTGTGGTAAGCCCTCTCAGTTGGCGATAGTAGCGCATATATTCTCCGGGAGTGCTTAAATCACTCAACGCTTCAAAGATAAATCTAAAGTGCATCAGCATTTTGCCGTGCCGGTATTCATACAGCCCTGTGTGATTGAGAACAGTATCGCTTTACCGACACTGGCGTATATCAAATATACTTTCTCATTTTCAAATTTCGGAGTTGCAGTCGAAACATGTGCCGTACCATTAACGACAGCGCCGCCTTCGCATCGTATACTCACATTACCCGAAACCTCACCTTTTATAATATTTATCGGTTCAAAAATATAATCTGTGTGAACAAAGGTATTGGAATATCCGTATTGTGTTTCTTGAAATTGGGCGTCGGGCGTTATTTGATTTGTCTGTCCGGTGTACTTTCCGACAAAAATAATATCAGCTAAGGTTTCTAACTCCTCAGGACTTACATATCTGAAACAGCTTGAACTGACAACGACCTTTTGCGGAGGCGTTTCATTATCACTCTCCGCATCGTTGCCATTACTTGCGGATACAGAGGAATTATTTGTTTCAGCATTTGATTTAGATGTATTATCCGTGTTATCGACAGAGCTTTCATTTTGCGTGTTTGTGTCTAAGGTGTCTGTATTAGCGATGTCATCCTGAATATTTCTGCATGATGTAAAGCACATTAAAGTTATTAACGTTAAGCATAATAATGACATGATTTTGTTTTTCATGTTAAGTTCTCCTTTCTTTAATACAAGGCGTTAAATCCGTTTAAATCATCCTGATGAAGATCTCTTTTTTTAATTTCACCCATAGCGGAAGCCTCATACATAGTCGCTTCAGTGAATTCGGAATGACCTAATCCTAACATATGACCGAACTCATGTGTCATGACATTTTGCACGTCATAACCGTTTGCGCTTCCGTTATTGCGCCATTCCCATTTACTATTTATCACAATATCTGCTTCATAAATAAGATATTTTGTCCCATACAAGTTATAATAAGAAGAAGTTGACATTAAAGTATCATAATCTGTATCGTCGGTTAATAAAGTTTTTGTTATAAGGTTTCTGCCGTCCTGAACAGGGTATTTATTCTCCTCACTGTGTTGTGTCGGTGAATGATAGAGTTTTGTATACCCGGTTCTATTGTTCCACTGTCTTGAAGCATAGTCGATTGCCCAGCGTGTCTCCTGCGTAAATCCGTTCCAAGACTGAAAAACGATATAAGAGTCTCTAAGTCCGCTGATATCTGCCGATCCGTCCTCTGTTTTTAAAAAGCTGTAAGCATTAGAACTTATGGGACAAACAAGTGCTGAAACTAAAATCATAACTACAGAAAATATTTTGCAAACTTTGTTTTTCTCATAAATTTTACTCCTTACTTTTAATTGTCTTGTATTTTTGATAACAAATCAACGGAGTATTACCATTGTAGAAAAATATTCCTTTTATAGGAAGTTCCTTCTGTATTTAGTATATGATAAAAGTTAATAAAAGTAAAGAATAATTGATATAAATTAATAGTTTTGTTAAAATTGCACAAATGTTTAAAATTACAGTAGTCATATAAAAACTGCCGTAGTGTATAATACACTACGGCAGTTTTTATAATATTTATGCTGCGTTTGCGTTCGCAGAAATGGGTGTGTATTCCGTCAGCTCAAGTGTGAGAGTATGCTCGCTGCCTGCGCGTTCGACCACCACCTCAAGAGTATCGCCTACTGTATGACTGTCTATTATCTTGTCATAATCCTCCTGAGTTTCAATCTCCTGTCCGTCGATAGATTTGATAAGATCACCCGGTTTAAATCCTGCGTCGGCGGCTTTGGAATCGTTTTCAACGCTGTAAACATACAGACCGGCGGTATTTACACGGTAGTACATTGCAGTCTGAAAGTCTGAAATTTCAATCACTTCAATGCCTGTCTCTATGCGGCCGGTAACGTAACCGTGTTCAATAAGATCTTCAATAACCGGCTGTGCTATGCTTATCGGTATTGCAAAGCCGAGACCCTCAACGTCTTCGCCGGCTGATTTGGCATTGACTATACCTATAAGCTGTCCGCTTGTGTTGAACAGTCCGCCGCCTGAGTTTCCGGGATTTATTGCCGTGTTGGTCTGGATCAGGGTCATTATATTGCCGTCAATGGTTATTTCTCTGTCAAGTGCGCTGATAATACCGTCTGTTACTGTGCCTCCGAGTTGTCCCAGCGGGTTGCCGATAGCTACTACGGTATCTCCGACCTTACATGTTCCAAAATCACCGAATGTTGCAAATGACAGATTTTCAGCATCTATTTTGAGTACCGCAAGATCGGTTTTCTCATCGCTGCCGACTATTTTTGCTTGATAGCTGGTACCGTCGGTGGTACGTACTGAAATTGAGGTTGCGTCGCTGATTACATGATTGTTGGTGACAATATAGCCGTCCTGCGATAGAATAACACCTGAGCCGGCGCCTTCCGTGACGTACTGCATCATAAAGTTACCGGTCGTAACGCCTTCTGTTGTTATTTCGACAACGCTGTCTTTTGTCGCGTCTGCTATCTCTCCTACAGTCAGTGGCTCGGTTACATCATCACCCGACTGATCTTTAAGGGCGATTGTCTTATACATAACAACATTTCCGCCGTTTGCAGCCGACGGGTTGATAATACCGTACAGATAATTGCCGCCCAGACCTCCGGCTATGCCCAGGCACAGTGACAGTATTACGCATATAGCTATTACCGCCGCGGGTCTGATACCCTTTTTCTCTTTTTTGGGCTTTTGATATGCGTTGGTATATCCCGTATATCCTCCGGAAGAGAACCCACTGTTGCTTTGACTATGTCCGGAAGAGAACCCACTGTTGCTTTGGCTTTGTCCGGAAGAAAAACTACTGTTGCTTTGACTATGTCCGGAAGAGAACCCACTGTTGCTTTGGCTCTGTCCGGCGGATAAATCGCCGTCTGCGTTTTGCTGGTCGGAATTGCTCTGTCTGTTTTTTAAATTTTCAAAAAATTTTTCAAAATCATCACTCATAGCTTTTTACCCCTTCATATTTTTTTATTATTATACATGCTTATTATTTCAAAATCATGAATAAAAATTGCAATTTGATTTAATAAAAGAGAAAAAACGGTAAAAATCACAAAAACCATACGCTGGAATTTGTGCTGGACACGGCAATCGCTCCGGCGCTCAGCGCATTTACCACGTCATCTTTGTCACGGATGAGTCCGCCCGCGATTATGGGCTTGTCGCACTCACTGACTATATGGGATATTATTTTAGGCATAACACCGGGCAGCACTTCAAACGCGTCCGCATCGGTAAGCGACGACTGCTTTGATATCGTTTCAAGCGCAAGGGAATCGAGCAGGAAAAACCTGCGTATTGTTATCAGACCGAGAGACTTGGCATAGCGTATAAGCCCGGCCTTGGTGGAGATTATACCGTCGGCATCAGTATTTTCACGTATGTAGTCAACACCCACCTCGCGAGGGGCAAGACCTTCAATCAAGTCTATATGCACTATTGCCAGCTTACCGCTTGTTTTTACTTCCTTTACAAGACGTGGAATATTGCATATATCTCCAAACAGCAGAAACACCACATTGCTGTCACACATCAGGCTGGCGCTCAGCTCGTTTTCACTTTTAACTGCGGCGACTATCGGGACCTTATCGAATAAATCGGAAAACTGCATATAATTCCCTCCTTATCTTTAAATTATTATAATTGAAATAAATTTAGCTGTAAAGAGAGTTATTAAAAATATGTTTTTGTCGAAAAAAATACTTTACAAACAGTATATTATATGATAGAATTACTCAGGTTAAAAAAGCCTTCGCATGCGATAGAGAAATTATCGCCACAGGTGACAAGATTTCGTTTAGAGTTTACTCTGCCGCATATCGGCAGAGTATTTTTTGTGCCTGTTTTAAAATATGTAATTTATTTTAGGAGGAAATATACATTATGAAGATGATCTACAATGTTGAAGACCGTCCGAAGTTCGGCGCAAACCTTGTATTTGCGATTCAGCAGCTGCTTGCCATAATTGCTGCGACGCTGCTTGTGCCGGTACTTGTCAACTCTGCACAGGATACCATAGTAATGGACCAGGCGGCAGCGCTGTTCGGTGCGGGAGTAGGAACGCTTGTCTATATTTTGTTTACAAGAGGCAAAAGTCCGGTCTTTCTCGGTTCATCATTTGCATTTATAAGTCCGCTTATAGGAGCTGCAAGCTGCGGCTTTTTAGGCTCGATAGTCGGTACGGTGTTTGCCGCGGCGGTTTATGTGATAATTGCAATAGTTATTAAGCTTGTCGGTACGGGCTGGGTGGACAGGCTTCTTCCGCCTGTTGTTATCGGTCCTACTGTTGCGCTTATCGGACTGAGCCTTTGCGGCAGTGCCGTAAGCAACATGAACAGCTTGAACGGCAGTTATAATCTTGTTGCGATTTTGTGCGGCATTATTGCTTTTATCGTTACCGTTCTTGCCTCGGCACGCGGCAACAAGACAATGAAGCTTATTCCGTTTATCATCGGTATTCTGGCAGGATATGTTGCAGCGTCAATCTTCACCGTTATCGGAAATATTGCAGATATCCAGTATCTGAAGCTGGTCAATTATACGCCTCTTACTACTATGGATAATATATTCCGCTTGCCTGAGTTTACATTTGTACAGGCTATAAACGGTAATGCCGGAATTACGCTTGATGCATCCATGGTCATCAATCTGCTTGTGCTGTTTGCACCCGTTGCACTTGTTGTATTTGCAGAGCATATTGCGGATCATAAAAATTTAAGCTCTGTTATCGGTCGTGATCTTATAAAAGATCCCGGTCTTGATAAGACACTTCTGGGCGACGGTATCGGTTCATTTGCAGGTGCCGTATTTGGCGGCTGTCCCAATACAACATACGGCGAATCGGTTGGGTGTGTTGCAATATCAGGCAATGCGTCTATTTACACCACAATCACTACCGCGCTTTTGTGTATGATAATATCTTTTCTTAATCCTGTGGTTCAGTTTATAAATACTATTCCGTCCTGTGTTGTCGGCGGTGTATGCATAGCCCTTTACGGATTTATAGCTGTCAGCGGTCTTAAAATGCTGCATGATGTAGATTTAGGGGATAATAACAACCTGTTTGTAGTCAGTGCTATTCTTGTGCCAGGTATAGGAGGACTTACCCTCACATTTGGAAATATAGAGATTTCTGCAATAGCAACAGCCCTTATTATAGGAATTGTTGTTAACACTATTCTTAAAATTGGCAAAAAAGCAAAATAAACAGCTGTAAAAAAGCTTTTGAACAAGTAAACTGACCCGGATTGTGCTGTCTGCGCAATCCGGGTCAGTTTATTTTTATTTTGATAAGTTTTGTATAAGTGACAAGTTTTTATTCTTTACCTGTAAGCTGGTCAAGAGTCAGCGAAAAACAGGGCAGTATATTGTCTATAAAATATTTTACGCTTTTCAGCGGAGATTTTTCAAGGGCTTGGGAAATGGTTTTCAAAGCACTTGAAAAATCATGGTTGCCGATATTTATTTCCTCTATGCATTTGATAAGTGCAGACAGCTTATCTGCAGCTTTTATAATGAGTTGTTCCTCGCTGTTGTCACAATACAGATATTGGCGGTAAATATCGCTGAGCTCCGGGGGCAGAGAGGCAAGAAGTGTTTCTTTCGCATTTGTTTCGGTCTGAGAAAAAACGCCTGTCATTGCTTCGCTTTTATACTTGACGGGAGTCGGCATATCGCCTGTGATTATTTCCGCACAGTCGTGAAAAAGAGCACGAACCGTTATGCGTTCGGTATTGAAATTTCCGTTAAACATGGTATTTTCTATGTTTGCAAGTGCATTTGCTATATATGCAGTCTCAAAGCTGTGTTCTGACAGGTTTTCAAATCTTGAATTGTGCATCAGACCCCAGCGGTTTATATATTTCATGCGTGATATAAAAGCAAAAAAAGAGTTGTTGTTCATTTGTTCTCGATTCCTTTTGTATAGTATGCCACATATGACTGCCCGTCGTATACAAGGTTTATTCCTGAAAGATTCATAAGCTCATACGCCCTGATATCATTGACCGGTGCACGAAAGATGATATCATTTCCGCAGCTTATCACAAGTTCATTTTCAACAATATTCAGAATACCCTCTTTACCTATAATAGTTTCGTTGTTGGAGGTGCTGTCACGACGCGTCATGTACTTTATCTGCCGACCGTGTCGTGAAAGTATTAACTTTGCAGACTCAGAGAGCGCGTTATTTTTCTTTTTGCCAAATAGCATATTGTATTTTTCTCCTGAAAATGTTATGATAATTGATAAGTGCGGAATAAGTTATTTAACAGCAGTCTCTCTTGCATAATAAAAGAGATACTGTTGGGCTATACCGCCGTAGCCGTGAAAATCAAGAGTCGAGCTATCTTCTGTATTATAATAATTTTTAAGTACTCTTTTTATCCATACGTCTTTGGGAAAGCTGTCTAAAAACCCGAATCCGAACAGCAGTGTGCAATCTGCCACCTTTTGTCCGACACCGTTTATTTTCATGAGCTGGCGTGCTGCGTTTTCGTATGACATTTTTGCTATTGCATCAAGGTCGATTTCACCAGAGCTTACTTTTTTTGCACAGTCAAGTATGTATTTGTCGCGAAAACCTGCACGAATAACCGCAAGGTCAGAAACTTCAAGGATAGCCAGACGTTCTGCCGTCGGAAATGAGTAGTAGACTCTGCCGTCCAGAGAGTGACGCTCACCGAAGTTTTCACACAGAAGCTTAATGATTTTTTTGATTCGCGGAATGTTGTTTGATGCTGAGATTATAAAGGATGTAAGTGCCTCAAACGGTTGCTGACACAGTATTCTGATTCCCGTTGAAAATGGGATGATTGACTTTAAAACAGGGTCGCAGGCAAGCTGGCTGTCAATTTTAGAATAGTCGCGCTCAAGGTCGAAAAAATTGATGAAAGTATGCTTGAATTCTTCTTCTGTAACACCTGTAATCTGTATGTCATCACCGATGTTTTTGAGGGTCAGAAGCTTACCGTATGCTACGCCCTCATAGCCGTTTTCTGTTCTGTCAAAACGGAAGCACTGCCCGCATTCAAAGGTCTTTTTCAAATCAAAACCGACTGCGTTTTTAATAAGTATTTTATTTTCAAGATATTGTACTGTCATAATATAATAAGTATATCATATAAAAGGAAATAATTAAAGATGTCAAAGGAAAAAATTTATACAATAAAAATTACGGAAGCTATGAACCAAAAATGCGGATGTCCGCTTTGTATCGTTCAGCAAAAACTCGAAAGCGACGAACTGGATAGAATATTAGGCGCCGCAATGATGGAGCCGGATGTCAGGATAAAGACTAATGAACAGGGATTTTGTAATGTTCATCTTGATGCAATGTATAATAAGTCAAATAAGCTTTCTTTGGCACTGATGCTGCATACCCATCTGGAAAGCTTTTCAAAAAAGCTGTATAAGGACACAGTCCCCATGCTTAAAAATACGCCTGAACCTAAAAAGCAGCGGGATGTACTTGACAAAAAACGCCGTACCTGTTATCTTTGCTCTCGTATCAACGAGTTTATGTCAGCGACGTATTCGGCGTTTTCTTACATGTATAAAACCGATCCGGATTTTGACGGCAAAATGCGTACGCAGCCGTATTTTTGTCTAAAACATATGCGCCTTCTTATGGAGGCGGCTTCACATGAGCTGTCCAAGGAAACGTACTCACGGTTCTGCAGGACGCTCAATGATATAAACCGCGAATATACCAAACAGCTTTTGGGGGATTTGGATTGGTTCTGCAAAAAATTTGATTACCGCTATAAAGACGAGGACTGGAAAAATTCAAAGGATGCCGTTGAACGGGCGGTCAAGTTTCTCAAATAAGGAGTGATTGGAAATGATAACATATGAACAGATAAAAAATGATCCTGAGGTACATACACTGATAAAAAAGGCGGATGATGTGTTAACTGCAATAGGTTATACCGAACATTGCTTTGCGCATGTCGACAAAGTTGCGCATACCGCCTATAATATACTTTCCACTCTCGGTTTTGATCAAAGCGAATGTGAAAAGGCTAAGATCGCGGGGTATCTGCATGATATAGGAAACGTAATAAACCGTGAAGATCATGCACAATCAGGCGGACTTATTGCTTACTCGATACTTACGCGCATGAATTGTGATTGTGAGGACAAAGCCGACATTATTACGGCGATAGGGCATCACGACGAGCGTACCGCTTTCCCTGTCAGCAATATCTCTGCTGCGCTTATTCTTGCGGATAAGACGGATGTACGTGCAAATCGTGTGCGCAACGTGACGGATGTTGCCAGTTTTGATATACATGACAGAGTAAATTATTCTGTTAAAAGCTCACAGATATTTGTCGACGCACAAACGCGGGAAATAAAGCTCAATCTGACAATAGATACAAGTCTTTGTCCCGTTATTGACTATTTTGAAATTTATTCGGCGCGAATGATACTCTGCCGAAAGGCGGCACAGCGTCTCAATGCGTCATTCAGACTTATTATTAATGAGCAGCAGCTTATATAGGTGTAACATGGACGATATATCATTTAAAAAAGCCGGCAGGGAGGATGTGCCGGTCATCATGGATTTTATTCGCGCTCTTGCTGAATATGAGAAGCTGGAGCATGAAATCACAGCTGATCTAAACACTCTGGAGTGTGAGATGTTTGATAAGAGAGGCGCAAATGCGATCATAGCGTATTGCCAAGGTGTGCCGTGCGGCATGGCTCTGTATTTTTATAATTTTTCCACGTTTTTGGGCAGGCGCGGAATATATCTTGAGGATTTATTTGTAGTCCCCGCTTATCGTTCAAGGGGAATAGGTACTCTGCTTTTGCGTGAGCTTGCTAAAACAGCTATAAGTGAGGGCTGCGGCAGGCTTGAGTGGTCCTGTCTTGACTGGAATACTCCATCAATAGGATTTTACAAGTCTCTTGGAGCACAGCCTATGGACGAGTGGACGGTTTACAGGGTTACAGGCAAGACCCTTGAACAGCTTGCACGCGGCTGATAAGGATTTGTCAGCAGGGCTGCGGGTGTAAAAATTTATTGAAAAGATACTGAAATTATGATAATATATCTTTAATACTGAAAAGCAGGGGGGCTTGTTATGGCTTATTGCAGAAACTGCGGCACAGAGATGCCCGATATTGCTAAAGTATGTCCCAGATGCGGTACTGTCAAAGGCGCCGGGGTAAACTTCTGTCCCGTTTGCGGTGAGCCCACGCGTGCTGGAATGGCGGCTTGTATCAAGTGCGGAGCTGCTCTTGCAAATATCGACCCGAATGTTACTTCTATAAAACAGAAATCCAAAATAGTTGCCATTTTATTTGGTGTTTTTTTAGGAATGTTTGGGGTACATAATTTTTATTTGGGATATACGGCAAAAGCTGTAACACAGCTGTTTATTACCGTTATCACCTGCTGTATCTGTGCTCCCGTTTCAGCAATTTGGGGATTTATTGAGGGAATACTCATTATTTGCGGTGAAATTTCAACAGACGGAAAAGGCAATCCGCTTAAAGAATGAAATGAAAAAGCTAACCGAGTTTTACAAAAGCTATATTTTTGAAATTTGGATGACAGCGGCGCTTGCGGCTTGCGTCGGTATTATGCAATTGCTTAATATAAGCTGTTTTTTCAAAGCGGTGACGGGAATAGACTGCATGTCCTGCGGAATGACGCGCGCTTATATCGCGCTCTTGTCCGGGAATATCGCAGCGGCATTTTATTATCATCCGCTGTTCTGGACCGTGCCTTTTATTTATTTGGTTTTGTTTTTCCGCAGAAAATTCAGGCCGAAAATGCTTATTATAATCATGGCCGCGGTTTACTTACTGTTTTTGGCGGTTTATGCGGCGCGTATGTTTTTTTTGCCAGGCTCACTTATTTATACAGGTTAAATTTAATTTTAAGAGGGAAATATATGAAAAATCTTACTATTCCGAATAATTACAGTCCCGTATTGGATATTTACGAGACTCAGCGTGCGATTAAACTTGTAAAGGATACTTTTGAACGGGTGCTCTCCCGCTCGCTTAACCTTGAGCGTGTCACCGCCCCTGTTATTGTCAGGGCAGACAGTGGAATAAATGACGATTTGAACGGCGTGGAGCGCAAGGTCCGCTTTACAATGAAACAGATCGGCGGCGAGGCTGAGGTTGTTCAGTCGCTCGCAAAATGGAAGCGTATGGCGCTCATGCGCTATAATTTTAAAGTGGGACAGGGACTCTACACCGATATGAGTGCTCTCAGACGTGACGATGATGCTGATAATCTTCATTCTATCTATGTCGATCAGTGGGATTGGGAAAAGGTGATAACAAGACAGCAGAGAACACTGGAGTTTTTAAAGCAGACTGTCGTTACTATCGCGCGTGCGGTATGTGCAACTCATCTTACTGTAAAAGCCTGCTACCCCTCTCTTACACAGCTTACATATGAAACGCCTTTTTTTATTACATCTCAGGAACTTGAAGATATGTATCCTGATATGTCTCCCAGAGATCGGGAAAACGAGATCACACGTATTAAGAAAACCGTGTTCGTAATGCAGATAGGCGATATGCTCAAAAGCGGCATAAAGCATGACGGCAGGGCTCCCGATTACGACGACTGGAGCCTGAACGGAGATTTGCTTATGTGGAGCGATGTTTTGAATTGTGCTGTTGAGTTGAGTTCAATGGGAATCAGAGTAGATGAAAAATCTCTTATAAGCCAGCTGAAAAAGGCAGGCTGTGAAGATCGTATGAAATACGATTATCATAGGATGATAGCAGACGGCACTTTACCTCTTACTATCGGCGGCGGGATAGGCCAGTCCAGACTGTGTATGCTTATGCTGGAGAAAGCGCATATAGGCGAGGTCCAGTCTTCAGTATGGCCGGACGATATGGAAAGACTCAGCCGTGAAGGCGGAATCGTTCTTTTGTAGACACCGTTTTTTAAACCTATGCAAACGCGGCGATGTATATAAAACCAGATGCATAAGAAGCTATAGGATGATATTATCTGTAAACAATAAAATCCGCAAAGACGATAGTCTTTGCGGATTTTTATTTGCCGTCTATTACATTTTTTACATCCTGCATCCTTCTGTCAAGAGCAGCACTTATTCTTGCACATTCACTTAATTCTCTTGAAGTTGACCTGAGCAGCTGCAGACTTAAATTCTTTTTGTATCTCAGCTGATGCTCCAGATTCGCCCAAAATTCCATGGCGATCGTTCGCAGCTGTACTTCCACTTTCATATTCCGCTTTTCCGTGTCAAGAAAAATCGGCACTTCGATTATAAGATGGAGACTTCTGTATCCGTTGTCCTTGGGATTTTTTATGTAGTCCTTGACCCTTACAAGAGTTATATCGTCCTGACTGACAAGACAGTCTGCAAGCATGTAAATATCATCGACAAAAGAGCAGATTACTCGTACTCCTGCCACATCAGAAAGGTTTTGCTCTATAGTATTCGGGGTCATACGCAGACCTTTCCTTTTCAATTTGCCCGCTATGCTGTCTAAGCTTTTAAGACGTGTATGTATGCTGTCTATGGGGTTACGGTCTATGCTCAGCTTAAACCGTTCGTTGAGGACCTTGAATTTAGTTTCCACCTCCATTATGGCGCATTTGTAAAAGGTCATTAATTCTTTTATCTCATTAAAACTGTCAGTAATCACCTCTATGTCAGTATGGCTGAGTGTGACTTCAAGTTTTTTTATCAAATCCTGTTGCTCAGACATTTATGATTCTCCGTTCATTATTGATTTTGCGCTCTTCTGTATGCAAGCAGCAGATCCACCATTTCTCCGTAACTTTGAATACCGCTGGGCTGATTGTTGGCGTTAAGATATCCGTCATAGACGTCGTTTGATATCTGTGCTGTCACTGTTTTGCGGTATGGCTCCCAGTATTGATCTTCAAATATAAGATCACGCATAACGCCGTCTGAAATAGTTGATGCAATTTCAGAGGCAAGGTCTTTATCAGCCTTTGAAAGCTGCGGATAACAGTAAGAAAATGCCAGCATTGCACCGCTGTATCTGAAATCCTCACGCTTTGATTCCATGCATGCCAGATATCCCAGGAAATTTGCCTCTTCCTCACGCATAAATCCTCTGAAATGGGTAAGTTCATGGCACATGGTAGCCGGAATGGAAAACTGCGGCACGTCGACGTTTATATTTGATTCAAACGTATACGGGATATATATCCCTGTCGTCATTACCATTGAAAACAGCTTTGAAGAGACAAGCGGCTTGTTGCGTATGTCCGCCGCTTTTAAAAACGTATATTTTTCCGAAAGGCTGCGGTAAGCGTCCCGTGCGCTTTGAGAGGTCTGGTACCGATTTTCGTCCGACAGCACGCTGACTCCGTTTTCGTCCTCTTCAATCAGTGAACGGTAAAGGTTTATATCCTCTGCAAGCGACTTTGTAAGCTCGTACAGCTCAGACACATCGCTTTCATGCACATCAAGTTCAAGATACTCCGTTATGCTGTACCTGTAATAATTCAGTCCCATGCACAGCTCAAAGGCAAACAGAGCCACTGATATTACGCACAGTATATTTATAAAGAATTTATACAATATGTGTTTATATTTTGCTTTATCTTTTACTGTATTGATAATAACGCGGACAATGCAAAATACCGCAAAGCCTATGCCCGCCAGCGCTAAAACCTCAGATAACGAAAAGGGGAACAGCGACACAGCAGTGCCAACGGCATAAGAAACAGGCTTGTATATAAAACGCACAAAAAAATGCTCGACCCATCTATTGTCCAGCCGTGCAAGCGCCACCAGCACAAATGTGAGGGGAATCAGCAGCAGTATGTACATTCTTTTAAACTGAAATATTCTGCGCAGTATTTTTTTCATACGCACCCCCGAAATTTTATAAATGAATTATAACAAATCGATCCGTAAAATACAATTAATAAGTTATGAACACTGAATAAAGCTTTTCGGCATACTATAAAACGAGGGGCTGTACGCCTTAAAACAAACGAGGAGAAAATATTATGGATACTTATAAAATGACGCATGTCGGTCAGCATGCACCCGATTTTATGGCCAAAAGCACGTCAGGGGCAGTTGATTTTCCTGCGGATTTTGCCGGAAAATGGGTGGTGCTGTATATATATATCGGAGATTTTATGCCGTGCTGTATGTCGGATATATTGGCGCTAAGCAATGCCGCGCCCAGGCTCAAGGCTTATAACACAGAAATTTTGGCTCTGTCACCCGATACCGTTCAAACGCATATCGCATGGGTGTTTTCACTTAGAAACCTGAATAAAGGAAATAATATTAACATAGATCTGGCATCCGACCGGTCGCTTGAAATAGCAAAAATGTACGGAGTAAAAAATGTCAGTGATAATACTGAGCAGACAGAAAAGACGGTTATTATAATAGACCGGAGCGGAGTTATACAGGCAATGCATACATTCCCGTATTCTACGGGAATAAATGTCACAGAGCTGGAGCGTGAACTGCTTGCCTTGCAGACGGCGAAGTATCAGTACGGAATAACACCCAGCGGCTGGACACCCGGTGATGATGTGATGGAATATCCTCCGCAAACTCTCAATACTGCCGGCAGCAATGTAAGCGAAAGGACAGCATCCGGACAGAGATGCGTTGACTGGTATATCTGTTACCGCCGGGATACAGGTATACGAAAGTCGTCTTATGTCTCGCATAAAGAGGCGCAAAGCGAGCTTGAAAATAAACAGTGATTCAAAGCAGTACAGAACAGCCAAAAAGCGCAAAGGCGTAAAAAGTCGGTGTTCATTTGTTTATTGTTTTAAAGTATCAGGACCGGAGAATATTCTCCGGTCCTGATATTTATAAAAAATCGCCCGTCCTTTGGACGGGCATCTATATTAAACGCGCGCATGCGCGTAAAAAAGGAATTTACTGTTTTGCTTATGCCGGTTATTTGTCAAACGCAGGATTTATCGCATAGAAATTTTTACTGTCAAGATGATCCTGGACATTTCTGAGAGCTTCGCCGAAACGCTGGAAGTGAACTATTTCGCGCTCACGCAGGAATCTTATGACATCGATAACATCCGGATTGTCAACAAGCCGCAGAATATTATCATAAGTTGTACGTGCTTTTTGTTCTGCCGCAAGATCTTCTGTGAGATCTGTTATGGGATCTCCTTTTGACTGAAATGTCGTGGCAGAAAACGGCACTCCGCCTGCAGACTGCGGCCACAGTCCTCCCGTATGGTCGACAAAGTAAGGCGCAAGTCCTGACTGTTCTATTTGATCGACTGTTAAGTCTTTTGTCAGCTGACGCACAATCGCACAAATCATTTCGACATGAGCAAGCTCTTCCGTACCTATATCGGTAAGCAAACTCGCCACATCGTTGTACGGCATCGCGTAACGCTGAGCAAGGTATCTTTGAGAAGCGCCCAGCTCGCCGTCAGGACCTCCGAATTGTGTAATTATTATTTTAGCCGCCGCACCGTCAGGTTTTTTTATTCTTATAGGGTATTGTAGCTGTTTTTCATATTTCCACATTGCATTCGCCCTCCCATGGCATACAGCCCTCTGTCCAGGTCCAGGTATCTTTGCTTAAAACCTGTGTGAAATCGAGCGGGCCGAAATTAGTTATATAGGTCTGAACCGCGTCATTATATTCCTTTACCGCTTTATGGTAATAGTCAAGTGCCTCGCGGCTTTTTGGATGGGTGTCCAGGAAAAGATTTGCTTCATTCAGGGCAAAGCTGAAGGTCTGAACACGCATCAATGCTTTTTCTCTTTCTGTCATCTTCTGTTTGCTCCTTTAAACGGCAGGTCAAGCTGCTGGAAAATAGTTCCCCGCATGAGTGCCTTGCTCTGTTCGTATATCATCTGCCATTTCTGCCTTGGCACATACGCCATGGCAAGCGGCAGGCTGTCTATGCATTCTTCATTTACCTGCCCGTTATCGCATCCGGCGCAGAATACGTTTATGCTGTCATCACGGTCGGGGCGCATAAACCCCGGCGGATTAAAAGAGTAATTTTTATTTGTGTCGTTCATTTGAAAGCTCCTTTCTTTACCATACTACGCGGTTCATCTGATGTCTGACATTAATTTTTATTTTTAAATGAAAAAACCGCAGACAACAGGGCATTGAGATAAGAAAAACCTTTGGAGGGGTTTGTAGTATGAGCCAAAGGGCGGCTGTCAAACCGTCCTGCGGGGTATTCTTACAGCAACGCTTCCAGAGCCGCGGATAGGGGCGAGGTTAGATAAAAGTAGCCGCGGATAGGGTCGCGGTTAGATAAAAGTAGCCGCGGACAAAGGCTCGATATAAATATTCAGAGGGACGGAATCAGATCCGTCCCTCTGTATTTTCTTATAGCGGAGCGCATAAGCGGTGCTCGTGTTTTATGCATCAAGGTCAGATACGGTGCTTTGTAACAGCCGCGTAAAAGTCGGCCGCCGTGAGAGTATCACCGTCTATAACAGGCGCTGTAAGGCAGGGCGCGCCCAGCTGGATCTTTTTGACAAGCCGCGCGTCCTTCTTCCCGTAAAAGTATATACAGCCGTCTGAAGCCGAAAAAATCAGCTGGTCGTCTTTTATTATCAGCGGACTTTCGACTGTCATTTTGAATTTTCTGTTATACGGTGTCGTAAACAGCCCGGCGCCGCCTGTTTCGAACCTGAACAGTATCTCCAGCGTTTGCGGATCGAGCGCAAGCACGCCGCTGTCGCCCGTGCCCATATACAGTATCCCGTCGTCAATAATAGGTACCGAGGCGGAATCCATGCTGCACGTTGTTTTTCGCTGCACGATCAGTGCCCCGCTTGCGGCGTCAAGCACAAACACGCCGGTGTTGCCTGATGAGTATATGCGCCCACCATGTAAAAGCGGGCTTGAGGTCCTGAACCATACGGGACAGGGGAAGCCCGGCTGCGAGTCCCATACCTGGCTCCAGACCACTTCACCGTTTGTCGCGTCTACAGCATACATACAGTTCCAGTGCGCGTTGACTATAAGCCTGTCGTTTTCAAAGTCGTACACCTGCCGCGCCGGCGAGTTTTCACTCCTGATATCACGGCACTGCCACAGCGGTCTGCCGGTAAGGCAGTCGAATGCCTGAATCTTTTCGGGGCAGCCGCCGAATACCCGCCCGTTTGCCGCCACGATATTCATGCGTGTGTCTCCGATTTTTTTCTGACGTGTCTGAAACTTCCAGATAAGCTCTCCGTTTTGAGGATCGATGCAGTATAAAACGCCTGCGCTGTCCTGAGCAAAATACCTGCCGTCATACAGCGCCCCTGAGCCCTTGAATCCGTTTTCGGTATAGAGCGACCACTTGACCTGTCCGTCGCCGTCCAGGCAGAATACGCCGCAGCTTTTTGGAAAACCATCGTCGTTTGTACAGACGATGATATCATCACCGTACGCTGTCGGGTCGCAGAACTGCACATGCCCGGGCAGCACCGTCTTCCATTCAAACGGGTCGGGCGGATATGTAAGGCATGTGAAAAGCACGTCTGTAGAGACTGTCTGTCCGCAGACGTTTACTCTCCGTACAGCACCCGGCGACGAATCGATACCGCCGCAGTCGGGCTGGGCCGAGCAGATGTTCAGTATCCCGGAATAGTCGCGGGCGCTCAGGATGTGATAATGCCCGAACAGCCAGGCGATCAGCCCCGCCTTGGGCAGATCGTACGTCTTTTCGCCGACGGTCGGTCTGAATCCCGGCAGATCGTCGCAGTGGCTGTGGCTGAGGATTATTATTTTTTTGCCGGGCTCCAGATGCTTGAGGTCTGCCTCAAGCCATTCCCAGAAATCAGTTTCGCTGTAGCCTGACGGATAGTCGCCCTTTTTGATCGGGCCGGCTATAAAATGTATATTTCCGCAGTCGAAGGAATACCACAGCGGACCGTACAGCCGCTCATACCTGTATTCGCCGTACGGGCCGTCCAGAAAATCGTGATTGCCTATCGTATACCGCACAGGACATCCGACGGTACGGCTGTTCATAAGACTGAAGTGCCGCTCTACCCCGTCTCTGCGGCACAGATCTCCCGTATTCACCAGGAATGCGGGCTTGTTTTCCTTTGCCGCTTTCTGGAGTATCGGTATAAACCTGCATTCGCTGTTTTCTATTTCAGTGTCGGAAATGTGCAAAAAGCAGAAGCTTTCAGATCCCGTTTGGACTGGATCGACGCAGAAATTATAGTCGCCCGTGTGGTTTTCGGTAAGAATATACCAGTCGTCGTGCCGGTTTGTAAGAAGCATCACAAATACGGCTGCCGATCTGTCCCATAACGGCATGCAAAAATATCCGTGATCGTCAGTGAGACATATATGCCTGCCGTCGCTGACCCGTACCGAGCAGACAGCCGCTCCGTCTGATTTTCTTACTACATGACCTTTTATATTCATAACGCTTCTCCTTTATGACTCCAGACCCAGCTGCTGAGCCGTGTACTTTACTCCGTAAAACTTGGCGTAAAAGTCTATCGCTTGCTGCGTTATTTCCTCTTTTGAAAAAATATCAGGATAAATATTGTACGCATACCAGTAAAGACCCAGCACAAGAGAAACAGACGGCTCGTCCCACGGTTCAATCAGCGACGGCGCGCACAGCGCGCCCTGTACGTTGTCCGACGCTTTTGCTATAATCAAGCCTGAATCATCTGTTATGCCGCAGTTTATATATGTCAAAAGTTCGGTCAAAACCTCGTCGTTATTGTAAACTGTCACTGTTTTTTGAGGCTCAGTCATGGTAAGAACCTTGAATCTGGTGAGCGTGCTGTCGTAATAGCTGCACAGATTTTGTGCCGCCTGCCGCGTGTTTGACAGACTGCCTATAAGCTCAACGGAGCTTTTTATCTGCTCCACGCCTTCAAATCTCACAACAGCAACCGTCAACCCTGCATTTTCCAGAGCGTCCAGGTGCTGCACATAGTTATCGGTAAGTATCACAAGCCCCGGCTTTTGAGCAGTTATGCTTTCAATCATAAGTCCTGAGCTGTCATCTGTCACCACGGCAGTGTCCTGCAGCTCGGGACATGAGTCGATAACCAGCCTGCTGTCTGCCGACCGGGCGTCTATTCCCGTTATTCTGCCTTTTGCACCAAGTGCAATCAAAAGCGAAGTCGACTCATACCCGACAGATACGATGTCTCCGTTTTCGGCAGATGTTGTGACGGTCCGTCCGTCCGAATCGGTCACGGTGACTTTCTCGGGCAGGGGGGTTACATATTCCTTTTCCTCTTCTGCCGGCTGCGTATCTGTGTTTGGTCCGGCGCTGCAGCCCCCAAGCAGCAAAACTAATATAAGTACAAAAATAATTGGTTTTTTCATGCCGTAAAACAAAAACTCTCCTTATTTATTATTTAAAGATTACAATATGCCGTTTTGATTGTCAACAAAATAATTCATCATTTTTTACCGTTTTTTTGTTAACATGTAATCATTATCCATAATATTATAAAATTAAGTATAAATCAGCCTGAATTTGGATATAATTAATTTCGGAACAGTAACAATTTTTAAAAAACACTTGATTTTTTAAAAGTTATCTGTTAGAATGTGTAACAGTTTTGTAATCGATTTGTAATTTTTCGGCCTTTACAAAACAATAAAGGAGTTTTTTATGGACATTAAATCGCATATTAAAAAAGCGACAGGGGTATGCAAATCAACAGCTAAGAAAATATTTGACAGAGCCTTGGATATATTCAGCAAAACTACCGGCAGAGCAAAATCAGTCAAAAACATAAAGGCCGTATCGTTTATGAAACGTCACAAGATAGTGCTTACCGCAGTATCGGCAATGACCGCGGCGGTAATGCTTATGTCAGTGGTTTTGATAAAGCAAAATGTAGTTTCTGTATATATTGACGGACAGGAATATACGACTTTTACAACTCTTAAAAGTGACAGCGAGCAATGGCTGGACCTTGCGGGAGTTGAGATATTTGAAGGCGATACAGTGACAGTTGACGGGACATCAGTGTATGTCGACCGTGCATTTTATGTTACTGTTAAGGCTGACGGTGGTCAGACGACATTCAAAACAGTTAAAGCAACCGTGAGCGACGTTCTGGCAAAGGCTCAAATCGAATATAATGACGGCGATATTATTAATATCCCGCTTGAGGATACGGTATCCCAAAACTCGGTCATCGAGCTCAACCGTGTTTCTTCGTCAACGGTGACGGAGACAGAGACCGTAGAGTTTGAAACAGAAAAGGTAAATACAGATCAGCTGTATGTAGGACAGACAAAAGTCAAGACCTCCGGACAGAACGGTAAGATAGAATATACCTATGCCGTGACATACGTCGACGGGGTTGAGACAGAAAGACAGCTTGTCGGACAGGAGACTGTCAAAGAGACGGTGAACAAAGTTGTGCTTGTCGGTACAAAGAAAAAGCCGACAGTCGTGACCTCTTCCACACCGACCAGCTATAAGGCGGTATATACAATGACCGCCACAGCCTATACCTACGGAAACGACGGCGGAAATATGACGGCAACCGGAATACGCCCCTACCGCGGTATTGTGGCTGTTGATCCCAGAGTCATACCTCTTGGCACAAAGCTGTATATCGAGACGTCAGACGGCTCATATATATACGGCACAGCTGTTGCTGCAGACACCGGCGGGGCAATCAAGGGCAATAAAATCGACGTGTTTCTTGAAACCAACAGCGAGTGTATAAGCTTCGGCAGAAGAACGGTTAATGTATACGTTCTTGATTAAAAATATAAAAGCGCCAGGATTTAACGCCTGGCGCTTTGTTCTGTCGACTTGCGGTGCGTAAATTCAGATGCGATACAAGTATGGGCGTGAATTGGAATATATTTTACAAACAGAGTGTTTATTTTTGTATCATTATTTGATATAATACCCGTATATTGTACTTAAAAAAGAAAGAATGATGATGTGAACTACATAATTTTGGATATGGAATGGAACCAGCCTATGCATGGCGGACGCAAAAAGACGGCGGACGGATACCTGACAGGTGAGATAATACAGATTGGGGCAGTAAAGCTTAACGGCGAATTTGAGGTGCGTGATGTGTTTTCTGCCGATATAAGACCTGTTTTTTACAGAAAAATAAACAGCATGGTCAGAAAAATCACAGGCATAACAGAAACCGATCTTTCTGAATGCAGCGGTTTTGTGAAAGTTTTTGAGAAATTTCTTGAATTCTGCGGCGAGCGGTTTTGTATAGTCACCTGGGGAAGGGACGATATACCTATACTTAGGGAAAACATGTCCGCGCACGGTATTGATCCTGATTTTCTGCCTCAGAGCTACGACATGCAGCTTATTTTTAACCGTCAGATAACTCACGGATTCCGTCAGTGGTCGCTGTCGGGGGCAATGGAAAAGCTGGATATTCAGCAACGCTATTCCTTACATAACGCATTGTTTGATGCGGTTAATGCCGCAAAGATTGCGTTAAGACTTGATCTTGACGCAGGTATCAGAAATTACGATAATATTTTAAGCCTTGTGCGGCTTGGAAGCAAAAAGGAAACGGCTCACGGCTTTTCCGATATACACTGCGCGCTAAGAGACAAAACAATGTGTCGGCAAATTTGTCCTATCTGCGGCAGCCGTACTTCAAAAGGCAAGTGGATAGAAAACCGAGGCAAGCGCATTTCTCTTGCGGTTTGTCCTGAACACGGGACTTTGAAATTTGTTGTTACGGCGTTTCGTGACGGTGACAAGTTCAGCGCCTGCAGACGGGTTTTGCCGGCAAGCGAAGAAATGATAGAGCGATACAGCGAAAGGCTTTCGGCGTTAAGATGATTTTCCGTATGCAAGATCAGCACTTGCAAAACGTAGGCAGCTGTATTCATAACCGTTAAAAGCTTTTGATTAATAGTTGCCCGGTATTCAGAGTGGTTTTTGCTATGTTGTTTTTATAAATTATTTAAGGTATATTTTGTGTCGGAATTTTAAAAATCACAACATATGGAACTGCTTGCAGATAGCGGCAAAAAAAAGAAAAAATACTTTGGAAAAACTTTTAAAAGGTGTTGACAAAGGAGGTAGTGTGTGGTATTATAGACAGGCACCCAAAAAAGGGGTGCGGCGCCGAGAAGCAGGCGCGAATGAACATTGAAAATTAAACAGCATCAAAAGAAGGACCCGTTAATTGTA
>CALWYZ010000021.1 GCA_944385895.1 uncultured Clostridia bacterium
GCTTACTTTTCTATGCCTTTTTTATATTTTAATATTTTCTTAAAAAAGCTATTGACTTTTTATAGTTAGTCATCTCCATTTTTAAACATTTAAAGCTTACTTGAATAATCTTTTGAAATATATACAACTTAATAACAATTGCTAACCTAACCTGATCCTGATGGTTTTATTCGTTGTTTATTATTACTGTAGGTTTGCAACAGGATTTTAAGTACTACAATTTCTTTTGCGGAAAAACCTTTAATCTTCTCGCATTCCAAATAACATATTAATTTAGTAATGACTTTGATTTCATCATCATTAAACTTCTTATAATATGGATCAAAATCATCTGAAACGTATACTCCACCATTGTATCGACCTGGAATTGTGTAAATAGCTTCAGTAAGACATAATGTTTCAATATCCCTTCTTATTGTTCTTGGCGAGACATTTAATTCTTCAGCCAAATTATCTATGGTTTCATATCTTCTCAAAAATAGCAGTCTTTTAATTTCATCTCTCCTTTCCGATTGCTCCATATTACACACCTCCTTTCCGAGTTATTTAAAGGATACTTTTTAAACAGGACAACCCATGTCCTATTTAAAAAAAATAAAAAAAACGAGCCAAAAACGTTTTAATAACGTTCTTGACTCGTTTGGCTTCAAATGGAAATAGTAATTCTTGTTTGTTTTTTAAATGTAAACATATAATGTTTACTTGTAAACTTCATAGTTTGTTTACACTCTACATATAAGTTTTACAATTATATGTAGGAGATGGTAACATGAACAATAAAGCTATCGGTAGGAGAATCAAACTCTACCGCCACAAATTAGGAATGACACAAGCTCAATTGGCAGAAAAGCTTGATGTATCCGCAAAATATGTAAGTTCAATCGAAAGAGGAATATCCAACACTTCATTGAACAAATTGGAAAAAATCGGCGAAACGCTTGGAGTAAGTGTTACGGCGCTTATTTCAGATTGCGACAATACTTCAACCAACTATGCAGATTCCGAAATTTCCATATTGATAAAAGATTTCACAATAGAACAAAAAGAACTACTTATCAATATTATCCATGTCCTAATCGACCACTTTTAAAATCAAATTTGTCTATTAGAATCCGAGAAGCCAGCTAAAAAAATCATAAAGTGCATTAACCATTATTCTCACCTCCTTTGTGATATAAATCTATTCAAAAAGAAGGTGAAAATATTAAAATCGGGTGTAAGAGGTTATTAAATTAGCGTAACAGGAAAGAATTAAAATGAAAATTGCTATATGTGACGATGATGTTACTTTTGTTTCGAATTTAAAATCAGAACTATACAATTATGCAAATTCACACAACCTAGAACCAGTAATAGATTGCTATTATTCAGGAGAAGAATTAATTAAAACGGATGAAAAGTATAATTTGATAATCCTTGATTATCAAATGGGGCAAATAAATGGGTTGGACACCGCCAAGGTATTGAGAAAAGGTATAAACCAATTCGCTTGTATTATTTTTCTTACGAATTTCCCCGAAATAGCAATACCTGCATATGATGTTGATACATTCAGATTTGTGGTAAAGGACACATTGTATCAAGGTATATTTAATGCCATAGATAATTTCCGCAATAGCAAAAAAGAGGACTACGACATTGCGATAAAGACCAATTGTGATTTGACCGTAATTAACACTGAAACCATTATCTATTTTGAATCTCAAAATAAAGACATACTCATTCACTTAATAGATGGTGAAACCATATCAACAAAAATGAAACTTTCATCTTTTTATAATATGGTGCCGCATACACATTTTGTACAAACACATAAATCATATGTCGTAAACCTAAATCAGATTCAATTAGTACATCCAACATCATTAAAGATGAAAAGGACTGATTTAGTTATTCCATTAAGCAGAAATTATAAAGGTGAATTTATAAAGAAATATCACATTTTTATTAGTGACCATTAGGAATCATCATGAATTACCTTTTAGAAATCTTACAGTCTGAGTTATTATTTGTTTTTATCATTTATAAATTCACCAATTGCAAAATCACCCACAAATTTTTCTTTACGTTAGCGGTATGCGGTATTGTTGTATTATTAACATCTACATATTATGATAATGATGTACTTAATATGTTCATGACGTTGATTACCCATTTACTCCCTATCATTATTGGTATAAAAACACAATCTATTAAAAAAACGCTTTTCATAAAAGTCTACTGTTTAAGTCTTTCCTCACTTGTTTTTTCTTTTGTATTCTTTATATTTAGTTCATTTAAAAACCACATATTAAATCACAGATACTTTGAACATAGCATTTGCATTATACTTATATTTATGATCATGTTATTATTAAGGAGACAATCTATATATAATTTGGTGTTCGAGATAAGTAACATGCCGAATAGAATAAAAATAATACTTTTGATTTTCATTTGGGAAATAGTGTTTATAAACACTAGCTTATCAGCATTATTCCATTTGGAACTTACAGCCTCCTACAAAATAATAATAAGTTTTATATTGTTCTTTGCTATACTCGTATCTTTTATAATCGTATTTCTGTTAATTGCAGAAAATCTGAATAATTCTTATCACAGCAAGTACAATAAAATGATGCAAGAAAAACTAACCAACGACGCCAAACACATCGAAAAGTTAACTCTTGCAACAGAGGATTTACGACACTTAAAGCATGATGCTAAAAATATGATATTGGGTTTAAATGCATACTTGGATTCCAACGACATAGAAGGTGCCAAAGAATACTTAGAAAGCTTCAGTACAAGAATAGAACCGTCAAAGAAATGGATACATACCGGCAATCCTTTTCTTGATTCTCTTTTATCAGATAAATATGACAGACTAATTGAAAACAATATACATATCGAATTTGACGGGATCATGCCTACAGAATCTTTGAAACCGGTCGATATATGTATTGTATTTGGTAACGCTTTAGATAACGCAATAGAAGCTTGCGAAAAATTGCCCATAAATATCATTAAGAACATAGAAATATCAATCAAGCAACATGCAAATGCGCTATTTGCAAGCATAAGTAATCCAATAAGCCATCCAGTTAAAATACATAACAACACCGTTATTTCAACAAAAAACACTAGTGGACATGGCATAGGCATAAATTCGATGCGTAAAATAGTCAATAGTTACAACGGACAACTTGTTCTAAAAAGTGATGAAACTAAATTCACGGTCGAAATGACTTTTATATTGGAATACGACAAGGTGCCAGTCTTAAATTAAAAATAAAAAAGCTCACTTGAATTCAAAACAATTCAAGTGAGCCTTTTTATTTAAACCGCCTACTTTTTCATATTCAAAACATATTCTTCAACTGCAGTTTTATCAAATAATTGAATTTTTTCTCGAGCATTTCTGTGTTTTGTTATATAATTGATTTCATTTTCGGTAATATATCTATACAACTGATAATAAGGATCATATCCTTGTTCTGATAAAGCATTTATGATGTCATTCATAATTTCATTAAAATTTTCCATATCCTTCATACACCTCAATAACAATTCATGTGTATCAATTGTAACACAAAAAACGTCCACAATCTACATAAAATATTGTTTACCATTTTGAATATATCTCTATTTCTATTAAATTACACAATATATCTATGGTAGTGATGCCTGTATAATCTTCTTGAAGTTCCAGTGAAATATCAAAATCCTTTTCGATTTCTAAAATCAATGTGTGGAGTTTCGTATGATCAACTCCAAGTTTTGCCAGAATTTCGCACTGTTTGTCAAGTGCGTTGTTTTCGGTGATTTTTTGAATTAAATAATATATTCTATCTTTTATAATTTGACGTCTATACATTTTAACAACTCCTATACTGTTATGATATTCTTGCCGTCAGTCGCCTGAAAACTCTGTTTTTTCAAAACATCAAGCAGCATTTCATTTGTTTTTATTTCTAAATCAGTAAGTATTCCTGCGCCACGCATTTGTTTAGGTAAATGATAATCGGTACCATATACCTTTTTCAACTGATACTTATCAGCCCAAAATTCGGCAACATCATTTCTGTCATCGCGAAGAAAAGAAAAATTACCCGCTTCTATGCCATCAAGATTTCGAGGGTCAGTTACTTTAATTCCATTTCTAAATGGATGCGCTTGAAAAATCATCCCTCCATATTCATGTATAAGATTGCACACTTCCGGTAATTTGCACTTTGTAAAATCCAATACAGTATACAGAAAGCCCTCGTCAATTCCGTAAATAAGATAATCATTATCGTTTTCAATATTTCTGAATTCAAGTCCCAAAAGCACATTCATCCTGCCCATCGCATAATCCTTAGCTCTGCGATAATCACTTAAGTAGAAATCAATTATCTGTGTTTTATTCAATCCGCTTTTTATGTGCTTTTCAAAAAAAGACGCTTGAAAATGATTAGTAACAACAATAGTCGAATAATCATTTCTTAAGTATTGATCCACGACGTATTCCGGAGAAGCTCTACCACACATACTTACTGGTGATGTATGTAAGTGCATTTCTGTTTTAAACATTTTATTCCCTCATTTCATGCCATTTTTAACCACAGTATAATACTTAAACAGGACAAGATATGTCCACATTAAAAAAGACGGATCAAAAAAATCCGTCTTTTAGTATTTTACCATCTCGCTACTATTTTTCCGTACACGAGTTTACGCTCATAGTCGTACTTTGTGATTACCACGATCACCTGGTCGCCAACATCAAAATCTTCGTCATTTTGATACATTGAATAGGTGCACAGGCAGTCAAGGTTTTCCTCCAGTTTACAGAACACGCCGCCTTTATATTTTCCGGATATAACAGATGCACGTCGGCAGTTCAGCGGATAGCGTATCTCTACACCGTCAAAGGGATGCGGCTCTGCTTCTTTTACAGAAACTTGGAGTGCTTGCTTTTCTTCGTCATATACCTTGAGAATAGCGGTAAGTGTTTCGCCGGGGTGATACTTGTCGCGCAGATCACCGAGCATACCGTAAGACAAATCTCTTTGAGAGAGTGTCATATCGTAACCACCGCAGGTTGCAAGAAGATGGGATGAACCAACTGCAAGCACATTTACAGGTACTTTCTTGCCGACTCTTGGGGTAAGCTTTGTAAATCCTTTTCGGCGAACATACATAGCACTACGGCGAGATGCGGTACAGCAATCGCTTTCACGGTCTATGCCGGTTATAACATAATCAATCACAGCGCCGGTCATTGAACGGAGTACGTGCTCAGGACGGGTTGTATTTTCATCAAACCATACCTGCTGCTCAGGGATAAGAACTTTTACACGATAGCTGATAACAACAAGACAATTGATGGCAACACGCTCAGGTTTTCCTGTTTCGTTGTTAGGTAGTGTTATAGTAGTGGTGTCCACACCGACCACTCTTCCCGTAAGTATGGAACCCGCACGCCACGAGGCATATATCGCATTCCATTCCTTTTGCTGTTCTTCGGATAAATCCTTGTCAAGCTCAGTTAAGTCAAGATTTCTGAAATCCATTTTCATTCTCCTTCCTTCGAGTAAAGATAGAATTCGTATTCACCGTTGTTCTTGAGAACGTAACAGTGTTCGCAGGCCACTCGAATTCCCTGCATTTGTTCTTCTTTTTCGGGCACGAAAACAAACATACGGTATTTGGCGTTTTTACCTTCAAGTTGCCCGGATACAACTGCTTCAGTTCCGTATGCCACAGGGCAAATATCATACCGCCAGAGTTTGTCTTCCCGATTTTTGTAAAATGTTAAGGCAAAAAGTCCATTAGTTCTTTGCAAGGGTTGTGTAATGTCCGGTCCGAGCAGTAGCATTATGTCGATAGCCTCAATAATCTTTTCATCCAGCTTTCCACTGCGAGAAAAGAGATACCCGTTGCTTCTCTTAATCTTTCTGCCGGTTATGAGTGGGTATATCGTTCGCTCTAAGGTAGCGTTCGGATATTTCATTTTGAGGATCGCTTCAGCCTGGTCTTCGCGTACTGCCCCGAACAGATTTAGTAAATCCAAAATCACCTGTTGGTCCACTCTTGTAAAAGTTACCATCTTCATCGTCTCCTTCCTCTGCATAAGTGCTGTGATCAGCAGGTGCATATAAATCTTCCTGACTCAAGGACTGAGCCGGCAAGCTAAGTATCAAATCGCTTTCTTTTTCGCAAATGGTATTGATGATGGTTGACATTATGTACGCCATCGGGTTGACAATACGTCCTTCATTAGCTTTCATCGATTCAATCGTTGTCATAAGAGTCTCGCAATCAAGTAAATTCAGATAACTTCGTACTTTTGCCTGCGGCAGTCTTGCGTCACCAATTTTTAGACTTTCAGAATAGTATAAACGTTCAACCGCCTGTACCAGCATCTGCTGTATGTTGTCTTTGAATAAATGAAGTTCACAATTATCAAGAATGAATTGTATTTTGTCTTCATCGTCGGTCTGTCCATCCATCATTTTTGGCACACCCATACCACTAAAGTTTCCATGAGACTGATTGAGAAACTGACTATTCTCAATATAAATATTTTCAGTCTTTTTATTATCAATCTTTTTTTGGTGCAAATTCGGCATATCTTGATGTGCAGATCTCGCAGTTCTTGATATGCCATTATTGCAGTTCTTGATATGCGGATTTTGCAGTTCTTGATATGCAGATTCTGCAGTTCTTGATATGCGATAACTGCATGTCTGCATATTTACTGGGTTTGCGGCCTCTTTTTCGTCGTTTTCATCATCAGATTTGTCAAACTGTTCTCCGAATTCGAGGGCATCTTCATCGGCAAGTTCTGCCTTCAGCACATACAAAAGGTTAGGAAATCCTCTGCCTTGACGTTGCTCATATAACAGTCCAACCTCTATCAGCTCCTTAAAAGCGGAGATGGCTTTGCGGTATGTAATGTTGAGTGTATTGGCAGCATCCTCTCTTGTGTATATGAGATATACCTCGTTGTCTTCATTGATCCAATTATTTTTTTGCGACAGCGTTAATCTGTTTAGTAGAAGCGAATAGATAAACTTTGCTTCAAGGGACATTTCTCGATACTTAGGGTTGGCGAGCAACGTTAATGGAAAACGCAAAAATTCTTCATTGACAACATCACTCACACGATATGTTCGTTCTATCATTTTTGACTATCCCTTTCTTTCAAATTTTGTTCTAAATATTTTTTGGTTTTTCTTTTTTGTAGTTATAATTTTCAGCGTTTTGATAAGAAATCTTTTTGTCCGGTGCTTTATCCTGTTCGTCAAGCTGAACTTCATCTGCAGTATCGTCTTCGTGTTCAATAGGTATCTTCACCTGATATTCAGGCACCTTATGACTTTGTGCACCTGTTGCACTTTTAGGCTTCTTCTTTTCCTCTTTCTGCCATAGGGGTTCATAGTCAATTGCCTTGCAGGGTTTCAGCTTATCAAAGGATGGATGTTCTTCCGGTGTAATCTTGCTGAGTTTAAGCGGTTTTGAACCACGGATTAAAAGTATTGCTTGGTCTTTGGGTAAGCGGCGTACTTCATCAGGCATCATTAAAGGTCTGCCTGTGCTGGTCTTGTTGTGAGTGTACGGCCGCGTAGTGTGCAACACTGGAGAAAACAGCGGTGTCATAGGCACCATCGAATTGTTGATACGAACTGTAATCTCACCACACTGGTCGCTGATATGTTCTGCGGTCATCATATCGTTACAACCGAGGAATAACTGATAGTCGCAGTCGCCGATAATTTCCTGCCATTCGTTTTTCGGGTATCTGTTTGCGATCTGCGCAATGCTCTGTATGGCTGCCTGTATGTTAATGTTACGGGAACGGGCTACCGAGAATATCTTTTTGCTGTCCAATAGACTGATATTACAGAACTCATCCATCAGCACGTTTACACATACGGGAAGTCTGCGGTTGGGCTGACTGCGAGCAAAGTCAAACAGTTTAACGAACAGCAATGAAAAGAACATAGACGATAGAAACTCCAAAGAACTATCCTGGTCGGAAATAATGCAGAAGTAGGCACACTTTTGTTTTCCGGGCAAGGTTAGGTTGATTTCGTGATGTTTCGTTATATCATCGACCAACTTGTTTTGGAATACGTTTAGGCGGTTACCAAGACCGATAATGATGTTACCCCAAATCTGCTTATGAGCCTGACGGAAAATACCATAAGGCGGCAGTGCGGGGTGATCGGGCGGAAGACTGCGGAATTTCGCATCAAGCTCCTGCACCGAGGTTGAGGACAGTATCTTGTAAATGGTACCGAGACTTCGTTCTTCCACGGGTAAGAGTTTATCTGTACCGGGATAGGTCATTGTACCGACATAGTGTAATAGAGCCATCAATAAGTTTTTCTCTGCCTTTGCCCAGAAGTCGTCTTTATCACTTTCTGAGGAGGTATTTCTTATTATGATTTCTGCCACGTTCTGCACGAGGTTTAAGTCGTTAGCGGTTTCGGTTACACAGTTCCAACCGTCTGAGGCGAACAGGTCAAGAAGATTGTAAGCACAAACGGTATAGCCTTGTTCTCTAAAGAATTCGGAATACATTTCGTAAAACTCGGCTTTAGGATCCACCATAATAAGACTTTCACCGCGCTTTACTGCCTGCATAGCAAAAGGCATTACAAAGCCACGTGATTTACCGGTACCCGGTGAGCCGTAGATTATGATGTTTTTGTTCATACCACACATATCCTTGAGGGATACATATTCGCCGTTATCTAATTTTCCGAACAGGGTTTCATCCAAGGTATCAAGGGAACCTTTAACAAGCACTTCTGACAGTTCGTTTTTATTCATCCAACCGGACGTGCCGTGAGTGCCTTCGGGAAGTATCTCAATACCTCGTTCTTTATCCCGTACTGTTTTGTAGCCGGAAAGGAGTTGATAGCCTTTCTTTGTGAAGAGGCAGTACATAAGGACGACAAATATCGTTATCATCATGCCGTATGGAGTGAAGATAGCACCGATGTTTTTGAAAGGGTTTAAGGTGAACCATTCTTCATTTGTGGTATTACGAAAATTCAATACGCCGACGCCAATACACCGCACAACCATTCCGTAGCAGTAAAGGATTAAGAGTCCCAGGCCTATGTAGGTCGGTAGTTTTGATTTGTTATCGGAGATAAAGGTGTTGATTTTATCTTCCACTTTTTTTATTTTTTCCGAGAGCCGGAACATCTATTTGTTCTCCTTTCCCGGTTTGGAAAGCTCTGTAGTTGATTTCGGGCAGTGTGTTAGGCAGCCCTAAAAACTCTTCGGTTTCCTGCAGGTTAAGAACATAGCATTGTGCTTTGGTACCTTGCACCATACTTTGCACAGCTTCAGCCTGAAAAGGAAGCACGAAGATCTTGGTTGTTTTTTTGGATTTGACAGCATTCTCAAACCGTAAGATATTACAGTCAATGCCGATAATAAAATTTTCTGTTTTTGTCCTCCCGTCAGACTGTAAACTCTTGGGAGGAAGATAGTCGTTTCCGAGTATGTTTGTGACAAGGCGTTGGCGGTAGTCTGGAACGGAAAGGATTCTGAGTTGTCGCATACCATCTTCCGTTAAAGGAATAAGAGCAACGGGACAAGCGAATTTATCCATCGCTTCCTTGTAATAAATCGAGGTAGATTTTTTTGACCGTTCTTTCTTTATGGATACGGTGGTTATGATGTCTTGCAATTCTCCGTTGCCTGTGTAAATGATATGCGGTCGTTTACCACAAGCAAGAGTCTCAGAACGGAATGTTCTTTGTTCGACTTCGGGATAGATACCGTTGTTTTCTTCTGCTATAAAGTACGGAATAAAAACCGTGTCTTTTGCGTAATAGAATCCTGTGAGTTTGGTACCACCTAAAATATTTGCGTGCTTGTTACGTCGTAATGCGAATGATGGTAGGAAAACATTGTTCTCCTTTTCTGCGGGTGGGCTGTCAAGGAAAACGTCAGCACCATAACGCCAAAAGAAACTTGTAATCTCTGCCATCTGCATTCTGCGAGTGAGAGCATCAGCATTGGTACGGTAGCACTTATCCTGAGTGAACTCCATTTCTGCTCGGTGTAGTAACTCGTAAGCTTCTGGTGTGCAACGGTATCCTGTCTTATTTTTGCTCTGTCGGATGAGCCTCAGTTCCAGCAAATCGTTAATGATTTTTGCAGGGATATTTCTGCACCCGTGGACGGGTAAATCTCTGCACCAGGCACACAAAGCCAACACCTCGATTTCTGCTATGTCGAACTTCACATCCACGCCCCCCAACGTAAGCCGGTTAGATGCCGATATTTTTGCACCTTAAAAAACCATCATTTTGTCCTTGCAAAATCTGAACTTTTTCCAATGTTAGATGGGGATTTTTTATGCATCTTTTTTTTGCGCTGAAAAAATCCGCGAATCTAACATATACCAAATGACTGTTTTTAGAGCATATCCGCCGTAAGCTGATAGTGAAAATCTCCGGCTTCATCAAAGGGTGTAACGTAGATATGGCAGCAGGTATCCTCGTCAATAACAGTGAAAAGCCCAAGGGCTAATTCAAACTGGTTATCGTCTCGGAACAATCTGCCTTTAAGGGCGTTTACGGCGCCTCTGAAGCCTTTATTATCGTTATCAAAGGTTCCAGAACAGTCAACAGGACAATGCTCTACAATCGCCATATACGCCTTATCATAGCAAGGAATAACACCGCCGTTTTCGCAATATTTATTAAGTAGTTTTGTTATAGTATCAAAAACATACTGTGTGCCGCCTATCATCTTGCAGTGTGGAAGCAAGGCATTTAAGCGAATATCCAGCCAACCGTTATCAAGCTGTGTTACTTCACCGCAAATCTCTTTATGGTTGTAACTGCGAATGGGAGAAGGCGGAATATCCGGTCTTACTTTTTCGCAAAGGTTTCTCATATCTATACAGCAGAGCTCGACCTGTTTCATAGCAGCATCTAAAAGAGTGTTTTGCTTTTCGTTGGAACGATATCCTTTTGCAAGTTCATTTAAATATTTACCAGCAGCATCATGATGATGTTTCATCGTTGTTATGACATTGTTTATGTAATCTGTATCCATTTATACATCCTCCTTATTTTCTCGTTTTTCAAGGTCGGCTCGGTTGGTGGTTATGAGGTCATATTGAGTTTGCGAGGAACGGATTTCAACAGCGATTCTGTTTTTACCCGCACAAAGAAGTCCTTGACCTCTGCCGCAGCGTAAAATCTGCATAACCTCTTCATCCGAAAGTCCAACCTTTTCTTTGAGTTTCAATGCCTCCGGTTCTTCCATCTGCAGAAGCAGTTTAAGGCGGCTG
The DNA here is from genome assembly GCA_944385895.1 of uncultured Clostridia bacterium. GTDB lineage: Bacteria > Bacillota > Clostridia > Oscillospirales > QAKW01 > RGIG9041. Next base: position 11,294 of record CALWYZ010000021.1, read on the forward strand.
TTATTAAGAACAGCATCACCGAATTTACCGGAGTTTAATGCGAAATAGTCTATAGTGTTCTGGGTGCAGGAAACAAAGATGCCGCCATAACCACGAATGGTCTTTACGAGTTTAATAACAAACTCTGAGGCTTGTTCGTTTCCTTCTTTACCTGCAATAATCCAGAGCTCATCACCGAATACTGCTTTTTTACGAGTACGGGACTTGCTCATTTCATCACGAATGAACACAGTAGCCAAGAATGTAGTAGCCGACAGATCTTCCTCACGGGCAGATGATGTATCCATCACGATAAAGGAAGAACGTAGGTCAACATTGGTCTTTCCGCCCATACCGCTTTCAACCAAATCCTTGATGATAATAGCGATATTTTTCAGTTCAGGAACGCTATTTACAATCGGGTACAAATCCTTGAGTGTGGGCATCTCTTTGAAAGAGCCATCGAGATTCAAAAGACTTTCATTGTCCTTTGTAATTCCGAACTTACCGTAGCACTCAATGATGGCGGAGTTAAGCATATATCTTTCCTCCGGCGTCATAGCAGGATAACGGAGCCCAAAATAGGTTTTTACGTCCTGAACGACATCAAGCATAACCGAGTCTTTTCGACTGTCGTGGCCTGCAAGATTGTCGTCAATATCCATCGTTGTGCGACGAATATCCATAATGTTGATACAGTCGGTAGAGCCGCGTGCCAGCTTTATGTACTGACCGCCAAGTGCTTCACACGGTCCTCTGTATTCAAAGCCCTTTTCGGGGGCAATAACGAACACTTGAACACCGTTCATTCTAAGACGCATAGCCATAAGAAGAATAGTGTAGGTCTTGCCGGCACCCGTCATACCGAAGATTGCCATATTACCGTTGGAATAGATATCTGAATTGAAGTTATCCAATATTACGGTGGAGTTGTTATGCAGATTAATACCAAGCAAAATACCTTTATCATCGCAAAGTTCAAAGGATGAGAACGGGAAAGCTCCAGCCGCACCTTGCGTTAATATATTTCTTCTGGTTTTCTTTTCAATATCCGCATCCAACTTACAAAGTGGCAACATTGACTTAAAGCATTGTTCGTGGCAGTAGTCAGCACGACGTATGCTCATATTCATTGAGGCACAACGGTTTTGTACCTGCTTAATGCGCTGCTCAAGCGTTTCGGGATCGTAGGCTGTGACTTCTATCAGCGTGTGCATATAAAAGAACTCTTCGCCCTCACGGTTTAACTGTTCTTTGATATATAGCCCCGAGGATATGGCATCGTCCATTTCCTCGAAGTCTGCACGGGTATCCTCAACATCACGCATACGGCTACGGTTCATCATAGTGGTTTTAGAAACCTTTTGAAGAATCTGTTCTTTACGCTTTTTATTGAGAAAATAACTGATAGAAATACCGTCACCAAGCTCTACTAAGGGAGAGAGCCAGGCAAGTCTTGCCTGTGTGGGATAGCCATATCCCGAAACATACAGATAAGCATAATAGGTGCCATCAATGATTATATATTCCTTATTGGTCAAATCACTTTCGGTAGGCGCCAAAACATCTTGTACGGAAAGTACGCCGATCTGATCCTCCTCGGATAATTTTCCGGGAATTTCGTCTGTGCCGTGAATGGTGCCAACCTCGGCAAACAATGCCTTGTGGTCTACCTCAAAACTACTTCTCCTGCGAAACACAGTGTATAAGGTTCGGAACAGAAAATCGTCATATTCTTCATGTCTTAAAACCTCAAGCCCGCAGTAATCAAGATACTGATATGCAGTATCGGCGGCTTCGGCGAGTTGTTTTGCGATTTCCGCAAACTCTGTCGCCGTGCCTTCGTGCTCAAATATCAAATAGAATTTTCTTGTTACCGCCTCATTGGCAGCAAGATAATTGACAAGCTGTGCATCCTCTAAAATCATATCCTTGCACATTTCGTTTTTCTCGGAATCGTAGCACTTTTGCATCTGTTCGCAATAGGCGTCAATATCTGCACGACCTGTCTGAACAAGGATTTGTAAGGACACGGGAGCAATCCTCAAATAACTTGCCATATAGTAGATAATGTTCTGTTGCTCCATCGAAGATTTAAGATAAAAGTTCGTGGGCAATACCTCTAAAATTTTAAGATATCTACCGTCCTCGGTAATCACAACTCCGCTTCGGATATCCACAACGGGAACGAGTCCCTGAGTACCGCTTGGGAATCGGCTGCCGGGGATGGTAATTTCTTTATTACTACTACCGAATATGAGGGATTTTATATCCGGTAATTTGCATTTCTTTACGCTTTTTTGTTTACCCATTGAGTCCCCCTGTAAGTAATAATTCTTTTATTTTTCTTATATTGGTTGTAGATACGAAGAAATGTAAACAGCGAGTAATCCTGCACGCCGATCATCGCAAAACCGCCGATGGATACTACTAACACCGTTACCAAGATAATCGTGCCCGTAAGCCCGAACGGTGAAAGCAATATCGCAAGCAGTGCAATGGGAATGCATAGAATGAAACACTCTATTACGTTTCGTATCTCAAACATACCGAGTAGTTTGCCTGCATCAGTAAAGTTTGTTGGAATATAAACAGTAACTTCCATAATGGTTCCTTTCGTTATGGCAGATACGGCGCAGGATCGACCTGTTCACCGTTTATTCGAACTTCAAAATAACAGTGCGGACCGGTGCTGTTCCCTGTAGATCCTACTTTGGCTATAACGTCGCCTTTGGCAACTTCATCTCCGACATCTACAAGAAGCTCACTACAATGCGCATACATTGTTTGTATGCCTTCTCCATGGTCGAGAATGATGTAATAACCGTAACCGGTTGTGCCTTTTACAGCGGAGGTAACAGTTCCATCTTTCGTAGCACAGATTTCGGTACCCATTGGCTTACCAATGTCAATACCGTAATGGAATCCAGGTTCAGGGCTCGTTCGGTATCCGTATTCAGAGGTAATACCATCCCTCCAGCTCGAATCCGAGAACAGAGTTCCTAAAACGCCAACGGAAGAGTTGTTTTCCATTTCCAGCGTCTTATGAATAAGCCGAGCCCAATTTTCATCCGAATCGGTGAATCCTGCATCTGCCATTATTTCGGTGGGTGTACGGTAATAGATATCCAAAATCATCTTAGTAGTTGTTTCGCCATCATCAGTTGTTTCGGAACTCTCAGTCTCACTTTCTGTATTTTGCACCGCCGGTCTTGTGGTATATGACACACACTTTTGGGAAAACGCTTTGACATCAGCTTCTGACGCCGCATTAAGATCATTCTCGACCGTAACGGCGTGCAACGCTATGAACCAGTTTTTCTGTATTTTAGAACCCGTAAATACTACCTCGTATTCAACTGTTTCAGTATCCTCGGTTTCCGTGGTCGTCCCATCGGTTTCTGTATCTTGACCCTCGCCATCTATTACCGTGCTTTTAATGTTTTCCACCCATTCGTCTATGTACGATTCATAGTTATCGTAGTAACCCGATACTGATTCAGCCTGTACCGTCATTGCAGAAATTTCTGTATCTGTCGATGACTCATAGCCGAACAGCATCATCGGAAGACAGCAGAATATGATAATGGGTAGAAGTGTTAAAACAAGGGCAATAACTAAGATTTGCGGCCAATAATGTTTAAGAGCTTGCAAGGCGGCTGCAGCCCAACCGCCCTGCATAAACGCTTTTATAATGTCATAAAGCGCCTTGGCTAAATGAGCGAGATTACCCGCAACTTCAAGACCGTTTTTCTTAGCCATTGTTTTCACCATCCTTCGGTGAGATTATTGTTTCTGCAATATCCTGTAATACTTCTTTTGCGGTATTGGTTTTCTCAACATTATCAGGTTTTGCAGATACCTTTGTACTTCCGGGTGTAGTTCTCACGCCATGGGCATTCGGCATAGCCGTTTTGGGTTTGCCTGTAGGACTTGCGTTCTGACGAACCGTGCCGGTGGGCTGTGCACCACCAAAACGGGTTTTCTTAGCGTTATTAGTGGCTTGCTGTGCATTGTTCTTTTGTGCCTGACGAACTGCTGCACCCTTATTAGCACCCTTGCCGGCTGCCGTAGCATTTGCACCGCCCTTAACAGTTTTAGAGGTAGATGTTTTTGCAGTTGTATTATTGTTACTGCCGACATTTGCCTGACCGCCCTGAGTAGCGTTTTTACCTTGAGGTGAAGTGCCCGCAGGATTTTTCTGTGTTCCGGTATTATTACCGCCACCATTCTTATTACCTGTGCTGGGCTGACTGCCAAAACGATTATTATTAACCTGAGATTTACCCGAACTATGAAATCCGTTTTTGCCATTTTGAACGTTAGCAGTGTTATTGACACCGCCATAACTGTTTGCACCGAATCGAACATTGGATGCAGACTGAGTGTTAGCGGTCGTTCTGCTGCCGCCCATATTACTGCTCTGATTATTTCTCTGTGTATTCGCACTGCTTTCGGATGTTGCACCGTAAGCTGCACCAGCCGCCATATTGTTTCCGCCGACATTGGTTCCGCCCACGTTATTACCACCGACATTATTACCGCCCACATTCGTACCGCCTGTGGAGTTTCTGACATTACTGCCTTTGTTATTGCTGTAATGCGAGGTGGAATTGGTCTGCGAGCCGCCTGTAGCCTTTCCGCCTCCGCCTTTAGCACCGCCGCCTTTGCCGGAAACAGTCATAATAGTCCTTGCTGCCATTGCTGCCGTCATTAACCCTCTGCCTGCACCGAGAGGATCTCCCGTAACTGCAGGATTAAGTCCGATTTTGGAGATAAGCTGGTCTGCTTTTCTTGCGGTTTTCGCTATACCGACAACAAGCAGACACCAGGGCAAGACAAGAGCGCCGGAAGGCATCGTGGCAAGGGCTGAAAGAATCAGTTTAAGGAACAGCACGTTCATTACCATCATTACGATCATAGAAGCGTATGTACGGATATAGCTCGTACAAATATCTTTTGTAGATTTACTTCCTCCCATAGCAAGTCCAACGGGCATAAGCAAGGTAAGAATAGCCACAACAACATATCTTTCTGCGATTTCAAAGAACAGTTTTATAAGCTGGAATCCAAGTATAAAGCCGATTATAATAACCAGCAGCCACGAGGCTCCAAGTCCTGAAAACATTGCATCATTCGGCATTGTTAATGTAATGTTGCCGGGGATGCCCAATAGATTAATAATGTTTTTGCCGATTGAAAGCCCTATTTCACAAATATCCTTTGCAAAGATAAGCAGAAAGCCAAAAAGTCCCGTGCGGAGAAGCAATATAGCCGGTGATTCGGTTTCAAAACCAAAACCCGCAAACATTGCCTTCATACACTGAAAAGCACAGTTACCGATAAGAAGTCCCCAACCAACAGCGACAAATATCGCATAAAGGTCAACAACTATCGGTACGCTACTCTCAAAGAAAGCAAGGTCCGTGCTCATAATACCGAGCAGAGCGTTAGCGCAATAAGACATAAGATCTAAAAACAGACCGTATATCCATTGCATAAGTCCTTGTAAAATTCCTTCAAGAATAGGACATCACCTGCCTTTCGTGGAATAGACTGCACTAAGGCAGCACATTGTATCCGTCAAGAAGCGGGGTTACATAGGCAATAAAGGCACCGATACCGTTAATTACAGCCCATGCTATCCATATTCTTTTAAGCCAGTCCCAGCTTTGGTCAACCTTATGCTGATTATTAGACATTTTCGCACCGATAACTGCTATGGCAGACATCAGCGCCGCCAGAACGGTTGAAATTCCGGCGATATGGGTATATACGTCACGGATAATGTTATCCGCAACCTCGAACAGATCTTCTCCAGCCGCAAATGCTGTCATTGTGACAGATGATATAAGCATCATAACCAATACAGATATGATGAGGATTTTGTATCTTTTTTTCATAGTTTCCTCCGAAAATAAAACTTAAGTATCCTTCTGATTTTCATCGGTAGTAAATTCCTTACCGATATTCTCGCTTCTTTCATCAATAAAATCATTGAGAGCCATCATAAGCTCTGTACAGTAGCATCTAAGAGTTTCAGAAGTTGCAGGCATAAGTGTAACTTCGTTTGGAACTTGCCATTCTATGAAACCATATAAAAAAGAAACATAGAGAAAGAATCCATAATAGTCCTTACGGTCATATATTTTTTTGAGTGTGTCTCTTACTGCGATTATTCCTCCTTTACGGTAGCGGAGTCTCCTTTGCAGTTTAACAAAAAAGGATTTAGACAAGCTACCGACCATAGAGCCGATCTTCGCTGTGGCAGGATTACCTTTTTCGGTGAGTAGTCCTAACTCAATCATTCGCTCACGTGCAATACCCAGCTGTTCTTCATCTGCCGTCACATTAACAAGCTCTGAAAAATCTATATGTGACAAATAATATTTTTTCATATTCGGTTACTCCTTCTTCTTTTTATTGTTTTTAATTTATTTCTTTCAACTATGCTGCTTATTGAAATGACTATTAAACCAATGCTTGAAATGACCATCAATGCGATGAATAATCCGATGTTTGTATCAACACCTGTGTAGGGTGGAAGGGTGTCAGGTATCTTTTCGTTGGTGATTTCATAAGTTAAAGTCACTGCATTTTCTGAAATTTCCACCATAATGATTTCATCGTTTTTATGGTAACCGGTTTTAGCAGTCAGTTCACGAAGTTCATATGTACCAAATCGAATACCCTCAAAAAGTAAAGAGCCATCATCACCGGTAACTCCGCGCACTATTTCATTACCGTTTGTATCAAACAAGCCGAATTCGACACCCGAAAGTACCTCACCGCTGGTAGCATCCTTTTTAAGAATTGAGATATTACCTTTAATTGCTTGATTTGTAAAGTTCTCACCGGCATTATTTACAATGTTTACGATTTCACCATCGTTTACAATTTCAAAGTAATAATATCCTTCGTCTAAAATATAACCAATAGGAGCCACTTTCTCATGAAGAAAATATCCGGCGTATCTTAGTTCATCCATACGATAAACGCCAAGTTCAATCTCAGTCATTTCTCCAATCAAAATATCTATTTCTGCGCTGAATTCCTTATTTTTATCCGCATCAAAATAGATTTCAAAGACCGCTCCGCTTAATTTATTATCAGGGTAATCCGCATCCACCTTTACGGTTTGAACGCTGCCTTTAATTGCTGTGTCCAAAAAGCCAACACCGGCTTTATTTTCCACAGTTACTGTTTCACCGTTATTACGGATTTCAAAGTAATGATAGCTATTATCCTTCAAATAGCCTATAGGAGCTTGTTTTTCATACAGGAAATACCCGTTATATCTAAGATCATTTATTGTATAAATACCAGGATCACCTTCGGTCATTTCACCTATAAGCGTATCGGTATCAGCGTTAAACTCTTGATTGCTGTCTGTATCAACATAGACTTCAAATATTGCACCAGACAACTTATTTTCCGGAAACTCCGCATCAATCTTTGTAGTGGTAGCATTACCTTTGATAGGTATATTCTCAAAACCCACACCGGCCTTGTTTTCAACTATAACAACTTCATTGTTGGTTGTGATTTTAAAATAATGATAGTTATCATCCTTTAAAAAACCAATGGGAGCGGATTTTTCGTAGAGGAAATACCCGTTATATCGGAGTCCGTCCAAGCGATAGATACCGACTTCGGTTTCATTCATTTCACCGACTAACATATCAATTTCTGCATTGAATTTTAGGTCGTTGTCAACGTCAACATAGACTTCAAAAACCGCTCCTGACAGTTTGTTTTCAGGATAGTCAGCATCCACTTTTGTTGTCTGAACTGAGCCAACAATAAACTTATTCTCAACCTCAATCTGAATGATTTCTTCTATCTCGGTGATTTCCACCTCATAACTCGTTTCGTTTAACACAAATGCCTGCGCGGGAGTTATTTCACGAACGATATATTTGCCAAAAGGAATGTTTTCAAAATAGAAGATGCCTATCTCATTTGAAACGGCAAGAAAAATTGCGGTATCTTTTGTGAACTCTGAGGCATCATTTGCAAACAAGCCAAACGTTGCACCGGCTATTGTAAAGCCATCTTCATCAAGCTTCTTTCCGACTATAGTGCCGTAAATGATTTTATTGTCGATTTCATTACCGCCGTTGACAGAAATATTAACAGTAGCTGTATTTTGACCTGCATATTTAAACTCAATCGGGTAGGCAGTATCATTTAATATGTAATGTTCATCTGTTGCGATTTCTTTTACATACATTTTTGAATCCATTGGAATATCTGTTTTAAATACAATTCTTCCTTCGCTATTGCAAGAGGCAATCTCGACAAGTCCGTCTTTGGGAATTGTCTTACCGTCTGCCGCGACGATATCTGCTGTCGCATACAGTCCGAATTTTACGGATAAGACTTCATCACCTAAACCAATATCAAACATCGTGTCAGTTTCTAAAGATTTTGTAAGTTCAACAACTGCTTTTTGACGTTCGTTATGAAACTCCGTTGATTCAGTAGTAATGCTCACGTTCTCTCCTGCATATTCAAGTTCAACGATAGCAGGCTCGGTATTTAAAACCATTCCGTAGGGTGCTGTCTTTTCCTTTACCTCATACTGCCCGAGATACAACGGTTTTGTTTTGGCTGTACCATCTGCACCGGTTACAATGGTATCTACAATTTGATCTTTACGATAGCGTAACGTTCCATCAAGGGTATAAACATCCGCTATTGCTGTTACTGTGTATTCAGCGCCTTCCAGAGCCTTGGCTTCATATACAGGCTGGTAAACGCCGTTAACTTCGGTTACGCTTGAAAAAACTTCGCCTTTCTTGGTTACAGTAATAGTGCCTTTCTGGGCGATATTCGATTTTTCAACAGTAACTACATTCTTTGTACCGTCAATCTTAAATGAGATGGGCTTAGAATCAAGCACATATCCGTAGCAGGTCTTCACCTCAATTGCTTCATAGTTTCCGTAAGAAAGACTGTCAGGCAACATGAGTTTTCCTGTAGAGTCTGTATAATAGATCTCAATATCCGTAGGAGTGGGGTAGTTTATATGTTGCACGATATATTCGCCCGTGTCAGCACTACGGACACGAAAACCAATACCTGCTGCAGGAATGATTTTACCAGTTTCTGCATCTTTCTTTTGTATCTCAACGAGAGCCTTAAAGGTAGCGTTGTTGATTAAATAGCGATAGGTTTGACCGTCCTCCTTGATATATACATCAAAGGCAGACATAAGTTCTTTACCTTCCCAACCGGATACTTGCTTTATAGTATAAATTCCATAGGGTAGTTCTGTATCGGCATATCCATACTCATCACAAACTAGAATTGCTCTTTCTGTATCTTTTGCGTTATCATAAGAACCGGCGGATTTCAAAAACACTTCAAAGGTAGCACCTTTTTCCGGCGTTTCTATCTGCGTTGAGCCATCATCTGAGTGTTTGATAATTGCGATCTTACCCTTGATCACTTGCTCCGTAACGGTTAAATATTCAGTATTAAGTTCAACAGTATAATTATCTGCCGAGCAGTCAATGGGATAAACAGTAGGATCAAGTAAGTATCCCTCTGACGGTGAAATTTCACGAATGGTATAATCATCAGAACAAGTGTAGTACTCCGTTGTAAATCTGCCGTTTTTGTCGGTTGTATATGTATCTATAAGAGTGTCTCCTTTATACACGCCATATATCGCACCTTCAAGAGCGGCATTACCTTGAGCTGTGTCTTTTTCACTATCTTTTTTACAAATATCCGCTCGCCACTTTTTCAAAGTATTCTTAACCGAGGCATCTGTTACTTTGTTCCATTCAATGTCAACATTTAAACTATCAGGGACAACATACTTGACCGGGGTATTCACTTCCTGAAGCAGATAACCAGTTCCCATCAGTATGTTATCGAAATATGCAATTCCACTGCCATCCGTAATCGCATACTCATCAACCTTGATTCCCGAAAAAGAAGTGCCTGTGAGGCGGAATTTAAGACCTTCCACAAGTCCGTCTTCTGACTCTTTTAAAACCTTTAAATCACCGCGCTTGAGCTTATTTTCAAATGTTCTTTGCGTAACCTTATTCCACTTTATAGGTGCTGTCTGGGATGCGGGGACAATATATCTCGCTGCCGTTTCAATTTCTTCTACGGTATACGGCGAAGTACTTGAAATCAAAACATTTTCAAACGTAGCAATTCCATTTTTATTTGTCACAGCATATTGTTCTACTTTATCACCGCTGAGGGACGTACCTGAAAGTTTGAATTTTATTCCTTCGACCAAACCGTCTTCCGAAGTCTTTGTGATTTTAAGTGTACCTCTGCGAAGAGTATTATTGAACGTAACGGTCGAAGTTTTACCGCTTACGATTGTTACTGTCTGGCTACTTTGCGGTTCATATTTATTCGGCACACTCTCGGCCACGGTGTATGTGCCCGGTTTCAGATCAGGGATACTGATTTTTCCGTTACTTTCTGTAACAACGGTTTTATCAACACCGTTTCCTGAAATACGAAATGATATACCACTCACTTTGCCATCTTCTGCTGTTTTTACAATTTGGCAAGTGCCGGGGATTTCTTCGTTTACTGCATTGATGGTTACAAGTCCATCGTTTGTGCTACTGACTGTAACATTCCATTGCGACTGACCGTAAGCACGATGGTTTGTTGGGAAAACAGTTTCCTTAACGAGATAATCTCCATACTCTACATTTTCAACAATTGCATATCCGGAAGAAGAGGTGGGGCCGATAAGGTACTGAACGGAACTGTCTGCTTTGTTGGTTGCCGTAAAATATGCACCTGCAAGATTCTTTCCGTTTGTATCCTTCTTGTATACTTGAATAGCGCCTGTCTCCTCTACAAACTCGGGAACGATTATGAGGTTGACGAGCATAAGATTGCCGCCCTTTGTCATAGCATCGATTGTAGAGATTTCAGGTCCGCGGGAGTTTCCTGTATGGGTAATAAAGTGCTTGCCATTGTAATATCCTGCGTATAACGCCACATGACCTATACCTCCGGTTGATGCGGTTTTGAAAATTACCAATGATCCTACAGGCACCTCTTCCGAAGGATTAAATCCGCTTCCGTTACTGCTTTGTGTAAAAGTAATCTTACGTGCGATTCCGTTGGAAACCCATCCGTTTGCCGCGTCTCTATAACTGGGAGCGGAGAGAAGATTATCCGGCCTTGTCCACTTTGATGTATCAATGCCTGCAATGTTGGGCATATAGTTGTAGTACACATACGTGATATATGAAGCACAGCATAAACCGGAGGCTTCAAATTCTGCAATTGCAGGAGCACGACCGGTAGCGGTGCCGCTTTTGGCAACTGTTTCAAGTCCGCTTTTTACAGTGTTATATGTAATATTTGAAAATACGCTGCTATCTGCAAGATAAGCGTACTTGATAAAGATAGTTCCGTTATCCTTTTGTCCCTGAACGTCATAACCCGTATATTCCAAAGCATCAAGATATACATTATCCAACATGTCTTTAGGAATATCTGATGCAGGTGCCGCAATAGTGGATATGGGCATAAGGGAGAACAGCATAATAATTGCCATAAAACCTGCTAAAAGTCTTTGTTTAAAAATTTTCATAATGCATTTGTTCCTTTCTAAAATTTGCATAAAAACAAAAAAGCCCTCTGTCCCAGGGGTAGGGACAGAAGAGCTTATATTCTGTTTAAACTAAGTATTGTCTGTATTAGTGCGTGTTAGTGCGATATCACAGTACCACATGCCGCTTTCGTAGGTGACTCCTACAGCTATGTAAATGTAGTCAACATTGCCGACATAATTCCAATGACCTGCACTGTTACGTACTAGCTGTGCAAGATTTTGAGCAACAGTGTCAATCGTACCAACGTAACCGCCTTGAGCAATAGCCTCTCTGGCATTTGCAGTATAGTACGGTTCTCCGGTCATTCCGTAGAGAGTAGGATCGACATACTGACCGTATTTCAACGCTGTGGCTGCAGCACGTTCATCTGTTGTATTGTGTGCAAAGTTTGAAACAAGCTGACGGCTTCTGTATTCAGCGTATTCAGTAAGTCCGGAAAGCTTAGTTAAACCTGAAACACCTTGCTCGGCACGATATGAATTAATATACTCAATAACTTTATTAGCAACAGCTCTTGTATCTTGTGCAGATGCATTGGGTTCTTTTGGTGGATCGGAAACTTCTTCATTTTCTGCCGGTTCATCAATCACAGTCTCCGGCGGATCATGCTGCACCGGGAGTTCGTTATTTGGCAGATGGTTTGGTTCCGTGGGTTCTGGCAAACTCTCTTCCTTGGAAACCGATGGCTTTTCAGAAGTATCCCCTACTGTTTGGTCGCTTTGAGCATCTTTACCTTCATCAGGATTTTCTGTGACATTTTCTTTACTTGGAACATCATCTTTTTGGTTCACTGCGATTTCATCATTCCTTTCGTCTGTTATTGGTTCATTTTCTTTTTGTGATGTAGTTGCTTTGTCCTGCTGATTCTCTATATAACCGGATGATTCACTCACACTGCTTTCATTCTTATGTTTTTCTGAGGAACATCCTGTGTTTAATATAAGGGATAAAGCGAGGAATATAATAAATAATCGTTTCATAATTTCACCACATTTCTGTGTTTATGCTGAACTTGGTGCACCGGGTGCACAAGGTCAAGCCTGTGTAACGGAAGCGCGATATGTCTTTAGAAATTCAATGAATAATCGCTCAACCTCTTTACTGTCGGGGAGGATATCCGCATACTCCTTTAGACTATCGCCACTTATTGTAATTGAGGATATTTGCGATTTTATCGGCTTTCTGAAAAGCGCCTTTAAGCTGTCAATATTAACTGCGCCGCATTCATCCAACACTTTTAATTCTTTAATTTGCGATTGTTTAATTTTTTCTCCCGCCATAATGATTTCAGAATACAAAAGGTTTTGTGTTTCGGTTGTTAGATATGAAATTGCCACACCAATCTTAAAACCAAGTCTCCCATCGTCAATCATTTCTATAAGGGGGAGGATAAGATATGTAAGTCTTATGAGATAGGCTACTGTTCGTCGGCTATCATTATTATCTTTGCCGATCTCACTTAAAACATCTACTTTTTTACCGCCTTCGATATCTGTTCGTTGTCCTTGGCTACGCCCAAGGTCAACACGCATTTTATATGCATAAGCCTTTTCACTATAGCTTAAATGCGGTCGCTGTTCAAGGTTGGTATCAAGCATTATCATAGCGGCACCGATATCGTCTATATCTGCTCGGACAATGGCGGGTATATCAATCTTACCGCAGATACGAGATGCTCTTGCTCGGTTTCTTCCAGCAAGTATTTGATATTTACCATCATCAAGCGGACGAACGATAATCGGGTTAATAACTCCGTTTTCCTTAATACTCTTTGCCAGTGATTCAAGACTTTCCTGGCTATGTGCCTTAAAAGGCTGTGGGCGTCCTGTAATACTTTCAAAAGCATCATCAGAATACTCAACGAGTCTTTCTAACGGAATTATCGTTATTTTTGCTGTATCATTGGGACTTCGTGCAGAGGACACGATTTCGTCAAAGTCGTTATCTGAGTCTGTCGAAACATTGCATAACTGTTGTCGCCGTGCCTCTAAGTCTGCTTTCTTCACTTGAACATCACCTCCATCGCTATCTTAGCGTAGGAACGTGCAGCGTCATTCTTCGGCGCATATTCGTGAATGGAAAGACCAAACTCCGGTGCCTCTGCAATGCCGATGGAATACTTGATGTGTTCATCAAATATATGCATTCGGTTTCCGAATCCGTCTTTTATAACATCACGGATATTGCGGCAACAGTTCGTATTATTTTGGAACTTGGTAAGCAAGATTCCGTCAACCTTTAAGTCGGGGTTAAGGTGTCGCTGAACCGTTCCAATAAGCTTCTCAACTTGATCAAGTCCTTCAAGACCCAGCGGATGTGCTTCTACAGGGATGATAACACTGTCTGATACGGTAAGTGCATTGATTGCAAACAAGTCGCATCCGGGGTGGCAATCTATGAAGATATAATCATACTCGTTTTCAATATGCTTCAAGATGCCTTTTAATATGAACTCTCTGCAGGTTGCTGTTGGTAATATCTTATCAAGAAGAGAAAGCTTTGCCGTTGCAGGTAAAACATCAACGGTAGTTGATTTTACAATAGCATTATGTACGAATTCATTCATTTCATCGTCAGGACAATCATCCATTGCTGCATTGAACAAGTCATATACAGTGGGCTTGTCTTTAAGATGCCCAGGAAAAATGCCAAAATGTTTTGAAAGATTGTGTTGATAATCCAAATCTACGGAAAGAACTCGCTTGCTTTGAGTATGAATGTATGAGCTAATATTGACGGCAGATGTGGTTTTGCCAACACCGCCTTTGCATGATACAATTGATATAATTTTTGTCATCGTTTTTTCTCCATTCATTTTCATATAAGGCGTTATGTATTTAGTCTTTTTGCACTGTTTTTTAAAGGTGATTTTATCTTAAAATAGGTTTAATGTACTGTTTATTGACTGCTGAAACCTAGTGTTTATGCGGGTTTGCGCTTAAATCCTATAAGAATAACCCGACCAGACTGAGTCTGGACGCAATTTGCGTTCGGACTCTTTTTCTTTTAAATCAATCAAGATGCTGGGGACTGTAGTATGCATCTTTTTAGTTCCTAGTTACAGACTGAGTCTGGACGCAATTTGCGTTCGGACTCTTTTTCTTTTGTATTTTCGCTCGCGTTTACAGCCGAAATCTTTTTTAGTCCCTCTTTACAGCGTGACGCTGGGCCCTGTCTATTTTGGGTTCAGCGTTATTTTTATGTTTAATGTAAAGCCGTCCTGATAACTATCAGGACGGCTTTATTTATGTATGATTTACATCGTATCCGTATTCTTTTAAAACAAAATTATTATTTTCAAATAAAACAGTAGTTACAGAAGCATTTGGCGCCCATGGTATGCTTTTGAATTGGTCGCCTGTCTTTCCCGTTATAACAGCGCAAAACGCCCGTATTGCCATTGCATGTGTAACTATACATATTGTTTTTGCAACACTCATCTGAATCACACACAGGCAAAACGGATGTGACAGCTCCGGTTTCCTGTGTGTTTTCTATGTATCCGGTTGCCCGGAAGAAGTCATCATAATCTTCTTTCGAGCAACCTTTAATGAAGATGTGGCAGTGACGCTCATCATTTTCATCGGTAATATAAATACGCTC
>CALWYZ010000022.1 GCA_944385895.1 uncultured Clostridia bacterium
CGTAACCCATAAACCACTGGATTGCAAGAATAATGGCTCTTGTATGGCTGTTATCAAATTGTTATCAAAAGACTTCTGTAAACGCCGCAAACCCGCATAAATACTGGTTTTTTACGGTACTTCGTTTTATTCCCACTCTATTGTGGCGGGAGGTTTTCCAGTTATATCATAAACAATCCTGTTTATACCGTCAACCTCATTTACAATTCTTGAAGAAATTACACTTAACACATTATATGGAATTTCAACATACTCACATGTCATGAAATCATTGGTTTTTACAGCCCTCAACGCAAGAGTATAATCATATGTGCGCCCGTCTCCCATTACACCTACTGAACGAAGGTTCGTAAGAACAGCAAAATACTGATCCGCCTTAACTCCTGCTTTTTCAAGTTCTTCCCTATATATAAAATCTGCATCTCTGAGAATGTCAAGCTTCTGTTTTGTCAAATCACCTATGACACGAACCGCAAGTCCCGGACCCGGAAACGGCTGTCTGCTCACAATATGCTCAGGCAGTCCTAACTGTCTTCCCAACTGACGCACCTCATCTTTAAACAGACCGCGTAAAGGCTCTATAATTCCGCCAAATCCAATTTCTTTGGGCAAACCACCTACATTGTGATGGCTTTTTATATTTGCGGAATTATTTGCTCCTGACTCTATTACGTCAGGATAGATAGTTCCTTGGGCAAGATATTTAATATTTCCCAATTTTTTAGCTTCTGAATAAAATACATCAACAAATAATTTGCCGATTATTTTCCTTTTTTGCTCCGGGTCGCTGACACCCTTAAGTTCAGTCAAAAATATATCCTGCGCATTTATACGGACAAATTTTAACTCCATACCTGAAAATACCGATTCTATTTGATCGCCCTCATTTTTGCGCATAAATCCGTGGTCAACAAACACACATACAAGCTGATTGGGTATTGCCCTGGAAATAAGTGCAGCACAGACAGCGGAATCAACACCGCCAGAAAGTCCCAAAAGTACCTTTTCTTCTCCTACTTCTTGTCTTATCTGCTCAGCCTGTTGTGTTATGTAGTCTTCCATTGTAAAATCGCCGGTGGCTCCGCAAATTTTATACAAAAAATTGCGCAGCATATATATTCCGTTTTTTGTGTTTTCAACTTCAGGATGAAACTGAAAACCATACAGTTTTTTACCCGCATTACAAATCGCCGCATTTTCGCAGTTATTTGTATGCGCAACTGAAACAAAGCCATTTGGAAGTGCGGTTATTTTGTCGGTATGACTCATTAATGTTATTTGTTGCTTATCCAAACCGCTGAAAATATCACAATTTGTATCAATTTCTGTTTTTATTGTACCATATTCGCTTACACCGGCTGACTGAACAGTTCCACCAAGTGTAAAGCTCATCAGCTGTACACCATAACATATCCCCAAAACAGGAATTCCTATATTAAATAATTCAGGATCGCATTTTGGAGAATCATTATTATAAACACTCATAGGACCACCGGTCAGTACAATACCAATAGGGTTCATTTTTTTAATATCATCAATAGATGTATTACCGGGTTTTATTATAGAGTACACATTGCATTCTCTTATACGTCTTGCAATTAATTCCTTATATTGACCTCCAAAATCAAGAACCAACACCAGTTGATTTTTCATGTAAATCTCCGTTCCGCATATATTATTTAAAACAACGGCGACTATTGCCGCCGTTGTTTTATTGAAATTACATTTCTGATAATTTTTTAAGATTTTCAAGTTTATCTTTTGCTGTCTTTTCAGCGGCATCAAACAACACTTCTGCTCTTTCCGGGAAAGAACGTGTAAGTGAGTTGTAACGAACTTCGTTCATGATAAACTCCCTGAAATCTGCCTTAGGCTCTTTAGAGTCAAGAGTAAGCGGATTTTTGCCTTCCTCGACAAGAGCGGGATTGTAACGATATAACTGCCAATAGCCGGCATCAACAGCCTTTTTAGACTCGATCATAGATGTGCCCATACCGCCCTTTATACCGTGATTTATACACGGAGCATACGCAATAATTATCGAAGGACCTTTATAAGCCTCAGCTTCTGCGAAAGCTTTAACACATTGAGCATCATCCGCACCCATTGCTACCTGAGCCACATATACATAGCCATATGAGCGTGCAATAGCGCCAAGATCTTTTTTCTTTGTAGTTTTACCGGCAGCAGCAAACTGAGCAACAGAACCGGAAGGTGTTGCCTTAGAAGCCTGACCACCTGTATTAGAATAAACTTCTGTATCAAATACAAGGACATTAACATCTTCGTTAGATGCCAGTACATGATCAAGACCGCCAAAACCTATATCATATGCCCAGCCGTCACCGCCTAAAATCCATATAGATTTTTTAGAGATATATTCTTTATGTGCTAGTATTTCAGCTGCAAGAGCTTTACCTTCTTCACAGCAGTTTACTTTTTCAAGCGCAGCAATAAGATTATCCGAATCAGCTCTGTTTGCTTTACTGTCATTATATGAAAGCTTCCATGCATCAACAGCTGCTTTGTATTCTGCGTCATCCGTCTTTGAATACAACTGATCAATAAGATCTGTAACCTTGTCACGCAGCTGTTTAGAACCCAGGTACATTCCGTATCCGTGCTCTGCGTTATCCTCAAACAGTGAGTTTGCCCAAGCAGGACCAAAGCCTCTTTTATTTACTGTATATGGAGTTGCAGGTGAGCTGCCGCCCCAGATTGACGAACAACCTGTTGCATTGGAAATAAACGCTCTGTCACCGAATAGCTGAGTCATAAGTTTGGCATAAGGTGTTTCACCACAGCCAGCACATGCTCCCGAGAATTCAAGCAACGGCTGTTTAAACTGTGAGCCTTTGACTGTTTCAAGCTTAATTGAATCAAACACATCCTGTTTGTCTGAGACCTTATTTACACAATAGTTGAAATATTTCTGCTTTTCAATCTGGCTGTCAAGCGGCATAAGTTCGATAGCATTTGTCTTACATGCAGTAATACATACACCGCAGCCTGTACAGTCAAGAGCTGAAATTGCTATTGTAAACTGATATTTGTCAAGGCCTTTGCCGACCATTTTCTTGGACTCAAATCCTGAAGGAGCAGCCTCAACCTCAGCAGCATCAAGCACAAACGGACGTATTACCGCATGAGGACAAACAATAGAACACTTGTTACACTGAACGCATTTATCTACGCTCCATGACGGGACTTTAACGGCAACGCCTCTCTTTTCAAAGGCAGCAGCACCCTGAACCATATGACCGTCAACATAATCGTTGAACGCAGAAACAGGAAGCTTATCACCCTCCTGTTTATTAACAGGAATAAGAATATTTTCAACATATTCTTTAAGATCTTTTCTGTCGGTTTCAACAGTTTCTTTAACTGGTACAACATCAAGATCTTTCCAAGCTTCAGGAACATCTACTTTGACAGCGCCTTTAACACCGGCTTCAATTGCGGCATGGTTCATATCTACAATCGCCTGGCCTTTTTTGCTGTACGAATAGGTTGCAGCATCTTTCATATACTGAACAGCCTCGGCTTCTGGTATTATATTAGCGATTTTGAAGAAAGCAGCCTGAAGTATGGTGTTTATTCTTCCGCCCAAGCCGATTTTAGCGGCAATATCGATACCATCTATGATATAGAAATTAATATCATTTTGAGCGATATACTTTTTCATGTCATTAGGAAGTCTCTTGTCAAGCTCTTCTACTGACCACGGGCAGTTAAGAAGGAAAGAACCGCCTTTCTTAACATCTGTAACCATATCATACTTGCCTACATATGAGGGATTATGACATGCAACAAAATCCGCTTTTTTGATGAAATATGTGGATTTTATAGGATTATCACCAAATCTCAGGTGAGAAATAGTAACACCACCGGACTTTTTGGAGTCGTAAGCAAAATATGCCTGAACATATTTATCAGTATGGTCACCTATAATTTTAATTGAGTTTTTATTAGCGCCAACCGTTCCGTCTGAGCCCAGGCCCCAGAACTTGCATGAAACAGTACCGGCAGCTGTGGTATCAGGGTCTTCAACATCATCAAGAGAGAGATTTGTAACATCATCAACGATACCGATAGTAAACTCATGCTTGGGATTTTCGCTGGCAAGGTTAGCATAAACAGAGCAGATATTGCCGGGGGTTGTATCCTTGGATCCCAAACCGTATCTTCCGCCTACTACCTTAACATTTGCATACTTTGTGCCAGCAAGAGCAGCTACAACATCAAGGAACAGAGGCTCTCCAAGTGAACCGGGCTCTTTTGTTCTGTCAAGAACAGCTATTGACTCAACTGTTTCCGGCAAAACGCTAAGCATATGCTTTACTGAAAACGGCCTGTAAAGACGAACTTTGATAAGTCCTACTTTTTCACCGCGGGCATTGAGATAGTCAACAACTTCCTCAATAGTATCACATACTGAACCCATTGCAACAATAACACGCTTTGCATCAGGCGCACCGTAATAATTAAACAGCTTGTAATCTGTTCCGATTTTTTCGTTGATTTTATTCATATAATCTTCAACAACAGCCGGCAGAGCATCGTAATATTTGTTGCAGCTCTCACGTGCCTGGAAGAAGATATCAGGATTTTGAGCAGAACCTCTTAAAACAGGATGTTCAGGGTTTAAAGCTTTTTTCCTGAACTCTTCAACCGCCTTAAAATCGAGCATGTCCGCAAGATCTTTATAATCCCAGACTTCTATTTTCTGAAGCTCATGTGAGGTACGGAAACCGTCAAAGAAATGAAGGAAAGGAACTTTACCCTTGATTGCTGAAAGATGAGCAACAGCGGCAAGATCCATTACTTCCTGAACATTACCGGCACAAAGCATTGCAAAACCTGTCTGGCGGCATGCCATAACGTCTGAATGGTCACCGAATATTGACAAAGCATGAGACGCAAGAGCACGGGCAGAGCAGTGAATTACGCCCGGTAGCTGTTCACCTGCTATTTTGTACATGTTAGGGATCATCAACAACAAGCCCTGAGACGCCGTATATGTAGTAGTAAGAGCACCTGCGGCCAGTGAACCGTGAACGGTACCGGCAGCGCCGCCCTCAGACTGAAGTTCCACTACCTTAACCTTCTGTCCGAAAATGTTTACACGTCCTTCTGCAGACCATTTGTCTGTGACCTCAGCCATTACAGAAGACGGTGTGATCGGATAAATTCCGGCAACATCCGTAAACGCATAAGCCACATGTGCTGCGGCATTGTTACCATCCATGGTTTTCATTTTTCTTGCCATGAATTTGTTCCTCCTTAATTTATCAAAATAATATATTCAAATTGCCATTTTATATTTTAACACCTTCCTCTCACGATGTAAAGTATTAATAATATAAATTTAGTATAATTTTTAATTAAATTTTTTGAGGAATATTGTAAAATTTTCAATATTGATTTAGAATATAGTAAAGTAAAATAGAAACGGAATTTATTATGGTCAATAAAATTTTGTCATTAGGAATAAACGGTATAGACTCTTTTCCTGTTTTTGTTGAAACTGATCTTTCGCGCGGGCTGCCGGCATTTGATATTGTCGGCATGCCGGATACTGCTGTAAGAGAGGCAAAAGAACGGGTAAGAAGCGCATATAAAAACTCCGGACTTTCTTTCCCTGTAAAACGCATTACAGTTAATCTTGCTCCAGCAAATATACGAAAAGAAGGCTCTGTTTTTGATTTGCCTATTTTACTGGGCATTTTAGCCGCCTCGGAAAGCATGAGCATAAACACTTGCAACTGTGCATTTGCCGGTGAGCTTTCGCTTATTGGAGATATCAGACAAATCACAGGCGTTTTGCCTATGATTTTAAAGGCAAGAGAAATGGGAATCAAAGCCATTTTTATTCCAGAGGAAAACTCCGCAGAGGCCGAATATATTGACGGAATTGATATCTATCCGGTAAAAAATATTGTCCAGCTTTTAGCACACTTAAACGGTAGCCAAAAAATACAACCGCTGAAAGTCAAGGAATTTCAGGTGAGCGTTGCTACTGACTTTGATGTGGATTACAGTGAGGTCATGGGTCAGTATGCCGCAAAAAGAGCTATTGAAATAGCTGCTGCAGGAGGACATAATATTCTCATGATAGGTCCGCCCGGAAGCGGTAAAAGCATGCTTGCAAAAAGATTGCCGACAATACTGCCACCGCTTTCTTTTAAGGAAGCGATCGACTGTACAGTAATATACTCCGTGGCAAACAAGCTAAACGGAAAAGGTCTTGTCACCCAGCGTCCTTTTAGGTCACCTCACCATACTGTCAGCAGCGTTGCATTATGTGGAGGCGGACAAAATCCAAGACCCGGAGAAATTTCACTGGCACACTGCGGTGTTCTCTTCCTTGATGAGTTTCCCGAATTTTCAGCAAAATCCATAGACTGCATGCGTGCGCCGCTTGAAGACGGCAAGATAACCGTATCACGTGCAAAAGGCTCTGTTACCTACCCATCCAATTTTATGCTTGTCTGTGCTATGAATCCATGTAAGTGTGGATACCTAGGTCACCCTACACGAAAATGTACATGTACACAATATCAAATCGATAAATACATATCACATATTTCAGGACCTATGCTTGACAGAATAGACATTCATATAGACGTCCCCGCAATAGCATACAAGGATATAAGTTCCGATAAAGTGAGCGAAAGCTCTGCCCAGATACGCAAACGAGTAATCGAAGCAAGGCGACTTCAATACAACCGTTATAAAGGCACTGGAATTTATAAAAATTCAGATCTAACACCGTCACTCATAAAAAAATACTGCATTTTGACAGATGATGCTAAAGACGCTCTTAAAAACAGCTTTGATAAATTAAACATAACCGGACGCGGTTATACAAAAGTTTTAAAAATAGCCAGAACCATTGCCGATTTGGAAAAATCAGAGCTTATTACAAAACTTCATGTATTAGAGGCGATTCAATACCGTTCACTTAACAAATACGGAAACAACATATAAAAATAAGCGCTTACAGCTATAAAGCCGTAAGCGCTTATATTATGAGTTCTTTATATTTGTCCAGAGTGAAGAATAATAATCAAGTGTCTCCTGGGGAAGATTTGTATATACCTGAGACTTTTCAAGAATATCGTCCGTCGGATAAGCTATAAGTTCATTTTTTGTTTCTTCGTCAAGACCTTCGTAAACCTGCTGCTGGGGTGTAGAATAACACGTTTCCTCACGATTAAGTGCAGCTATATCTTCTCTGCAAAGAAAGTTAATGTATTTTTCGGCAGCCTCTTTGTTCTCAGAACCTTTTACAACACACATAGCGTCAACAAACAGGTTTGTTCCCTCTTGAGGAATAACATAGCCAAGGTCGCTGTTTTCCTCCATCATGGTAATAACATCTCCACCGTAAGCTGGTGTCATATATGCCGAACCGCTTTCCATCAAATTGAAAATTTCATCAGAGACAAAAGCCTGTAGATTTTTTTTGAGAGTTTTCACTTCTTCTGCTGCTGTATCAAGTACTGCAGTATCGGTAGTATTTACATCTTCATTATTTTTTATCAAAGTAAGTCCTATAGCATCGCGAGAATTATTGTACATAAGAGTTTTACCGCTGTATCTTTCATCCCACAGTGCTGACCAGCTGGTAGGAGTCTCCGTCACATATTCCTTGTTATACAAAAGACCGATTATTCCCCATGTATAAGGCACGGAATATTTATTTTCAGGGTCATATTCAAGACCTTTAAAGTTATCCATTATATACTGATAATTTGGTATATTATCAAAATTCAAAGGTTCTACCATGTCTTCTTCTATAAGACGCGAAATCATGTAGTCTGACGGAAAAATCACATCATATTTTGCAGCACCGTTTTTTAAGGTTGCATACATAGATTCGTTGTTGTCATATTCGTCATATATAACTTTAATACCTGTCTCTTCCTCAAACATATCGTTTACACTGCTGTCGATATATTCGCCCCAGTTATATACATAAACCACCTCGTTGGCCTTATAAGAACTGCACGAACTTAAAGGCATAACAACCAGCATCACAACAATAACCAAAACACTTAATTTTTTCATTTAAATTCCTCCCTTGATTTTCTTTTATCAAAAATATTAACCGCAATAAGCACAGTCAGCACACAAAGCAGCATGATAGCACACAGAGCATTTATGCTAAGCGGAATTTTACGTTTGGTAATCGTATAAATAACAGTAGATAAAGTTGAAAATGCGTTGCCCCTGACAAAAAAAGTGACAACAAAATCATCAATTGATAACGTAAACGCCATAAGAAAGGCGGACACAATACCTGGTATAAGCTGAGGAAAAACAGCCTTAAAAAACGCATTGACAGGTGTCGCGCCAAGATCCTGTGCAGCTTCAAACAAATGCGAGTCGACGTGCCTTAACCTTGGAGTTATGGCAAGTATAACATACGGAATGTCAAATGTTATATGAGCAATAAGCACGGTTATAAATCCACCAGGAATGTTAAACGCCACAAATAGAAGCAACAGTGAAATACCGGTGATAATATCAGGATTCAGAACCGGTATGTATGTGATATTCATTATTGCTTTTTTCTTCCATTTTTTAAAATTTGAAAGGCCTATGGCAGCTGCAGTTCCTATAATAGTTGAAATAACAGATGCCAATGACGCAACAATTAATGTATTAAGAAGAGCACGCAGTATTTCTTCGTCGTGGAAAAGTTCTTCGTACCATCGCAGTGAAAAACCGTTGAAAGCCACATTTGAGTTCGACGAATTGAACGAGAAAAATATCAGCAGCAAAATCGGTGCATATAAAAAGAAAAATACCAGAAAAATATATATTCGCGAAAAAGCCTTGCTCACAGTATCCCCTCCTTTGTTTCATCGTCGAGAAAACCGAATACTACAAGCGTGATTATCATTATCAGCATCATCACAAGGCTGATTGCAGCACCTACGTTAAAGTTATAATTCTGATTGAACATGTCGTTTATTACATTTCCTATCAGATACACTTTACCGCCGCCGAGTTTTTCTGAAATAACAAATGTAGAAAGGCACGGTATAAATACCATGATAATTCCAGAATATACACCAGGCATTGATAAAGGAAGTGTGATTTTTGTAAAAACATTCACAGAATTAGCGCCAAGATCCTGTGCGGCCTCTATAACCTTATTGTCCAGTTTTTCAAGAGAAGTAAATATCGGCAATACCATAAAAGGAAGATAATTATATATCAAACCCAGTACTACCGAAAAAGATGTATCAAGTAATTTTAACGACGGAATATTAAGCAATCCCAAAAGCCTGTTGATAACTCCGTTATCCATGAGTATATTCTGAAGTGCCTGCGTTCGCAGGACTAAATTTATCCACATAGGCAACATTAAAAGAACAAGACACAATGATTTTTGATGTTCTTTAAGGTGAGCCATAAAATATGCCAGCAAATATCCGAAAATCAAACATAATACAGTTGCGACAGCGGCATAAACAATGCTTCTGCCGAAAACATTTGCATACTTGCCAATTTTTGAAATATTTTCAAATGTAAAAGTACCGTTACTGTCAGTAAATGCAAAATACCCTACAAAAAGAGTCGGCACAATTATAAAAATGCCTGACCAAATAACATACGGTACAGCAATCACCCTGCTTTTCAATTAGCGGTTCCCGCCTCCTTTTTCATTATGTGTATGTACTCCGGAATAATATTCATACCTATTTGTGAGCCTTCTGGCTGATATTGAGTAGAATGAATTTTCCAGCTGTAATTTTTGCTTTGTGCAATCATTTCATAGTGTACGCCCTTAAACGTAACAATCTTTACCACAGCTTTTATAGCGCCTTTATCAGGATCGCATATTGCAATATCTTCAGGTCTTACTACCACATCAACAGGGGTATTTTCTCCAAATCCCTTGTCCACACATACAAACTCCGCATCATCAAAATTGACAAGAAAATCACGTATCATAGTACCGCTGAGAATATTACTTTCGCCTATAAAATCCGCAACAAATGCATTTGCAGGCTCGTCATAAATATCCTTCGGCTTGCCTATCTGCTGAATAAGACCGTTTTTCATAACGACAACTGTATCACTCATTGTCAAAGCTTCTTCCTGGTCATGTGTAACATAAACAAATGTTATACCCATCTGCTTTTGTATGCGTTTTAGCTCAATCTGCATGTCCTTTCTAAGCTTCAAATCAAGCGCACCTAACGGTTCATCAAGCAACAAGACTCGAGGATTGTTGACCAATGCCCTGGCGATAGCGACACGTTGCTGCTGACCGCCTGACAATGAATCAACTGAACGTTTGTGATAGCCTTTAAGATTTACTATATCAAGGATCTCATGTATTTTTTTGTTAATCTCTTCTTTAGGTGTTTTATTTATCCTCAAACCGAAGGCAATATTATCATAAACATTCAAATGAGGAAAAAGTGCATATTTCTGAAAAATCGTATTTACCTGACGCTTATGCGGCGGCAGATCATTTATTCTCACTCCGTCAAATATTATATCTCCTCTGTCGGGAGTTACAAATCCGGCAATAGTTCTTAGCGTTGTCGTTTTACCGCAACCGGAAGGTCCGAGCAGTGTGACAAATTCTTTATCTTTTATGTCCAAATTCAAATTTTCAATTATTGTTTCATCATCAAATTCAATATGAATGTTCTGAAGTCTAATAATTACCTTGTCCAATTACGATTTTCCTTTCTTAAAAGTCTATTCTTAAATATAAATACTTTGTACTAATTTGTCAATAAAAATTTATGATTTTTTAATAAAAAAACAGAGTATTCCATACTTAAGATAAATTTAGTTTATCTTTTTCTTTGAAATACTCTTTTTTTCTTATTATTTCTTTAAATTACTCTTCTTTTGCTTTTTGCACAAAAAATCTTCAAAATAAACTTTTTTAACCCTGAACACCCTGCCGTTCAGGTAATAAAGATCGTTTTTTTCATTATCTATTTTAAATTCAAGAGAATATGCATAAAGCGCCTGATGCGCAAAAGGCAGTTTTTTGTTATCTCTGGCATATCCATATTTACAGTCACCAACTACGGGATGACCGATATGAGCCATATGCGCACGTATCTGATGAGTTCTCCCCGTGACAAGATCTATTTCGACAAGAGACATATCCTTAGACTCGTCTATAACGGTATACTTTGTTATTATCTTTCGGTAACCTTCTTTTTCAAAATCTGATATATCAACGATATTTGCAGATGAATCTTTTTTCAGATATGCTGTCAAAACTGCGGACTTTACTTTAAATGCTCCATGTACCAGCGCAAGATATTTTTTTGTTATTTTTCTGTATTTAACAATATCATATAATAACCGCTGAGCTTTGGCGTTTTTGGCAATGATTACAATACCGCCCGTATTCTTATCGAGCCTGTTGCAAAGTGAAGGGGTAAAGCTTATTTCTGAATCCGGAGAATACTCACCTTTATTGTAAAGATACAACAGTATCTGATTTATTAAAGTATCTCGTTTTTCATTTAAACTTTCATGTACCAACACCCCAGGTTTTTTATCTACAAGAATCATATTTTCATCTTCATAAACAATATCAGGCGTAGGGTCGTATCCTATATTTAAAAATCCGCTTTTTTTAGGTATGAAAAACTCATCATTTATATACATTTCCACAACATCATTTTCTTGTAGCCTGTATGATATTTCTGCGCGTTTTCCGTTTACCTTAATAGATTTTTTGCGTATATACTTATAGACCAGTGACGGACTTAATCCGGCAGCGGCTTTTGCAACAAACTTGTCAAGTCGCTGACCGGAATCATTCTTTTTTATAACAAATTTTTTCATCAGTTTTGTTTCTTATTAATAGTTGCCATATAATAATATTTTTTGAAAATATTAAGGCTGAAAAATACCATTATAGATAATCTTTCAAAATAATTCTTAACCATTACAGCGTCGGCAGGATCAACAGTATTTTCAGAAAACTGGGTCATTTCCAATATGTTGATTATTGTTCCAAGCCCGGGAGCCGTCATAAAAACAGCGTCAACCCTTTTTGCAAATTCAACTACTGATTCACCCGGCTGCGGCGTATAACCGAGTGAGCTTAAAAGCCGTAAAATCCATGGATATAAAGCCGATACCATCTGTGTTGGGGGCATATTGGATATTATTTTGAATTTTTTATTAAATCTACGATTTATCAGCACAATAGATATGGATGACAAAATCATTAAAAATAATATAACAGAAACGGCTACGATAATAATCCACAACCACATCGGCAGACTGAAATCTGTTTGATGTAATTGGTCATCGACATCAATAGAATTTTCCGGTTCCTGATCATCCTCCGGATTGTTGATAGTAATACTTTCACTTTCATGAGCCGTATCACCGTCGCCGGATTCTTCAAGAAATGAATAATCCCTTATAAGCTGATCTCCTCCTATACCGGGAGTAGGATCAAAAGTAATCCATCCTATACCGTCAAAATACACCTCTACCCAAGCATGGTAATCCTCATCCACTATTTCGCGGGTATATAGATTTTTATCATTTTTCGGTACAACCATTGCATGATATCCTGTGACATACCTGGCAGGTATATTCAAAGATCTCATCATGATTGTCATTGCAGTGGCATAATACGTGCAGTATGCCGTCTGTGTGTTTTCAATCATATATTGTATTTTTTCAAGAGCTGTACCCTCGTGCTGAGGAAAGTTTATGGAATAATTATAATTATTCTTAAAATACCTTTCAATCGCAAGCGCCTTACTGAAATTATCTGAAAAACCAGCAGTAACTTCTTGTGAAAGATCTGATAAAAATTCAGCCCCATTTGGAACATCCAAATAATTTTCTTCTACATACTTTCGATACTGCCGTTCATCATATATGAATTGTTCTTCTTCGTTCAGTTCGACTTGCTTATTTTCGATCAATTTTGCCATAAACATGTAATCTTCCTGTTTTTGTTGGAAGTCGGAATACGCCTGAGCATTATAGAAATTCTGAACAACAGTGTCTATTGTATAACTGTTGCCGTTCGGGCGTCTGTTCTCAAAAAAGCATATTTTATCCCCGATAGTTTCAATTCCGCTGTAGTCCCCTTCTATATCATCGTCAAGCCCGGTCACAGGCAAAAATACCATAAGGCTCTTTGTAAACTTGGCCTTAATATTAACTGTATCATATATAAAGCCAAGAGCTGATGTATCATTGTCAGCACTTGCTTGAAGCAGCTCTTTTTCAGAGACCAGCTTAGTATAATCATACATTTGTGTATACTGATCGAAATTTCCCGAGACCACATCACGATAATTTTCAGTATCACTTTCGTTTAAAACTTTCCAGCCCTCATCTGTAAGTGTATCACCTATCCAGCCGCGCAGATACAAGGTAGTATTTGTACGTGTTGTAACTGTCATAACCGGAAGCTGACGAAAGTTGGGCGCTTTAAGTTCAAGAACATCGCCGTTTAGCAGTCCGCCTATTGCTCCGTCGGCAGTTTCGTATTGCTCATAAAACAGATTATTCATTATTTTTACGGCCACATCATCAAGAATTTTTCTAACACTGTCAAACTGCAATATATCATTTGAATAAACCGAAGAATAAATCAGAAGCGAAGCTACGAGCACTACAACAGTGCTGGCAAAACCGTTAACAGAGCAGCGCATAACATATCCAAGGTTTTTGTCATTATCCTCAGTGTCTTTATTTTTTCTGCTGTTTTTATAGACAAAATATGCTATACTCTCAGAATAGCAGCCTATTATTCCCGAAATAAATATGCAAAATGCGCTGCCACTGGGAACGGCGCCGAAATATAAAGAGGGAGTAAGCACAATAAAGCACGGCAGTACACTTAACCATACAAGAGATCTTTTCATCATTGTGGATGTAAACAGCACAGAAAACACTATTGCAAGAACTATTATCACGCAGTAGAAATAGCTGTTTATAAGCTCCGGCTGAGCAAGTTGCTCTGTGATATCCTTGGTCATAGCGCTCTGGTAATTGACATAACCCTGATCAATGACTATTTTTATAGTAAGATTGTAGCAAAATTCAAAGGCTTCAAATATCCGGCTTCTAAGCGCTTTAATTAGAAAAAGTATGCAAAAAACGACTGAGCCGAAAATACCTAAGAACCAAATATACAGCCTTTTATTTAAAGTAAACAACGCACATATAAATAAACAAACAAAACATATTAGTGCAATTTTCACGTAGCTGATAGGCATTTGGATCGACGTGGAAACACAATAAACAAAGCCGGAAAGAGCTATAAACAAAAGCAGTAACTGAAAAATAAAAGGAAGTACTTTACCGTTTGTTTTGTCGTTAAGCAATTCCGAAAAAATTATTTTTGAAACCTTTTTATCAGAGTGCTTCATTGGCCTTGCTCCTGCACAATTTTTCAATATATTCCTTAGAATAGGACAGTACTCCGTCAGCTTCGGGTGTATCCAACTCGGTAATTCTAATTACCTTAAGCCTGCTTTTTATGTCAATAAACATTGCCTTTACCTTTTTAATCATATCATCCGAACCAAAAGATGTTATTAGACAGACCTCACAGCCGGAAATAATATTAATATCCACGTTTTGCAGAAGATCTGTAACACTTGAATTTTCAACCATAGGAGTCATCATAATTGAATTTTGTGCAATAATGAGATCAGATGGCGATACTATAGGACAATATATATTTTCATTTTTTCCCACATTATATATAAGGCTGAAACGAACTGAGCTCTTATTATAATCATTAATGGCAGAAAGTGTTGCCTCTATAACGCAGTCCGTCATACTTCTGCCTAAGAATTTATCGTCATAATAACAGGACATATCAGCGATTACTATTGCCTGATCATAAATGTTTTCGGCAAATGTTTTTACGACAATATCTTCGCTTTTAGCGGATAATTTCCAATGTACGTTTTTCATGCTGTCACCAAAAATATAATCTCGCACAGCAAACATATCTCCGCCGCTGTTAACCGGAGTTGTACCGACAATCATACTGTTTTCCTGTCTTTGAAGTTCAGACGTTACAGGCAGCTGCAGCTCTAAATCACATGGCTTGACAGTCATGATTATGCTTTTTGATACTTTTTTAGTGAACTTTAAAAGCTTAAGAAAATCAAAAAACTCAATGGAATCCACGCTAACAACATATTTGCCTCTGTTTGCAAAAAATCGGGAATACTTAAGAGATCCGCCGCTGCCGGCTGACATATTAACCATAAACGACACTTTTTCGACATCAGCACCGGTATCGTCCGGCATTGTGCAGTTTATTTTAAACGAGGGACAAATAAACGGACTGTAATTGTTCAGCTTTATTTTAACGGTAAAATCAGAATATCTGAAAATGCTTTTATTGGCAGTTGAAATAAATACCTTTAACAGCGGAAAGCTTAAAAGAGCAAGAAACACTGATATAAACGGAAGAATCAGCACAATTATAAGTGTCATATATGACACCGATTCATATAAAGCCTGAGAAAAAATAAATGCCGCAACAACGATCGACAAATAAATCAAGCGGGATTTATACATTTTAAGAATCCTTTTCAGTTTTTATAATAGGCATTTTAGTATTTTTAAATATTGAATCCAATACCTGACCGGGTTTAGTCTGTTCAAGTCTGACTTCAGCAGACAGAACAATTCTATGTTCAACTACGTATTTGTACAGCTGAGCAACATCATCCGGGATAACATAATTTCTGCCGCTTATAAGCGCATTTGCACAAGCCGCCTTAATCAGTGCAATGGAAGCTCGCGGAGAAGCCGCAAGTACAATATTTTTGTTGGAGCGTGTCGCCTGTACAAGATTTACAATATATTCGTATATGTCTTTATCAACATACACTGATGACACATCCCTTTGTGCATTAATGATATCATCGGGCGTTGCGACAGCTGTTACACTATCCAGCGGATTTAAACTTTTACGGTCACTGATTATTTTGATTTCATCCTGTTTATTGGGATATCCTATTACAAATCTCAGCAGGAATCTGTCAAGCTGTGCTTCCGGCAGAGGATATGTTCCTACAAATCCAAGCGGATTTTCAGTTGCAATTACCATAAATGGAGTCGGCAATTTATGAGTTATTCCATCAACTGTTACTTGTTTTTCTTCCATTGCCTCAAGCAGAGCCGATTGCGTTTTAGGAGAAGTCCTGTTGATCTCATCGGCAATAAGAATATTTGTCATAACAACTCCAGGGTTATAACTCAATTTGCCAATATTCTTGTCGTATACCGAAAAACCTGTTATATCGCTTGCCATAACGTCAGGCGTTAGCTGTACGCGCTTAAAGTCAAGCCCAGTAGCTTTTGCAAGCGCAGCTGCAATAGTGGTTTTACCGACACCGGGGACATCTTCAATAAGAACGTGCCCGCCGCAAATCAATGACAGCATTAAAAGCCTGACAGCATCCGGCTTACCGATTATTACCTTATTAATCTCATTCATTATAGAAGCACAGACCAAGCAAGACTTTTCAATCGTATTTTCCAATTTACCTTATCTCCATTCAAAAAGTTAATAATATAGTATCATATTGTATAATATATTTCAATGTTTAAATAAAAAAGCCCGCTATAAACGGGTCTTTTTTTATCATTTCATTAAAATTGCAATAATATCTGCGCTGTAACCATCACGCACTTCTATCAATGACGCTTTATTACTTGATAGATTAAAAGTAAAATTCATTTCAAGATTGATTTTTTCATCCTCGTCAAAATCCGACTGATCCTCTCCGTTGAACAGCTTCAAATATATTTTATCAGAATCTATATCATACAATTCGCGATTAAGAACTGAAAAATCTATGGGGTCAGGCTCATCGGAAAAATGCCGAGATGATTTATACGGCGGCTTTAACAGACTTTCCAAAGCACAGATAAAATCGTCACTTTCCTGTCCTATGGAGGTTATCTTAAGCTGTGAGTTTGTCTTAATAAATTTATAAGTTTTAAAAAGCGAACGTCTAATCAAAACCGGTACAGAAACACGTGCGCCTATGATTTTTCCATCATATTGAGCTTTAATGGTAAAGCTGTATTCCTCACTTCCCTTTTCGATATCTTCTATGTCAAAAAACATTTCGCCATCATATTTATCATAAAATAAATCTGTCATTTTTTTCTCCTTTATTTTTTAATAATTTTAGAGACTTCTTCATACAGAGACTGTATATCCTTGAACTGTCTGTGAACTGATGCAAATCTAACATAAGAAACGTCATCAATTTCTTTCAAACGTTCCATAACCAGCTCGCCTATATACACAGTAGTAATTTCTTTTTCAAGTGAATT
This sequence comes from uncultured Clostridia bacterium, assembly GCA_944385895.1. Lineage (GTDB taxonomy): Bacteria > Bacillota > Clostridia > Oscillospirales > QAKW01 > RGIG9041. The sequence goes on from CALWYZ010000022.1 coordinate 17,344, forward strand.
GGCTATGGTCGCCTCTACATCATCAACAATCTTTTCCATGCTTTCAATGGATACAGGTCTTTTTTCACAAGCACGCATAAGACCGCCTAAAATTTTATCACGTGAAAATCTTTCGCGGGTGCTGTCTTTTTTTATTACATAAAGAGGTATTGTTTCAATAGCTTCAAATGTCGTGAAACGTTTCTGACACCCGATACACTCACGCCTGCGCCGTATCTTTTCGCCATCATCTGTAGGACGGGAGTCAATGACTTTACTTTCAAAGCAGCCGCAAAAAGGACATTTCATTATTTACAACCTCCAAAAGGTTAAATTTATTTTTCTGATTATATCACAACAGCCTCAATATGTAAAGCAAATATTTTGCAATTTATATTGACAAAAAAACAAAATTGAAATAGAATTAAAAAGCTTTATATGCGCCCGTAGCTCAGCAGGATAGAGCGTCCGCCTCCTAAGGGCTTGCTATATCCGCCCCACGACCGCGGGAACGCGCGAAAACGCGAGAAAAACGCCGTTTTCGCGACCTTGCTTGGAAACCTCCGGAGATTTGGCACCCTGTTCGGTACCCTTTGGTGCCATTTCGAAAAAATGTAAGGGATATGCCGTCAAAGCCCAATTTACCTAAATTTCATCATATGCGCCCGTAGCTCAGCAGGATAGAGCGTTCGCCTCCTAAGCGAAAGGCCGCGCGTTCGAATCGCGCCGGGCGTGCCAAATGCAAATGAATTCGCTTTCCCGGATTCATTTGCATTCATTTATTTCACAGGAGGCGTAGCATATGATTACCGATCTTTGCAGAGAACGAATCAGCAACTACGATGATAATAATTCTCGTTGGCGACTGGGTAACACCATCATGTATGAGATGGTTGCGAAATATCCGAATCATACCGACGCGGATGAAATTGTTTCGAAGCTATGGATGATAGGTCGTACTTATGCAGCTGCGATTGAACGGCGTCCTAATAAAGCGGAAACTCCCGGAGATTTCTATTACGATTACGTTGCGCCTAAACTCATTGACTCTGAAATTGACAAGAGAATTGATTCACTGAGGAAATATACAACAATTACCCGCGATAATCTTCCGGATATTCTCTCTGTACATAAGTACTTAATGGATCAATTTACCGAGCTGACTCAAAAGGAAAAGCGTTCCTTGACGTCCAAGTATCTTCACTTTCATTTACCCGAACTGTTCATTATATACGACAGCCGAGTGGCTTCTGTAATAACCAAGTTTGCAGGAAAAAAGGCACGCGACCTTGATATTCCGGAAGATGCAGATAAAACATATGCCGAGTTCTGTTACAAAGCTTTGTTGATCTACGAAGCCTTAAGCGGAGCTTATTCGGACACGAAACCCCGTGTTATTGACAATATTCTTTTAAGGTATTGTGATGAGATCGATTTGGCATCCGGTGATGAAGACTGATGTTTAACGAATTCCGATACAAAAGCCGACAGCTTTCGCTGCCGGCTTTTCGTCTTTTGGTTATTATGGATGGTCAACAAGCGCTATCATATCAGCAGGAGTTGTCAGAACATCGATGGTTTCGCCTTCGGAATCGACAAACTCCACTTCATATGCTGTTCCGTCATATTCGAGTACAATAGTACCCTCGGTGCCAGCAGGAAGTCCGTTGAAATCCTTTACCAGTTTGACGACATCTAATTCTTTCATGATTATTCTCCCTTCTTATCAGGATAAACGGTTACAATCTTATATGTGATTCTTCCGTTGTCTTTTTGTATCACAACGACTACATTGGCACTAACTGATTTGCCATCTTTTCCTGTTATTTTGGTTTTGTAGGTGTGTTTGATACCAAACGGAGAAACTTCACTTTTTGCAGGAGATTTTCCGACAAGCGACGATACTACATTTTTATGAAATATTTTCGCATCACTCTGTGAGTAACCCAATACATCTTTCATGAATTTGGCTTTCGCTCCACCTTTAGGATGGCTGGGATTGAGCAAATACCCCTCAGTCTTCTTTTTACTATACCTCACGTCTTTGCTGGAATTGACCGGTGCGCTGTTTTCGCTTGCACCTTTTGTTCCACCAAAACCGCCGTGAAATCCTGCTCCCATCAGGCGTTCACCGCCTTCTTGTGCGCGATCATATAATCACTAATAAACTGCAATATTGTAATGCCTGCTTCCTTATACTTTGAAAAGATAGCATCCGGAGCAGTTCCGTAAACAATAATTGTTTTCGGGCTCAGCCTGTTCACTACATAATCAAGGCCCTGTATAAAATACTTGCGTTCCTGCAAAAGCTTAATGCAACCGTGAGACCCGATTGCAATTGTCGAATGGGCCGGTGCACCTGTACAGCACAGTTCGTATGTCCGATCGTCGCTCCAGCGCACATTGGTTATTACCGGCAAACCGTTTTCTTGCAACCAGTGTCCCATTGCTCGGCTGCGATAAATATTCCACTGCTGCATTACAAGCGGCATATCACGGTACACGCTGAAGTCGGGCGAAATAACACCTGCGTATTTTTTGAGGATAGGCATGTATTTGTTTGGCTGATTCCACAGCCTTTCAAAACCCACGTCGTCCTCATAGAAGTGCATCCATGCGTCGTAGTCTTTACTCCCGAACGCTTTTGAAAAAGGGATAAGTCTTGTAGGTAGCTGGTCCTCCGCTTCAATGCAGGGGATTTCCAAGTCACCCGCATAGCGTGCATTTTTTACTAAAAAGGCACGAAAAACATCTTTGCACCCAGTTCGAGTGCTATTTTCTTTGGACATAAACTCTGTCCCTTCTCCGCTTTGCCCGAAGCGGGTCCTATCCGGGCGGGCTGAAATATTGCCCGGACGGATTGACAAAAGGGCAGAAATATGTTATACTTTTTAAACCACTAAGAAGTATGAAACATATTTCTGCGAAAGCCACATGGATTTACTGCGCCAACAGTTTGTCCGTGTGTCTTTTGTTTTTTACGACAATCAATACGCATCACTCCTTCGGTAAATGTTTATATTGCACACAGGCGGCATCGTAAGAAACGCCGCACTGATCAGCAATCTCATATGCGTCCATGCCTTTGACGCGATGCGCCGGCACCATCAGCTCTCCTGCAAAACACTTTGCCTGCCACTCAGGATCACGAAATGCAGGAATTTTTCCTCCGCTGAAATTACGCTCCAATCTGAAACCGCAAAAGCACAGGGTAAAATAATGGCCTATCTCATGAGCGATAGTCATTCTGTCTCTGCCTTCACCATTGCACGCGCCCTCATAGACGCTCTCTTTGATGCGGATATGCCCTGTGCGGATATCTGTGTCTGCATGAACTTTTTTCGATAAGACCTTATCCTCAACTACTTCGTAATTGAAATCGTCAAAAAGCTCGGTCATAACATCGAGCAGCTCCACGATTGGAAAGTACAGTACATCATCAAGGTGCAAATGCTCTCTGAGTATGCGTGCAAGGCTTCTGAGGTTTGTGCGCGATTTCGCTTCAACCATATAATTGCTCAATCGGTTAGTCCCCCTTACGTCGCTTTAGGATTTCATAAATTTTTCTGCTCGTTTCGTCGTCAAGGGAAACAAACTCTCTGGCAAACGAAATTGCAAGGGCTCTGTTGCCGGGTGTTGCATTTTGCAAGTTAAGCTCCACAGCATCTTTGGTATCAATAACTGCAGCTTGCAATTCTTCTACCTGTTCTGCTGTGAACGAATAGATGGACTTGAGTTTTTCGATCCAGCCTTCCGGCATTTTCTTCTTGCCGTTTTCAACTGCGGATAAAAACGCAGAAGAAACCCCCAGCGCTTCCGCCATATCTTTCAAGATTTCTCCATTGTCTATTCGGAGTTTCCTTAAAAACCTTCCTATACTGGTTAGCATAGTAAATCCTCCTTCTTAACCTTTAAGGTTAAGACAATTATAACTCACAAGATTTATTTTGTCAACCCTTTTGGTTAATTTTATAAAATCAAAAAATCGGGCGATGGCCGTTATGGTCGTCGCCCTTTGTGTTGCGCTATCCGAAAGCGCAGAATCCACTTCGTATGTAGCGTAAACGCGGAAAGCGAACGGCACCGCGGTGCTGCGATTCAGTTCGTCCAGCCGCTGTTTCACGTCCGTTGCATAGCCGATTTTTACATACTGCGGAAACGACGGGTTTGTGAGTATATAAATTACGCCTGTTTTCTTCATAGTCGGTGCTCCTAATCGTATTAATTCTGCTCGTAGTTATCATAGATACGAATGGCATGACCATCCATGGTTCCGGTTGTTAGACCCAATTCCAATACGGCCGGCTCCACGTAATACGGTTTTACGAAAGGGTAATCAATTTTAAATCGGGATTTACCGGAGTCTTTGCTGACTGCCAGGTGCCAGTCGCCCGGAGTACGATCACTATAACCGTAATAGCGAAGCGCTGTGTCCATGCAGAGTATGGCATCAGGGAATAGGCGAATCACGGTTCCCACTTCGCTGAAATCATCCGGATTAATCCATTGATAGTAGCCTCTGCGAATTTTTTCCACATAGCCGTCTGCGATCAGCTTTTCACGTTGCGGATAGAATATCATTTCCTCTGCAAGCTGCGTGGTGCGCATCATACCTCCGTACTTATCGAATATGCTCTTATAATATTGGACATCGTGCATAGCTCACAGTCCTTTCTAAATTCAATCTGATTGACCGCTAAAGCGGATATTTTTGTATTATCTATTATAGCCAAAGTATGTCGAATAGTCAATTTTGAAAACAAATTCGCTTTCGAGCGGATATTTTGAAAAACCATTCTTGATTTATTATGACCAACGAGCTACAATATAGGAACTAATCATTTTCATTTGTGAGGTTATCTATGGTAATCATCAAGAACGCTATTCGCTGCAATCGTTGCGGCGACGAAATCGAATCGACGGGTACACACCAGTTTGTGACTTGTAGCTGTGGTACCTGCTCAGTGGACGGCGGCCACGAGTATCTCCGCAGGTGCGCTCCGTCCGAAAAAGAATTCACCGATATTTCGATCGTAGAAACAGAAAAAGACGCGGGCAACGCGTCTTCGAAGTAGTAGTTTCGTTCTGTTTTGAAAAAATGGTGCCATTTTTGGCACCCT
>CALWYZ010000023.1 GCA_944385895.1 uncultured Clostridia bacterium
GTCGTGCACGGGGTGGGCTCGGCGTACCAAACGGTGAGAGCGCGGGTCGGTGAGCCTGCCATGGGCGGCACGGGCACGGAGTGACAAACGGTGAGAGCGCGGCGCGGTGTGTCTGCCGTGGGCGGCACGGGGCGAGGGTGATGTGCTCCGTCGTGCACGGTGCGTTGTTCCTGCCGTGAACGGCTCGGGGTGTGGTGATGCGCGCCGTCGTGCAAGTGGTGGGCACGGCGTGCCAAGCGGTGAGAGCGCGGCGCGGTGTGTCTGCCGTGGGCGGCACGGGGCGAGGGTGATGCGCGCCGTCGTGCAAGTGGTGGGCACGGCGTACCAAACGGTGAGAGCGCGGCGCGGTGTGTTTGCCGTGGGCGGCACAGGTTCGGTAATGTGCTCCGTCGTGCTCGGGGTGGGCACGGCGTGCCAAACGGTGAGAGCGCGGTGCGGTGTGCCCGCCGTGAACGGCTCGGGGTGCTATGATACTCGCACAATTTTTAAAAAATTGTATGTAACGGCAGCAAGAAATAGTTTTGAATAAGCACTTAATACCAATACAGCCCGCGTCATTTGCAACGTGGGCTGTTAATTTTATGCAAGCTGTCTTCCCATGATAACTCCCATTACGGACGCCATCATAAGACCGCGGGTCCAACCGGATGAATCTCCTAAACAGTGCAGACCTTTTACATTCGTATTAAGATTTTCATCCATTTTTATTTTATTGCTGTAAAATTTGAGCTCAGGCGAGTACAGAAGAGTCTCGCAGGAGGCAAAACCCGGTACTACGTGATCCACTGCCTGTATAAAGTTTATTATATTTGTCATTGCACGGTATGGCATAGCGGCAGTGATATCTCCCGCAACCGCATCGGGAATAGTAGGCCGGACGTTTGAAAAATTAAGTTCCTTTTCCCAGGTGCGTTTACCGTCAAGTATATCTCCGTAGCGCTGAACCAAAATATGTCCGTCCCCAAGCATATTCGTAAGCTCGCCTATTTTCTGTGCATACGCTATCGGCTGATTGAACGGATGAGTAAAATTATGAGAAACAAGCACTGCAAGATTAGTATTGGGTGACTTTAAGTCTTTGTAAGAATGTCCGTTGACAACCGCAAGGTTATTATCATAATTTTCCTGACTTACAAATCCTCCCGGATTCTGACAGAAGGTACGAACCTTGTTTCTGAAAGGATTCGGGTAACCGATGAGCTTTGACTCATACAGCACTTCGTTTACCTCCTCCATTACCTCATTTCTCACCTCTATGCGCACACCGATATCAACGGTACCCGGCTTATGCGCAATCTGATGATTTTCACATACCTTTTCAAGCCAGTCGGCACCTTTTCTTCCGGTTGCAACAACGATATTGTCACCGTAAATCTCCATACGGTCACTGCCGGAATTTTTTTCAATTTTTACTCCCGTACACCTGTCATTGTCAAGAATAATATCGTTGCAATTATAATTGAACAGTATCTCAACTCCGCTGTCCAGCAGAAATTTTTCCAAACGTGCGTAAATTTCCTGTGCTTTTTCAGTACCCAGATGACGTATAGGGCAGTCTACCAGCTTCAGCCCTGCCTGTATCGCTTTTTTCCTTATTTCCTTTATTTTTTCCGGATTTGAAACACCTTCTATTTTATCCGTAGCACCGAATTCAAGATATATTTTATCCGCATAATTGATAGTCTCCTGGGCAAGCTCTGCACCTATAAGCTCAGGAAAGTCTCCGCCTACCTCGTAATTTAAAGACAATTTACCGTCGGAAAATGCTCCCGCGCCGGAAAATCCGGTCGTTATATGGCAGTACGGCTTACAATTCATACACTTATGAGTTTTAGACTTAGGGCAACTGCGCTTTTCTATTGCGTTTCCTTTTTCTATCATAAGGATTTTCTTTTTGCTTCCGCGCTTTATCATCTCTATCGCCGTGAAAATGCCGGCAGGACCGGCCCCGACGATTATCACATCATACTTGTGCATTTTTCTGCTCCTTTTTGTCTTGTTTTACAGGTCAATTATATACCAATCTCCTTTTATTGTCCATACTTTGTTTAAATTTCACCATATAATACTATAACTATATATAATATCTAATTATATAATTATTGCAAAACGGAAATTTTTGTGATATAATTGGCAGTGTATAAATTTTAAGGAGAATTAACATGGATTCATTTAATGATGTATGGGAAAAAGCATTGTCTGTAATCCGGGACAGGATAACTATAACATCATATGAAAGCTGGATTAAGCTTTTGCGTCCTATCAAATTTGAAAATGAAACTGCTTATCTTTATGCCCAGTCAAATTTTCAGAAAGTACTTATCAACAATAAATTTAAAGATGAAATTGAACTGGCATTGACTCAGGTTATGGGTTTTGATGTTTCAGCTGTTATTTTATCAGAAGAGGATGTCAGCAGAAAAGTTGCAAACTCACGTCAGATACAAAACGCCGATGATATCAAATTTGATGAAAAGGATTTCGGAAACTTAAACGAAGAGCTCACTTTTGAAAATTTTGTTGTCGGAGATGAAAATAAATTTGCTCATGCCGCATCAATCGCTGTTGCAAACAATCCTGCCGGAGCTTACAACCCGTTTTTTATCTACGGTAAGTCCGGATTGGGAAAGACTCATCTTTTATGTGCGATTGCCAACGAAATTAAGAAAAACCGCCCCGATTCTACTATCATGCTAGTAAAGGGCGAAGAATTTATGAATGAAATAATCCAGGCTATCAGAAACAACCAACAGGCGGAATTTAGAAACAAATACCGCTATGTTGATGTTTTTCTTGTTGACGATATTCAATTCATAAGCGGAAAAGTATCCACCGAACTTGAGTTTTTCCATACATTTGAAACACTGTATGAGGCAAAAAAACAGATAATCGTAACATCCGATCGTCCGCCCAAGGATATGGCAACTCTTGAGGACAGGCTTAAGACAAGATTTGAATCGGGCCTTATCGCAGATATTCAGCCTCCGGAATTTGAAACACGCGTTGCAATTATAAAACGCAAGGCTGAATCTTTGAATCTGAACCTTTCAGACGATATTGTCTCTTATATCGCCACAAAGCTCAAAAACAATGTGAGAGAGCTTGAAGGTGCTGTTAAAAAAATAAAAGCATATTCCCTTATTTTCAGCGATCAGCCGCCTTCAATAGGAATTATACACAACGTTATTCAGTCTGTCATAAAGGAAAATGTCAATACAGCCGTAACTCCGGAAATGATAATTGACCACGTTTCCCGTTATTACAACATTTCAAAAGACGATATTTACAGTGCAAAACGTAAAGCTGAGATACTGCTTGCCCGCCAGGTGGCTATGTATATCACCAGAGAAATGACCGATACATCACTTTCCCTTATCGGCGATGAATTCGGCGGAAAAAATCACTCTACCGTTTTACATTCAATAAAACAGATAGAAGCAAAAATCGAAACAGATTCAAAATTCAAACAAATTATCAATGAAATGATGGAAAATATCAAGAAGGAATTTTAAACGGATTTTTGAACAAGTTTTAATAAGTTTTCAACTGTTTTATAAACCGAAAAAATATGACTTTACTGTATGTTTAAAAACAATTTTTTTTAAACATTTTTTAAAAACATATTGAACATCAAAAATAAAGCTCCCATGCGAGTCTTTATGTGTTTTAAACATTTGAACGGCTTCTACTTCTTTTACTTCTTTAAAGTTTAGAAAAGAAAGGAAATGAAAATGAATTTTGTCTGTCAGAGAGACTTGCTCTCAGAGGTTGTTAACATTGTTTCAAAAGCTGCATCCGTTAAGTCTACCATAACGGCTCTTGAAGGTATAAAAGCACAGGTAGAGGACGGAAAAATAAAGCTGTCGGCATATGATTTCAATATTGCAATATCGGCGGTTTGTCCGGCAAATACCATTGAACCGGGAACTATTATCTTTCCGGCAAAACTTTTCGGAGATATTATAAGAAAACTGCCAGCCGGCGACGATGTATACATTGAGTCGGACGACAGCTATCAAATAAAAATTTCCTGCAAGGGCAGTGTTTTTAATATAATGGGAGTTTCTCCTCAGGATTTTCCGAAGATACCGTCGGTTGATGAAAAAAATTATGTGGATCTTACTATTTCCGCCTTTAAGCGGCTTTTAAAGCATACCATATACGCGGCGTCTCAGTCTGATATAAAACCGATTTTAACGGGAATTCTTTTTGAAATTAACGATAAAGAAAGCTATATAAGTGCTGTCGGGCTTGATCAGTACAGACTTTCACTAAAGCGTGAAAGTTTTGAATATAAATGCGGAGATTTTCAAAAATTTATAGTTCCGGCTAAAACCTTGAACGAGCTTTTAAAAATCCTTCCTGAGGAAAGCGAAAATAATATAAGAATCTGCGTTACGGAAAAGAACGTTATGTTTTGTTTTGATAATTTCGTTATGATCTCCCGTACTCTTGAAGGTGAATTTTTAAATTATAAAAGCGTTATACCTGCCCAGCATAAATTTAAGGTAAAAATAAAAACAAAAGATCTAAGATCAATGCTTGACCGTGCGGCGCTTATAACAAGCAGTGCAGTTAAAAGTCCCATCAAGTGTGAATTTGATTTTGATACTGTTAAAATTTCAACAGCTTCAAATCTCGGAAAATTTACAGACGTTATATCCGTTCCGAATTTTAATGAGAAAATGACGATAGGATTTAATAACAGATTTATGCTTGAAGCTCTGAATGCATGCGATCAGGATGAAATTGCGATACGTATAAACACAGAGCTTACACCGATAATACTCGAACCGGTGCAGGGAGAAGATTTTCTTGCAATGGTTCTGCCTATGCGGCTTAATCTGGATTTAAAATGAAGCTGACATGTCTTACTCTTCAAAATTTCAGAAATATTGAGTATGAAAAAATATATTTCAGCGACGGAGTCAATATTCTTGTCGGAAAAAATGCACAGGGAAAAACAAATATATTGGAAGCGATAAATTTCTGTTCATACCTGAAAAGTTTCAGATCATGCAGTGAACAGCAGCTGATAATGATAGGCAAGGAATTTGCAAAAATCAAATTGGAATATAAGGATTTTTCAGATAACTGTGTAATAGAAATAAAAATTTTCAAAACCGAACCGAAACAGCTTAAAATAAACGGTATAACAGTTGCAAAAAACAGACAGTTTATCGGTCAGTTTTTATCTATTGTTTTTACACCCGATCATTTGAATCTTATAAAAGAAGGTCCCAACAAGCGCCGCTCATTTCTTGATATGGCGCTTTGTGCGCTTGATATAAAATATACCGACGCTCTGCTGAAATATCAAAAAATTCTGGCACAAAGAAATGCTGTTTTAAAAAAAAGTGCAGACTGTTTTGAAAACAGCCTGCTTTTAGACGTATATGACCAGAATCTGGCAAAAGAAGGAGCTTATATAGCCTATTCGAGAGCAAAATATATAGAAAAGCTTGAGCCTTTTGCAAAAAAAATTTTTATGGAAATGACAAAAACAGATATAAAGCTGAAGCTTTTATATATAAACCAGTTTTTAAAAACAGCGGATTGCTGTGAGGATTTTGAAACGGCAATACTTGAAAGACTCAGAAAAAAGCGGCAGGCGGATATTATTGCCCGTGTTACTCAAAGCGGTATACAAAAAGACGATATTCTTATTCTGGGCGCCGGAAAAAGCTTAAAGCATTTCGGGTCCCAAGGTCAGATAAGATGCGCGGTACTGTCGCTTATTCTGGCTCAAAGTAAAGTAATATATGATATACGGGGAGACTACCCCGTTATTATATTGGACGATATTCTGTCAGAACTGGACAGAACAAGGAAAGCTTTTATTTTCAAAGGGCTTGAAAATACCCAGTGTATTTTATCTACCTGTGAGGCTCAAAAGGTAAAAAACCGCGGAAATATTTTAAAGGTCAGCAAAGGCAGGATCATTTAATGTATTTGCATTTGGGAAACAACGTTATTATAAAAAAAGAAGGCGTTATAGGTATTTATGATATCGATAAAACTACGGTATCAAAAAGAACGCGCGATTTTCTTACGCATTTTGAAAAGACGGGAAGATTGATATATGTGACAAACGAGCTTCCAAAGTCTTTTATTGTCTATGATGACGGCTCAGGTCTGCGTGTTTTTATCTCACAGATTTCGACAACCACTCTGCTCAAGCGCAGTGACTTTTTGTCAAAAAGTTCGGAAAGTTCGGAATTGTGAATTACAATAAATATGTTTTTTTGATATATATAAAAGGAGAAAAAAATGTCTCAGTCAAATGTAAACTCAAAATACGACGAAAACCAGATACAGGTGCTGGAAGGCCTGGAAGCGGTGCGAAAAAGACCGGGTATGTATATTGGAACAACCTCTTCGGCAGGTCTTCATCATCTTGTATACGAGATAATGGATAACTCGATAGACGAGTCTCTTGCCGGGTTTTGTTCATATATCAGTATAAAGATACTTCCGGGCAATATTATCGAGGTTGAGGACAACGGACGCGGAATCCCGGTCGGAATAAACAAAAAAAAGGGAATTCCGGCAGTGACACTGGTGTTTACGGTGCTGCATGCGGGCGGAAAGTTCGGCGGTGGAGGATACAAGGTGTCGGGAGGTCTTCACGGAGTGGGAGCCTCTGTCGTTAACGCTTTGTCAAGCTGGCTTGAGGTCGAGGTCGCAGACGGTCAGAAAATATATAAAGAACGCTACGAACGCGGAAAAATAGTTGAGCCTCTTTCTGTTATAGGAAATACGAATAAAACCGGCACAAGAGTAAGGTTTTTGGCGGACGATCAGATTTTTGAGACACTTGTCTATGACTATGACGTTTTGTTAAAAAGAGTAAGAGAACAGGCGTTTTTGAACGCCGGTCTTACAATAGAAATTTCCGACCTGCGTGAAAGTCCCGCCAAAAGCAAAAAAATGTGCTATGAGGGTGGTATACGTGAGTTTGTAAAATATATAAACCGAAATAAGGAAGCTACTCATGAAGATATAATCTATATGAGCGGCGAGAAAAACGGGTCAATGGCGGAAATCGCACTTCAGTATACAAACCGATATGATGAGACTCTGCTGTCATTTGCAAACAATATCCATACCTCTGACGGAGGAACCCACGAAACTGGATTTAAAACCGCTCTTACAAGGAATATAAACGCATATGCGCGCAAAAAAGGAATGCTTAAGGAAAAGGACGATAATCTGTCAAGTGAAGACGTGCGCGAGGGACTGACTGCTATTATTTCGGTAAAGCTGGAGGACGCACAGTTTGAAAGCCAGACAAAAGCAAAGCTGGGCAATTCGGAAATGACAGGGCTTGTGACATATGTCATGAACCAAAAACTCAATGAATATTTTGAAGAAAATCCAAAAACCGCAAAGCTTATTATTGAAAAAGCCTTAAACGCCAGCCGAGCAAGAGAAGCGGCACGGCGCGCAAGGGATACGGCAAGAAAAAGTGCGCTGTCGACAGCGGCGTCACTTCCGGGTAAGCTTGCAGACTGTCAGCTAAGGGACAACCAGTTTACTGAAATTTATATAGTAGAGGGAGATTCGGCAGGCGGTTCTGCAAAAGAGGGCAGAGACAGACGTTTTCAGGCTATTCTGCCGCTCTGGGGTAAAATGCTGAATGTTGAAAAATCACGTATTGATAAGGTATACGGAAACGACAAGCTGCAGCCGGTAATAACCGCGCTGGGAACAAATATAGGCGCTGATTTTAATATAGAAAAACTAAGATACGGTAAGGTAATAATTATGGCGGATGCTGATGTCGACGGCTCGCATATCAGAACTCTGCTTCTGACATTCTTTTTCCGGTTTATGCGTCCGCTTATTGAAGAGGGACATGTATATCTTGCTCAGCCGCCGCTGTATAAGATAATCAAAAAAAACAAGGCGGAATATGCCTACAGCGACCAGCAGCGCGACAAAATACTTGAAGAAATGGGAGAGGGCTGTCTTGTTCAGCGGTACAAAGGCTTGGGTGAGATGAACCCGGAACAGCTGTGGGAGACGACAATGGACCCCACAAAACGTACAATTGTAAAGGTTACAATGGAGGACGCGGTCGTAGCAGACGAAATATTCACAATCTGTATGGGTGAAAAGGTAGAACCGCGCCGCGAGTTTATAGAGCAGAACGCACAGTTTGTAAGGAATCTTGACGTATAAATTTTAGGAGACAGAAATGGAAGAAGTTAAACACAGCAGTGAAATAAGCTTTGAAGGCCAGAACGTTATTGAAATTGATGTTGAAAAAGAGGTGCGTACCGCTTTTCTTGATTATGCTATGAGCGTTATAGTAAGCCGTGCGCTGCCGGACGTACGCGACGGACTGAAGCCTGTTCACCGCAGAATATTGTATACAATGTATGAAGCCAACCTGACTCCGGACAGGCCGTACAGAAAATCAGTAACGACTGTCGGCGATGTTTTGGGTCATTATCATCCGCACGGCGACTCGTCGGTTTACGACGCAATGGTAAGACTGGCGCAGACCTTTTCTCTGCGTTATCCGCTTATCGACGGTCAGGGCAACTTCGGCTCTATTGACGGAGACCCGCCCGCCGCTTACCGTTATACCGAGGCAAGAATGAAAAAAATTGCGCTTGAGATGCTTACGGATATACGCAAAAATACCGTTGACTTTATGCCCAACTTTGATGATAAGTCACAGGAGCCGACAGTGCTTCCCTCAAGATTTCCTAACCTGCTTGTAAACGGATCGTCGGGTATTGCGGTAGGTATGGCTACGGAAATTCCCCCGCACAACCTGGGTGAAGTCATAGACGGTACGATTGCGCTTATGGAAAATCCCGAGCTTGATGTTGACGGACTTATGGAATATATAAAGGGACCGGATTTTCCGACCGGCGGCATCATTATGGGCAGAACCGGCATAAGAAACGCCTACCGCACCGGCCGCGGAAAAATTTATGTCAGGGCAAAAGCGGATATAGAAGAGTATAAGGACGGAAAGTTCCATATCGTGGTAACCGAAATCCCATACGGTGTCAGAAAGGCGGCGCTGATAGAAAAAATTGCAGACGAGGTCAAGGGTGAGAGGATAACCGGTATTTCCAACATCCGTGACGAGAGTGATAAGGACGGACTGCGTTTTGTGGTGGAAATCAAACGCGAGGCAAATCCTCAGGTCGTTTTGAACCAGCTGTATAAGTACACGGATATGCAGGCAACATGCTCCGCAATCATGATAGCGCTTGTAAACAACGTGCCCAGGGTACTCAATCTTAAGCAGATGCTTGAAGAATACATCAAACATCAGAAAAACGTTATTACAAGACGCACACAATTTGATATTGACAAGGCAAAAGCACGCGCACACATTCTTGAAGGTCTTATAAAGGCTATCGACTATATCGATGAGGTTATAGAGATAATCAAAAAGAGCAAGTCCATATCCGATGCCAAGCAGGCTTTGTGCGACAGGTTTGAGCTTGACGATATACAGGCTCAGGCGATAGTGGACATGCGTCTTGGTCAGCTTTCCGGTCTGGAGCGCGATAAAATAGAAACTGAATATCAGGAAATCGAGCAGAAGATAGCAGAGCTCGAGGCGATTCTGGCTGATGAAAATAAGGTTATCGCAATTATAAAGACAGATCTTTTGGAAATAAAGCGCAAATATGCAGATGCACGGCGCACCGAGATAGGCGTTGGTGAAATAGGATTAGAGGATGAGGATCTCATACCTGTAGAGGACTGCGTATTTACACTCACAAACCAGGGCTATGTAAAGCGTATCGCAGTATCCGAATATCGTTCTCAGCACCGTGGCGGACAGGGAGTACGCGGCATGACTACAAAGCAGGAGGATGTTGTGCGTGAGATGTTTGTAGGTTCAACTCACGATACGATAATTTTCTTTACAAATCTCGGCCGTGCATATAAGAGCCGTGGGTATGAAATAGCATCCGGAACCCGTACCTCAAAAGGCACAAATGTTATAAACCTTCTGCCTCTTATGTCCGGTGAAAAAGTCACATCCATGATCCGCGTTCCGCAGTTCAATGACGGTGAATATATGCTTATGGCTACCAAATACGGTACCGTTAAGAAAACTCCGATAACGGATTATGCAAATATAAGAAAAAGCGGTGTTATTGCGATAATAATCGATGAAAACGACCAGCTTGAGTCTGTTGTCAGGACGACAGGTGACGACAATATCATACTCGCCTCCAACTGCGGCAAGGCGATCAAGTTCAATGAAAATGACGTACGCAGTATGGGCAGGGTGACACGCGGTGTACGCGGAATGCGGCTTGAGGATGACGACTTTATAGTCGGTATGGCTGTCGAACGCCCAAACGCGACGCTTTTGTCCGTAACAGAAAAGGGCTACGGCAAACGCACGGCGCTGTCCGAGTACAGGCTTCAGACTCGAGGCGGCAAGGGTATTGGCAATTATAATATCACTGACAAAACCGGCAAAGTCGCTGCCATAAGTGTTGTGGACGACAACAATGACCTGTTGCTTCTGACTTCCGGCGCTGCGGTCATGCGTACCTCAGTAAGTGAAATTCCTGTTATCGCCCGTACAACTCAGGGCGTGCGCATTGTCCGTCTTGACGATGGGGTAAGCATTGTTGATATTTCCAGAACAGATAAGCAGGAGCAACAAGATACTAATGTTGAGGCTGTTTTGGACCGTCAAGATTCTGAAGCGGAAAATCTACAGCAAAAAGAAGAGTCTGACACCTCAAGTCAGCAGTAAAATCACGACAGAGCATTTATCTGCTCACATGTTAAAATATAAATTAAATATGCTGCTGATCAATAAAAGACAGCAAACACATATACACACAGTATAATTATTTGATAATTATACTGTGTGTTTTTGAAAAAAGGTATGAGACGGCAGTACGCGGCGGAACACACGGCAGCACGCCGACGAACACACGGCAGTACGCCGTCAGAACACGCGGCAGCACGCGGCGGAACACGCGGCAGCACGCGGCGGAACACACGGTAGCACGCGGCGGCACACGCGGCAGTACGCGGTAGTCCACGCGGCAGCACGCGGCGGAACACACGGTAGTACGCCGGCAGAACACGCGTAGCGCGCGGCGGAACACGCGGCAGCACGCGGCGGAACACACGGTAGCACGCCGGCATAACACACGGCAGCACGCCGGCAGAACACACGGCAGTACGCGGCGGCACACGCATAAAAAAGAAAGATTTTTTGCTTTGATATCTTTTGTTTGCAAGCATCTGCAAAATTGAAATTATAAACTGACCAGACCGCACTAAATCTCTGACTTTTTATGCAAGTCCGTTGTACCTCTGACTTTTTATGCAAGTCCGTTGTACCTCTGACTTTCTTATTCTTGCCCGTTGTACTGCCCCGCATAAAAAACAGCGTATCTTTAAAGCTTGCAGCTCAGTCTGTAAAACCGACGTCTGCCATTGTTTGACAACTCATTTGTAAAATAGTATAATAATCCTCAAACAGACTGCAATTAATAATAAAAAAGCATATATAAATATTACCTTTAGTAAATAAACAATAAAAAAATACATTCAGTAAACAGAAGGATAAAAAAATGCCCCGAAACAATAACTATAATAATGAAAGCATAACATCACTCAAAGGTGCGGACCGCGTAAGAAAACGTCCGGAGGTCATTTTCGGCTCGGACGGACTTGAAGGATGCAAGCATTCGGTTTTTGAGATACTTTCCAATTCTATAGACGAGGCACGCGAGGGATACGGCAAAAGGATAATACTTACCTATTTCAGCGACCATTCCATAGAGGTGGAGGATTTCGGGCGCGGATGTCCCGTCGGATATAACAGCAAGGAGGGCAGATACAGCTGGGAGCTGGTATACTGCGAGCTTTATGCCGGAGGAAAATACAATAATATATCAGGAGAAAACTATGAGTATTCGCTCGGACTTAACGGTCTTGGTGCATGTGCAACACAATATTCGTCAGAGTATATGGATGTCACTGTTTTCAGAGACGCAAAGAAGTATACGCTTAGATTTGAAAAAGGCGAGAATGTGGGCGGACTTCATGAAGAGGATTGCTCAGTCAAACGAACGGGCACAATAACCCACTGGAGACCTGACCTTGATGTTTTTACCGATATAGCGATAGAGCGTGAGTATTTTGAAAATATACTGAAAAAGCAGGCGGTGGTAAATGCAGGTATAACATTCGTGTTTAGGTATCAAACGGAAAGCGGGTTTGAGAGCACTGAATATTATTATAAGAACGGAATTACCGATTATATATCCCAGACAGCCGGCGACAGCGCAATGGTTCCGGTGATTGTCTGGCAGGATGAACGCCGAGGGCGCGACCGTGAAGATAAGCCTGAATATAAGGTCAAGCTTTCTTGTGCGTTTACCTTTTCAAATACTGTAAATATGATCGAGTATTATCACAACTCGAGCTTTCTGGAGCATGGCGGAGCACCGGACAAGGCTCTGCGCAGTGCGTTTGTGGCTGAGTTTGACGCATATCTGAGACAGGAGGGCAAGTATAACAAAAGCGAGGCAAAAATAACTTTTCAGGATATTGCTGACTGCCTTGTTTATGTTTCCAACTGTTTTTCGACCCAGACCAGTTATGAAAACCAGACAAAAAAGGGTATTACCAACAAATTTATACAAGAGTGTACCACCGATTTTCTGCGCCAGAACCTGAAAATTTATTTGATAGAAAACAAGCTGGACGCACAGAAGATCGCAAATCAGATTCTTATAAACAAGCGCGCAAGGGAAAAGAGCGAGAGAGAGCGCGTGAATATAAAAAAGACGCTGTCGGGCACTATGGATATAACAAACCGTATACAAAAGTTTGTTGACTGCCAGACAAAAGACCTTACAAAGCGTGAGCTGTATATTGTTGAGGGTGACTCGGCGCTCGGTTCCTGTAAACAGGGAAGGGACTCTTATTTTCAGGCTATCATGCCGGTGCGGGGCAAAATACTTAACTGCCTTAAGGCGGAGTACGATAAAATATTCAAAAACGAGATAATCGTCGATCTGCTTAAAATTTTGGGCTGCGGCGTTGAGATAAAAAGTAAAAACACTAAAAATCTTCAGAATTTTGATATCAATAATCTGCGCTGGAACAAGATAATAATTTGCACAGATGCTGATGTGGATGGATTTCAGATACGCACGCTTATACTGACAATGCTGTACAGGCTAACACCCAGTCTGATAGAGCAGGGGTATGTTTATATTGCCGAGTCACCGTTGTTTGAAATAACCGTGCAGGGATCGGACACGCCGCTTTTTGCCTGGTCGGACAAGGATAAAGACGAAATTGTGGCGGCTCACGCCGGCAAAAAATGTACGGTCATGCGTTCAAAAGGTTTGGGAGAAAACGAGCCGGATATGATGTGGCAAACGACTATGAGCCCTGAGACAAGACGACTTATTAAAGTTACGCCTGATGACGCAAAGGCGACAGCTGATATGTTTGATATTCTTTTGGGAGACAATCTTCAGGGCAGAAAGGATTTTATAGCCCAAAACGGTTATAAATACCTCGACGAGCTTGATCTTTCCTGACAGTCCTCTGTCAACTTTCACTGGGTATACACATATATCAATATTTGCAAATAATTACAACGGAGTATAAAAATGGCAAAAACTAAAAAACCGGTACAGAAAGAATATGTATACAGCGACCCGATACCGCAAAGCATAACGGAGACACTTGAATCCAATTACATGCCATATGCGATGAGCGTTATCGTATCGCGCGCCATTCCGGAAATAGACGGGCTCAAGCCCTCTCACCGAAAGCTTTTATATACCATGTACGGAATGGGACTGATGAGAGGCAGACAGAAGTCTGCCAATATAGTCGGTGCGACGATGAAGCTTAATCCGCACGGAGAGGGCGCAATATACGAGACAATGGTGAGATTGACCAGGGGATACGAGGCTATGCCGCATCCTTTTATAAACTCAAAGGGTAATTTCGGCAAATACTACTCGCGGGACATGGCGTACGCAGCTTCAAGATATACAGAGGCGGGCTTGGCGCCCATCTGCCATGAGCTGTTTGATGATATAGACAAGCAGACGGTGGATTTTGTACCCAATTACGACAACTCTACTACTGAGCCGACCCTGCTGCCCGTTACCTTTCCGACAATTTTGACTACACCCAACCAAGGTATTGCTGTCGGCATGGCATCCAATATATGTTCCTTTAACCTCGGCGAGGTCTGCGACACGGTTATCGAGTATCTTAAAAATCCCGATCATAATTTTGCAATCACAATGCCAGCGCCTGATTTCTCAACAGGCGGACAGATACTGATGGACAGCTCCAGGATAGACGAGATATACCGTACAGGCCGCGGCAGTATAAAGATTCGCGCCAAATATACGGTTGATGAAAAGTCGGGCTGTATTACTGTTACAGAAATACCATATACAACAACCATTGAGGCAATAATAGATAAGATAGTAGATCTTGTAAAAACAGGCAAGCTAAAAGAGATATCCGACATAAAGGATATGAGCGATCTGAAGGGACTTAAAATACGCATAGAACTCAAGCGTGCAAGCGACCCTTACAGAATAATGTCTAAGCTGTTTAAGATGACGCCGCTTGAGGATACTTTTGGCTGCAACTTTAATATTCTGATAGGATCAACACCGCGCGTTCTGTCGCTCAGAGAAATCATTGACGAATGGCTTGCATTTAGAACAGAATGCATAAAACGACGGACATACTATTCCTGCGGCAAGGCTCGGGAAAAGCTGCACCTTTTGCTGGGACTCAAAACAATTTTGCTTGATATTGACAAGGCGGTAAATATTGTACGCCAGACAGAGCATGACGATGAAGTCATTCCAAACCTTATGATAGGATTCGGTATAGATGAGACACAGGCAGAGTATATAGCTAATATACGTCTGCGCCATTTAAACAGAGAGTACATTTTAAAGCGACTGGAAGAGATAGACGAGCTGGAAAAAGAGATATCGGAGCTGGAGACAATCCTGGCGGACCGCAAAAAACAGCACAGATTGATTATAGAAGATTTAAAACGCATTAAAAAGCAGTACCCCTGTGAACGCAAAAGCGAGCTTGTATACGATTCTGATGAGGAGATTGTCATTGAGCAGGATCATATAGAGGATTACCCGGTCACACTGTTTTTGTCAGAGCAGGGATATTTTAAGAAAATAACTCCCCAGTCACTAAGAATGAGCAGTGTACAAAAATATAAGGACGGGGACAAACTGCTGTACAGCACACAGAGCAGCAATATAAACGAACTGATATTTTTTACGGATAAGCAGTGTGCTTATAAAACACGTGTCAGCGAGTTTGAGGACACAAAGGCAAGTGCTTTGGGGGATTTTGTGCCTGCCAAGCTGTCAATGGAGCCGGATGAAAATGTAGTGGGAATGGCCCAGACTCAGGATTACAGTGGATATATGCTGTTTTTCTTTGAAAACGGGAGGGCTGCCAAGATACCTCTTGCGGCGTATAAGACCCAGACTAACCGCCGCAGGCTTATAAATGCATACTGTGATAAATTCAGGCTTGTAAAGGCGGTGTTTGTAGATCAGGACTGTGAAATGCTGCTGTTGGCATCAAACGGTAAGGCTCTTATAATTAATACCGCGCTTATTCCGGAAAAGTCAACTAAAAATTCACAGGGAGTCATTGCGTTTGCTCAAAAGGGCAAAAATACTGTTACACAGGTAACAACAGCTGAACAGTACGGAATTAAAAACACAGATTATTACAGAACAAAATCACTGCCTGCAGTCGGACACTTTTTAAGAGATACTGACCTTGAACAGCCGATGCAGCAGAATTTATTTGAATAATCAATGAGGCACATATATATGTGCCTCATATTTTGTTTCACGTGAAACATGTTAAATGTATAAAAGGACTTTATTTTTAAAAAATAATATGGTACAATAATTAGCGCTGAGTAATATCGGCGAAAAACAAGGTATACAGGTAAGTTTAAATGGGAAAGATAATTTCGGTGGTAAATCAAAAGGGCGGCGTCGGTAAGACGACAACTACTGTCAATCTTGTCTGCGCGCTCTCTCAGATGGGGAAAAAAGTCTTGCTTGTGGATATGGACAGCCAGGCAAACGCTTCATCCAGCTACGGCGTCTCGCAGAAAAATCTTAAAATCAGTATTTACGACGTACTGATAAATGACGCCGATATCAAACAGGCTGTTATAAATACCTCTTATTTCGGTGTGGATCTGCTCCCGTCTCATATCGACCTTGCGGGCGCGGAAATTGAAATGGTAATTATGGATAAGCGTGAATACCTGCTTAAAAATGCACTGTCAAAAATCCG
>CALWYZ010000024.1 GCA_944385895.1 uncultured Clostridia bacterium
CAATCAGGTGAAGAATCTTCGGGAAGCGGATGACAGCCTGAAACGGTTTATACAGGAGGATGTGAAGGCGCTGACGTATGAGCTTTCCGAAGCAGAGACGCTACTACAAAAATTAGAGGACAGAAGACAAAGTCAGATGTACGCTATCCGTGATATTGAGGAAATTAAGGAAAGGTTGCTGTCCTTCGGAAAGTATGCAGAGAATGCTGCACCCGATGTGTTGGTAACGCTGATACAATCCTTTGTGGAGCGTATCTATATCGTTGATGAAAACGACGAGCGTTACTGTCATATCTTTATTAAAGGTTGCACCAAAGAGGACTATGACGAGTTCTTCCGGGCAACCGGTTACATATCTGGTACAAGAGAAAACGGGAATATCACATCTAAATTGCCTTTGTGTGATTCAGATGAGTGTTGCAAATCCATTAGTACCGAATGATACAGAGCATTATTATATCATTTCAACACATTGCTTTGAAATCGATGAGTCCGGCACGGTTGATTTTTCCGGTGTAAACGCAGAAGATATTCCCGAGCTTCAGGCGCAGTATGACGCAGCGGTCGGCTCAGTAACCCAAGATAAATAAACTCCGGCAGCAAAAACAGCCCGAAATTTTCGGGCTGTTTTTGTCATTAAACTGCTGTTTTAAAAATTTTTTAAATAAATTTTTGAAAAAATGCAACATTTTTATTATGTGATTACATATATAAGTAGACAGGTCATTCTAATGTCGACGGCGCTACGATGAAGCAAGGAACATTTCCCGGAGATCTTTCAAAAAGAACGCTTGAGCAGGATGATTTAAACGGATTTAACGCCTTGTATTAAAGAAAGGAGAACTTAACATGAAAAACAAAATCATGTCATTATTATGCTTAACGTTAATAACTTTAATGTGCTTTACATCATGCAGAAATATTCAGGATGACATCGCTAATACAGACACCTTAGACACAAACACGCAAAATGAAAGCTCTGTCGATAACACGGATAATACATCTAAATCAAATGCTGAAACAAATAATTCCTCTGTATCCGCAAGTAATGGCAACGATGCGGAGAGTGATAATGAAACGCCTCCGCAAAAGGTCGTTGTCATTTCAAACAGCTTCAGATATTTAAGCCCGGAAGAATTGCAGTCGGAATCTGATTTGATCTTCATAGGAGAATATACAGGACAGTCTCGGCAGGTTATGCCTGATGAAAATGTTGTTGATGATATTAATAAATATAAAAAAGTATATACGGATTACACTTTTAAGCCAATATCGATTGGAAAAGGAGATATGGCAGACGAGATATTTATCAGATGCGCCGGCGGCATAGCGGACGGCGTTCATTATGCGTGTCAGGATACTCCCAACTTTGAAGAAGGAAAAAGATATCTAATATATGCGCGTTTAGGCAGTCCGATTATTCCTAATGATGCTGATTGTTATTATATTATCACAACACATTGCTTTGAAATTGATGAGTCCGGCACGGTTGATTTTTCCGGTGTAAACGCAGAAGATATTCCCGAGCTTCAGGCGCAGTATGACGCAGCGGTCGGCTCAGTAACCCAAGATAAATAAACTCCGGCAGCAAAAACAGCCCGAAATTTTCGGGCTGTTTTTGTCATTAAACTGCTGTTTTAAAAATTTTTTAAATAAATTTTTGAAAAAATGCAACATTTTTATTATGTGATTACATATATAAGTAGACAGGTCATTCTAATGTCGACGGCGCTACGATGAAGCAAGGAACATTTCCCGGAGATCTTTCAAAAAGAACGCTTGAGCAGGATGATTTAAACGGATTTAACGCCTTGTATTAAAGAAAGGAGAACTTAACATGAAAAACAAAATCATGTCATTATTATGCTTAACGTTAATAACTTTAATGTGCTTTACATCATGCAGAAATATTCAGGATGACATCGCTAATACAGACACCTTAGACACAAACACGCAAAATGAAAGCTCTGTCGATAACACGGATAATACATCTAAATCAAATGCTGAAACAAATAATTCCTCTGTATCCGCAAGTAATGGCAACGATGCGGAGAGTGATAATGAAACGCCTCCGCAAAAGGTCGTTGTCAGTTCAAGCTGTTTCAGATATGTAAGTCCTGAGGAGTTAGAAACCTTAGCTGATATTATTTTTGTCGGAAAGTACACCGGACAGACAAATCAAATAACGCCCGACGCCCAATTTCAAGAAACACAATACGGATATTCCAATACCTTTGTTCACACAGATTATATTTTTGAACCGATAAATATTATAAAAGGTGAGGTTTCGGGTAATGTGAGTATACGATGCGAAGGCGGCGCTGTCGTTAATGGTACGGCATGTGTTTCGACTGCAACTCCGAAATTTGAAAATGAGAAAGTATATTTGATATACGCCAGTGTCGGTAATCCATTAGTACCGAATGATACAGAGCATTATTATATCATTTCAACACATTGCTTTGAAATTGATGAGTCCGGCACGGTTGATTTTTCCGGTGTAAACGCAGAAGATATTCCCAAGCTTCAGGCGCAGTATGACGCAGCGGTCGGCTCAGTAACCCAAGATAAATAAACCCCGGCAGCAAATGCAGCCCGAAAATTTCGGGCTGTTTTTGTCATTAAACTGCTGTTTTAAAAATTTTTTAAATAAATTTTTGAAAAAATGCAACTTTTGAGCTTTCTTATTACATATATAAGTATATAATATAACAGCAGCGCTGTCGAACGCAGTGACTGCGCTGCTGAGAGGAGGAGCAAGGGAGAGGACGGAGGTTTTTCTCCGCTTGGAGAAAACCGGAGTCTGCCGTACTTTGCGACGACGAGTGACTGCGCTGCTGAGAGGAGGAGCAAGGGAGAGGACGGAGGTTTTTTCTCCGCTTGGAGAAAACCGGAGTCTGCCGTACTTTGCGACGACGAGTGACTGCGCTGCTGAGAGGAGGAGCAAGGGAGAGGACGGAGGTTTTTTCTCCGCTTGGAGAAAACCGGAGTCTGCCGTACTTTGCGACGACTCACTTGCATTAAAAATAATTGTGTATATGGAAATATCTGACTTAGGACAGGCTTTGGGAGGGATAACAATGTCAAATTGCGATATATGCCCGCGTCAATGCGGCGCAAACAGGGATATTGAGCGCGGGTACTGCGGTGCGGACAGCAGTATTCGGATCGCAAGAGCGGCAAAGCATATGTGGGAAGAACCGATAATCTGCGGCAAAGGCGGCAGCGGAACAATATTTTTTTCAGGCTGCTCGCTGGGCTGTGAGTTCTGCCAGAACGCATTGCTGTCACACGAAAATTACGGAACCAAGGTAACCGTCGATCGCCTGTATGAAATTATGTTTGAGCTTGAAAGCCAGGGCGCTGTCAATATAAATCTTGTAACTGCCGACCATTACATTCCATATATAATTCCGGCCCTTAAATCCGCAAAAGATGACGGTCTCAAAATCCCGCTGCTTCTCAATACCTCCTCATACTTAAAAATACCTACTCTTAAAATGCTTGACGGGATTATTGATATTTATCTTGCGGACCTGAAATTTACAAGCCGGGATGCCGCGATGAAATATTGCTCAGCGCCCGATTACCCGAAAATCGCAAGAACCGCTATTGAACACATGGTTAAAACTTCAAATAATCCGATTATTGAAAACGGGATCATGAAAAAGGGCGTTATAGTGCGGGTGCTTGTACTGCCCGGCAATATAATCGATGCCAAGGCAAGCATAAAATATCTGTATACAAAATACGGGGACGACATATATATCTCCATCATGGGTCAGTATGTGCCCATGCCGGGCTGCAGTCATCACGAGCTGCAACATGAATTATCCGCAAAAATGTATAAAAGCGTTGTAAGATATGCCTCCGGTCTGGGAATAAAAAACGGGTTTATACAAGATTTAAATTCAGCAGACCGCTGTTATATACCCGAATTCAACTGTCAAGGAGTTAAAAAATCATGCTGATCTGTCCCATTTGCAAAAACCGACTGTCTAGATCGACAGGCGCGTATATCTGTCCGCAAAATCACAATTTTGATATATCCAGACGCGGATATGTAAACCTACTTTGCTCCCAATCATCCAAAAACCACGGCGATGATAAGCGCATGGCAATAGCCAGACGCGATTTTCTAAACGCAGGCTATTACAGCCGCCTCAGAGACAGTATCTGCTCGGTCATAACTCACGGACCGGCGTTGGATATATGCTGCGGCGAGGGATATTATTTGGAGGGTATAACTCAAAAGCTAGCCGTCTGCGATCCCGGCAGCAGCGCATGCGGCATTGATATATCCAAATCGGCAATAGACGCTGCGTGCCGGCGCAAATACAATGTTGAAACCCATCTTGCCGTTGCCAACTGTACCGATATACCGGTTCAAGACGGATGCATCTCATTTGCAGTATCGGTATTCGCTCCTGTAAGCGAGCAGGAAACCAAAAGAATTCTTCGGCAAAACGGCTGTCTTATCCGCGTGGTGCCGGGACGAGATCATCTTATAGAGCTTAAACGCGCCGTATATGAACATGCACAGCTCAATCCCGCTTTCAACAATACTCTGAGCGGATTTGAACTAAAGAGCGCTCATAACCTGATATATAATATGCATCTCAACAGCGCTGACGATATTAAAAATTTATTTGTCATGACCCCATATTATTACCGCACCACTCAAAAAGATCAGCAAAAGCTGAGACTGGTGCCTCAGCTCGACGTGACGGCGCATTTTTACATATTTGTATATAAGGCTGTATGACCTTCTGTTTATGCAGCTATAAATAATAAAACTGCCCTTTTTTATAATAAGGGCAGTTTATTTTGCATAAATATATTGCCGTCAATATCGTAGTGAACAACGCTGTCACCGTCGATAATGGCAAACGAATTGGGCGTATCCTGCTTTGGCAGAGATACCGAACCGGGATTTATATAAGTATAATTTTCAAACTCACTGTATGCCGGAACATGTGTGTGCGCATGCAAAAGCACGCTTCCGCGTGAAAGCGGCAACGGATTGTCGGTATTATAGACATGACCGTGTGTTGCAAAAAACGTCCGGTCTGCATATATCAGATATGCACAGTCGACATTGACCGGAAAATCAAGCACCATATTATCCACCTCACTGTCGCAGTTTCCCCGCACACATATGATTTTATCGCTTAGCGGATTCAAAATACGGCATACACCCTTGGGATCATAGCCGCGCGGCAGCGGATTGCGCGGACCGTGATACAATATATCTCCCAGCAGCAAAAGCTTTTGTGCCTGAAATTTATAAAACATATCGCAAAGCTTTTTACAGAAATACTCGCTTCCATGTATATCCCCGGCTATCATTATCCTCATAAACCATACCGCCTCTTTAATGTTTTATCCGCCGATGTTTCCTGTCCGGCTATCGCCGGCAAAGCAATTATATTACATTTTAACTTGGTTGACAACAGTTAAAATTAATAATATAATATGTATACATATAAATGTCTTTTAAAGATAAAACATAATATAAACGAGGAAAGCCATATGAAAAAGAGAATTATTGCAGCATTTTCGGCAATAGTTATAATCTTGTCTCTTAGCTCCTGTAATACAAAAAAAATACCGTTTAGTTTTTTTGACGGAAATTTCAGTCCGTTTTTTGTCCGCGGTGTCCAAGATTTGTCAGTCATGGCGATGACTCAGGAATCGCTTCTTGTTAAAACTGAAGATGAGGACGGCCAAACTTCACCGGTGTTTGACGCATACTCACAGGGATTGGGAATAGCGGACATAGATATTGAGTATTTTGACAATCGCGCGGTATGTACTATAAATCTCGGTCAGGATATTTATTTCAGCGACGGAGTTCAGATGACCTCGAAGGACGTCGCGTTTTCAATGTATGTTTACGCGCAGGCCGACTATGACGGCTGGTCAATACTTCGCAGCAGTCCCCTTGACGGACTTATTGCTTACCGTTACGGAACAGACGAGGCGGAAAGATTAAACTTTGAAACCGCAGCGCTTGACGCAGAGCTTGCAAATCCGTCCGAACGCACAAAAGAGCTTATCCGCTCACGCATTATATATCCGGTCCTGCGCCAGGAATATTATTGGGTTACCCATCTCTACGGCGACGAGGCGTATATCGGTACCGATGTGGAAAATCATGTAAAGAAATATCCCGACCCGCGCGCACTGTTTGCATACTACTATGCGCTTGATACCGATTACGACGCGCTGTCAGCCGCCGACGCTCAAACGGTTATAAGCGATATAGCCGCCCAGTATGACGCAGATTATAAAACTTTAGGAATAGTTTACGGAAACTCGCTTGACAGCATGGCACGCGACTGTGCAAAACAGGCATTGACTGAAGAAAAACTGAAAAACTCTCAGACGGTCGGCAGCGTAACAAGTATCCGGGGAATACAAATAATAAATGATTTTACATTGTCAGTAACAATAAACTCCATAGATCCCGACGATATTGAAAACGTACTGGGCATATATGTTGCACCGTTTCATTATTACGGTCAGGGCTGTTCCTTTGACGGCACAGGTTTTAAAATTGACCTCGATTCCGTCGCGCAGAAAAGCAGTGAGCCTCTGGGCGCCGGAAGATTTATTATGAAAAAATATATACCGGGCAAAGGCGTAAGCTTTAAAGCAAACAAAAACTACTACAGAGATATCAGTATAGAAAAATCCGTTTACTTTTATGAGACGGGAAACAGCAATATATCTATAGACAACGAGTACTTTACAATCATTGACGACAGAATGCTTGTTAAAAATAACTCTTGACTTTTAGTCGTTTTGTTATATAATTATTTAGTACCATTATAATTTGATGGGATATAGGTCGATAAATAATGCAGATGCATTATCCTTGTCTGTTTAAAGCAGACCATAAGTCCATAAGGAGGTGTAAATGATGGCGCAAATGCATAAGTATGAAACAATATTCATAGCAAAGCCTGATTTGACAGAGGAGGCGTTTACCGAGCTTACTGAAAAGTTTAAAGCTCTTATCGAAAAGCACGGTACAGTCGAATCGGTCGAAGACTGGGGCGTTAAAAAGCTTGCGTATGAAATCAACTACATCAAAGAGGGCCACTATGTGCTTATCAACTTTGAAGCTCCCGTTGATTTCCCTGAAGAGCTGACCCGTGTGTATAATATTACAGACGGTGTTATACGCTCAATTATTGTCAACAAGGACGAAAAATAATTTTAAAGAAAAGGAGATACGTAATAATGCTTAACAAGGTTATTCTTACAGGCAGACTTACAGCCACGCCTGAGTTAAAGACAACAACCGGAGGAATAAGCGTTACTACCTTTTCAATTGCAGTTCAGCGCCAGTATAAAAGCGCTGACGGCAGTTATCCCACCGACTTTATAAACATCGTAGCCTGGAGAAGCACCGCGGAGTTTATAACACGCTTTTTCGAGAAAGGCCAGCTTATCGCTATTGTAGGATCTATCCAGACCCGCAATTATGAAGATAAAACAGGCGCTAAGCGTACCGCTTTTGAAGTGGTCGCAGACGAGGCGCAGTTTGTTGAATCCAAAAAGGATTCCGCACGTGCACCCGATGAATTTAAGGCTCCTGCCGAAACGGGAGGAAACACGATGAATTTCGAAGAAGTCGAGGACGACGAGCTGCCATTCTAAATTTAAACGGAGGTTAACCGCTGTGGAAAAGGAAAATAATTTTAAAGGCGTCAGAAAACCGCGCCGTAAGGTTTGTTCTTTCTGCATGGATAAGGTTGAAGCAATAGATTATAAGGATGTTGCAAAGCTTTCGAAATATACATCAGAGCGCGAGAAAATTCTTCCGCGCCGTGTAACAGGCACCTGTGCAAAACATCAAAGACAGCTTACAACAGCTATCAAACGCGCCAGAGCTATTGCTTTAATGTCTTATACAAGCGACTAAGAAAAAATTTTATGCCCGACAATTTGTCGGGCTTTTTATTTTTATGTATCGGTTTGCATACAAACAAGGACGGCGCGGCGGCTGCCGTGACCGACACTTAGCGGATGTTTTCGCAATTTAAAAAGCGGCGCCCCGTCGGCGGCGGGCTTTGACCAAAAAGCGCGGTGTTCAACGTGAAACATACCGCCATGCGCAGTGAGGGAAATTGCCGAAAATTACGACTAATAAGTGAAAGGGGCAAAAACCTTTCGGAAAGGAGTCAAGTCAATGGACAACGGTGCAAGTAGCTACCGCCGTTTCCTTGATGGCGACGATGAAGGCTTTGTCGAGATAATCAAGGTTTACAAGGACGGTTTGATGCTATATTTGAATAACTACGTTCAAAATATTCATATAGCCGAGGATTTAATGGAAGACACTTTTGTGAGAATAGTTACAAAAAAGCCGCATTTTTCAGGAAAGAGCAATTTCAAGACCTGGCTCTATGCCATCGGAAAAAATATCGCAGTCGATTATTTGAGGAAACATTCCAAGATCTCCGAGGTTCCGGCAGATCAATTATCGGTTTTTTTGAGCGATGAAACAGATGTTTTAAAAGAATATTTAAGAGATGAACAAAAGATTTTACTTCACGAATCGCTTAAAAAATTGAACCCGGAATATGCAAAGGTGCTTTACTTGATATATTTTGAAGACTTCAACATAACGGAAACGGCAATCATTATTAAAAAATCCTATAAACAGACCGAAAACCTCGTATATCGGGCAAAGCGGGCATTGAAATCTCAACTTGAAACGGAGGGCTTTGTATATGAAGAGCTATAATGAAATTGCAAACAGCGTTTTTGAACGCAGAGAACAATACCAAATCAGGCAAAAGAAAAAAAGAAGAATACTCACCCGAACGCTAACACCCATATGCTGTATATGCCTTGTTGCTCTGTTGGCAATCGGCACATGGCACGGCGGCTTGTTTGAAAAAGCGCCGATTCAAACCGCCGACGATTCCGTCATTCAAGGCGAAAAGGATTGGTACGGCCCGGGTGAAGAAGTGCCGCAAAATAACAACTTTGACGATACGCAGAATGATAACGGTGATAAGTTAGGGACAATTATATATAATAATGAAACCTATGTTCAAATCTCCACTGTCTCTTCGGATGAAATAACATTAGACAAAAAAATAGGCAACGGTGAAGATTTTGAAGGCTTTTATAAGGATAGTGATGTGAGCTCTGAAATTTATACCGTAAAAGAAAATCCCGATTTACTGGCAGCGAAATTGGATAATGGCGCATGTGTTGTTCTTAAGCGAGTGACAGACTGATTTCTTTGTATCACAGCACCGCCACAGATTTTTATCTGTGGCGGTGCTTGTTGTATATGGAAAAAGACATCGGAGAAAAGCGTACTGACCCGAAAAAAGGTGGCAGCGACAGCGAGCCGTCGCGAGGGCGCCTGCAACAGAGCAGGCAAGCCGAGCGTGCCTTTTTTCGGCTGAGGAGGAGCAAGGAAGCGGGCGGATGGCGTATTTTTTGCCATGGGCATAAAAAAACGCCGGAGCAATGCAAGCTTTTCTCATAAGTCACCCGAAACTTCAAAACCCTATAGATTATCACAGCTTGCAATATCGTACCTAAGACAAAATCACAACCCAGCGTATGCGGTTGTGATTTTGAAAGGAGGAGCAAGGAAGCGGGCGGATGGCGTCTTTTTTTGCCATGGGCATAAAAAAACGCCGGAGCAAAGCGCACTTTGCTCCGACGTGGTGCCGGTGACCGGACTCGAACCGGTACGGTATTGCTACCACGGGATTTTAAGTCCCGGGCGTCTGCCAGTTCCGCCACACCGGCAAGATATGATACGCAGCAATTACTGCGTATCAGTTATTATATACCAAACATAACTAATTGTCAACAAAAACAGGGCTTATGTCTGTACATTTTTTGCTTTTTTCGTCAATCTGAGCAAACACACCGCAAAGTATGCAGCTGCCTTTTGCGTCGGATATCTGCATGCGCTGATCCGGAAACCGGAAATTATGCACACAACATTCAATCGCTTTACCGATGACCGAATCCCTTACCCCCGTCATTCCGATATCCGTCATATATCCGGTGCCTTTTGGCAGTATCCGCGCATCATTTGTCTGTACATGAGTATGTGTGCCGTATACCAGCGACACACGCCCGTCCAGAAAATAGCCCAGAGCCTGTTTTTCACTTGTGGCTTCAGCATGAAAATCCACTACGGTGACAGCATCGGTATCCGTTTCAAGCAGCTTTTGCACATATTCAAAAGGATTGATACATTCACTCATGCATAACGAGCCAGACAGGTTTATGACCCGAAGTCTGAACCTGCAAAAATCCAGTATAAGTTCGCCTCTGCCTGCCATATTATCCGGCATATTTGCAGGTCTTATCAATCTTTTTTTCTCCTCATGCAGAGCGCCTGCCGTTTTTTTCTGAAACGAGTGATTACCGCCTGTCACAACATCGGCGCCAGCGGAAATAATCTGTTCGTACGCATACTCATCAATCCCGTTACCCCGTGCCGAATTTTCACCGTTAACGATTACGGCGTCCGGTTGATACTGACGTTTTAGACGCGGCAGTTTCTCGCATAAAAAGTCTATACCCTCTTGCGAAACTACGTCGCCAATACATAAAATCCTCATTGATATCTGTCGTTTATAACATCTGTACGCCCAAACGCCTGACTATATGTGTTATATACCGTATCCGGCATACCGTACAGCTGTACCGGCATGGTCTGACTTGTGAACAGACTTTCAATAGCGGCGTCTGCACTCAGCATCCTACCTCCCGTCTCACAGAACGTAAGATAGCTGTCAGCCTCAGTCGGAGACAAGCCCGTATCATATATAAGCTGATCAGAACGGCTCTCCGAATATCTGGCGCACCACAGTACTATAAATGCCGCTGCCGCGCCTTTTTTATCGTCATCGATTGTTTTTGACAGACCCATTCCGCTTCCGCAAAAATCTCCGGTATAAGTTCCCTGCTCGGTAAACTTGGGTATGGGTGCCCAGCCTATTTCAAATTCGCCTTTCTGAGGCACATCGCCGTATATAAATACCGTATTTGCCTTATTAAAACCAAAATCTTCTGCAGCTACAGCGTTTTCTTTTCCGAAAATATTGCCGAATGCCTCAAACGTGTTAATGACCTCCTGGTCAATCAAAGACATAGTATATCCTGCGTCTGTAATGCCGCTGGCCTGTACCGTTCCGGCAGAACCGAACGCCAACCAGTTGTCACAGTCTATCAGACTGGTGATTTTGACGTCCATATCTTTATATATCATATTCAGATTGTCAACAGTCCACTCGTTTTTGTTATAAAGCTCAAACGGATCATTATCACCCGTCAGCAGCTTATTGTACCACATAACACGGCAGCAGCCTTTTGCGGTAAACAGCTTATTACCGGTAAGCTCAAACACCTTTGCCGATACCGGAGCCCTGTCATTCAGTGTAACAATATCCTCTGCACTCTGCATAAGCCATAGAGCCGACGCACAGTCATTTACACCCGCGCTTATGATATCCGTATCATACCCTGCGTTAACAGCGATCAGCTGTGATGAATACAGCGTATTATCAGGACGGATCGTATATTTCAGCTTCAGTCCGTACTCCTTTTCAAGAGCGTCAAACCACTCCTTTTCATTCATACTTCCGGCGTTGAACGCGCTGTTTTCAGATGTGAAAAAGCTAAGCTCGACAGAACTTAACTGCGGGGTTTTAAAATCAACTATATTCTGACCGTCAATATCCGCAGTAGGACGGATATGGTCGTTTTTTGTCTTATTTTTCAAATACCGCGCACCTTCGGTCAGCTCATCATCTGACTGTTGCTGTGCAACGGTCTGCTGAGTTTTCTCCTCTGTCTGTTGCGTGCTTTCAGCAAGCTCGTTTTCTGCAATATTGCTGTTTGTCTGCTCCTTGTTTTCTTCGGTTTGACTGATTATATTATCAGGCTTACACGCGCTGAGCATGACAAGAATAATAAATATCCATGCCAGTACAGATATCTTTTTCATTTTTGGTGTACCTCACAGCTGCCGCAGCAGGAATCGCAGGAACAGCCCGGCGCATCAATATCATGAGCTATACCGTTTTTATCATAATAATCCTTTATAGCCGCCTTGATCGCTTCCTCTGCAAGCACTGAACAGTGCACCTTTACCGGCGGCAGTCCGTCAAGCGCTTCTATTACCGCTTTGTTGGTGAGTTTTAAAGCCTCGCTTATCGGTTTTCCCTTTATAAGCTCTGTTGCCATCGAACTTGTAGCTACCGCAGCGCCGCACCCGAACGTTTTAAACTTAACGTCCGTTATTATATCGTTATCAACTTTTATATACATTCTCATTATATCTCCGCATTTGGCATTACCCACCTGGCCTATGCCGTC
>CALWYZ010000025.1 GCA_944385895.1 uncultured Clostridia bacterium
CTTGCACGACGGCGCGCATCACCCTCGCCCCGTGCAACTCACGGCAGGCACACCGCACCGCGCTCTCACCGTTTGGTACGCCGTGCCCACCACTTGCACGACGGCGCGCATCACCCTCGCCCCGTGCCGCTCACGGCAGACACACCGCACCGCGCTCTCACCGTTTGGCACACCGTGCCCACCCCGAGCACGACGGAGCACATCACCCTCGCCCCGTGCCGCCCACGGCGGGCACACCGCACCGCGCTCTCACCGTTTGGCACGCCGTGCCCACCCCGAGAACGACAGCGCGCATCACCGAACCCGTGCCGCCCACGGCAGACACACCGCGCCGCGCTCTCACCGTTTGGCACGCCGTGCCCACCCCGAGCACGACCGCATGCTATACACCTCTGTTTTCCGGTTAATTAAGCTAGAAATTATTTTATAAAACACATTATCTGAAAATAGAGTAATGACTGTCAGAATAAATTAGGAAAAATCATTAAAACTGCGCATTATTAACCTATTAAAATTTAAATAAAATATAATTTATGATAAAATGCGAAAAAATTACCATAATAATATCAGTTAAATTGAAAGGATGGTTTTTATGCTGACAATTATCGCCTCACCCGGCAGTTATATTCAGGGACCGGGAGAAATAACTCGTCTTTACGGCTGCTGTAAAAAGCTTGGCTGTAAAAGAGCCTATATTATAATTGATAAGTTTATCTATGACAACTATAAGGATTCTGTGAGTTCCGGATTTGAAGCAGCAGGCGCAGGATTTGAAATGTCGGTGTTCGGAGGAGAATGCAGCGAAAGAGAAATAGAAAAACACAGCGGCGCCATAGGCGAATGTGATGTTGTAATCGGTATCGGCGGCGGAAAAACTCTCGACTGCGCCAAAGCCGTTGCTTACCACATGCAAAGACAGACTATAATCGTTCCAACCGCCGCGTCAAGTGATGCGCCGTGCAGCCGCCTGTCTGTAATATATAATGACGACGGAAGTTTTGACAAGTATTTACCCCTACCCAAAAATCCTGATATAGTAGCGGTTGATACACGGATTATAGCTAATGCACCCGCACGGTTTTTAGCCTCCGGAATGGGAGATGCGCTTGCAACATATTACGAGGCTAGAGCATGTCTGCTGTCACAAAGTCAGACAATGGCAGGCGGTAAGTGCTCACAGGCGGCAATCACGCTTGCAAGGCTGTGTCGGGACACATTGCTGTCTGACGGAAAAAAGGCGCTTTTGTCTGTAAAGGATAAATGCTGTACCCCGGCGCTTGAAAAAATAGTAGAAGCAAACACCTATCTGAGCGGTATAGGCTTTGAAAGCGGCGGACTTGCGGCGGCGCATGCCGTTCATAACGGTCTGACTTCTCTTTCTGAATGTCATCATATGCTGCACGGAGAAAAGGTGACATTCGGTGTGCTTACCCAGCTTGCTCTCGAAAATGCTCCGGATGAGGAATTGAAAAAAATAGTGATGTTTTGCAGAGATATCGGATTGCCGACAACGCTTTCTGAGCTTGGTCTTTCCAACGTAGACGATGAAAGACTGATGTCTGCCGCAAAACTAGCGTGCAGTCAGGAGGATACAATGTCAAATATGCCGTTTGAGGTAACGGCGGATGACGTCCTGTCCGCAATGCGTCTTGCAGATGCGTTTTCGCGCAGCGTTTAAAACAGCTGAAACGCTTTTATGTCTGACTGCATCAGCTTTTAGATATTTTTATGTCGACTGCGTCAGCTTTTAGATATTTTTATGTCTGCCTGCGTCAGCTTTTAAATGCTTTTATGTCTGCCTGCGTAAGCTTTTAAATGCTTTTTTTGCGCGTGTGCAGCTGCAATAATATAAATAATCCCCCTTTGTCATAATTGAGACATGGGGGATATTTTATAACTTGTTTAAATTAAAAACAACGTTTTATCGAGCTGTTTTTGTCGATAATATATTTCGATAAGGCATTATCTTACTATCTCAGAAAAAGCTTTTATAACTCAAAATATGTAAAAAAATGTCATTCTACTCTCGGTAGAGCTGCAAAAAGACACTCTACTTCCATATTATGTATGGTAGAATATAAATAAATATCAGTAGGTTGCCTTTAAATCGGGCAAATGTTAAAATAAAAACACATAAACTGCAAAGGAGAAATTGTTATGTCAGATTACGTTATCAGCTGTTGCTCTACAGCAGATATAACAAAAGAACATCTTGAGCAAATAGGCGTAAGCTACATCTGCTTCCATTTCATTCTGGACGGAAAAGACTATGCCGACGATTTTGGGCAGTCAATTCCTTTTGAAGAATTTTATGCAAAAATGGCATCAGGCTCCGACACTCGCACAAGTCAGGTCAATATGTCGGAATACGTTAAATATTTTACGGAATTTGCCAAACAGGGAAAAGACGTTTTGCATATCAGCCTTTCCGGCGGATTGTCCGGTTCGTTCAATTCAGCTGTAAATGCGGCAAAAATGGTTATGGAAAGCTATCCGGAAAGAAAAATTCTTGTTGTTGACTCACTTGGTGCATCATCAGGGTACGGGCTTTTGGTAGATAAGGCCGCCGAACTGAGGGATAAGGGTATGAGTCAGCAGGATCTGTATGACTGGCTTGAAAAAAACAAACTTAAGCTTCATCATTGGTTTTTTTCAACAGACCTTACTTTTTATATCAAAGGCGGACGCGTTTCAAAAACATCAGGTACAATAGGAACGATATTGGGTATATGTCCGCTTCTCAACATGGATGCGGCCGGAAAGCTTATACCCAGAGCAAAGGTACGCTCTAAAAAGAAAGTAATACAGGAAATAGTAAAGCGAATGGAGAGTCATGCTCAAAACGGGTATGATTATTCGGAAAAATGTTATATTTCACAGTCGGCATGCATTGATGACGCTAAGGAGGTTGCAAAGCTTGTCACTGATAAATTTCCTAAGATAAACGGTGAGGTTGAGATAAACTATATCGGAACTACGATAGGCAGCCATACAGGCCCCGGAACCGTTGCGCTCTTTTTCTGGGGAGATGAAAGAGACTGATGATAAGACTTTTTACTGATACCTCAGCCAATCTTCCGTATGAATTGATACAGAGGCATAATATAACAGTTGTACCTTTTTCTTATACAGCTGACGAAAAAGAGGTGCCGTATGACGACAAGACGGATTTTGACGGAAAAACGTTTTACGACGCTATGCGCCGCGGATGTGTTATTAAAACGTCAATGATCAGTGTCGACACATATATGAATTATTTTGAACCTGCGGCAGCGGCGGGAGATGATGTGCTTTATGTGGGAATGTCCAGCGGAATAAGCGGTTCATACAATTCATCGTGTATTGCGGCAAGAGAGCTTAAGGAAAAATATCCATCTGTTAATATATGTACTGTAGACACATATGCCGCATCGCTTGGAGAAGGGTTTATGGTTATAAAGGCCGCCGAGCTTATTCAAAAAGACAAGACTTTTTCGGAAATAGAAGACTTTTTGCTACAGATGAGAGAGCATGTCTGTCAGTTTTTCACAGTTGATGACCTTGGGTATCTTAAAAAAGGCGGCAGAATATCCTCGGCTGTGGCACTTATAGGCTCTGTTTTGAATATCAAGCCGATTCTCAAGGGCGATGAGACGGGACATATCATAATGTGTGATAAAGCGAGAGGCAGTAAAAAAGCGATTACAAATCTGGCAGACAAGTATGCAAAGCTGGCATTTGATAAAGATATGCGAATAGGGATTGCACATGCAGATAATGAGCCCGGGGCAAATTTGCTTTTAGAGCTTCTAAGAGCGAAAGGCTTTAGAGGAAATTGTCTTACAGTTTGTTATGAACCGGTTACAGGTTCGCATGTAGGGCCCGGAACAGTGGCACTGTTCTTTTACGGAATGCATAGATAGTATAATTGCAGTAAACTAAATAAAACAAGGTCTGAAATAAGTTCAGACCTTGTTTGTTTTTAAAATAAAAAGCAGGAAAATATATGCGCCGTTAATCGTTCAATTTTGCGTGTTATGGTATCATTTATAACAAACAGCAGCAGATAC
>CALWYZ010000026.1 GCA_944385895.1 uncultured Clostridia bacterium
ATTATATCGTTATCAACTTTTATATACATTCTCATTATATCTCCGCATTTGGCATTACCCACCTGGCCTATGCCGTCCGCATTTTCTATTTCTCCGACATTTCTCGGATTAGAAAAATGATCCATTACCTTATCACTGTACATATTATTTTCCTTTCTCATTTGTTGTCAGGTCTGTTTTCCCATACCGGAGACATGGCACGCAGCCTGTCCACCACTACCGGCATCACCTGTAAAATATAATCTATGTCCTCATCTGTTGTCTCATCGTTGATTGTAAGTCTTAATGACCCGTGCGCCACCTCGTGCGTAAGCCCCAGCGCAAGCAGCACATGCGAAGGATCAAGCGAACCTGTCGTACACGCCGAACCGCTTGATGCGCAGATGCCGTTCAGATCCAGCATCAGTATCAGGCTCTCCCCTTCTATATACTCTACGCTTATATTTACATTTCCCGGCAGCCTGTGTTCTCTGCCGCCGTTCAGCCTTGTATAGGGAATTTTTTCCAGTATGCCGTCTATAAGTCTGTCACGCATTGCAGACACACGCTCAGAGACGATATCGACATTTTCAAGCGCCATGGAAAGAGCACAGGCGGTACCGACGATACCGGCAATATTTTCAGTACCGGCGCGTTTTCCGCGTTCCT
Source organism: uncultured Clostridia bacterium (assembly GCA_944385895.1). Classification (GTDB taxonomy): domain Bacteria; phylum Bacillota; class Clostridia; order Oscillospirales; family QAKW01; genus RGIG9041. The sequence continues at coordinate 649 of CALWYZ010000026.1, forward strand.
GACCTCCGCCGAGAATAAAGTTTTTAGGGTTGACGCCGCGGCGGACATACAGTACGCCTGTACCCTTGGGTCCTCCGAATTTATGAGCGGACAGAGACAGCATGTCTATATTCTCCTGCTGAACATCTATTTTAAGGTGCCCTGCGGCCTGAACGGCGTCGGTATGGAACGGTATTTTATGACGGCGGGCAATGGCGCCTATCTCTTTGACAGGCTGGATAGACCCGATTTCGTTGTTTGCATACATGACGGTTATAAGTATGGTATCCTCACGAATGGAGTTTTCCAGCTGTTCAAGCGATATAATACCATTGCTGTCCACGTCAAGATAGGTCACATCAAACCCTTCTTTTTCGAGTTCCTGTACAGTATGCAGCACTGCATGATGTTCGATTGAGGATGTGATGATATGTCCGCGACCGCGCTTTCTGGCAATACCGAAAATAGCCATATTATCACTTTCGCTTCCGCCTGATGTAAAAATTATTTCATTTGGGTCGCAGTTCAAACATTCCGCAACAGTTTTGCGAGCCTGCATAATCGCCACGGCGCTGTCGCGGCCGATAGAATACAGGCTTGACGGATTTCCATAATGTTCGGTAAAATACGGCAGCATTTTAGCCAATACCTCGGGTCTTACACGGGTCGTCGCCGCATTATCTGCATAAACAAATCGTTTTTCCAATTTATATACTTCCTTTCAGATACTTTTGATATTCACTGACAGCCATTTTATCACACCGTTCGTTGTATTGATGACCGTCATGACCTTTTATCCAAGTAAATGTAACCCGGTGCACAGACATAAGCTCATCAAGCCTCTGCCAAAGCTGAGGATTGAGCACCGGCTTTTTGTCGGCTTTTTTCCAGCCTTTTTGCTTCCAGCTTTCCAGCCAGCCTCGGTTTACCGCGTCGCAGAGATATTTGGAATCGCTCACAAGCTCAACAAAACATGGCTCTTTAAGCGCCTCCAGCCCGGCGATGGCTCCCATTAGCTCCATGCGGTTGTTGGTGGTCTGTTTAAAGCCGCAACTAATGCACTTTTCCACCCCGTTATAGACGATTATCGTGCCGAATCCGCCCGGACCGGGGTTGCCCGAGCAGGCACCGTCGCAATAAATTGTGACTTTTTTCATCAGTCAAGCCTCTTCTGAAGAGTCTCATATATTTCAAGCATACTGTCCGAGAGCTTATCTTTGTTGATTTTTTTCAGTTCTGCACGCGCCTGCTCCATTCTGCCGTTTGTAACATACTGCTGGGCAGCAAGCAGGTACTGAGCGTTTTCTATAAGCTCTGCTGCGTCGTTTAACAGCTGTGTATCGGTTTGAGACAGTGTTTCCAGTCTCTCAGCCTTTTGCTTATATGTCTCTATATCCTTTTTAAGCGCCGCGTTTTCGTCCTGAATATTTTTTATGGTCGACTGGCTCGATGTCTGGGCATTTTCATACTGGTCCTGATAATATTCGGCCTTGCTGTTAATCTTGCTCTGAATGATGGATGAAACAACTATCAGCACAAGCGCAAACAGACAAAAAAGCGTAGTATAAATCCACAGTGTCTTTATATTTTTTTCAAACTGAATCTGATTATTGCCCTCCGCTGTCACCTGATCCTGCAGCGTATTAGGCTGTTTCTTTTTCTTACCAAACAATTTTCTGTCCTCCGCTACGACAGCTTTTCAATCAGCTTTTCAAGCTCAGCCGTCGAATTATAATAAATTTCCACTCTCCCTGTGTTTTTAGGAGAATGTTTGATTTTTACCTTATTCCCCGTACCGGACATTGCACGCTCTTCAAGCTTTTTAAGCGCGATTTCCACTTCCGGACAAGCAGGTTTTGCAGATACGGGTTGAGATTTCATCTTTTTTATAAGCTCCTCCGTCTTTCTGACAGAAAGCTCATCGGCAATCACCTTGTTTGCCGCAAACAGTATATCATCGGGATTTTCCAGTGCCAGCAACGTGCGCGCATGTCCCGCGGACAGCTCTCCTGTTTTAACATAATCTATCACCTGTTCAGGCAGCTGCAAAAGCCGCATGGCGTTTGCTACGGCGCTTCTGGATTTGGACACTTTCTGAGCCACCTGTTCCTGAGTAAGCCCAAAGCTGTCCATCAGACGTTTGAAGCCGTATGCCTCCTCCAGCGGATTGAGATTTTCACGCTGTAAATTTTCCACAAGCGATATTTCGGAAAGCTGCTCATCGCTGTATTCCCTGACAATCACCGGCACCTTTTCAAGCCCCGCCAGCTTTGAGGCGCGCCAGCGCCGCTCTCCTGCTATTATCCTGTATCTTCCGTTTGCAAGACGAGTAACTACAAGCGGCGATATCACTCCATGCTGTTTTATAGACTCAGCAAGCTCATTAAGAGCGTTTTGATCAAAATCACGTCTGGGTTGATTTCTGTCGGGTTCGATTTCGCTGACATAAGCCTCTGTAACCGGTTTATCGGTAATATCGAATGAGTTTTCCTCAAACAGAGCATCAAGACCCTTGCCCAATCCCTTCTTCATTACAGTTTTCTTCCTTTTTACTATTTATAAATAATATTCACACGCCAGACAGCCGGATTAATCCTTCTGGTTCGCAAGAAATTCCTTTGCGAGCTCTCTGTATGTAAGCGCTCCTTTTGAATAACGGTCATAAGCAAACACCGGCACACCGTGACTGGGAGCTTCACACAGCCGCACATTTCTCGGAATAACATTTTTATAAACGCTGTTCCCGAAAAATTTTTTAACCTCACCTGCCACCTGCAAAGTCAGATTAAGACGCCCGTCGTACATAGTCAGCAAAACACCTTCCATAGCAAGAGACGGGTTTATGGCTTTTTTAACCTGACGCACGGTATTGATAAGCTTAGATACGCCTTCAAGAGCAAAGTATTCAGGCTGAATAGGAATAAGAATGGAATTTGATGCTGCAAGAGCATTCAGCGTAAGAAGACCGAGCGACGGCGGACAGTCAATAAAAATAAAATCATACAGATGACGGATTTTTGACAGTGCATTTTTAAGCAGGTATTCACGCTTATCCATAATTACCATTTCAATTTCCGCGCCCGCAAG
>CALWYZ010000027.1 GCA_944385895.1 uncultured Clostridia bacterium
CTCTGAACCAGCTGAGCTAAACGCCCGAAAAGGTCTCTTTGTCAATTGCGATGCAAAGGTATTACTTTTTTTTTAACTGACAATACATTTTGCGTTTTTTTTATTCAAAAAGCCATAATTCTTCATATTTCATAAAGTTCTATTCCTTTTATATTATCGTATTTACCTCCACACGGCCGTGTTCAGTTCTCCACACGAACGTGCTAAGATCTCCACACGAGCGTGTGGAATACTCGACACGGGCGTGTGGAGACAATCGGTTCAGTGCGAAATAACAACGGTTCGGGAATATCAAACAACGCTTTAGCGAAATCTCTGTTTACATATATATTATACAGACATACATTTGCACATGTAAAGACGGAACCCAACAAGGAACACGTGTTGTAAAAAACATACTTCTCATACATACCATAAATAAAAAAGCAACCGTGTTTCTTTTTTTACAGAATAGAAAACAAATAAAAATATATGAAGATTATGAAGAAACTAATGTTTATCACTTGCATCGCATGCAGTCTATTCTCATGTAAAGGAACTGCTACGAAAGAAGAACAACCAACTATCGTAAAAACCGTAAAGGCAATCGAGACTCCCAAAGAGACCACCAGAAGTTATACCTTCATATCAAAACCTTACAGGGTAACAGAACTCTCGTTCCGTGTAAGCGGACCGGTCAACACCTTTGATGTGCAGAACGGACAATTCTTCAGAAAAGGAGAACTGATTGCATCTATTGACGACCGCGACTATATAATCAGACAGAAAAGAACAGCTACAACACTGGCACAGGCTGAATCGGAATACAGAAGGATTTCTGCACTTTATAAAAGAGACAACATTTCTGCTGCGAGCTACGAAAAAGCTCAAGCCGACTACGAAAAGGCAAAAACTGATTATGACGATGCCACTAATGCACTGAACGACACAAAAATATATGCCCCGTTCGACGGATATGTACAACAAACCCACATAGAAAAATATTCTGACGTAAAAGCCTCAATGCCTGTAGTGACATTCATAGACCTGTCGAAGGTAAAAGTTGAAGCATATATCACTGAAAGCATGGCAACATCATTCCAAAACAAAGAGCATAAAGGAATTGATGTAGGAGAGTTTTTGTTGCTGAATATCAGCAACATAAGAAAATAAAGGTACAAAAAATCAGGCTATGGAGAAACGGGGTATAAAAGCTGTTTTTTGAGGGAGTGAGCGGATAGGTGGAAGAAGCGTGTAAAGATAAAGATTTAACAAAAACTTAACAATCGGTAGACATTTTTATCTTTTGCCGCAGGTCGGTCGGAACAGGCATAAAACAGCAGAGGACTTGTCGGGGAATTACTTACCCTCATTAGAAATCACTGCATTAAGAATTGTGAGAACCAAAGAGGATACAAACTAACGGCAGTTCGTAGTCATCAAATGATAACGAACTGCCGTTAGCTTGTAATACTTAATCACTATGAAACCTTTAATCCGACTCTTTGTAAAGGTTTATTAATTGGGGGTTGTTAAGCGAAATTTAAAAATTCCCTTTGCGGAAATTTGCGACAGGGCGATACTCAAGCGTGGTTTCCGAGAACAAGCAAGTGTGTGATTTATCCTTGGGGCTTTGTGCACTGATACTTAAATATAACTCATCAGGAAATTCGTTTTTGTAGATTCTGACTAAATGCCAGTTTTTTCCATCCTCTGAGTAATAGCTGCCGATAACCTGAGTGTCGGACGAAAAACGGAGATATACAGCTGCAGAATCAACCCGTTCATGGTTGTTGTCATCGGAGATTTCTATTGTCCGCACGGTCACTATGCGATGGTTCCCATCCTCATCCTGTTCAAAACATAGTTTCTGCCAATGCATCTTATCGACATATGCCATAATCGCTCCTGCGGAATATGTCCCAGCTTCGGTAAACTGTGGTTCGACCTTTGCGGTAAAGGTGAACGGTTTTGTATTATCAACCGGAGTGAGCAACACGGGAGCTGTGGTGTTCGTTGCAATTCCTTTCGGATCGCAGAACAAATCTGTCTGTTCGCCTGCCGTGATACGCAGTATATCACCATCCTCCTTGAGCATTTCGTCATTGAAGTTTAATGCTTTGGAATACTGTAAGTTCCTACATTTCACTTCCACATTATCCAACTCGGCCACAGACTGGCTTCCATTTCCGTTATCACAACTTTGCATCATAAGACAAGCTAATGTCATGAATAATAAATTTCTCATACTTTTATTCTGTTATTTCTACATAATTGCCTTCGGGATCGGCAATGGCACATTCATAGTAGCCATCACCTGTGATACGGGGCGCGCTCAGAATATCAAATCCATCTTCTTTAAATTGTCGAGCCATGTCATCAACGGCTTCTTTGCTTCCCACAAAAATGAGCCAGACCTTTAAGGTCGCCCCTGCTTGCGGGAGCGTCTTTGCCGGGTATGTTCATAATCTCAATTCTTGCTCCTTTATCGGCAAACGACAAGAAATAGGAACTGAAATTCTTCCTGGTGTTTATATATTTGTCACTACTGGTCATGTTGAAATATCCAGTGTAAAACTTGCGAAGCAATTCTATATCTTCTGCCCAAATGGCTATATGGTCTATCTTCATTATTTATTCTTAAATCAGTATTGTTTAACTATTAAATATCATTACCTTTGCAACAAGGTAAAACCTTGACGTTGCAAAGGTATGGCTTTCTCGGCAACCTTGCAATACTGATTTATAACCATTTTTTAAGGCGGATGAATACAAAAAGAGAGTTAAACGACAAACTTTTGTTGCAGGATTTTGTGGGCAATGACCGGCTTTCTGAAAGCATGGACAGATTCAAACTAATAGCTGAGGGATATTCCCGAATCGAAAATGCCATTGCTGTATTGAGCGATCTAAAGAAACGTACAAGTTACATATATTATGGTGGCATAACAGAAACTTTAGGCTTATGTTCCAAAGGCGAATGTCATAGTGTCAATTCGATTTGGGAAGAAGAGATTTTCAGATGCATTTCCACAACAGATTTGGAGAAAAGGCATCTGGACGAATTGAAGTTTATTCATTTTTTAAGGAATAAACCCCAAAAGCAACGCTCGGATTATTATCTCGTAAGCATTTTGTCTATGACAGGTAAGGACGGTCGCAAACATCATGTGCGCCATCGGGTGTTCTATGTAGCCATACAACCTAACGGAAGTATTAGGCTGGCATTGTGTCTTTACAATCTTACTGATGATAAAACTAATACGGAGAGTTACATCTGTGAGTCAGTTTCCGGCAAAGTTTTCTCTTTAGAGCAACAAGACTATAACGACCTGATTTCAACAAGGGAAAAGGAAATACTCCGGCTTATTGATAGAGGTATGCAGAGTAAGGAAATATCAGAAAATCTTTCCATTAGCATACATACGGTAAACAGGCATAGGCAGAATATTCTATCAAAATTATGTGCCACAAATTCCATTGAGGCTTGCCGTGTTGCCAAGCAACTTAAACTTATATAGAAAAAAGGTCAGTTTCATTTTGAAATTCCATTACCTTGCATTCTCTCAATTTTCCAGTCATACCGACCATCTGCTAC
>CALWYZ010000028.1 GCA_944385895.1 uncultured Clostridia bacterium
GCATCGCCGCGTAAAATTAGTATAGAAATATCTTCACTGTTAAGCGCAATGGCTTGCGACAGATCCGTAATTGCCAGCTCGTACATTTCAAGCTCAAGATTTGCCTTTGCTCTTGCTACCAGTGCTGGTATGTATTCCGGATCAAATTTTAGTGCGGAATCGTAGCATTCAATTGCTTCTTTAAATTTAGCATATTTAAATTTAATATTTCCGAGTTCTGTGTGGCTTTTTGCATCTTTCGGATTAATTTGTATTGCAGTGCTCAGATCTTTTATCGCATCTTGTAAAAGGCTTTGTTTCATTTTAATTAATGCTCTTTTATAATATGCCAGAGAATTCCGTTTATTTAATTTTAGCGCGTTTGTATACAATTCTGTAAGGTCATGCAGGTTTGGTTTTTTCTGAGTTGCTTCAATAGCTTCGGCTAGTGCGCAGTAGAAATAATCCGATTGTCTGCCTTTTTTTAGTTCAGAACGAATCAGTTTTATAATTTTTTTGTAATCATTTTTATATTTTAGCTCTTCTATGAGTTCCTTTGTTACGGGAACTGCTTCTTTATTCCAAAAAAACAATGAATGACCTTTCTATCTGTGCAATTGTATAATATACAGCTATTATCAATATATAAAGTATAACTCAATCTGTAAATAAAATCAACTAAATTTGGCGTAAATATTGGCTTCCCGAAAAAAATACTTTATATGTATGATTTTTTATTTGACTTATTATCCCGCTTAAATTAGAATAAAAATTATTTATGAGAGTAGTTTTAAAAGCAATAGCGGGAATATGTTTATCGGCGGTTCTGGTATTGCCGGCTGCGGGGATTGAGGAGGCAGCTCCGGCGTTGGGGCTAAATTCCTGTATTGATCTTGCTATCAAAAACAGTCCTGTTATTAAAAAGGATATTTATAATCTTGAAATCGCGCGCGGTAATGTCGGTGTCGCAAAATCAGTTTATTTCCCGACACTTGATGCGCAGTCGGCTGTTTTCCAGCAGTATAACTCTAATAGTAACTATTTGAGTTCGCCGAATAGCGAACTTCCCTCTGCTCAAATCGTATTAAGCCAGCTGTTGTGGAATTTTGGCAAGGCAAATTCTCTCATCAAAATGGAAAAATTTTATCAGCTTGTAGGTGAATATAATCTTACAAACAGTATTTATAACACGGTTTTTGACGTTAAGAGAAATTACTACGCTGTTTTGAAGGCGCAGGCGAGGGTTGCAATAGAAGAAGATTTTATGAAAATACTGCTTCGCAACCTGAAACGCTCTACTGCAAAAGCTGATAGAGGCATGTCCGAACACTCTGACATGGTAAACGCGAAAAGCCTTGTTACACGCCACAAAATCAGGGTTATTGATGCTCATAATGAATACAAAAATGCTCTGATTAATCTGGCAAACAGCCTATATATAAATTCAACAGACATATCAATTGAAAATAACGAGTATTTTAGGCGCTATATAGTGCCCACACCTGACAGTTTGAGAGATTTTCCGGAGGATGAGTGTCTGGAAAATACGGAAATGCTTGAAACTTTAGGGAAAAAAACGGAGTTCCTTTTTAACCGTTCCCAAAACGGACTTCCGTTTGACGAAGAAAAAGCTTATGAGCTGGCAATAAAAAGCAGTCCTGATATCTGGGCGCTTCAGGCGACAAAAGATGCCATGTATGCTTCTTTATCATACATAAAACGCCAATATTATCCGGATATAACCGGCGATGTCGGGTACGGATTTAATAATTTCAAAAGGTATTCAAATCACGGCTTTTTTATGGCGCTGAATCTTAGAAGTACGGTAAATATGAAACAACTGAAACACGAAATTGATATCGGTAAAGCGCAGATTGCACTTGCAGATAACGCTATTGATTTATTCCAACGGGATTTATATTTTGATGTAGAGCGCTGCTATGTCAATGTTTTGAACGTTGAAAAACAGCTTCCGGTTGCGCTGGAAAATGTTCACCATTCGCTTGAAAATTTTGCCTACGCGGATGAATGCTATGAAAAAGGCGTGGAGGATTACAATTTGCTTCAAGATGCGCGGGAAGCCTATCTTGATGCGCAAAATCTTTATATTGAAACCCTGTATGATTACAATATGAAGCTTATTGACCTCGAAAATGCAATGCATTACCGCATAGACGGAATGCAGGAACTTGTCAGAAATATTAAACCGTATATTTCAAAAGACAATTTGGAACACTACGAAAAGCTGATAGATTACGAGATTAAAAAATAATGGAGAAAACTTGTGGCACAGGAAACTGCTAACAAAATAAAAATTTATACCGACGGCGCCTGCAAAGGCAATCCGGGTGTCGGCGGCTACGGCTCAATTTTAACCTTTGTTGATTCCAAAGGGCAGTATCACGAAAAAGAGCTTAGCGCCGGATATAAACTGACGACCAATAACCGTATGGAGCTTATGGCGGCGATTGCGGCGCTTGAGGCTTTAAAACGCCCGTCTGAGGTTATACTTTATTCGGACAGCAAATATCTGGTTGATGCTATAAACGAAAAATGGCTGGACGCATGGGTTTTCAAGAACTGGAAACAAAATTCCAAAAATCCTGTAAAAAATATTGATTTATGGAAAAGACTTATCAAGGCAAAAGAACCGCATTTTGTGGAATTCGTCTGGGTGAAAGGCCACGCGGGTCATGAATATAATGAACGCTGTGACAAACTCGCAGTTGCCGCAGCACTGGGTGATAATTTGTTGACTGATGAAAACTTTGTGCCATAGGGTGCGATTTGCTGGTTATTTATGTCCGAGAAAGGCTCGCGATAAAGAACGTTGCGTGAATGAGTTGTGAGCAACACCCGCTCACGCACGCGAGTCTTTTGAGTGGCGTATT
>CALWYZ010000029.1 GCA_944385895.1 uncultured Clostridia bacterium
TCTTGTTCCTGCGGCAAAGTTCAGCAATAAACAAAAGGGGCTTTAACAACTCACTACGTGGCTCACGTGAGATTTTTCTGAGAAATGGCTCCGTTACCCGGACAAACGGCGCAACAAGTTGCCAGTTTTCATAAATCCATTGCTTTACGCATGTTATGTCTTTTATTTGCAGCAAAACAATTTTCAAACGATAACTAAAAAAGGAGGCAAAATGGAATTTGTAGGAATTGAAAAACAAATGTTTGAGGAAATGGTACGAAAGTTCGAACAGTTCGAGCAAAAGGTTATGGAAATTTGTAACCAAAGGAATGACAAGAAATTAAACAAATGGATGGACAACCAGGAAGTATGTAATTTTCTGAATATATCTCCGCGTACTTTACAGACTTTACGCGATAACGGAACATTACCTTTCTCACAGATAAAACACAAAATGTTCTATAAGCCCGAAGATGTACAGAATATTGCAATAAGAATAAAAAACAATCCTCGTACCACTAAAAAGAGAGTCTAAATCTTATAAGATTACACAACCACTAAATCCAAATAAAAGATGAATGATTTTAATACTGACAGTAATGCATGGATTCAACACATTATGGAAAGTTTTGAACGCATGCGAAACAGAATTGAGAATATGGCTCTAGCAAACCGTCCATTATTGGATGGAGAACGTTATCTGACAGATAAGGAAGTGTCAATTCTATTAAGACTCAGCAGAAGGACACTTCAAGATTATCGTAATGAAGGAATAATATCATACTATCAATTAGGTGGTAAAATCCTATACAGAGAAAGCGACATTGAAAAAATGCTTCAGGAAAATTATAAACAAGCTTATAAAACAAGATAATTCTAATTGAAACGGCAAGAGCCGATAGCTAAAGGTACCGTCCTACTCCGCTATCGGCTCTCATTACAATTCACATTTTAACATTTTACATTAACCCCTTTTTGATTAATAAAGCAAAAGAAATTTTTTGCTGATGTATTCATAGCTCTATATATCAAAAAATTCCGTAATTGACTGGCTACATAAGTATCCAATTGGAAAGCCAATGCAAAAATCATTTCCACACTATAAAGATTTTCATAGAACCCATCTTTTCGTTTAACACGTTTTTCGACTTCTCCTGATTTCAATATACCCTTTTTATAGATGGCTCGGACTGCAGCTCTGAAAGTAGGTGCTATAATGTTAAAAAAATCCACTAACTCCGGCTCATTCATCCAAATATCAGAAGTACATTTTGTTTGAATTTTTATATTTCCATACCCGTCAATGGCTATTTTTCCTCTTTCCATACGTTAAATATTATCGGGGTTGATTATATGTTTTCTTTTCTCCATTAGTTTATCCATATCTTCTGAAATCTTGTCATCTGTAACTTTTGCGTATCCTTGTGTCGTTCTGATATTTGTATGTCCCATCATTTTGGATATGCTTTCCATAGGAACCCCTGCAGAGACCATCAGGGTACCAAAAGTGTGACGACTTTGATGATATGACAGGTTATGTTTGAACTGATGGGAAAATCCCAACTCATGTATTTCAAACCAAATCATATCACGTATTGGTAACGGGAAAATGGGTTTACTGTCATCTGTCGTATTATACAAGGATATTATCTGCTCTGCTATCGGATGCAACGGAATAAACGACTCAACGCTTGTTTTCTTACGATAAGTTCTGATATATTTCCGCCCTTCTGCAGTTGTACCTATATGATGCGGATAGAGATTACGTACATCAACATAAGCCAAACCGCAAAAACATGAAAATATAAAGGTTCTTCTTGCAAGTTCCTGTAGTGGATCCGGTTTCGGGTTGCTCATTATCTCCTGAAGTTGTTTCTTGCTTATATACATGAGCTTTGCAGGTGCCTTCTTTTCATATTTTATATCATCCAAAGGATTATACCTCAAGATTCCGTTATCTACGGCTAAATAGACCAAACGTTTCAGCCAACAAAGACAATGGTTCCGGTATGATGGCTTATGAGGGTAATTTGTTTTCAGATATAAAATATAATTGATACCAAACTCTTCGGTTATATCTGTAAAAAGCATGTCCTCCTTGCCCAGAGAATGGATGTATTCACCCAGATAGTAATGATACATTTTTGATTGCCTGTAACTGGAGGTTGAATCTATTTGAATGGAACGGATTTTCAGATTTTCCCGTTCCACCTCTCCTGCCTGTAATATGTATTTCGGGATGTCGACTGCTCCGGTCATGGCTGTTTTCAGCAGTTCTGCACTGATGACACCGTTTACTTTCAACAGTTCAGCATAAGTTTCATCTATTCGTTTTTTATACTCGCAAAGCATCCCGTTCAGTCTGTTGTTCTTGACTTCCCCTTTCTTGCTGTTCCACTCTTCCGGCTGGCAATACAACCCGGTCGATAATACAACAGCCTTTCCGTCTATTGTAATACGGCACATAATTGATGTGGTCCCGTCAGATTTGACTTTACTGCGGTTTATATAATACAGTTGCTTATATGTACTTCTCATGATTCTTTCTTTTTTAATTTTATAATACCAGTTTCATATCACTTGTAGCTTCGATAAATTTGTCCATATCCTCGAAAAGTTTTTTAGGAGTTACCCTTGCATAAAGCTGGGTAGTTGTCAGATTGGTATGGCCCAGCATTTTGCTGATTGTTTCGATGGGGACACCAGCTTCAAGGGTTATCAGACTTCCGAAGGTATGTCTTGCTGCATGGGAAATCATTGACGAAGCAAGTGGGTACAGAATGGTGAGTTAAAAACGCAAGCGGTTAATAATGAGCGGATTTT
>CALWYZ010000030.1 GCA_944385895.1 uncultured Clostridia bacterium
AGGACGGTTATCCCGATGTGCAGGTGTTTATGCGTACTTTCCGAGAAATGGAAAGCGTTGTGGAACAGTACAACCGTGACCTTGCCGAGTGGGAATATCAAGTCAGCAGGAAGCCGACAGCTGCCGCCAATGAGAAGCGCAGACCGCCCGAAAAGCAAAGCGTGCTAAAACATCTGCATGAGATACAGGAACGCAACAAGCAGAAACCGCCGCAAAGACGGCGTAAGAAATCCATTGACAGAGATAGCCGATAGGCATTGAAAAACCGCCGTTATGGCGTTACCCATAGCGGCGGCATACATAATCATTTACTGACTGCAAGCGTGATTTTCATATCCTGAACATTGATGATTGTTTCCTTTTTGCACTTCGGACAGTAGAGAGGGAAGTTTCTTAATTCTGTATCTTCCCGTATCATTGTACGAGTTTTATTGCCGCAGATAGGGCAAAGTATCCATTCTGCTTTAATTTGTTTCATAACACTTAACCTTTTTATTTTCAAGAATTAGCAAACTACAGAAAATTATCTCTGTGATAAGCATAAATACCGCCACAAAAAATGTCGGAGCATATATCCCAAGCAACAATACAATAATCGGTATCAAAATAGAAAAAACATAATATGTTTTTGATTGATATAGCCAACCATATGGCAAAAGGTGGGCTCCAAAAATTATAGCATAAACCATCAGCATTTTTTCTGGCATAACTGCATATACCCACATAGCAATCAATATATAGAGCATTTGATTAAGTGAAATAAGCAACCCCAATCCTGAAAGTGGATTTTCTTTATTTTGAAAATCAATTTTCAAAATTTTCGAGAGTAAAAAAGCCAACGGAACTAATGGTGTTGAACAGCAAAAGGTGAATAAGTTTTTTGACAAAATCGGCAATGAGGATATATGGATACCTAAGACTGCTACCCAAATGAAAACAGAAGCAACAATAAAATGCAATCCTCTTTTTTGTTTTCTTATATTATCTTCTCTCAGTTCTTGCAATGATGATACTAACTCTTTTCTATTTCCCATTTACATTTCTCCTTTGTTGTTGATATTTTATCAAAGCTTGCGTATAAATTTCTCCTTGCTTATTGCTATACCTCTGGTATATTGCAATACAAATGAAATAAAGAACACATATAATTCCGATAAAAACTAACCACTGAATAAATGTCCCTATACCGCTAAAAAATCCCATCCAATAGAAGTTTAGACACTCGTATAAGCTAAGCAACACCATAAAGCAGGTTAATCTTTTTGTGAAAGTCCAATTTTTAATAAAAACCTTTGTAAAAAGAATATTAAAAATCAGCACGCCACCAATCACAAAAAACAGTAGTTTAGTTAACATACTTACTGAAATTTGTTGCTGATTGGAAATATGACAATATGCTATCCAGATGATAAGAAGCCACGTCGTGCAAAAAGCAATTCCATTTCTCATCCAAACGAAAAATTTTATGATATCATTTTTGTTGTTTTTCATTGCCATCCTCCTATATTGATAATAATTTCCGCACAAACGGGACATATTTTCTGGAAATATATAATAACTCTCCATTACACAACGTTACTAAAATGGTGCGATTTAACTCTGGTTTTAGGGAACGGATTTTATTTATGTTTACAATAAGTGACTTTGAAATTCGGACAAAGTCTTTATCGGATAAAATTTCCTCCAGTTCATATAATCTTTGTTTGATTTCCATAACATCTTCCTGCGTGTATAAAAATGTATGATTATCTACAGATTCAAAGTATAATACTTCTGATAAATTTACCCAAAATTGTGTACCGTCTTTTTGGGCATACAATTTATTGTCAAATGATTCGATATGCGATTTTAATCTCATTACTTCATCATCAATTTTATTGCACTGAATAACTACGCTTAATGTTTCTTTTATGTGCTCAATAATCTGAATATCCATACCGCACCTCCTTCAATTATTATAATATAATCATTCATATTTTTTTCTCAACGGGTTTGTTGTAAGAGGTACAAAATCTGGCATTAAAATGCCATTAACTGAGCAAACGGAGTATACCCTACCCGCCGTCTATAACAAATGTTAAGTAATATAACGCTTTTCGGTGTCAAAAGCCTTGTTTAAGCGGCTCATAGAGCATAAAATAGGGCGGGTAAGTTATCCCTACTCGCCACGATTTTACAGTCAAATTCGTTACAATGCTTTAATTGTAGATGATTTCCTCATTCACAACCTCCATAGCACACGCCCGTATGTTATTCATTCGACCAACCCACTCTAAGGTGTTTTCAACCTTTAACTGCTCCGTGATACCCTGTGCCTGTTTCATCTGCTCTGTGAGTATTTCAAAGCGTTCTTGTGCCTGTCTGTCAATGTCGGCAAGGTAAGTGTTCAGCCTGCCGCTTGTCAATAGCGTTGTGTATGTATTTCTGTGGTATTCTTTCAGATACCGCAAGTGCCGCTGTCCCCACAAACCGATAGGTTGTTCTTTTTCGGCTGGTAAGATAAAACAAGGAATATAATAATCTCCTTGCAGTTCATACCACATACCATTTTTATCATCGTAAATGTACTTGTCCATTGAAAAATCCTCCGTTATAATATATTCGCACATACATCACAGTTCTCCGATTGCCACACTCTGTTA